>NZ_JADCKB010000002.1 GCF_014982785.1 Ructibacterium gallinarum
CGTCATTGCTTGCTTTTCCCGCAATCGCTCTCTACCGTACCTTTGTACGCCGACGAAAGCGATTACGGAAAATCTAACTTCCTTTTTCGGCATCTGCCAGCGTGTCGATACTTTATCGACACGCTGAACCACGCGATAGTCGCGTGGTTGGATAGAGGTTAACCAATGAGAAAAATGAAATTATAAAAAGGTGTGAGAATAAATCTGTACCATGATACATTTACTATATATCAAATCTTCTTTTTAAAGCGTAATTCAAATTCTGTTTTTGTCACCCCATTCGCACATACTATCTAAGATAGGAATTAGAGATTTTCCTCTGTCGGTCAGGCTATATTCCACTTTTGGTGGGATTTGTGGATACTCTTCCCTATGAACAAGCTGATCTGCTTCTAATTCTTTTAAAGAGGAACTAAGCGTCTTATAGGAAATTTCTCCTATATATTTTTTCATTTCATTAAAGCGTACAACTCCAAATTCCATAAGTGTATAAAGTATGGTCATCTTATATTTTCCATTTATTAGTGAAAGGGTATAACTAAATCCGGTAGTCCCCAAAGTCTCATTAGAAATACAACGTTCGCTCATATTACACTCTCCTATAGGTAAGTATTAGACATTGATGTAAGTATCGCACTTTAATGTGCGTACTTGTTTTTTTATTAATTCTTGATATAATTATAGCATGAATAGTAAAACATGTCAAACTTAAGCCTAAAAGGAGGAATTTTATATGAGTAAAAAAATTGTTGTAATCACGGGTAGTCCCAGAAAAAACGGAAACAGTTTCGCTATGACGGATGCATTTATCAAAGCTGCCGAAGCAAAAGGGCATAGCGTAACCAGATTTGATGCCGCAATGATGAAAATTGGCGGTTGCCACGCTTGCGAGACATGCTTTAAAACCGGAAAGGCTTGTTCTTTTGACGATGATTTCAATACTATTGCGCCAGTCATATTGGAATCCGATGTAATTGTTTTCACTATGCCGGTTTACTGGTATTCTATACCGTCTCAAATCAAGGGTGTAATTGATCGTATCTACTCATTGGTCGTTGGCGGTAAAGATATTTTCGGAAAGGGCTGCGCTCTGATTGCCTGCTGTGAGGAAAATGATATGACTGTTCTGGACGGAGTAAGAGTTCCTATAGAGCGTACCGCTGCACTTAACAAATGGAACATGATAGGAGAAGTGCTGATTCCGGGTGTTTTGAATGTGGGAGATATTGATAAGACAGATGGTTGCCTGCAAGCGGCTGCGCTGGCAGATAAAATCTAATTGGAAAGGGATGTCTATGATCAATGAATAAAAAAATTGTGATATTGAACGGCAGTCCTCGTAAAAAAGGAAACACCGCTACTCTTGTAGAAGCGTTTACAAAGGGCGCAGAAAGCGCCGGGAACACAGTTACAGAATTTTTTCTCAATAGCATGGATATCCACGGTTGTAAGGGTTGCTTTGGCGGACACAGCGGCAAGGAATGTCCTTGTGTTCAAAAGGATGATATGGCGAAAATTTATCCGGAAGTTAAAAACAGTGACATCATTATTCTTGCAAGTCCTTTATATTATTGGACAATCAGCGGACAACTCAAAACAGCTCTTGACCGTTTGTTTGCACTGGAAGAAGGAGAAGAAAATCTTCTCAGAGAAAATAAATCATCAGCTCTGTTAATGGCGGCAGAAGGCAATGGTTTTGCTGACGCCGTACTTTACTATGATCATCTTATGGAACATCTCAGATGGAAAAACCTCGGTCATATTTTGGCAGGAGGAAACATGGATGTAGGTGATATCAAAGGCAAGCCGGAACTTCAACAGGCCTATGATCTGGGAAAATCTATTTAACACAGTTTTATGCAGAAAGGTATTGATACACATGAAAAAACCACTTTGCCGAAGGCATCGCAACGGACCTCTCCCAACCCGATAACTATTGTCTGTACACAAAAACCTGACGGATCTGCGAATCTTGCCACAGTATCCTAAGGTGGTTCTTACGATTCCGGGCAAGGAAAATGCAGAAGCCGCACTTACCTGTAGAAACACAAGAGGCCGTGATACAGATAAGGCTGCAAAGTTCAATGTTGCGCTGAATGGAATTGCGGAAAGTTCTATCAAAATTCTTGACATCTATTCCTTGCATTAACTTTCTTAAATTTTCTTTTCTTTCTTTTTCTGCTGCCCGTTCTTCCGGACTTAATTTGTACCTTGGCATTTTTAAAACCTCCAAAATGATATATTATTATATATCATCTTGGAGGTGTCGTAAACACTTTACACAAAACCCGGAGTTGTCTCAACAAAAATCTATTAATAAACTATTATAGCTTTGTTTCACACTTTAGTTCAATATTTAGGGTAAATATGCACCTTGCTGAATCAGCAGACTTCTCAACACATGCATATCTATTTGCCGCAGCGCTGCATTTGCCTTATTTGCCAGAGCGGCGCTGGTTCCCGCCGCCATACCTGTAATAAAACAGCATGGCATGACTCGCATGGATCCCATCATCGCCCGTTCTGCGCCAACACACCTTCCGGCAACAAGTACATTGTCTAATTTCTTAGGAAGCAAAGACCGATAAGAAATTCCATAGCTCTTTCCTTTTTGATATCCTTGGGCATAAAATTCTCCCTCTTCTGTCTTAACACCAATGGTATGGGAATGAATGTCAATGGGATAACAATATCTGCCTATCTCATCTGCAAAAACGGCGTGATTTTGATAATCCTCTAAGCGAGCCATATACTCGCATACAATACGTCGCGTCTCCCGTATCCCTAAAATATCCCCCGTAAGCAGCAATTTGGCATTTTCATAACCCTCCAAATAATGCGTATAATAGTATTCATATTCCCGCATTCGTTTTCGCGCTTGCACGATTCCGTCTGTGATAGATTTTTCATCTGTTCCATCCACATGAAAAACATGTCCAATATTTCCGCCGCCGTAATGTCTGTCAAAACGCCACATTCCTGGTAAACCCGGATCTTTTATTGTAAAAACGCCATCTTCAAACGCTTGCTTTAGGCAACGATTATCCGGGTCACGCCCAAGCTCTACCACCGCCCGGCTCCAATCAATATCTCCCCAAATACTGCACAGGGTCGCAGGCATTGTGTTTCCCTGCTTGTCTCCAAAGGCAAAATCCGCTCCGGCCGCCACAGACAAAAACCCGTCTCCCGTAGCATCAATAAAATACTTTGCCCTCACCGCAAAAATCTGTTCATGTCCTTGTAAAATTGCATACTCTACCGTATTTCCGGACATTTGCACATCCAGCAAAGCCGTATCAAACAAAAACGTTATTCCAGCCTCACACACCATGTCGTCATAAATTGTTTTCAGCTTTTCTACAGGAATTGAAAATTCTATGGTTGTATCATCGATATTGCCATAAAGCTTGTCAAAAATTTCCCGGCCAATCCCCCCTGCAAGAAAATGTACTCCGTCTGAAAACCGCATAAAAGCCGGCACCTTGGCCACCGTTGCCGCCCCGCCAAAGCACTGCTCCTTTTCAAACAGACATACTTTTGCCCCGTTTCTTGCGGCGCTGACCGCCGCAGCAACGCCAGCGGGCCCTCCTCCGACAACGCAAACGTCCGTTTCGTATCGAACCTCTATCTGCTTTTCATATTTGATTTGATTCATGCTGCTGACCTATCCTTTCTGTCTTCTGCATTCCATTCACATTCTACCGGCATTCAAACCGTTTCGTCAAAACTTACTGCGCAAAGCAATTTTACCCTACACAACTAACTTTTTTACATCCGAGAGAGGACACAAATTGTCCCAAAGCATCACTTTGACCTCTGTGCCTTCTGCTGGAAGAGGAAGACTTTTTTCTAAACGCTTGTCTATAAAATCCTCCAGCATGATGGAATCAAGCAATACATCATCTTGGTAGAATCCTATCATCACACGGGGAAGATTATATTCATCTGCAAGTGCAGCTTTTATCTTCAAAGAGTCCCCGTTTATAGAACATACCAAATCATTGCCTGATAAATCATATGTCACAAGCTTGAGGTTATCCAAATAAACATTTCCTTTCATTCCATTATTGAGCACAAATCCAAATTTGGTAAAATCAAACCTGTCTCGTGCCGACAGTCCTCCAACTGCAAGTTCTTCGTCAATATAGAGGTCGGCGGTTTGTTTATCCTGCACAACAATTCGAATGGGAATAAATTTTTTCATTTTATATGTTCCCGCTTCTGTAAAATCGGCATCATCTTTCTGTCTATAACGCAAGGTGTAACCATCCTCCTGATACACCAGCTGATAGTAGCTGCCCAAATAAAAATTAAAGGAACCTGCCGTCAGTTTGGGATATAAATCAAAGCAAAATTCATAATTTTGAGACACACCCAACCGTGAAGAGAAATCCATCTTCATCTCCACTGCCGCAACTCCACCATTTATTTCTTTTCCATAAGCCAATACCAAGTCGCCTTCTCCCGCAGGCGGTTCCGGCACATCAGAAGCAACGCTCCAATCCGCAATGGGCGTTTGATTTACCTCACCGGCACTCTCGCCCAAACGCACTGTCAATGTCACTTTGCCGCTGCCTATCAGACGAATGGCAACCTTGCGCACTCCCGTATTGGGATTTTGTCCCTCTCCCTGAGGAGACGATGGCAAGGGTTTTGCGTCCATGATAGAAATCTCTGCCGATTCGGCACTTGTCTCAAAGCTGAGAAACAGACTTTGATTGCCGCTGCGAGAGGTAAGCAAAACGGTATGGTCATTCACCACCTGCGCATTCTCCCGGGTGTGCATAAACCAGTAAATTTCCGAATGATCCTTATTCAGCGTAATTTCATCACGAATGGTTAAGCTGCGGTAATTCTCCCCCACATAAAAACCACGCAAAAACTTATCTGCATCAGCATAGGATTCGCTCAAATCATAAACGCCAAAGGCGCCGTCTTCACCTTCCTCCGCAGCAATGAGCGGGGCATACGTATTGCTCCGCTGGTTCATGCCCTTGTTATTGTTGATGGTGATGGTGTTATGCCCTTCTGTCCGCATTCGATAACGCTCAGATCCCGGCAAGGATGAATTATAATCTTCGGCTGGCAGAGAATATGCCCAGCGCACGCCATTGAGATCAAAGACAAAATCACCATTGTCGTTGTGGGAATGGTAAAACGAAACCGGCCCGCCATGCGCCGCCACAAAAAGTCCGTCATAATCCGTATAATCCTCGTGTACAGAGAACATTTCCAATCCACGGGTGGTATACATACGGGGCATTGTTTTGATCTGATCTATAGTCACCGCCGGATCATAAAACAACGCATCAAATACATCGGCGGTGATTTTTTTCATCCGTCCGTCATATCCCTGAATCAGAGTCGCTTTGCGAGCAGCAAGCAGTTCCGGCTGATCAAAATACTGTCCCAGAAACGCCATTGGATAATTGGCATAAGAATTTTCTTCTCCGCAATCGTGATAGTTATAAGAGGCAACCATACTGCGAAGCGCCAGATTGGCAGGTCCCGTCTCCTTGGTTCCCGGAAAATTGGAGAGCTTGAAATTGGTGCCATAGACTTCCTCCAGGCAGGTATAAACATATGCCATAGACCTTGCTACAATGGTCCAATAATTGGTGCTCTCTACCCAGGAACCGTCTGGATACAGATTTTTAAAGGTATATTCCAGGCTGCGGATGCTATGCCAAAGCAAATCGCTGCATACCTCCGGATAATCTTCCATAAACGCAAGAGCCATCATCAGACTTCCCGAATTGGTCCACGCATTGTAATTGCTGATCCACTTGTTATAATAGCCAATGACATTGATGTTGCCATCATTGCCGCCCCGTACCGGGGAACGTCCGTAAAATCCCTCCGTTATCACTGTCAGATGAAGCCGCAGCGCATTTTCCCGGATATTCTGACGCTGTTCTTCACTCAAAGCGTCATAAAACCAGTCATACCCGATTGCAATTCCGGCACCATAGGATCCGGTGTCAATGGGATGCCCCGGATTAATATCCGGAAAATCATTTAACGCATTTAAATTTTTCCAGGCACTATCTACATATTTTTGCTCCCCTGTCATCTGATAAGCAAAACCACAGCGCATCATACGATCCCGCAGCCGATCTGCCATGGTGGTGGTTCGCAAATCATCCTGATATTCAAATCGGATGGGAGACTGTGTACAATCATCATCTGCACCTTTGATAATATCATTGACAACCTGTTCCATATAAGGATCCGTCTCCGCCAGCGTCTTGATACGGGCAAAATCATCTGCGTCTGCCATAATGCGGGGGTGTTGTTCCCCGTGATTCGTTGCTGTATTGAAATCCTCCAATAACGCTTCTCTTGTCGGCCGATCAAAAAGAAGGAAATCATAAATGTATTGCAAAGGGGTAAAGCGATCGATATAACCGGTGTTGATTGTGCGCTTATCATAAGGGGTTTCATCTACAACGTCAAAGGGCAGCGGTTCAGCGGCGGTCAAAATCAAGCCATTGGTATCATCAAATACGTACTGTCCCAGCAGTGCAGACGCCAGCTGTAGCACCGGCACCAGACGAACCCCAGCTGCATTTTGGATCTCATTCTTCAGCTCAACACTTTGATTTCCCAAAACGGCCTGATTCCCGTTCAGGACAACAGCGCAATCATAAGCACGATTAAAATCCTCCAGCGCAACATAAAGTTCCCCGTTTTCGTAAATCGGCTCTGCGGTCATATCCGATTTTTCACCATGACTGTAGACATTTTTTCCGTAATAATGAAAGGCGGTTTTATCTGCCAAATAATCCCGGATTTCCTGATCATCTCCAAACATAGATGTACGGGTCTCCTCACCTTCCGGCTGCCCTGCATAGGGCTTATCCAATCCCGTAAATTCCACATTTCTGCACTCCAAGGTTCCGGTGTATGCACCCGGGCGGCACTGAATACGCATCATATGCAGCACTTCCAGGTTGCTGTCAAAATCTGCGTTGTCTAATATTTTTTCCCCTTGCAGAAAAAGCGTCACTTTATGGTTTTCCAAGTTTAAATACATCGTAATGCGAAACCACTCTCCCTGCTGGACAGCCTGATTCACGGTTTGCTGATGAAACAAGGTCATATTTCCATTTTTATCAATGGCCACCGGATAGACATTGACCTGCTCGCTTCCACGGTTTTCCCGCAGCTGAAACAAGTACAATTTGCTGTCTCCTTGAAACGCATACCGAAACTCTCCGGACAGTTTGAAATATGGGTATACCTTTTGACTGCGATAGGTAGAAAAAATTTTTGCGGCAACGTCAATATAACAATCCTCATCTGTTGTCTTATTAAAAATAATACGGTCTCCCTTTTGGGGGTTTTTGTAGTCAAATTTTTCACATATAATTTCATTGGATTTCGGGAACAAGGTTGTGTTGGGATATCCGACGTATCGGTGTGTGATATAATTGCTCTTAAAAAAGCTAAAATCTCCCAAATCATCTGTAAACGCAGGCATTTCTCCTCCTGGCGTACTTATGTAAAGGGGCAGACCAAGTGTCGCTTTGTCAATGATCTGTGCAGAAGCGCCCAAAGAAGCATCTTCTCCAATAGAAGAAAAAAGAGAATCGGCTTCCTTGATTTGGGCACCGTCAAAACCAGCCATGCCCTGAAAGTTTTGTTCATACACCGCCGTGCCGTCTTCCAAGGCCTGTACCAAAACAGTACCGCTGCACAGCAGGATCAAAAAAGCTACCCAACACAATACCCTCTTATTCATTACGTACTCTCCTTTTTCTTTGCCAGCATCATAGCACGGTAACGATTCGGTGATGTCCCCACATATCTTGAAAACATTCGGAAAAAGCTGCGCATATTGCTGTATCCCACCAGCTCTGCCACACGTTCCATGGTGTCATTGGAATCTTCTAAAATTTTTTTGGCATGCTCAATCCTCACCAAATTAATATATTCCAAAAGTCCGCTCTGATACCTTTTCTTAAAATTAGTGGAAAGATATGCCATGCTCACATTGCAGTTCTCTGCAATCATCGCAACGGTCAATGCTGGTTCCATATAATGTTCATCCACAAACAATTTGGCCCGATCGGTCAATATATCTGTTTTTTGTACCGTTTCTTGTTTATGTTTGGTACAAAAGCTTTGCATGACGCCTTGCAGGCGACGTGTAATTTCTTTGGCGTCCATATTCACGCCAATGTTATCCACCATATGAATCAAATCCGATATTGCATTTTCATCATCAATGATGCCTTGTTCAGCAATGGTGCGAATCATGATGGCTGTCAGCTCGTATAAAACAATTTTTGCCGCCTGTACAGATTGATTGGAGGCAAAAATATTTTCCTGAAAAATCCGATCCAATACTTTTACGCATATTTCATAATTTCCAACCTTCATTCCATTGACCAGCTGCTCTTCCATGTTTCTTGGAATGTAACAATCCGTCAATTCCGTATTTTCCAGTTCAGAATAAGTAACCACATCATTGCTTGAAAAGAAATACTGTTCCATGCAGGACATCGCTTCGCTATAGCAGTGCGGCAAATCATCGGAATTTGTATACGAGTCACTCATGCCTGCCATAAATCGAATATTAAAATTACTAAGCAGAAATTCTTGTAACTTCTGTATGATTTTTTTAAATTTATCAATATGTTCTTCTGTTTTTAAATTGACTATCCCAGCAAGCATTCCCTCAACATCACAATATTCTGCAACAATTTCCTCCTTCGCCAGCAAATCTCCCAAAATATTGGTAAGTATCAACCGTGCTAAACGATAAGATTCCTCGGTATCATCGTTTTTGTTGTCAAAGAACATATCATCATTAATCTCAATATAAAATAATACTACCTGAAACAATGGATACGGGAAAGAAATTCCTAAAGAATCTAACATTTCCTCTTTGTTGCTGATATGTACCCGCTCATTGAGCAGACGGGAAAGAAAAGCGCTGCGAATTACGTTATCCTGCAGCTTTTCTGTAATCTTGCTGTACGCCTGATTCTCAGCAACAATGTCAGAGATACGGCTTTCAATATATCGGAAACCGGACTCCTCTGACTTTTGGGGTGAACCAAACAGGTTGATAATCTGCTGAACCGTCTGATAATTTTTTCGAGCAAATAAAAAGGCAATGAAGATTACCACAAAAATGCCCAGTATATTCAGTGTAATAATCCATCGCCGGGCAGCACGAATTCCGCTTTGAAAAACCGACTTGTCCACCAGATAGAGATACTTCCATTCGCTGTTTTCGGAATGATTGGCAATCATAATCTGCTTGCCGACAGTGGAAATACCGTCCGCAACGCCATAGGTATCGGCAATTTCCTGTACTCGTGCTTCCTCAGTGGGATTTCCAAACGGAAAGACCTTTCCTTCTGCGTTAATAATGAAAAATGCTTCATTATAGCTTTCTGCACCTGATGCAGGCGTGAATTTATCACTATTTACTTCTATTACAATGGTTGCAGCAGGCACAAAACGTTCTGTTCCATAAAGGGATAGCAGATATAGCACCGTTTCGGGATAATCTGCGCTTTCAGAAGGCAGCGCAATAAACTCTCCGTTGTGATTTTCAATCATTAAGCTCATCCAATCCGACTGCTTGATCTGCCGATCTCCAAACTGCACCTTAAAATAGGACTGTGCAATATTGCTTGTATTTAATCCTACACAATAATTCAGCTTATGAAAATAGACATACACGTTTTGGAATTCGCTTTCAATGGTTTTATACACCGCAAGAGCCTCTGCCGCCTCTACCACACGATAGTAATTATTGCCCGAAAGATTTTCCGTAGAAAATGCCAGTCTGTTGATGGTCTCATTATGGGAAATTTCAACAGCGGCATTGTTCACCAGCGTTCTGAGGTTATCCATCTCTTCTTTTCGATTTTCCAGCAGCTCCGTTACATAATGATTATTCTGTTCTTCCATACGTTGTTCAATTGGAATATACGCAATAAAGTTTACACAGCTTGTAAAAAACAGGATAAGCATATAAGAGACAAACCAAGCAAAAACAATTTTATGATTTCCTCCAGATGTAAATAACTTCATAGATTTCTCCTTACCGTTAGCCTCATTTTTCCGTACCATATGAAACGGTCAAAGTGCAAATTCACAGCACATTAGCACGAAAGTTCCCGTCCCATGATTATCATTTTCCATCCGCGGCCGGGCAATATACCCGGCATAATCCATTACATTTGTTCCAACACTAATTTCGGGAATGACAATTCCTGTCTCATCTCTGCGCAAAATACGCACAATTCCATCATAGGCTTTTTGTGCTGTCTCGGCATATTGAGCCGGAATATAGTTCATGCGTACTGCCTTATGAAACGCATAAGCAAACAGAGAAGAGCAAGAGGTTTCACACCAATTTTCCGGGTCATCTCCCCGGTTAATCACCTGATACCAAAGTCCTTTTTCGGCATCCTGATATTTTGCCACTGCCTCCAGCAATTCAGAAAGCATATCAATAAGATCCTGTCTGCCGGGGTGCGTTTTGGGAAAATGATCCAGCATATCGCAAAGTGCAACCGCCACCCAGCCCATGGCTCTGCCCCAGAATTCAGATGACAGTCCGGTGTTTGGATCTGCCCATTCCTGCACATGCTCTGCATCCCAGGCGTGGTAGTACAAATGCGTCTTGGGATCGCAAATATATTTTCGCATCAGCATCGCCTGATCATACATTTCGTCCAGCCACGCCGGCTGATCAAATTCTTCTGCATAGGTTGTCAGAAGCAGTCCCGCCATAAAAAGGCCATCCAGCCACATTTGATTGGGCGTAATTTCTTTATGAAAAAAACCGCCGTAACGATTTTTGTGCCAGTGCTTGAGCCTGCAAATGGTGCTTTCCAGTGCGATTTTATATTTTTCCTCCCCGGTCGAGCGGTATAAATCAATCAAAAGCACCGCAGGCATAAAATCATCCAGCAGCGCCTGCTGGCACCGGATGGTACCGTCATCTTCTATCATATAATCCATCCAGGCTTTGATATAATCCAGATATTCCTGCTTGCCGCACAGCTGATAACAACGCTGCATTCCTAACAGAAAAACCCCTTGAATATAATTAAAACGATCTTTTGGACCAGGTAAATTTTCCACAGAATAGGTACGAATTACAGTATCGCACATTTCGCAGGCAAATTCAATCGGTTTTTTTGATTCCTTGATACTATTCATAAAATTTCATAGCCTTTCCGCCCATATTTCTCAGCAATTATAATTTTTCTGCACCCTATCCTGGGCAGATAAGGAGCCCTTTCTTTTATCTTTGTTCGTGATACATCAAAAAGCAACGGCAAATCAGAGAAGCGTTTTTTATTCCTATCAGCAAACGCACCAAAGCGGTTCTCTCATGATTTCCACAGGGCAGTTGGTACGTCTGCAAAGTCCTGACTTTGATGACTGCCCCAAAAACGGCCAGCCGTGCGGGGTTTGAAAACCCCGCACGGATGGACTCTTTACGAACTATCATGGTTTTTCCTTTGCAGCATAGCAAATGGATTTACCACTTGTCCGTTTATCATTGCGAAACAGAGATGGCCGTCGCTTCACACAGCGGCTCCAAATCCGACCACAGGAATAGTTTAATTTCCGCTATATCGGCAGGAACCGAGACGCTTTCCTTTAGTTCCTGTCCGGCCGCACAATCTTTTACGACAGCGCCTGTCATCCTTCCATCTGTATTATAATACGCTACAAACACCTGTGCGCCTGTTTCATCTTCTGACACATAAGCCGAAAGCTGTAAATTTTCGCCTTCTACTGTGCCGCTGACAGAAGATTTTGGAGCCGCTTTTTGATTCACTGTCATACTGAAATTATCTAACCACAGTTCACCAACCGTCCCGTTGTTGGTGGAAATAACCAATCCGCCAAACGGGCTATTGGAAATGCAAGGCAAATCTTCAGCAATCAATGTATCGTTATAATAAAAATCAGCCGTTTGCGTCTCTGTATTGACCACATATTTCACGTTAAACCAGGTGTTGGGAGTGAATTTTTGTTCTGCGGTTATCCACTCTGCCTTCCCCTCTTGATCTAATATTTGATACTTAATCAGAATGCCCTGCGCCAAATCAAAATTAAGCTTAAATCCACCGCCGCCTGTGCTTCTTTCTGCAATATTATAACTTTGATCTCCAGTGAGCAAAAGGTCAAAGGAAGTGGTGTATTCCAGCGCATCTGTCAGCAAATGCTTATAATTACGTGACAGATTATAGGTAGACGGATGTGCACTGTCTCCCTTAATTGCGCTATACATCCGCAGCGCCTTGCCATGCTCTGCGCTGGTTCCTTCTGTATCTTCCGGTGCATTGGTCACAGAAATCAATCCAAGTGCAGGTGTATTGTCTGCGACAAAACCGCCGGTTCCAGTTTGAAGCACACCAGGGGTGAAATCCTCAAAATCAATTTGGGCGGTATCCTTTGTTGCAGAAGTTGTTACTGCCTCTACATCATGGAGAGTCAGCGTGAAATTATCCAAATAGGCCGTACCCACCGAAGAGTTGTTGATGGTAAATCTCCAGTCCTCAAACCGATAATTATATCGGGGTTTGATTCCAGCCTGAATCATTTCCCCATCAATATACAGATCTGCTGTCCCCTCATCGGCATGAATACGAAAGGCAATATTCGTAGGCTTATCAAAGGGATAGGTCCCTAAAGCCTCATTGGCCACGGCCCCGCCGGTACCATCTGGTATATACTCCTTCACATCATATCCATTATCGGTGTAAGCAAGCTGTATAAAAGCCCCATTGGCAATATTGACGCTGTATCCGGCAGAAGCGTTTAACTGCAGGTCAAACGAATAAGTATACTCTTTGGCGCCGCAAAGATACGGATCCAAGGTCATTTTGCTTTCTGCGGCCGACCCTGTTCCTTTTGCCATTTTTTCCAGCCGCAAAACCGGATATTGAAATGTATCCTGCCCTTCTTCCTGCTCCGTCAAAGGAGTAAATGTAAGGTTATCTACATACGTGGTTGCTTTTAGCGAAGCTCCCATGATACACGACAGGGTGGTAAATGAAGTGCTACCACGCTGCGGCATCCCTTCCTTCAGCAGTCTCTTTTCTGCCCCGGAGCCGATATAGGCATCCACCGTTTTGTCCGCATTGACTACAAAAGTGAGATGCTGAAAATCAGTCAAATCATATAAATTTTCTTCATCTTTGACCCAGCTTCCATCCCACCATTCAAACGTACACTTGTTTCCCTGTTCTTTCACCTGCCGAAAGGCCATATCAGCGCCTATGGTAAACTGCACCGTCAATCCTTCGTTATCAAACAACGTCTTAAGGTCAAGTTCCACGGCGTAAGATGGAGAAGATCCTGCATATCCGCCCAATTCCGCTTTAAGAACCACCGTCTTACTGGTTCCCGTTCCCGTTTTCACTATTTCCAGCGTTTTATCTTTAATATAGCATTGCGCACCATCTGCGCCAACATTATTGGTAAGGGTCAATACTTTATTTTGATCCAGTGAAGTAATGCTGTCAAAATCTTCAATAATGCGGCTTCCTTCATGAACCGTATGGACAACTGCCGCGCTTGCACCATACTCGCTTCTGCTTCCAAGCATAGCAAACGTGGTATCTCTCTCCTTGATCTTGGCATCGGTCAAACCAACGCCCTGGCTGTTTAAAATATCGTCAAAAGTCTGTTGATAAACCACGATACCAGCATCTTCTTCCGCTGCATAGGCGGGTAAGCCCAGCACAGAAAACATGATAGCTAATGCAACCAAAAAACTAATAATAGGTTTTTTCATTTTTCTCTCTCCGATACTATAATTTTTTATATATATTTTAATGCCATCATTTTTTGATAAATTTTTTGAGCAAGCAGCCGATAGCCTGCATCGTTTAAATGTACCGAATCTGTCCGCAGGGAAGTGGGAACCCGCCCCTCTGCAAGATCTGTCCGATCCTGTTCGGTGGGTACCATCCCCGCATCCCGAAGTGCCTGTTCACTGGCCAAGTATGATTTTACATCCAGGTAATGCTCCCCAAATGCATCCTGAAGAATTTGTTTTGTTTGCACCCAATCCGCTTCGTTCCCGCCAATCAATCCAACCACAACATATTGATCCGGATTGGGTGTTTTGGCAATCTGGCTTTGAATCAGCGCCGCCAAGTCTTCCGCATCACCGGGATTGTCCTCTGCCACAGTGTTGCCGGTGTTCCATCCGCCGTTGGTTCCTGTGAAAAACACATTTACATCCGCTTCCACAGACTGTCCATAGCAAAGCAGTTTTTCTCCCGCCTCTACCTGGACTTTAGTGCCGGCCTGTGCTCTGGTAAACCGTGCCCAGCTCAGCATTCTGGGCCAAACCGTGGAATCCACCCCCACAGTCAGCACTCCCTTAACTCCGCAAATGGTGACAGGGTTCCAACCTCCCAGTTCGGCATTTCGGGGGATCACCTTCCCGTCATTTTCCGTGGGCAGATAATGCACTGTTTTCCCGTCCATAACAATATCTGCAAGGGGAATCTCCACGCTTCCAACGGACGGAATGGTAAATCCCTCCGGTAGTACGATCTCTACTGCACCCTGACGGGCCGCAATGGTCATGGCGGTCTCTCCCGGAACACCCATATTATATACCTGACAGCCGGAAAGCTGCGCAAGCACCTCCGGATACGCATTTTCCTGTTTTGTGGCTCCTTGGCCGTAAGTCAGACTATCTCCCCAGCATGCAATTGTCGGCCGTTCGGTATTGTCTCCATACTGCCAGCTTTCACCGGCGGGAATGGAAATTTTTTGGCCGTTGACATAGGCATACAAGGTAAGGTCAGATAGATTTTTCAGTATGTTTCCTTCCTGTCGGAGCATCTGAACGGCATTGCAATATGTATAAATCTCACCATTGGACGCCTTCCATATATCCGGCTCTGCCGCAAGCTTTTGCAGCTGCTGTTCCATTTCTTCCCAGGTCAGGGCTGCGCCGCTTTGATCAAACTCGTATGCATGCCCCCAGACAAAATAGCATTGCAGATCACCGCCGTTTTCCATGCTCAAAAATTTTTCTGTGTACTGAGGCATGGAACGATGATGACAGGTAGAATCCCATTCCAGCCAGTTTTCCGGCAGGGCAAAGTCTCCGCTTTCTTTCCATCGGGTATAGAAATGCCCGCTCCGGACAGCATTCTGCAGTTCCTGATAATCCGTGCGATTCCCCGGAGCTCCATTGGGCCAGGCAAGTCCCTGCACAGTGACACCCAAATGATCCAAAATCCACTCCCTTCCCTTTTCTATTTCTTCCACAGCTGTTTCCAGCGACACGCCCTTCAGCGTGCCGCCTTGGGAATCCTGAGAAGTTTCCCCTTCCATCAAAAAGAGCGGCCTGTGGGAATAGGTATGGTTTGCCACCTCGTGATTTTGATAAACGGTCTTCATCTGTTCTTCCGTCAGCACATTTGCCTGTCCATTCTCCACCTTGCCTGGTACGATGTTAAAAGTAGCTTTCATTCCATATTTTTCAAACAAGGCGGCAAGACGCTCATCCTGCACAACACCGTCATCATAGCTAAAGGTCACTGCACGGCTTCCATAACTGGGATAAACAGGCTGTACTTTTTCAATTTTTGTCTCGGAATATGGCTCCATGGTGATGGCAGGAATCAACGGCCGCTGGGCGTCTCCATCCCAGATATATACCTGCACCAGTGTTCCCTCCTGCTCTGTAATTTCCAGGGAGGCTTCCACCTGACCGCTTCCAGTAATATCTGCATCCTCCAGTGCCGCTTGCATCAATGTCCCGGTTGATGCGTCCCGCTGTGCAACCAGAAGCTGCACAGACTTGGTGGATTGAAAGGCCTGTACCGGGAGCTTTACCTGCAGGGTCCCTTTGGCAAATTTATCATCCGTTGCACCATTTACCAAAACCACCGGGTCGCCAACATTGGCTTCGGCGTACAGCGCAAAGTTGTCAAAATAAACCGCACCAATCATTGCGTTGTTTCGCTGCACGCCAAAATTTTTCCAATTGGTATAGGGAATCTGTGCGCCTTCGCTTTTCAGCCGGGGCTGTAAATCCTGCGCAATCAATTCTCCGCCCACATAGACGTCTGCCGTTGTTTCATTTTTAACCACAAACTTCACTGTGATCCATTGATTCATGGGAAGTCCGTCCTTTAAAGGCTGCAATTCGGATAAAGTACCCGTTTTACACGAGATAGAATAGGTCTGGGGGTCACGGTAGGTCAGCTCCAAAAACACCCCCAGCGCCAGGTTCACACTTCCTCGGATTAAGCTTGGCTTGACATCCATGGTGAGCGTATAGGATTTTGCGCCTCCCAGTTTTTGTGAAAAATTCGTAAGGCTAAAGGACGGGTTATTTCTGGTATACTTGGACATCTCAAGAAAATGTCCTTCCCCATCGGGCACCTCTGTCTGAGATAGGCAGAAATTATCAAAATAAAAATCTCCGGTCAGCGATCTCCCAACGATAAGCTCCAGGCGAGTGACTTCTTTGGTGGTAGAAGCATACCGATAGGGCACATCGCTGAAAATCAGCTCCTCTTCCCCATCTGCATTTCTCAGATAGAAATCGACCAGCGGCAGACCCTCTGCCTGGCGTTTGACTCGGAGCTTAAGATGCCGAAAATCGCTGAAATCATAGGTCTGCTCTGTCCATATCCATTCTGTTTTGTTATGATATCCCAGGTTGCACTGTGTGGCGTCAGAGGTAGACGCCGTAACAGAAAAATTTGCACCCAATGCGATGATGACATTGGTGTTTGCTTGTTGCAGGCCGGGCTTTATGTCAAACGCAATTTCATAATCACCAGTTTCCGGTATATGGGAGGCAAAATCAAAGTATGCTATGTTGCTACTGATTCCTGAAACAGTTTTACGAAAGTGCAGCTGATTCCCGGCAATTTCCCACACACCGTCATAACTTTCGGAGTTTGTTTTTCGGTTTACCGTTACGGTTAAACCCTCCTCCTTTTTGCTGCGGCCGCTCCGTGTGACAACTCCGTTGGCGGTCTTTTCTGCGCCGCTGCTTCCGATATCCGCTTCTGAAATTGCTTCAAAATCCTGAATATATCGGGTCTTGTTATATTCCTGTACCACTGCATCCTTTGTATTGGCCAATGGGGATTCCTTGATATTCTCAAAAACATCGTCGGCCGCTTTCAGCGCGGCCGCTCCGGAGGCATCGGTTATGGCGCCGCTCTCAAAATCCTGTGACCAAACCACCGTCTGCTGCTCCTGCGCAGCAGCTGGAAAAAAAGTGCAGGAAAACAGCATAGCTGTCAATATGATACCACCTAAAATTCTTTTTTTCATAAGCCACACTCCTTCCCAAAAATTTACCTTATTGCCGCAGGGAAAAATCCCTGCGGCAAACCAAAAGCATCATTGTCCTCTGTAGACACTGCCGCAAAGCATCTGGGGTAAATCCAGGCTGTCATACACCACAAGCTCAACGGTTGCACCAGCCGGAGCCGCATGCGTTAAGACAATCTCCTGGGTTGCACCCGCTGCCGGATTGCAGGCCTGTACTGCCATACCGCAGAATTCATTGCCATTCCAGAGGGTCATAACCACAAATCCCTCTGCTGCCGAGTCGGTTGCATTATAAAGGGTAACCTCCGCCTTTTTTGTTCCAGCTTCTTCGCTAATCAGTGCTTCCTGAATCTCTACCCCTTCTGCTTCGGTGCGGAACGCCGCACGGACAGGATAGCGAATGGGCACGCCGGCGCTCAATTCCACATCGCCGCCCAACACAAACTGATAACTGCTTCCCGATGCAAGTTTCCGGGCAGGTGTAACCGTAATGCTTTTATCCGTCTCTGACCATTTCGCATCCTTGACAGAGGTTTTGACGCCCATATTATCCTGCAGCCAAACACTCTCTGCATTGACACTGCTGCCATACACCACGTCATCCAGCTGGACGGTAAAACTCTCTGCGCTTGCCGACACAATATTATCCTCATCCACCGAGAGAATAGACGGTATCCGGAAATATTTTACAATGCGCAGGTTGTCGATCGCCGTATAGGACGGGACGGTATCATTACGAGGCCCGTACAGGCGAATATAGTTTGCCGCAGTCATAGATGCACCCAAAGCAATGGTGCCAATTTGTTCTTCATCACGGAAAACGACCGCCGTATGGTTGGCCATATCAATATCAATACGGAAACTGTACCATCTGCCTGTCTCATAATCCACTGGATTGGTATTGCTGTTGCTCAGGGTCATCTGATCTCTGAACCGCAATAGAACCATTTCATTGCCGCTTGCCTGATAGAGGGAAAATCTCTTATCTCCCGAAGTATCCTTTGCATCCACATACAGATCACAGAATACCGAAAATTCATCCGCAATTCCTCCCAGCGGGATATTGATATACGGTAAATTCCCCGATGAATATTCCTCATTGACTGTTTCAATGCCCACCAGCAAACTGTTGCCATGCTCTTCATCAATTTGTTCTACCTTGACATAACCACGCTGCGGATAAAGCAAAATGCCGGATTTCAGCGTAGTGCCTGTCTCTGTTTCAAAGGTGCTGTCTTCCACCAGCGAATGATCCAGCAGTCCTGCAATGGTCAAACTGAGGGTTGCCTCCGCCGTAATTCCATCCTTTGCTGTCGCCACTGCCCGAAGTTCTGTCCTGCCGATTCCCAGTTCGCTGATGTTCAGCAAATAGGGGGATTCCGTCAGCGTCTGTATTAAAACCCCATTGGCATAGACTTTGATGTCCTGAATGCCGCTGGGAGAAGCCGCAGTGAGTTCAATCGTATCGGCTTCGCTGACTGGAATTTCTGCCTCCCCGGAATATCCGAGAAAAGCCACTCTTGTTCCCTGAATCAAATCGGAGGTATAAACAACAAATTCATGGCTGCCCATACTATCCATCGCCTGGCCGTTATAGTCTAGAACCCCTGTGACTTCAAACCGAACTGCATCTGCCAATACGGGCGTTTCAAAAACATCTACCACTGCGCCATTGATATCCACTGTCTCGTATGCGGTAATTCCACTGTTGTCAATCACTTGATTCCATACACCGTTTTGATTCAAATAAACTTTGTATTGCACCACAGTATTGTACGGGTCACGGAAATATGAACGCAGTTCTGTCAGCGTAAGAGAGCCGCCGAAATCTGCTTCCCAGCTGTCTCCCACTGCTCCTGTCCAATAAGTAGACGCATTGCTCCAATCCTGTATATTTGCAACCGTGTCAGCTGCCGCAGCGCCGTTTGTTCCGCCAGCTGTCACATTTTGCAGCGGCACCGCATTGTCCAGTTCAGGTGCAATGCCATAAATCTGCTCCAACGCTACCTGACCATATAATTTACCCAGCCGTCTCTGCGATTTTGCATCAAAATGCGTCAGGTCACCTTTGTCCCGGCTTCCTGCCGAACTGACTGCCCAGCAGTTGCTGACTTCCTGCGGCAGTTTGGCAATAATCCGCTGGTTGAAAGACATACGGTTATTGATGGTTGTGGTATCTCTGCCATACCCCGGGATCTCACCAATGATAACCGGTAAATCTGCAGCGCCCAAATCCGTGCGCAGATTTTCTATCATCTGCTTAAAATTATTAATGTATGTGGTTGTATCGGTTCCCAAATCCGCACAGCCCTGATGCCAAATGATACCTTTCAGCGTTCCTCCGGCGGCAACGGCTGCCTTTGCACGTTCTACAGCATTTTCATACAAATCATAGTCCGCCTGATCCTCTGCTGTTATTCCCGCATCTGCTGTATATCCCTTTTGCCATTGGGCAAGCTTTGTATTTCCTCGTGCATTGCTGATGATACCGATCTTATGCTCCTCCCCAACCGTTTCCGCCAATGTTTTGGCAAAATAGAAAGCGGGGCTGAGGCCTTGCAGATCATTTTTCTGTACGGTAGAATACCGGTTCATGCCTTCCCATTTACCTTCGTAGTACTGCGCCTGTGCTCTTTCCCATGCACCATCTGCATTAAAAAGGTATGCGTTGGGGATAAAAATTCTATCCTGCGCTTCCAGCTCGGCACGGCCCGCCATATTGGACTGGCCGATGGCCAGATAGAGATCAAAATTCTCCTTTGCAACCTCCGGTGCACCTACAACAGGCATATCGCTGGCAGTTACCGCATTTTCAATTTCTTCTTCAGCCGGTGGTTCCTCTTCTTCTACGGTCGTATCTGTGGTCAAAAGCAAGTTATCCAAATAAATGTCCCCGACGGTATTTTTGCTCATCTCAAAATCCAGCTTGGTATAAGAAGCCGTCTGCCGCTGCGGAACATCGGCAACTGCCAAAATATTATTGACATAAACATCCATGAAGCTGCGCCCATGGATAACCAGCTTAATGTTTGCGCCGCCTTCTGCATCATATTTTGTCCTGTCTTCCTCATGCCAGGCAGTGCCATCATGCCATCCAACAATAATGGTATTATCTGTCTGGGGGCGGATCACAATACAGCCTCCCAGCCGAAGGTTAAAGCTTCCGCCTTCTTCCAAATTATTTTGCAAATCAAAAGATACCAGATAATCGTCAATACCTGTCAGCAGATCAGCAAATTCCGCACCAACCCATGCTTCTTTTCCATCCCCTTTTTCTGTCTTGCCAAATTTCAGCACTTCATTTTCTATTGTGGCCGCAGCATCTGAACTTCCCGGTTTAAGATAAAGGACCGGATCCTCGGAAATATCCAAAATATTAGAAAAATCCTGGGTGTAAAGCACATCTTCTGATACCGGCGGCTGGCTGCCTTCGGTTATGGTTAAATTATCCAGCACAGCTTCTCCCCGTAAGCCATTGTTCATTTGAAGATGCAGCTGCGTAAAAGGCGACTCTCGATAGAGCAAACCTTCCCGAATCAACTCACCATTGATATAAACGTCTACCATTTCCTGATTTCTTACTGCCAAATCAATGCGCACAGGTTTTGATAAATCATAGGTGGTCATATTTGTCTTATCCCAGCTTTTTACAGCTGGATCCCCGTTCCACCACTGGAATACGTGCCGATACTCCTCTTCTGCGGGAGGATTGGGATGGCCAACACCAGCACCGGCCGCATTTTCAAAAGCAAAGCATCCGCCCAGCTTGATGTTCATCGAACTTCCCGAAAACGTTCCGGTATAATCAAAACTGACGGTATAGTCTTTCATGGATCCGATTGCACTGGCCAAATCAACCCGGAGCTCATGCACACCTCCCACTGTTTTGCCAAAATGCAGGGCACCGTCAACAATATTTGCATAAGCTTGGGCAGGATCTGTGGTTTGATTGGTGGGGCGATATATGAAGATAGCGTTTTGAGATATGTCCGTAATTGTTTCAAAATCTTCAATAACCATCGATTCTGCCGCCGCAGCCGTCGGGAGCACCGCTGTACTCAAAAGTACAGCGGCAGCCAATAAAATCCCCATAACTTTTTTAAAATAATGCTTCTGTTTAATCAACACGATACGCCTCCTTTAGCCGCACTATACGCAATTCCAATACATTGGTATTGACGTTTGCACTATTGCCCTGGCCAACCAGCTTAATATACCGGCCTGACACATCTTTGAACTTGAATACCTGATAATCTTCTGCACCCAGCTCAGAGCTGAAAGTATCAATCAAATTCCAGTTGGTGCCGTCATCAGAAACATACAAATCAAAGTAATATTGTCTTGCTCCACTCTGCCAGAAGCCTGCCGCCAGCCCGTCAATTTCCTGTACGGATCCAAGATCAAAGACTGCGTTTTCTCCAGTGTTTAGCGTCGTCCAACGAGTAGCAAAATCATTATCAAACATATTTTTTCCAATGTTTTCTTTCTCTGGCTCTGCAGAAACGGACCAGTCGACAATCGGAATTTCATCATAAGCAATATCTTTAATACCCTGCATGGTACTATACGGCAAGATAAATACTTTATACCGTGTTTTATCGGCATTATAAATACGCACGGTATTGGCTGTTGTCAGCGAATCAGAAACTACCACTTCTGCTGTCATTCCATCTGACTTCGGCACGATTTCGAAGGTCGGCAAATTTTCCGGATCCACAACAGGAACACTGGAAATGCCATCATACTCCATACCATTTATCCGAAGAATATAGCTGTAATCTTCATTGCCTGCAAGTTGATCAGAGTATCCGGGCGCTTTCCACTCATCAATAGGAGTCTGGTCTACTACCCCCGCAAATTCACCCAATCGAACGGTCAGATTTACTTTTCCGCTTCCAACCAGGCGAATCGCAACTTTACGATATCCGGAATTTGGATTTTGCCCTTCCCCCTGCGGAGAAGTTTCCAGCGGCACTGCATCCATAATCGACACCTCTGCCGTGTCTGCGTCTGTTTCAAAGTTTAAGGTGAGAGACTGCCCATTACTGGAAAGAATCACTGTACGGTCGTCAATCACCTGTGCAGCCGCCTGGGTGTGCATAAACCAGTAAATTTCTGAATTATCCTTATTCAGCTCAATTTCATCCCGAATGGTCAAACTGCGGTAATTGTCACCAACATAAAAACCACGCAAAAACTTATCTGCATCAGCATACGATTCACTCAAATCATAAACGCCAAATGCGCCGCCCTCTCCTTCTTCACTCTTAATGAGAGGATCATATGTATCCCCAATCTGATTCAGGGTACTGCCATTGTTGATGGTAATGGTGTTGTGCCCTTCGGTCCGCACACGGTACTTTTGAGAGGAAGACAAGCTCGAGTTATAATCCTCTGCCGGCAGCGAACAGGCCCAGCGAACACCATTGAGGTCAAAGTTAAAGTCACCGTTATCATTGTGAGAATGATAGAAGGTAACCGGACCGCCGTGTGCCGCCAGGAAAAGTCCGTCATATTTGGTATAGTCCTCATGAACCGCAAACATCTCCAAGCCACGGGTAGTATATATGCGGGGCATGATGTTAATCTGATCAATCGTTACAGACGGATCATAGAACAAAGCGTCAAACACATCTGCAGTGTTATTGGTCATTCGGCTGTCATAACCCCGTGTAATCGTTGCCTTACGTGCTGCCAACAGCTCCGGCTGATCAAAATAAACCCCCAAAAATGCCATTGGGAAATTCGCATAGGAACTCTCTGAACCGCAGTCATGATAGTTATAAGAGCCCAGCATACTGCGCAGCGCCAGGTTTGCAGGTCCCGTTTCCTTTGTTCCAGGGAAGCACGACAATTTAAAGTCTGTTCCATAAACTTCCTGTAAGGTAGCAAATGCGTATGCAATGCTTCTTGCAACAATCATCCAGTAGTTGGTACTTTCTACCCATGAACCATCCGGATATAAGTTTTTGAAGGTGTATTCAAAGCTTCGGATGCTGTGCCAAAGCATATCGGTACAAACTTCCGGGAAATCCTCCATAAACGCCAGCGCCATGCAAACGCTTCCGCCGTTTACCCAGGCATTGTAGTTACTGATCCATTTATTGTAATAACCAATAACGTTGATATTTCCATCAGGGCCTCCTCGTACCGGGGAACGTCCATAGAATCCTTCGGAAATAACCGTAATATGAAGGCGCATGGCATTATCCCGAATGTTCTGGCGCTGCTCCTCTGTGAAAGCATTATAAAACCAATCATATCCTATTGCAATGCCCATGCCGTAAGATCCCGTGTCAATCGGATGTCCAGGGTTAATATCCGGGAAATGATCCAGTGCACTCAAATTTGCCCAAGCGCAATCCACATATTTTTGATCCCCCGTCATTTGATAGGCAAATCCAACACGGAACATACGGTCACGCAGACGATCTCCCACTGTTGTAGTACGCAAATCATCCTGATAGACATAACTAATCGGCGCTGCTTCACAATCACTGTCCGCCTTTCCGATAATATCATCCACCACTTTTTTCATATATTCATCGGTTTTTGCCTGCTCTTTTATGCGTTCAAAATCATCTGCACCTGCCATAATACGGGGATGCTTGGCTCCATTATCCGTGGCCGCATTAAAGTCTGCAAGCAACGTCTCTCTGGTGGGACGATCAAACAAGAGATAGTCATAAATGTATTGCAAAGAACTAAACCGATCGATATAACCGGTATGTATCTCACGCTTATAATAGGGCACCTCGTCTTCCACATCAAAGTAAATTTTATTTAACGAAGTAATCACCAGTCCGTTGGTATCGTCAAATACATTATATCCAAGCAAAGACGATGCTGTTTCCATAACCGGGATCAAATCAACACCATTTGGCTTGATCGGCTTTTTGGTCAAGGCAACGGTTTTGTCGCCTTCGCTGACGCTGTCTCCTGCCAATGTGACAGAAGACCCATAAGCACGATTGAAGTCCGCTAAAGCTACATACATTTCTCCGTCTTGATAAACCGGCTCTGCCGTCATATCAAATTTGCCGCCATTGCTGTAAATATTCTTTCCATAGTAATGGAAGGTAATTTTGTCCTTTAAATAATCCACAATAGGTTGGTCACTGCTAAACATAGACGTCCGGGTTTCTTCCCCCTCCGGCTGTCCTGCATAGGGCTGCGCCAAACCGGTAAACTCCAGATGGCGGGCTTCCATTGAGCCGGTATACTGCCCGCTTCTGCATTGAACACGGATCATATTCAGCGTATTTAACGTGTTAGAGATCGCCACATTATCCAATACTTTGTCCCCATCTAAGAACATCGTTATGGTATGATCAATCAAATTCAAATACATGGTAACACGGAACCATTTTCCTTTTGCGGCTACGCCACTCAGGGTCTGGCCGTTAATCAGCTTAACACTGCCGTCGCTGTCGATCGTAATGGGATACAGATTGACTTGACTGCTTGAACTTGTCGTGTCCCGCAGCTGATATATATACAAACTGCTGTCCCCATCAAAGTCGCACATGAACTCTCCTGCTATTTTAAAATGCTTATACTCGTTGGAGCTTCGATAGGTTGTAAAAATTTTTGAGGTAACATCAATAAACAGGTCTTCTTCTGTGATTTTGTTGAAAATAATTTTATCGCCCTTATTGGGATTTTTGTAATCAAATTTTTCACAGATAATCTCATTTGTTTTAGGAGTAATCGTTGTATTTGGATATCCCACATACCGGTGGGTAATATAGTCACTCTTGAAAAAGCTAAAATCTCCCAAATCATCTGTATAATCCAAAAACTCCTGGCCTTCCGGATTGAAAGCAGCAGCTGGCAGCTTGCTTACCGGCTCTGTTCCCTCATAAACATATAAATTGTCTAAATAAAGGTTCTCTGTCATTTCTGCAATTCTGACAAGAGAAAATCCATTAAAATTTGCATTTGTGGGCAGTTTCCAACGGTTCAAAACCAATTTGTCGTTAATATAAATGTCATAGGTTCCCGATTTCAAATTGAGCGCAACTGCCAACCGTGTAAAATCATTTGGATTGACACTGCCAACCTCTTTTCCCTCTTTGGTCAGAATAACATTGTTCCGAATGGTAAGAAGGGTAGAATTGGATGTGCTGGTTTTCAGCAGCAAATCCAAACTGATTTTTCCATCCCCGCTGAGATCCATACTAATCATATATTTTTTGCTCTGGGTGGAGTAAGGAGCCGTAATGGTTGTTTTGGCCCCGGGCATAATCTGAAACTTCTTATCTGTTGTATCCACCTCTATGACTCTTGTTTTTGCCCCGGCTACCGTCACTGTTTCCGGTGTCCCGTTTGTCTCTGCCCCGTCAAAAGGTTCCGAATAGATAAAAACCGTATCTTCCTTCTGTTCTGCCGCCAAAGCCGAAAATGGCATACCGATACTACTGCCAAATGCAATCAGAATCAAAAAAGTAATCAGTCGTTTTGTTGATTTGCTCATAGCTACCATCCTTTCTAACGTTCATAGACATATACGGCATTGGGCGCCTGGTAATTCAGATAAACCACAATATAGTAATTTTCATTGCCAAACGATTTATAGTCTTTGAGTTCTTTTATCGTAATAGGGCGAATCTCATTACGATTTGCATTGATAATTGCCATGTTGCTGGTCTGCAGCTTTAAATTAATCAAATTAGGGAAATCATACAGATATCCTCCGCTGCCATCCGCCGTCTTGCTCAAATAGGCATAGGTGCTGTCTACCGCATAAAGTGCGCCATAAAAATAACTGATATTGGACGGAACTTCAAAACGCACACTTCCGCCAGCCGCCGTATTGGGGACAGGCAATCCAGAAGAGGCATCAAAGACCACCGTAATCTGCTGAACAAAATTGTCTTCATCGGTGATCAGTTCAATAATATCACCGGCGCACAGTTCCTTTGGCAAGGTTTCCTCGATCTCCTCCGGAATATAGAACGTTTTATAACTTTGAGAGCCATAGGTATAAATGATCGTTCCTTCTGTGTTGTCAGGCAGAATGCCATGGGCAACGCTTTCGATCATATAATTTTTTGCCTGCGTCACATGTTCGCCTTTGAGAACCACCGCTCCTGCCGTCCCGTATTCGTTTAAGTCATAGACTTCAAACGCATAGTTGCGGTTGCTGGTCAGGCTTCCTGCATCACTAATAAGAAATTTGTCCGGCTCTGCTGTTTTCACCGTATCATCTTTCGGCACAGAAAATACAACAGTATCGTTCAAATTAAAATAAGGGGCACAAGACTTTCCGCCGGAGCGGTAATTAAAGGACGTCACTGCCGCACCGTTGCTGGTAAAGGAATAACGGCGCAAACTGTCTCTTTCATCTTCCGGTTGCTCAGCAAAGTCAAAATCGGTAGCCGCCAAATCAATGTGTGTAATCTCTCCTTTTTCATTGACGCTATACCGCAATAATTGCGGTTTTACCTCATTGTTTTCGCTGAGCGCTGACAAAACCGTCTTTCCGTCTACCTTTTTCAGTCCATTATCTAAACGAATCTTGTCAAAATGGAAAATCTTAATTTCTCCTCCTTGTGTATAAATCTTTAACTGAATGCCTTCGCTGAACCCTCCATCTTCCGCTGCATCAATCAAATATCCATACACCATATCACTGCCGCCGCTGTTTACTACCACGATTTCGTTATGATAACCCAAGAGGAAAACCCCCTCGTTTCCCGGTATCATTTGCGCCGAATAATACGCTTTTGCGTAAGAAGAAAGGACATATTTTTCTTCATCAATATAAATTTCATCGTCGCCGGTCACCTGCGTAATGGTTCCTGTGATCTGTCCTGCACACAAGCGGGCGGTAATCAATACGTCATCCATAGACCGCTCAATTAAAAATAAATTTCCGCTTTTTACATCCTCAAACTCCAGCTTTTCTCCATCAACGCCAAGCAAAATCAACGCTGTTTCAGAAGAATTTGCCTGAATGCTGTTTTCTGTTGCATGCAGATCCGAAATGCTTTCGCTCCATCCATCCACTTTGTCTACATACAAATAGCTGTAACAGGTAATAAACACATACTCATATTTTCCATCCCAGTTATTGTCAACCAAACGAACAGAACCTGAATTTTCTAAAACACTTGAAAAATCCAAAGTCTCAACGGCACGTCCATTGTATATCAAAATACTTCCAGCGGTTTGATAAGAACGGCTTTTTCCCGAATTGGAATCATAACATACCAATCCCTCTTTATCCAAACTGCTGACGTCCTCCAAGTCCACTTCTACCTCCCGATTATAAACGGGGATAATTATCTCGGCGTAGTTGGTATCTTTGTCATAATAAACGCAGGCATTTCTTCCCAACAGATCCGGCGAGCATTCTGTACTTGCATAACGTATGCCATCGATTTCAATGCTTGGCTCTTCTGAAAAAGATGTGCCCGGACGATAGGAATTATACTGTGTCGCAGTAATGACGCCCTCTGTTCGGCGGAGGTGATAAAGAGACTCTAGATAGTCAACCTCTGTTTTCTCATAGCGTGCATATCCATCCTCTGTGATTCCGGTAAAACGGATGGTAGAGGTCAGCAAATTATACAAAATGGACCGAACACTGTTGACCGACATAGCCCCTGCTTCACGAGGTACCTGATTTAACAAATCAATATTGCGTGCAGCACGAATGTACCCCTCCGGATAACCGCCGTAAGAAGCCGCTGCAGCTTCATAGCCCAATGCGTGAATTACCATTTTGACTGCGTGTTCATACTGCACCGGCGCCAATGGTTCAAAGTTCTCGGCTTGACTTATAATTCCAGCCGCATATGCCGCATTAATTTCAGCTGCATATGGAGTATCTTCCGTTACATCAGCAAATACACTGTTAAATCCGTCAATTTGAATGGCAAACGCCCGCATCAATGCACCAGTAAATTCTGCTCTGGTTACCGTATCTTCTGTGAAAAAATCTTCCCCTAAAACATACTCCATAACCGCAGCAATCTCTGTATCCCTGTCACTGTCCGGTGAAACTGCCGCAGTTGCTTCCGCAGACTCCTCTGCAGCAGGTTCTTCTGCCGTAGCAAAAATTCCCGGCAAGGTGAATAGTATGGCAAGGAGCAAAGCCATAAGTTTTCGATTATTCTTCGTCATCATTGTCTTTCTCCTCCTTTATCCGTTTACTCTCTCCAAGATACGGCAAAGAATTGCCGCCGCCTCTGCACGTGTCAAAGATGCCTTTGGAGCAATCGTGTGATCTTCATATCCGGTCAAAACACCCGCCCCGGTCAAAGCGCTAATGGCTTCCACGGCATAATCAGAAATTTCTGATGCATCCGCAAAAGCAGCTTCTTCTCCGGCGGCCATGGGCCAGGTCCGCTGCATAATCACCGCAGCATCCTCACGGGTAATCATTTCATTCGGTGAAAACATGTTTTCACCCGTGCCTTGAATCAATCCATTTTCATATGCCGCATAAACCACACCATAGAACCAATCGTCCGCCGCAACATCTGCAAAAAGCGACCCTTCTTCCGCCGGCAGATCCAGCAATTCACACATCATTTTTACAAATTCAGCTCGCGTTACTGCTTGATCAGGGCGGAAACTGCCATCTTCAAACCCATTGATTGCGCCCAATTCTTTCATTTGCAAAATATACGCTTCTGCCCAGTGCTGCGCCGTATCCGTAAAGGCTCCCGCTGTTTCTGTCTGAGAACCCTCAAGCTGCTCATTCTCCGTCGGCAAATAGGTTACAGAATTGCCGGAAATTCCGCCGCCAGAGCCGCCGCCAGAACCGCCGCCAGAGATTCCTCCGACAACACTTCCGGCAGAACCGCCCTCACGCTGTACCTCGCTGACCGCTGTGCGGAAAAGCTCCTGCACAGCCTCCATATTGGAAACAGAAGAAATTCTGTTCAAAAGTTTTACAAACACCTGATCCTGCATATATTCATTTGCCAGATTCTGATATCCCTCCAAGGAGATCTGATTGCGCTCGGCATACGCAAGATAGAGCTGCTGCAAAACCAGGAAAGAGTCTGCACATTTCATCTGCGCCAGCTCTAAAGTCTCAGCAAACAATGTATTAAAGTCCCCTGCGGGCTGCTCCATCTGCGCAAACAAACGCTTCATTTCACTCTGAACATCATCTGGCAAAGAGACAAAGTCCTCTTCATAATCTATCTCCACATAAGCAGAGTACGCTGTCAGCATCTCTTCCAGTCCGATATCTTTTGCTGCCAAACGTCCCATAGCTTCTCCCATACAAACCGCTTCCATCAAAGAAGTACTGCTATAACCATCACTTGGCCGATTTAAAAATACGTACTCTGCAATGGAATTTCCATAATCTTTAATTACACTGCTTTCCAATCCCAGATCCGCAAGAGACTGCAATGCGGAAAGAACTTCGCTTTGGCTTGTAGCGCCGTTGATTTTCTGCAGCTCAGACTCCGAAATAGGCGTTCCCACAAAACCAAAGTAATTTGTGCTAAGCAAGGATTCCTGATAAGTGCGAAGTACATATTGTCCGTTTTCAAATTCCTCCGGCAAAATAATGGTACTATTTACACTGCCGTCATCCTGTACGGCCAATGTACGATAAAGCATATCCACTGTATTTGCCGCATTCAGATCTACGTCCTCCGGATTCATGCCAACCGGAAGAATCGTAAATGTTGCTGTTCCCATAGAGGAGCCGCTAAAATCTCCTTTGATTTGCAGTGTACGCGTATTGGTGTCATAATCAATCAAGGTGTTAGCCTGGGCTGCGCCGCCCAACAGGCCCACTGCGCATAAGAATGCAATTCCCTGTTTCAACCTTTGTCTCATATTCAAACTCCCTCCAATCAACCTTTTACTGCGCCGATCATGGCGCCTTTTGTGAAATATTTCTGAATAAATGGATATATACAAAGAATCGGCACCGTTGATATGATAATAACTGCATATTTGACGGTTTCGCCCACATATTCCAAGTCAGAAGCAGCTGCTCCCATTGTCATGGATGAGGTGTCACTATTGATTAAAATTTCTCGCAATACCAGCTGCAGTGGATATTTATCGCGGTCATTGAGAAAGAGCATGGCATTGAACCACGAATTCCAATGGGTGACGGCATAATAAAGTGCAATGACAGCAATACTTGCTTTTGATACCGGCAAAATAATACGGAATAAAATAGTTAAATGTCCAGCGCCGTCCAGCTTTGCAGATTCTTCCAGCCCTACCGGAACCGCCGCAAATGCCACCCGCAAAATCATTAAATTAAAAGTATTGATACCGACAGGAAGTATCAGCGACCATAAGCTATCTTCCAATCCCAGTCCTCTGACGACAAAATAAAACGGAATCATTCCGCCGCTGAAAAACATGGTAATGATAATATAAATGGCAATGACCTTTTGCAGCTTTACATCTCTGCGGGACAGGAAATATGCACCGCAGGAAGTCAGAACTAAGTTCAGCACAACACCGACAATAACGACAAAAATAGTATTTCCATAACTTTTGAGCAGCATGGGATTTTCAAAGGCATTTGCATACGAACTAAAGGAAAAGCCCTGTGTGCACCACAAAGCCCCTTTATGCCGCATAAACGCAATGGGATCGCTGAAAGAAGCCAGCAAGACATATACCATAGGATAGAGCATGATAATACCTAATAGAATCAATAAAGTTGTGTTAATGACATCAAACCATTTGTCGAACGCAGATTTTTTGATTTTGTTTTTTGCACGTTTCACCTCTATCCCCCCTTTACCACAAGCTGGTGCCGCTCATTTTTTTACTAATTGTATTTGTAAAAACAAGCAAAACAAGATTAATGGCTGAATTAAACAAGCCAACTGCCGCACTGTAACCCCAATCTTGATTTTCAAAACCCATACGATATACATAAGTCGAAATGACATCGCTGGTATCGTAAATCACTTCATTATAAAGCAAAATAATTTTTTCATAGCCAACATTCATAACTTTTCCAAGCCGCAAAATCAGCATGGTTACAATGGTTGTGCTGATGGAAGGCAGTGTAATGTTGATTATTTTTCGAATTCTTCCGGCCCCGTCAATCTCTGCCGCTTCATAAAGCTGTGGATCCACGCCCGCCAGCGCCGCTAAATAAATAATACTTTCCCAGCCCACTGCTTGCCAAATGCTGGACAGCACATAGATGGGAAGAAACTTATTTGCCTGCATAAGCAGACTGGAATTGTTTCCAGTCATTTGAGCTATCACACTGCCGATCAACCCATCATTTGCCACAAACGTTTTAATCATACCGCAGATAACAACCAAAGAAATAAAATGCGGTAAATAAGAAAGCGTCTGTACAACTTTTTTGATGTGTCGATTTTGCATTTCATTCAGCATGAGTGCCAATAAAATGGGAGTAGGAAATTCACAGATTAAGGTACTGAAACTGATTTTCAGCGTGTTAAAGAAAACACGCTGAAAATCTGTAGAACCCAAAAAACGCCGAAAATGCTGCAATCCTACCCATTCACTTCCCCCAATGCCCAATCTTGGTGAAAAATCCTGAAAAGACATGAGTACGCCATACATAGGCATATAGTTAAAGATAAAATAAAATATAACGACAGGGAGCACCAGCAAGTACAGCGAACCATTTTTACGAAAATCTCTTCGCCAGCTTTGCAGCGCTTTTCCCTTCTGCCTTTTTTTAGATGCCAGTAATTCCATCAAAATTCTCCTTTTCACAAGATATCCTATTGCGCAAGATGCCAGGATTATTTTGTAAGATATCTGTCATAAGCCGCCTGCTTCATTTCCAAAACACGCTCAATCCCTCTGTTTTTTAACTCCTGTATCATTGTATCAAAATTATCTAACGGTTCTGCACCAATGATAAATTTGGAAATCATCTCCGTTAAATAGGTGCCAACATCGCTGTTCAGCTGAGCATATTCTGTCAGTTCATCTTCTTGCATATACAAATGGGGCGGGAAATGTGCCGCTGCATCTGTATTTGACCAGGTTTCCCAAGCACGCTTCTGCTGCGGCAATGCGGCATACTGCTCCATATATCTCTTATCCTGTACAAATGGCCCGGTTGCATAAGAACGGGTATAGTTTGCAAGTGCAACCGTCATAGATTGCCCTTCTGGATTATTGGTGATAATCTCCGTATAAGTCGGATAACCATCTATCATCTCATAGCTCTCACCTTCGATTCCAAAATTATAGAGCATATACCCCTCTTCTGAGTACCCGTAATCCAAAAACTTCATAGCGGCTTCTACATTTTTGCAGCTGGTGGAAATGGCGTCAAATGCGGTCAGAGAAGCGGTCACCGGCAGCTGATATGTACCAAATTTGGGCTTTTGTCCTTTTTCTGATGATAAGAACGGAGCTCCTTCTAACGAGTAGGTATCCGAAGGCGCTGCCGCCATCCATTTACCAATTCCAGATCCGATAGAACCCGTGGTGGCACCGCTCTGGCCATTGATAATATTTGCTTCTATTGTTTTTTGATCTAATGTTGCAAAGCTGGGGTCGATCAAGCCTTTCTGATACCAACGATTCATGGTAACCAAATAATCCTTAAACCCAGGATCCAGCACCCCATGCTTCACCTTGCCATCCTCTACATAGTAGTCTGTCGTTGTATTAAACGCATAGGCAAAGTTTCCGGTTGAAGTAGAAGAATACGGAACCTGCGCTCCCTTTTTCTCCTTAAATTGTGTCAAAACATTTTCCCATTCGTCTATTGTCTCAGGCATAGACAAACCGAGCTCCTCCAGCCAGTCTCCACGGATAATGGTTCCGCCGGAAAAACAAAGGCTCTCATCGCCGCGCACAAAGGGGAACGCAAATAATTCATTGGCATCTGTCGTAGCTAATTTTTTTATTTCCGGATGCTCATTAAGATATTTAAACACATTGGGCGCCAAATTCTGCTGTGAGGCAATATCAATAATAACGCCTTCTTTGATCGCTTTAGCCGGTCCGCCTGGATAGTTCAGCCAGTTATACTCAATGATATCCGGCAAATTAGCGGAAGCAACAATTATACTGAATTTCTCACTTTCCTGTCCCTGGGGCGGATGTACAAATTCAATATCAACACCGGTTCGTTTGATCAGTTCCTGTGCCAATGCGGTTTCTCCATAGTTTGAAACCAACATAGCCGCATTGCTGGTCAAAGGCATCCAGCAGGTCAGTTTTTCCCCTTCGCCGGTGGACGCCTGCTCCCCTCCTCCGCAGCCACTGAGCATAGCTGCCGCCATGATTGCTGCCAAGCTTCCAACGTACCATCTTTTTTTCATTTTCATATCCTACCTATCCTTTCTAATTGAAATTTTATACACTCCGCCGCATTACGGCAATAAATCTTGTGATTTTATTTTAGCACGCGCCAAAAGAGAAGTACAGTGACTGTTTTTTTGATTATCTGACTATTTTTTTTATTGCGGGAAAAGCCGTCGCATCAGCAATATATTACGTCGTTTCCGGCAGCACTCTGTAAAACAGAAAGTGGTTTGTATATCTCCTGAACTGAACAAATCAAACAGTTCTTCACCGCTTCTCTCAAATCAAAAATACACCTTAAAAATTTATTTGAATAAAAATTTTGTAGCTTGAAAAATCAATTCTTTACAAATAAAAATTCCTGCCACACTGCGCAGTTTGGCAAGAAATTCTTTTATGAAAGAAAAATGGCTTGTTCCCGAGGTTTTTACCTCAAGACAAGCCATTTTCTATTTAAAAAACAAATCTCAATGTTAAAGTATTTCTCAGCGCAGGGCTGTTTTGATTTTATCCGCTCTGCGGGGAAACCGGGATGGCGTATTTTTTTCCTTCCGTATCAGAATCAGCGTGCGGACAATATCGCTTTCCGGCAGTGCGGCTTTTAAAACCTGTTCCACTTTGCCGCCCAATTCACCAATCATAGGCCGGGCATGGTTTAGCTCGTCCTCCGCATTTTCCGCCTTGAGCGCCGCAAAGACGCCGCCCACACGAACAAGCGGAAGGGTATATTCACACAAAACGGTCATATTGGCAACCGCCCGGGATACAGCAATATCAAAAGTTTCACGCCACCTGCTCTGCTTTCCCATTTCCTCCGCGCGGCCATGAACGCAAGACACGCCGGACAAATTCAATTCGCCGCAAACAGCCTCTAAAAAACCAACCCGTTTTTTCAGCGCGTCTGCCAGGGTGATTTCATACTGCGGCCGCATAATTTTCATCGGCAGTCCCGGGAAACCTGCTCCTGTGCCCACATCGATCATTCGCCCGGTTTCGGGAAGCGGCAATGTATATAACGGCAGAACACTATCCAAAAAATGTTTTACGGCAATTTCTTTGTCCTCCGTGATAGCCGTCAGATTCATTTTTTCGTTCCATTCCTTCAGCATTTCAGAATATGTATGAAACTGCTGCAGCTGCTGTTCTGTCACAGAAACGCCAAGCCGGGACATTCCCTTTAAAAATATTTCCTGATCCATCGCTTCTCTCCTCTTCCCGTTTCTTCAAAATAATCCATGCTGAAATATGTAAAATGGGTGTGCTTTTGCACACCCATTTGTTTGTAGTTTTATGATTGGCAAAAACCAATTACGCCTGAGGCGCATCTACAGGACATACATTTGCACAGTTGCCGCATTCAATGCACTCATCCGCGTTGATCACATATTTGTCATCGCCTTCGGTGATGCAGGATACCGGACATTCGCTTGCGCAAGCGCCGCATTTGATGCAGTCATCGTTGATTGTATAAGCCATTTTGTTTCACCTCTTCATCTTGATATTACTTGTTTATCATAATATAATTTTCCTCTTTTGTCAAGCAAAATATCTGTTAAATCATATTTTCCTTTTCTTTTATTCGAGTCTTGTTTTTATTTGTCAAAACAAGGGTTTTATAGCCGCTTCTTCACTCTTGATTCTGCAAAAACAGCTCTTTTGTGTATGGCAGCGTCAAAATCCAGTCACAGTAAACATGCCACTCAGCAAGCTTGTGGCTGCGGCGGGCAAAATACATATTCAGCAAATTCTCATAATTCATGGTCACCGTACGGGTTTGATTATAACTGGACGGCAAAAGCTGAATCATATCATACCAATCCGCTTTCTCCTTCATTTCCACAAATCGAAGCCGCTTTTTTTCCAAAACCGCAATCAGCGCTGTCATGGCATCTATGGCCTCCGCGCTCATCTGGTCATGGCTGAAATCGTCCAAAGAAAACGGCTTGCTGTGGATTTTATGCATGGTGCTGGTGGAATTGGCCACGGTCGCTACTTTATAGGTGTCAAATTCCTTCCACCAGTACATGGGTGCAGTAATATCCACAGACACAAAAATCTGGCGCAGAAATTTGCGGTGATCACTGCCGGCTTTGCACAGACGGCGGGCAAGATCCAGGTCATTAGGGCCTAAAATATAATTGCCTGATTTGTCATAGGCGCTGTCTATGCGATTCCAGCTGTTCATGGGATTCCGGGCACCGCGGATGGCACCCTCCCAATTCATCACACTGGTACGCTCCAGTTTAATCATTCTGCGCACTTCCTTTCGTCTTAAATATCCAGATTGACAACCGTAGAAGAATAATCTTCAATGAATTTCCGGCGGGGTTCCACCTTGTCTCCCATCAAGATAGTAAAGGTCTCGTCTGCCTGGCGGGCATCTTCCAGATTCACCTGAAGCATGATCCGGGTTTCCGGATTCATTGTGGTTTCCCAGAGCTGTTCCGGATTCATTTCACCCAAACCTTTATACCGCTGAATGGCCGGCGGTTTGCCGTCTGCAAACTCGTTGCTGAGCACCTGCTTCAGTTCGTCATCGCTATATACATACTTTTCCAGTTTTCCACGACTTACTTTATAAAGGGGAGGCTGTGCAATATAAACGTGACCCTCTTCAATCAACGGCCGCATAAAACGGAAGAAAAAGGTCAGCATCAGTGTGCGGATATGAGCACCGTCCACATCGGCATCGGCCATAATAACAACTTTCCCGTAACGGATTTTACTGACATCAAATTCATCTCCGATTCCTGCGCCCAACGCCGTAATGACGGGCATCAGCTTATCATTGCCATAAACCCTGTCGATACGTGCTTTTTCCACGTTCAACATTTTACCCCAAAGAGGCAGAATCGCTTGAAAACGCCGGTCACGTCCCATCTTAGCACTGCCACCTGCCGAGTCACCCTCGACAATATAGATTTCGGTATAGGTATTGTCACGGTCCGAACAATCTGCCAGCTTACCCGGCAGAGTACTGCTCTCCAGCGCACTTTTGCGCCGCGTATTTTCCCTGGCACGCCGCGCCGCTTCTCTTGCCCGGGAGGCAGTCATGGCCTTGTCTACCACAATTTTAGCTACCGACGGATTTTCTTCAAAGAACTCTCCCAGCTTCTCGTTGACCATCTTTTCTACCATAGACCGCATTTCGCTGTTGCCAAGCTTGGTCTTGGTTTGGCCTTCAAACTGCGCTTCGGTTACCTTTACGCTGATAATCGCAGTAAGACCTTCCCGCACATCTTCGCCCTTTAAATTGTCGTCGTTTTCCTTTAAGAACCCGTATTTTCTGGCGTAGTCGTTGATCACCTTCGTCAGTGCGGCTTTAAACCCGGTTTCATGGGTACCGCCTTCAGTTGTGCTGATGTTGTTGGCAAAGCTGATAATATTTTCACTGTAGCCGTCGTTATACTGCATGGCCACCTCAGCCTCACAGTTTTCCCGTACAGCATTGACATAAATCACATCCGGATGCAGAGGCTCTTTGTTGCGGTTTTCATATTGAACAAATTCCTTGATGCCGCCTTCATATCTTAAGTCTACTTCTTTATGGTTTTCCGGCGCGTCATCCCGGTCATCCTTTAACACAATACGGATTCCGGCATTTAAAAAGGCTTGTTCCCGCAGCCGCAGCAAAAGGGTATCAAACTGATAAACCAAATCTTCAAAAATCTGACCGTCTGGCTTAAAATGCACCCGGGTTCCAGTTTTAGCCGTATCCCCAATTTGCTGTAATTCTGAGCAGCGGTTTCCCCGTTCATAACGCTGGTAATAAATATGCTCGCCGTTGGCAATTTCCACCTCTAAAAATTCGGAAAGCGCGTTCACCACCGATGCACCCACGCCGTGCAGACCGCCGGATACCTTATATCCGCCGCCGCCGAACTTACCACCCGCGTGCAGTTTGGTAAATACCAGCTCTACCGCCGGAACCCCTTCCTTAGGGTGAATCCCTACTGGAATACCACGGCCGTTATCCGTAACCGTAATGGAATTATCCTTTTCAATCACTACCTCAATCCGGGTACAATAGCCTGCCAGTGCTTCATCAATGGCGTTATCCACAATTTCATACACCAGATGATGAAGGCCACGGCTGCTTGTAGAGCCAATATACATACCAGGACGTTTCCGCACCGCTTCCAGGCCTTCCAGTACCTGAATCTGGTTTTCATCATATTCCGTGTCTACTGGTACGCTGGTCATGTGTCCTTCTGTCAGCGGGATCTCCCTGCTGTTTTCTTCTGTACTGTAATCCTGTGCCATTTTTTCCACCTTTCTTCTTACGCCCAGCGCTCTGTCCGCCCCGCCAACGCTTTTGATGAGATATTTGTAATATAGACCACAGACTGACCGTCTATCTCACACAAAACCACGGTTCGGGGGATTTCTTCCGAAACATTTCGGACAAAGCCCTCTTCCTCTACTATTTTCAAAAAATTTCTCGTACTTTTGGACATGGATGTACTCTCCAAGTCCAAAATGGCAATGATATTTTTGGTATTGACTACGGTATCTCTGCCAAGGTGCAGATACATAAAGATTCCTCCTGCATTTTAAGAAACGATTTTAACCGTTCCATTTTCCACTTTCAAAAGCCGGGTATCTTCCCGAAGTGCAAATCCTTCTGTATCCGTGCAGGTAATAAAAATCTGCATATCCCGGATATGACTTAGCACAAAGCTTTGCCGTTTACGGTCCAGCTCACTCATAATATCGTCAAGAAGCAAAACAGGCGCTTCCCCGGTTTCTTCCCGCATCAAGGCCACTTCACTGAGCTTTTGTGACAGCACAATGGTTTTCTGCTGTCCCTGCGACGCAAAGCTTTTGGCCTCCCGGCCGTTAATCAAATAAGCAATATCCTCCCGATGCGGACCCACCGCGGTTTCCCGGTTTTCCAATTCTCTTCTCTCCACATTTTCCAGCCGCTGCCGGAGCTTTTGTGTAATCTCCTCTGCACTCAAACCATCTGCAGCGCCAATGCAGGACAAATATTCCATAGACAACGTTTCACTGCCACCGGAAATCTCGTTCTGCAAAGCCGCAGCGTACTGGTTCAGTTTCTGAATGTACTGACTGCGCCAGGCGATCAATTCGCCGGAAATAGACGCCAATTTTTCGTTGAGAATTTCCAGCATGGCTTTGTTGGGACGTTCCATCTTCAAAAGCGCATTTTTACTGTCTATAATTTTTTTTACATCAGAAAGCGCCGAAAAATAACGGGGGCGCAACTGACTGATCAAAATATCTGTATTACGCCGGCGCTGACGGGGGCCTTCTTTGATGAGGCCAAGATATTCCGGACCAAAATAGATCACCCGGAACCGTCCAATCAATTCGCTGGTCAATCGAATGGGCACCTCATTGACAGAAATTGCTTTCCTTCGTGAACGGAAAAGGCGAATCTCCGCCTCCCAGTCCCTTCCGGCATCGGAAAATGTCAAAGCGGCACGGGCTTCCTCCCTGCCGTGCTGCACCAGTTCAGCATCTTTCTTTGCTCGGAAGCCCTTTCCCATAGAGAAAAGATACACGGCTTCCAAAATATTCGTTTTCCCCTGGGCATTGTCCCCATATATAATGTTCACGCCGGGACAAAATTCCAATTCCTGTGCGGTATAATTTCTGAAATTTTCCAGGACAAGCCGATGCGCCAGCATTATTCCGCCCGCAGCCGCAGCGGCAAAACGAGATAGAGAAAATCATCGCCCTCCGGCGGCAGAATCACAAGCGGGCTGGTGGCCGCTTTAAAGCGCATGCAAACCTCTTCTGTATCAATCACCCGGAACGCCTCGGTAAGATACCGATGATAAAAACCAATTTCCAGCGCCGCGTCTTTGATATTAACCGGAATATTGTCATCCACAGACCCTGCGGAGGTAGCACAGGAAATATTAATGTTCCCATCTTCAATCCGGAACTTTACCGGGCTTTTTACCACATCATTTAAAATGATCAAAGATACCCTCTGAAGGGACTCTGCCATCTTATGAGAGGGACAGAGCAGTTCAATGTCATAATCCGCCGGGATCACGCTGCGGTAATTAATATAATTGCCCTCAATCAACCGGGTGACCAAACGGTAATTGCTAAACATAAAAATAGCATGCCTGCTGGTGGCATTCACCCGCACCTCTTCTTCGGTATCGCCAAGGATTCGGGCCAGTTCACTCAAGGATTTGGCCGGAATTACCATCCGTTTTTCTTCAAAATCATTTTCCATAGCCGCCCGGCGCAAAGCCAGCCGATAACCGTCCAGCGCCACCATGGTAAGCCCAGTCTTTTCGATTTCCAAAAGGCAGCCGGTTAAAATGGGATTATTATCAGTGACAGCAACGGCAAAGATGGTACGCGAAATCATCTCTTTGAGAAGATTTCCTGGAATGCCAATAGAATATTCCGATTCCACCAGCGGAAGATCTGGAAATTCTGACGCCGGCAAACCGGCAATTTCAAACCGGGATGCACCGCTGCGAATCAATGCCAGGTTTTTTTCGTTCACTTCAATGCTAACCTGATCCGCCGGCAGAGTCCGGATAATACTGCCGATAAGCTTGGCGTTAAGCACCACTTCGCCGGGCTCGGAAACAGAAGCCTGAATCTTGGCTTCAATGCCGATTTCAAGGTCATTGCCAATCAAGGTAACCGTTCCATCTGCTTCGGCACGAAAATAAATACCCTCCAGCACGCCTAAGCTGCTGTGCCCAGAAACCGCCCTGGACACCGCTGAAATTGCTTCGTTCAATCTGTCACATTCACACAGGATTTTCATGGAAAATTTCTCCTTCATTGTAGTCTCTAACGGGAAAATTTTACGATTCCTCTAACCTTATTATTATACCATATCGCATATTAATTAGCAAGAGATTTTTAAGATTTTCCAATAATGCAAGACAGGTTTTTCAGAATCGAACCGGCAATATCCGGCCGGTTCATGGTGTAGATATGAACATGGTTGACACCGTTTGCCAAAAGGTCAATAATCTGTTCCGTGGCATAGGCAATGCCCGCCTCTTTCATGGAAGCAGGATCGTCAGCAAAGCGATCCACAATCATACGAAACCGACGGGGCAAAAGGGTTCCCGACAAAGTGGTGATGCGCCGGATCTGCTTGGCATTGGTCACCGGCATAATCCCGGCAATCACGGGAATACGGATTTCCGCCCGCAAAAGCCGATATAAAAAGTTATAAAGAATATCGTTATCAAAAAACATCTGTGTGGTCAAAAAATCACAGCCGCTTTCTTCTTTTCTCTTCAGGCTGTCTAAATCCTCATCAAAGGATTTCGATTCCGGATGACATTCCGGATAGCAGGCGCCACCAATACAAAATCCGCCAAAATCCCGGATTTCCTTCATCAAGTCACTGGCATGATGATAACAGGAGGAAAGCGAAATCCCTTCTGCGGCAGGCAGATCCCCTCGAAGCGCCAAAATATTTTCAATTCCCATCTGCCGGAGGCGGCCAAGGGTCTCCAGCACCTGCGGGCGTTCTGCGGCGATACAGGTCAAATGCGCCAAGGCAGTTACCCCATTGCCATTTTGAATTTCGTCAGCGATTTCTGCGGCAAAAAGGCTGTTAGTGCCGCCTGCGCCATAGGTCACACTCATAAAATCCGGTTTTAGCGCCGCCATATCCCTCACTACGGTTTTGGCTTTTTCCAGTTCGGTTCCCTGTTTCGGCGGAAACAGCTCACAAGATACGGTTACTTCTTTATCATGCAGCAGCTTGCTGATTTTCATTTCTTCTTCTCTCCTTGCTCCTGTTTTTTTGTATATTATAACATATTCTGCATTTTTTTCGCAAGTCTTTTCTTGCGTTCCTATTGCCTTGTACGATAAAACGTGGTATAATAAAAAAATAGGAATGTAAAACACAAGGAGAAGAAAATTATGGCAAAACTATGGGGCGGCCGGTTTTCTAAGGCCACTGATGCACTGGTAGACGATTTTAATTCCTCCATCCGGTTTGATGCCCGGATGTATGCCCAGGACATTGAGGGCAGTCAGGCCCATGCAGAGATGCTGGGTCGTCAAGGGATAATTCCAAAAGAAGACGCGGCTCTGATTGTAAAAACACTGGGAGAAATCCGGCAGGATATTGAGGACGGAAAAATAGAGTTTCAAATTGACGCAGAAGATATTCATATGAATATCGAGACCATTCTGATCTCCCGTATCGGGGATGTAGGTAAGCGTCTCCATACCGGCAGAAGCCGAAATGATCAGGTGGCGCTGGATATCCGTATGTATCTGCGTCATGAGATTGACGAAATATCCGCCCTGCTCAAAGCTCTGCGCAAGACCCTGCTTACCATTGCGCAGGAAAACCTGACCACAGTAATGCCGGGATATACCCATTTACAAAAAGCCCAGCCCATTACCTTGGCCCACCATGTCATGGCATATTATGAAATGCTGCGCCGGGACGGAATGCGGCTTTCTGACTGCCGCAAAAGGCTTAATATTATGCCTCTTGGGAGCGGTGCGCTGGCAGGTACTACTTATCCTTTGGACCGGGCATTTGTGGCAGAAAAGCTGGGATTTGACGACATTACCAAAAACAGTCTGGACGGGGTTTCCGACCGGGATTTTGTCTGTGAGCTGGCCTTTGACCTTTCTGCCATCATGATGCACCTGAGCCGGTTTTCAGAGGAAATTATCCTTTGGAGCTCCCATGAATTTGGCTTTATTGAACTGGACGATGCCTACAGCACTGGCTCCAGCATTATGCCACAGAAGAAGAACCCGGACGTAGCCGAACTGGTACGGGGAAAAACCGGCAGGGTTTACGGCGCACTGACTGGACTTCTGACCATGATGAAAGGTCTGCCTCTTGCCTATAACAAAGATATGCAGGAAGATAAGGAACAGATTTTTGATGCAGTGGATACGGTTAAAATGTGTCTGCCAGTATTCGAGAAAATGCTTGCCACCATGCGGGTGAAAAAAGATAACATGCTCCGCGGCGCCAAAGGGGGATTTACCAACGCCACCGATGCGGCGGACTATTTGGTAAAAAAAGGTCTTCCTTTCCGTGACGCCCACGCGGCAGTCGGAAAGATGGTTGCTTACTGCATTGAAAAAGATACCGTCATTGACGCATTGTCCATACAGGAGCTGAAAGCATTTTCCCCTCTGATAGAAGAAGATTTTTATGACGCGGTTTCCCTTCACACCTGCGTCAGCCAACGGAAACTGCCCGGCGGGCCGGCAGCAGAAACCGTAAAGGCCGCCATTGAGGCCTATCAAAAAGAAGAAGCATAATATACGCAAAAAAATATATGAAAGATTTTTCTTTCACAATACAACACATATATACTACATAAAATAAGGAGAGATTCACACAATGAAACTGTTTATTGACACAGCAAATGTAGACGAGATCAGAAAGGCCAACGATATGGGTGTGATCTGCGGCGTAACCACCAATCCGTCCCTGATTGCAAAGGAAGGCAGGGATTTTATTGAGGTCGTCAAAGAGATTACCTCCATTGTGGACGGCCCCATTAGCGCGGAAGTGATCAGCCTGGAAACAGAGGGTATGGTTAAAGAGGCGCTGGATTTGGTAGGGAAAATCAACAATCCCAATCTGGTCATTAAAATTCCCATGCTTCCGGCAGGTCTGGCGGCAGTCAAACAGCTAACCGCAAAGGGGATCAAAACCAATGTGACCCTGGTTTTTTCAGCGGCACAGGCACTCCTGGCGGCTCGCGCAGGCGCCACCTATGTCAGCCCGTTTTTGGGACGGCTTGACGACATCGGCCAGGACGGCATGAACCTGATTAAAGAAATCACCGATATTTTTAAAATGCACGCCATTGAAACCGAAATTATTGCAGCCAGCATTCGCACCCCAATTCATGTGATCGACGCAGCCCGCTTGGGTGCGGACATTGCCACCGTACCCTATAAGGTAATCATGCAGATGACCAAGCACCCGCTGACCGATATCGGAATAGAGCGCTTTCTGAAAGACTGGGAAAGCGTACAGAAATAAATAGCCAGAAAACACGGCGGAAAAAATGAAATAAAAGGACGGTATGCTTTATCGGTCATACCGTCCTTTTTTTCTTGACAAAAGGATAAAAGAGTGTTAACATGAAGTTAGCTTCATATCAAAGGAGGGCATTATGAAAACAAAGGTCAAAGAACTGCGGACAGCGGCAAATATGACACAACAGCAATTAGCTGATTTCGTTCATGTTTCCTCCCGCACCATTATTTCAATTGAAAAAGAACAATACAGCCCGTCTTTGATGTTAGCCTATCGTATGGCCAAAGTTTTTGATGTAACCATTGAGGAATTATGTTGCTTAAAAGAAAATAAAGAAATGGATGATAAAAGGTATGAGAATTTATCATAACTTTATTTTTATGAAAACATAGCGCGGAGGGATAACTATGAAACCTTGGAACCAACAAAGCTATACAGACAAAATCAAGGGGCGTATCCGCATATTATGGCTCCTTATCATTGCTATGCTCATCTATATGGTTGTCATGGGCGAAATAGGCGGAGACGCAAGAAAGATGACAAGTTTTGCCAGTATTTCCAGCAGACTTATCTTTTTTGGAGGTTTGATTTATGTCATTTGCAGAATGATTTATTGGAAAAAACTATTGAAAAACAGTCTACTCTTGAAGGAACAAATGCTTTTAGAACAAGATGAACGAAATCAATATTTACATGATAAAAGCGGCGGGATTGTATTTGATATTCTTTTCTTTCTTTTGCTTTTTATTACCGTCACCACCGCGCTTTTAAATATGCCGGCCTTTTATGTTTCTGTTACCATACTTATCGCGGCCATTATTTTAAAAATGACAGTATACTTGATATACAGCCGTTTTCATTAATAATTTTTATCTGCAAGCACAGCGATATGGTGCCCCAAAGACACCGTACCGCTGTTTTTTTGTTGCCTGGGACACGCACCAGCCCAAAGAAAAAAGCATAGGATAAAGCAGAGAAAATCAGGAAAGGGTGATTGTATGACCAAAGAGATTCGTGAATATTTTGTCTGCGCCAATGCCGCTCAGGGGTTTGTCAGTTATTTTCCCCAAGCCATGGCAAAAATGGACCGGGTTTACATTTTAAAAGGCGGCCCTGGAACCGGAAAGTCGACTTTAATGAAAAAGATTGGGGAAGCCGCACGAAAAAAAGGGGAAATTACCGAACGGATTTACTGCAGTTCTGACCCGCAGTCACTAGATGGCATTGTTCTCAGCGGCAGAAAAACGGCCGTGGCAGACGGCACAGCTCCTCATGTTTTAGAACCTTCTGCCCCCGGTGCAGTCGAAGAATATGTTAACTTAGGCGTTGCCTGGGATAGCGGAATGCTGGCAAGCCGCAAAAAAGAAATCTTTTCTTTAAAAGAACAAATTGCAAAACGCTATGACCGGATTTACCGCCTATTGGCAGAGGGTAAGACAATTCATGACAAAATCGAGGATATTTACATAGAAAACACAAATTTTGCACGCATTAATGAGATTGCCGAATCCCTGGCAGAAGAAATTATTGGTCCGGGAAGCGGAACAGGAGCGTCAACAGACCGCTTTTTTGGCGCATTGGCGCCTAAGGGCTCAATCAATTTCTTGGAAGCATTGACGGAACCCATCGCTGCCCGATATTTTATCAAAGGCAGACCGGGCACCGGAAAATCTACTTTAATGAAAACCATTGCGGAGGCCGCTCAACAAGAAAAAATTGATACGGAATTGTACCACTGCGCGTTTGACGCAGACAGTCTGGACATGGTCATTCTGCGGGAGCGAAAGGCTTGTATTTTTGATGCCACGGCGCCCCACGAAATTTTCCCATGCCGGGAAGGCGACATACTCATTGATCTTTATCAGGAAGCGGTCCGGCCCGGAACAGATGAACGCTATGCCAGCGATTTAGAGCGTCTTGACGGGGAATATGAAGATAAAATCCGAAAAGCCAGAGGGCTTTTAAAGGAAATTAAAACATTGCACGACCGGTTGGAAGAAATCTATATCGGGGCAGTGGACTTCTCCATAATAGAGCAAATCACTGCAGACCTGATGGAGGATATGGGGTTGTTATAATTCGTTATCTCTGAATAAGATTTCTAAAAAAGACTAACAGGTGCTTTTGGGAAGAGATGAACAACCCCAATCCCACACTGGTAGCTGCGGAAAATGCGGAATGCATGAAACAAAAAATACTTTCGGAGGCTTTTCCGAAAGTATTTTTTATCTCTCTTTAATCAAAATGAAGCCAGCCCATCTCCCAAACGCTATGCAATGTGGAAACCTGCCCATGCGGATCTACTTCAGGATACATCCCTATCCAAATGGCATTTTCCGTTTCGGTATCCCACTTGATGGTCAGTGTTTTCTGTGGCTCCTTGGTATAATCATAAAAACAAACATATCCGCCGTTTTGATTTAAGATCACAATAAACGGCCCACCGTCTTCCTCTTTTAAAACCATAGCGGTATAGGGCGGCTTTTCTATTTTATCTACCACCTGAAATCGATCTGTAAAATATGCATAGGCCTCCTGATAGGTTTTCTGGGGCATTCTTACGCTTTTGATTTTTTCTGCGGCTTTGTCTGCATCCGAGAACGTCAAATAGGTCCTATTTGTATCTGCTTCGGGAACATAAACAGAAACCACGGTTCCGATCTCTTGCTTTTGGCCATCAATGCTGAGATACAAGGGCTGGATACAATATCTGCTTTTTGCAAATGTCTCCGAATACGCATAAGGATCTCCCACGCTTTTATCCGCACAGGGACGGTGTTCTTCCCCGCAGGCAGAAACAAACTGCGCCGCATACTTCATATCATTGGGCCAGATATAAAGCACATTATCCGCAAAAGTATATTCTAACCGTGTCATGTCATCCGCAAAAAGAACCTGCCGTGCATTCGAAAAATAACTGTCATAGGACAGCGTTCGGTTTTCCCCATCCCATAAATATTTTCCAAGATACTTAGAATACCCATACTCCGCATTGGGACTGTCGGTCAAATCTCCCAACTCCTCCAGACAGACAGCAGTACGGCCGCCCAAATTGTAACCCGTCACCGGAATGCCGTTATAGGTCACAGTAATATCCGTGGGATAAATTTCACCCACAATTCTGCCCGGCATGTCCCGGACAATTTCTTCTTTTGCATCGACTGGTTTGCGGAACATGGAATACAAAGACAGGCTTCTGGCATCTTCATTATAATCACAGGTAAAGCCATAATCCTGATCTTCCAGATCCTCCGCAATGACAACCGTTCTGCCGCCGATATTATACCCCTCTATGGGCGCGCCGTTTACAAAGGTCAAAATATCCGTGGAATAAATGTAACCGCAGCTTTCTTCTGCTGCTACAAAACATACAGGAAGTAACAACAAAAGAAACATCAATAATGCCGATAATATCTTTTTCATGAAATGCTCACCCCTTTTATAAAAAATCAAAAACCGCCAGCGTTTGTTCAAAAGACCCGACACACTGTTTCTCCTTTCTATCATTTGTTCATCATGATTCGTTTAAAAAAACATCCAAAGAGGCAATGTCATATCCCATCAGCTCTGCCACCATCTGTACCGGAATATAAAGGGTATTTTCATACATGGTAATACCGGAATCAAAGACTTTGCCGCCATCCTGACCATGAACGGTTCTTTCTTCTCCGTTTATGATAATAGGAATATGGTCGGAAAAATATCCAAAATAAATACAATCTACGGCCTCGGTCTTATTCGGCCATTCCGCCCCATCCGGCGTTTCCAAAGGCACATACGGAACTACCTCAGGCATCGTTTCCGTGTCGTAGGTAAAGGCAAACCGGTTGTCTGCTATGGTCCAAGTACCCCCGAAAAGTTCGGCAAAATCATCAAAGCTAATACATACCGTACTTAACTGGTTGGTAAACGCCTTGACTGGCTTTTCAATCATCACATGCGTTGCTTCAAAATTCCCCGTATCTTGCACCAAATCTATTCTCGCTTCTGTTTCAATCGCCCAGTTGGAAGCAGATTGACAATCCACGTCCGTAGTAATGGTTCCAAGAGGGGTTTCGTATTCATATATTTTACGAGTGGCGTCATAAATCCGTACCAAAGTGACAATGGACTGCTCTGCAGTATAGGTTTCCTGCGGCGCAAACCGATTTTCCCCCACGCCCTGCATAAAACCCAGATTGCTGATCACCTGCACCGCCTCTAAGGCCCAGTCTGAAACCTGATCCATGTCGTCATAATCAAAGTACATCTCGGTTGCCGCCATGGGCATAACAGTATTGATCATGCGGATGATCATAACGGCCGCTTCTTCCCGGGTGAGCAGATCGCCCGGCGCAAACGCAGTCTCCGACTTGCCGTTGATCACACCCAGCTGGTACAACGTTTTCACTTTATAATTATCCGTATCCACAAAGGGAACCGGGATTTCTGTCACAGTAAAATGCCCCTGCGCAGCAATAATAGTGTTAAAAATCAATTCACAAAAATCCTCACGGGTAATGGGCGCAGTAAAATCATAGTTTTTATCCGCCTCGGTAATCCCCAACGCTTCTGCCTGATTGACACTTTCTACCGCCCAGTCAGACATGACCTCTATTTCTGTATCTTCTGCCACAACGCCGGCAGGCATAGACAAAAACAACGTCGCTGACAAAAGTATAGATAACAATTTTTTCATAAAAACCCTTCTTTTCTTTAATTTGTATTCAGTATAGCAGGATTCTGTCCCTTTTTCAATTTTAATACCCCTGATCGTCAATCAGCCATTTACCGTCTTTGCCATCCCGAATCAAAATCATTTTCCAATCCCGGTACGCTTCCTGCCACGCTCCTATTTCTTCCGGCTTTGTTCCCTCGGGAAAGCTTACATCATAATCCACCCGGAAAACAATGACATCAGCAAGACTTGTATTTGTGACAGTCCCTCTGCCATATATGACATATTCTTCTCTTCCGGCGTCGTATGGATCGTATCGAATTTCCTTAACAGTGACCCACGATTTGTCGTCGCTTGCCGTTTGAATATAAGGCGCATCCGCTTGGGTCATACAATCAAAAATGGCCTGTCTGTCCTTGGCGTTTCCCGCACGAAAGTATTCCTCCACGACAGCCCTTGCCTCTGCCACCTCCTCAGCAGAAAAAGGACCGCTTACAGCGCCGGCAACAGAAAAGCTGTCTTTGATAAAAGCAAGGTCTTTCTGCATCGCTTCATATTCCGCCGCAATCACAACGTCCGCTTCATCTCTATCATTCCATATGGGATACTGCACATCGGTGGGGGTTCCAAAAATCCAGCTTATGCCGTTGTTTTCCAAAAGCAAAACTTGATTTCCTATATCATCATTGAGTCCACTTGTACTTCGCAGGAGGTAAAATAGTGTGCCTGACCCTTCTCCATATTTTTCATAGGTTGCTTTATGCAAAAAGGCAACCGTGTCCCCTGTTTCCTGCACCACATACTTTCCTATCCAACTAACAGGAATTTTCAACGCATAAGAAGTAGTATTATCTGTCACAAAATACAAACAGTAACCATTTTTTCCTATTTCTGTCCCATTTTGATCATACATGACATAATGAAATCCATCGGCACCCGGATCTTCCTTACCATAAAAAATGGTATTTAGACTTCCAATGGGAAGATACGTCAGAGAATCAGCCAAAACAGGAGGTGCAGAAACCTCCTGGGAAAGAACGGAACCTGTGCCGTTTTCAGCAACGGACCAAATGGTGTTTTCTCCAATAGAAAGACGGTAAACATTGTCACCAAGCGCCAGTTCCACCACGCCATTGTCCCAGCTTATCGCCGCATCTTTCTGGGTTCTCTCACACACTTCCCGCAGAGGTACATAAATTTGCTTATTTTCCATAAAAGGCTGATTGGAAAGCGCTATTTCTTTTTCACCACAAAAAATTGTAATGGTATTGCTCTTTTCCATAAAATTCGTTAAAACACCACTTGCAAACACGGAAACGGACACCAAAACCGCCGCGGCAAAGACAGAAAACGCTGTCATCAACTTACTGGTATGTTTTCTATTTTTTATCATGGTAAACCTCCTTTTTAATGCTTTTATATTTCCCGTCATGCCGGTGGTCAAAGAGATTCTTTTTGTCTTAGCATCCGAAAGCAGAGAGAGAATGGTATTGATATAGCTTTTTCTCTCTTCCTGATTCATCTCCTGTACTACAGTCAAATCGCAGGATATCTCACATTCCTCGTTAATTTGCCGCGCAATATAATAGATGGCAGGATTAAACCAGTGTAGGCACCGAACTATCATGACAAACCATTTACAAAGAAGATCATGCCGCTTTAGATGGGTGAGCTCATGCCGCAGAATATGATCCAGCTGTACCGCAGTCAATGTTTGCGCCGGCAATACCAGTACCGGACGAAAAATTCCCATAAGAAATGGAGAGGACAGGCTTTCGCAAATGCGAATTGATATCTTTCTTTTGATGTATTTTTCTATTTCTATTTTATCCGGAGCGGAAACCGATGCCTTTTGTATTTTTTTCATCAGTTTCAGATAAGCCGCCATGGTAAACAAGAAGGAAAACAGCATACCTGTCAGCCATACCCAGGAAAGCATCTGTATTTTGCTGGACACGGTTTGTTTCAAAAGGCCGATGTGATTTTGAGAAACCGGTTTGTCACCCCCCCTTTGCTGAAACACCGTGTTCTCCTCTATTGCTGCTTGCGACCTTTCTTGCTTTTTTAATTGCGTCTCCTGAATTTGCTGCTGGTTTAACAATAACGTTGTTTCTTCCCTTTGGGAAATGTCGACCCTTATTGGCAAAATCATAACCAACAACACCGCAAGCCAAATATAATAGTGCCAGGCAGCACTAAAATATTTTTTAGTCAAAGGTCGGAAAAGAATAAGGATTCCAGTCAACACCGTTCCTGCCAAAGAAGGAATCAAAAGCGCTTTTACAATCTGTACCAGCACCATTATCCCTCCTTATCTTTCAAAATAGCCTGCAATTCTTGAAGCTCCTTGTCCGTCAAAGATTTTTCTTCAAAAAGAGAAGCAATCAGCGCCTGAGCCGAACCATCAAACACATTTTTTAGCAACATTTTCACTTGTGCCCTTCTGTATTCCTTTGCAGAAACCAGCGCTGTATAATGTAATGCCTTTCCAATTTTCTCACTTTTCAACGCACCTTTTTCCACCAGGCGGGCCAGAAATGTGGCAACGGTCGTCCGTTTCCATCCCCTTTCTTTGACCATCTCGCCTATCTGGGATGCACTTAAGGCTGCTTTTGCCTTCCAAACCGCTTTCATGATCTCCAACTCTGATTCCCCAAACGTAAGCAATGGTTTATCCAAAATAATCACCCTCTGTATTTCGTTCTACAGTTGTAGACAATAATAGTCTACCATAGTAGACAATAAATGTCAATCTATTTTTTATTATTTTTTAATAAAAAAGCAGCAAGCAGTTACTTTTGCCGCTTGCTTGCCCCAACATTTCATTTTCAAATTTACCTACACTTCTTGTTATAAAGCCAAACAGTCAATAATAATTGCAAAAAAAAGAGAGACCCGAAGGTCTCTCTTTAAAAAGTTCTTATTCGCCAGCTACTTCTTCGAATCCATAGGAACCAAAGTCATAGTTCTTGTAAACTACAATATCAGCAGCTCTGTTGTTGTAGTATCTTGCGAATACATAATCCAGCATACCAAATGCAGGAGTCAGAACATCATCCGTAGAATCTTCAAATACTACATTGTATCCAATCTCGCCCAGTTCCTTATCAACAACTTCAGCGTCGCCTAAAGAACCATAATCCAGGCTGTTGGATTCACGAAGCATCGGATCGTATACGTATACGTTCGTGCCGGTAAACTCTTTTACAAGCTGAGTATTCTCAAAGTCAAAGGCCTTGGTCTCAGTGTCATACAGAGCCAGTGTAATGCTGCTGTTGCCTCTCGGAACACTGGTAACGGCACCGAAGAAGATCTCCTCATCGCTGGTGCTTGCCGGCTGCTCTAACGTTGCGATAGAAGGAATTGAAGTTGCATCCTTGTCAAACGGTCTGTTAGAGGTTCCTCTTGCAAATACCAGATACGGTCTGAGGTTGGTGATGGTGTCGCCATCCATGGTGAACTTAAATACATCGCCGCGTTTTGCACTCGCAATAGCGTCTTCGTTATCAATGTCAGCCACAGTAGTAGCGTTCATCAGTTCGCCGTTCATATAGAACTCTACAGTGTAAACCTGATCATTGTACTCATCATAGGAAGTACCAATGCTGTTAATAACTGCAACGTTAGTAGCAGGTGAAGTACCACCATCTTCGTTCATCAGAACAACAACGCTTGCATAGTCGTTATCAATATCATCAGTAAATGCAACAATGTTACCATAGGTTACGCCGCCAGGCAGCTGAGTTGCTTTAACAACAGAAGATTTGGTCTTGTCAGCAACATTTCCGCTCTCACCATAGGTTACAGTTACGCCGTCACCCTTGATGTAGAATACATAGGTATCTTCAGTTACAAATACCTTACCCAAGCTCATGGTATCTTCATCATATTCTGCGGTGAAGCCCTTCGCGCCGTCATTGGTTGCATAGCTAAATTCAGAAGCACCGCTTGCCAAAGGCATTACGATCGTTCTAACTTCACCACTGCTGTTTGCAGCATAGGTAACCATCTGGTTAACCAGTGCTTTTGCAAACTTCTCAGCAACATCTGTGGTCAGTTCATCAATCTTCAAAGAGTACTTATCGTCATCAGCTGCAATGCTAAGGATAGATCTAACTTCATCAGACGGATTCTGAATCTGTGCATTGTTAGCCAGATATGCCTCGTAAACCTGACCGCTCTTGTCAAGCAACTGAATTCTGATGCTGGACTGATTCCAAGAGTTGGATTCGGTTGCAGCATTGATTACATATGCATAGTTGTCAGTGGGAACAGCGCCTGCATTTTCAGGCTGAATGCTCTTGTCCAAAGCAACAATCTTGCCATACTCATCAATAAAGAATTTACCGCTTACGCCAGGCTCAAGCTTGCTGCCGCTGTAGTAGCAGTCTGCAGCTTCTTCATACCAGGTACCATCAATCATGAATTCCTTACCGCCATTGGAGGTAGCTCTCTCACTTGTGATGCTGGATACCAGCGCTTTGTCAGAGTCAAGAACTCTTACGTTGTAAACTTCCTCTGCACCATTCCACAGAACGGTCAAAACATCCCATTCTTTCAGTTCCTGATAATCATACGGCTCGCCGTTCTTGGTCAGATTAACCAAAACATTGGTATCCTCTGCATCAAAGGACAGCTTTTTCAAAGTTTCAGATTTGGTTGTAAGACCTGTAATTTCAGGGAATTTAACACCGTTCATGAAATTAACTTCATCACGGGTATTAATATCACTTACAACTGCACTTACACCAATTTCGATCACAACTACATCGTAACCAGAAATGTCATCGGTGTCCATAACGGTAACTTTACCGCTGAAGGAAGTGTCTTCAGAAATAACTTTATCATTGAAGAAGTTCTCCAGAGCTACACCTGCAACACCATTGTAAATAACGGTCGGGTTAGCCTGAATGTTCAGTCTGGTTGCGTTTCTGTCGGTATCATTCTTCAGATAACGCAGAGTGCTCTTGCTGCTGGTGCTGGAAGATCCAGATTCTACTTCGTAATCATAGTACTGATCCAAAGTAAAGCTTACGCTGGTGTTTCTGCTGCTGTTCTGAGTAATTGCTACCAGGGTGTACTCATCGTTGGTGCTGGATTCACTTGCATACAGAGATACAGCATAACCAAGATATCCATCAGCGTCTACATCGCCCTGATAAATGCTCAGAGAACGATAAGACTCGGTGCCATCGCTCATTCTTACAGGCAGGTAATCTTCCAAACCATAGTTATAGTTGTTGGTGGTGTTATCCACTCTTACAGCAATGGTCTTATCCATAGAAGTATCTACAGAAGTAGAACCAGTAGTCAAATCGGTGTAGCTGTTTGCAACAACTTTACCAGTAACCTTGATCATCTTCAGGTCACGGGTCAGAAGAGTCTGATAACCGTAAGTATCCAGATTGTCATAGATTACATAAGAAGCATCTTTACCATAGGTATATTTGTCCATCAAAGGTGTGTCGATAGCATTGTATACCATCTGTGCAACCATGCCTCTGGGAGCCTCAGTGCCAACTCCGCCGCCTACAACGTTCTCCAGAACGCCATATCTCTGTGCAGCGGTAATATAACCGGTCGGATATCCGCCGTTATCTGTTGCATAAGGATTGTAGCCCAGGGTCTCCATCAGCATTTTGATCATTTCTTCATACTTAACGGAATCATCAGGACCAAAGTTGCCGTCACCATATCCGTTTACAATACCCTGGCCGGAAGCCTGTGCAATGTAACCGGAAGCCCAGTGATCAGAAGGAACATCGTTGAACACAGTGTTGGTCTGTGCTGCGCTGTTCATGCCCTGAATTCTGGAGATGATTGCAGTTACCTCTGCTCTCGTGATGGTATCTTCAGGTCTGAATTCCATCTGTCCGTCGTTGTTCTCGTCATCACCTGTCAGGATGCCGATCGCACTTAACGTTTCGATTGCTTCAGCATAATTGTCAGTCGTTGCTACATCGGTAAATGTATCAGCGAAAGCAGCGATGCTAACAGTACTGATCAGCATAGCAAATACTGCTACTAAAGCAATTACCTTTTTGAGATTTCTCATTCTCAAATCCTCCTTAAAATATAAATTTTAATTTTTTTGCATTGTTACACCTGCGGCTCACCCGGCACCGCAGAAGCCAGAGACTCCATCCGGAAATCGGCATAAAGTCACTAACTTAGTTCAGATTATATCACTAAAACGGGTTAAATGTCAACAATTAATTTTAATTTTAATACTTTTGTAACAAAGTAACCAAATATTTACATTGCCATTCCCTCCCGTTTTGCGACCTTTTTCCCACGCAAATACGTAAATTCGGGCAAGGACATCAAAGCTTTTGCAATCATGTATTCTAAAGTTTGTAATATCCTAATTTCATTCCTACATTTTAATACCGTCTATGCCTTCTGTCAAGTACTTCGTAAAAAATATTTGCTTTTTTGTGAACTTTGTGCTATGCTACTCTTAGTTTCTCATCAGCTTGCACAAACTTTACCAAAAGCTCCTGCCTTATCCGTTTTACGCTTTCATTTATTTTGACGATATAACCTTGATACAAGTTCCCCTTTTTTGCATTCTTTCTGCTGGAATTGCATTTTATGAAAAGGGTTTTGCAATATTTTCCTCTCTATCCCCACATATGGCATAGCAGGCTCTGCGTGTTACCATATCTTGTACTATATATGTATATAATATAAGGAAGCAATTCCTTTTCTGAGGTATAAAAAAATTTGAGATGCAGAATCTATTTATAATATGTTTTGATAACTGCATTTTTTCATATATTTTATTAGAATAATAAAACATTTACCACGATTTAAGCCAATCACTACGGCAGAAAGGAGATTAGAATGAAAAAACTTCTTCAAATTTGGAAAGAAAGCTTTCTTTTTACTATTTTTTCCTTTATTTCTGCCCGTTTGTTTTCCACCGTAAAAACTGCCGTATTAACCAGCTTTTTATGGCAGTGCAAAACATGGATTAACCGCTATATTATTGAAAGCAGACCAGTACAATATTTAATCGATCCCACACACCTTACAAATGCATGGTATTCCAGCGCCTTTTACACCGGCATTACCCACGGACTGCGACGGCTTGGCAATATGATTCCTCAGCCGCTTTTACCTTGGAACAGCTTTTTCCCGGGACTTTTCCTGGCCGCAATGCTATTTATTCCTTATACCATATGGTCCGATACGTTTGCCACAACCAGCTTTTTCTTACTTTCTCTGTTTTATTTTGCGCACCATGCTCAAAACCGTTCTGGCATTGCATTTGCGCTGGTTAGTCTGATTCTTTTGCTGTTTTGGGGGCTTCTGGTTCTTGCCGTACCTTATCAAGCCGCCCGCTCTATGACCAGTCTTTTGCTTGGAATTTCCTTCTTTTTTCTTATTTCCTTTTCCGTCCGCTCAGAAAAGGATTTTAACAGTATACTTGCCTGCTTTTATCTGCTTCTCTGTACTCTGTGCGCTTTAGGGCTTCTACTCCGTTTTCCCTATACCTTTCCGGCCCATGCCACGCTAAAAGACGGTGTTTCCTTTGGAGAAATAATACTGCTGCTCTTTCCCTTTGCCTTTATTTTCCCTTTAACATTTTCTTCTAAAAGCCGCAGAGCGCTTTATATTATTCTTTTGCTCCTTCAGGCTTTTACCACCATCACCGCCACACAATCCAAAGCGGCTTTTATCGGATTTTCCGTAGAACTTCTTCTTTTGGTGCTTTTTCTCGATTTCCGCTATCTGCCTTTTTTGCTGTTTCTTGGTCCAGTAATGACCCGAACTGCACTAACAAATCTTTCTCAAATGTGGCAACATTCCGGTAGCTATGGCAGTTTTTTCGCCAATCTGGCTGCTGCATTCCGAAATTTTTGGCTCAATGGCTTCGGGGTTAACCGTGATGTTTTCTTAGACATTTACCACTCGACAGCGTTTTCTGCCCAAGCCCAGGACTGGCTTCCTGACGTTGCGCATATTTCAATCAGCCCCGTCTATTTTACTCTGCTTCTTGATGCCGGAGCCTTAATTTTAGTCGTTTTTCTGACCTATATTCTGCGGTTGGCCCACTCTGCCCTAACATCCCTGTTTACCGCCCCTAAAAAATACAAAATCTATTTTGCCGCCGGTTTTGCCACCCTTATCGGTATTTCCGTATCTTCCATGCTGGAATCTACCTTATTTGCCCCCAGAACCCTTCTCCTTTACTGGGGAACACTCGGCATGCTCCGCGCAGCTCGCAAAATTCGCTTTGAAATTGATTCCCCTTTAGAAAAAAATACTTGACAAAATCTATATACCATGGTAAAATAATTCTTGCTTTGTAATAAAGGGGTATAGCTCAGTTGGTAGAGCAGCGGTCTCCAAAACCGCGTGCCGGGAGTTCGAGTCTCTCTACCCCTGCCACGTCGGAATGGACTTCGCTCCATTCCGATTTTTCTTTTTCAAGGAAAAATCAGTCATACGTTCCGTCATTCCTCCTTCTTCCCGCAAAAGCAGAGCTTTTGCGGGAGCCCTATAGAAAATCGGTCACCCGTAGGGTGGCTTTTTTGTTTGCTTTTTCTCCGCTTACAGTTTTTGAAAAACAGGGAGGGTTCCCAGGGGAGCCTCCGCCGTAACAACCGCAGGGCCGGCAAACACCTGTTTTCCGTACTTCCATCTGCCCGCAGGCAGTCTTACCTTCCGGCTTACCGCCCCTTTTTTCAGGACCGGCGCCACAAGCAGGTCAGATCCCAGCATAAACTGATCCGTCACCGTTTCCAGCCCCTCTCCCGGAAATTCGTATTCCATATACCGCATAATCGGCTCTCCGGTCACAGACGCCTGCTTTGCCAGCTCTATGATTTTTCCCGCATATTCCTGATGCAGCTGTGTAACCTTCCATGCCGTTTCAAAGCCTTGCTCTGACAACACCCTTTTTGGAGATATGGAAAACTGCATCATCGGGCACAAAACACTTGCTTCCAGCCACCGCAGATACAGCTCCTCGTCAAATTCCTCTCCTTTTTCTCCAAAGTACGCATAGTTCCCGCCGCCTATCATATCCGGACAGCCGTAATAATATCCCAATAGTCCCTGCAAAAGCATATTGGGGATCAGTGAGGCAATCCCCTCCTCGTGCTCCCATGACGGCACCTTATCCTGCAAACGGCATACAATCGGCCTTCCTCCGCAGTCCCATACGCTTCGCAGTTCATTATACCCGAACTGTCCGCAGAGCCGGTCAAAAGACCGGGTATGGCCGCACGGCTCCTGCTCGATCGCCGTCTGATCCTCTCTCCGGTACAAATATGCACCTCCCGAATCAAACTTAAAGCCATCTACTCCGTATTTTTCCATTACGCCTTCCAATTTTTCCCGAAACCAGGCGCAGGCCCTTTCGTTTGATAAATCCAGCACACAGGAATAGCCATTCCACCACTCCCGTATGGCAATCCGTCCGCTGCTGTCTTTTACCAAAATGTCTTTTTCCCGAATTTCACGAAAACAGCCGCTGTCCGGCGATATGTGCGGTGTAATCCACAGCATTACTTTAAAGCCCATGCTATGCAGTTTTTCTATCATTCCCTTCGGGTCCTCAAACTTTCTCCGGCAAAAGTCAAAATCCCCATAGTCCGGTGCCCAGCCTTCGTCTATCATCAATATTCCGGGCGGCATTCCCTCTTTGACCAGGGTTTCTGCATAATTTAAAATATCCTTCTCGTTCTGATCATACATCAGCTCAATCCACGTGTTATACTGTGGCACACGGAAAAAAAGTTCTTTCGGAATCTTCCCTTCCAGGCAGTAGTACTTCCCGGCCGCTGCGGCCATCGCTCCTTTCAGGGTCCCGTGCCCCTGGCTGAGCGCCACCTCCTCTATGCCTTTGATCCGGATGGTTCCCTTGTCAAAGGCAATCGAAAAAGGCTGGTTGGAGTGCAGATATCTGCCCTTGCTTGAGAAAAACAGCGGGGAATACTGATCACAGGCGTCTCTCCCGCTGATCAGGTCTATTTCCGCTTCCGACTCTTCCCCGTACGGCATGGTCCTTCCCAGGTGTACAATCCCTCCATACCAGTATTCCTTTTCCAGCATTTTTATTTCTGTTTGGTACATCTTCTTCTCCTCTGTCTTTCCTTACTTTTGTTTGCACATTGCGATGATTTCGCTCAGCGATCCTGTCGCCAGCCCTATGGACGTGTCTGCGGCTCCGTAATACACCCGCAGTCTGTCCTCTCCATAGTCCGCAATGGCTCCGCAGGTAAAGATTACATTGGGCACTTTGCCCATATATTCATACTCCCTGTCCGGTGTAATCAGCGGCTCGTCGCATCTTCCGATGACCTTGGTCGGATCCTCAAGATCCAGCAAAACCGCCCCAAGCGAATACCTCTGCCCGCTGCAGCTTCCGCTCACCCCGTGAATAATCTCCAGCCAGCCGTCTTTTGTCTTGATCGGCGGGGTTGGCCCGATTTTAACTATATTCCAGTTCGCCCAGGGCCGAAGCAATATCCGGTGCCTTCCCCAGTGAATCAAATCCGGAGACTCTGATATCCAGATATACCCTCTTTGGTTCTCGTTGTGCGGATCGTTTAACAGCACATACGGCCGGTCCAGCCTGTAATACATTCCGTTGATCTTTTCCGGAAACAGGCAGGGCACCCGATTGTTGGGCAGGGCTATGACATCGATATCCTCATACGTCACAAAATCATGGGTCTTCCCCAAAAACGCCACACACCCCGCATCAGAATTGCCAGGCCGCATAATATAATACACGTCCTCCTCCGGAAAATAGGTGACACGGGGATCGATCGGCCACCAGTCAAGCTCTTTGATATGCGGCAGCCGGGATTGGGTGATAAACGGCTTTTCATCAAAGGTAAAATGTATCCCGTCATCGCTGCGGGCAACGTGAATATATGGCAATCCCCCGTTTGCCGGGTCGATTGCACAAAGCAATATGGTTTGCCCTTGATACATGGTCTGTCCGCAGTTGAATACTGCCAGTGCTCCCGGATAATCCGCCGGGGTAATGATAGGGTTGTTCTCATATCGAAATAATCCTTTTTCTTTGAATAACATAACGCTCTCCTTTTTATTTCACTTTGATTTTCTCCGCTTGCTTAAACGGAATGATATTTTGCATATCGCTTATGGCAAACACCTTCATCATATCGGCCTGCTCCCGGCCTTCTATAGAAAACCAAAGCGTTCCCTCCCCTTTTTCCAAGACATAGGGGAAGCTCTCTATTTTGCAGAGCTTTCCATCCTGATATAAGCCCGCTATCACCGTGGCTTCCGTCCTTCTGCCTGTAATATTTTGATAGGGAATTTCAAACCGGCACAGATTCTGATCTCCATACAGCCCGTCGCTCCGTTCTTCCAGTGCCTCGGTTGCCTTTTCAACTTTGATCTCTTTAAACCCGCAAATGTTTGCACCGTATCTTGATCCGCCGCTGTCGGTGCGGGAGGTAATAAACAGCATACTGATCTTCTGCGCATCTTCTGCTGTCAGCACATCCGCCACAGTTCTATCATACAAAAATCCATAGTCATTGCTCACACGCACTGCCGCATCATAATTTCCCTGCGCATTGGGAATCAGCTGAACAAATACCGTCAGATCCACCCAGTTCCAATCGTTCTTGGTATAACTGGTCACTGCGTTCTGTTCGTCAAAAATATTGACCCAAAAACCATGATAGGGATCATATTCAAACGATGAAATATCCAAACTGACGGTTTTATCGGCACTTCCCAGCGCCACAGTTGCCCCTCCTGCGGAGTCAAACCACTGTGCGGCGCCATTGATATACATATGATAGGTAAGGGATAGGGTATCGCCTGCCTGTATGGGTTCAAACCCTCTCGCCAGCACGTTTTTCCCGGTGGGCGCATTGCGCATGGCATATAAATAATGGCCATACGTTTCATATGCAAACGCATTGGTATCCCGTGCCGCACCATACAGTCCCCATTGCTGGGGATCCGCCGGCTTTGCCGTCCCCGCTCCCGGGTCGGTTCCGAGGTACTCCAGTTTTGTCAGGTCAAAATCCCGCATACTGTCACTGAACAGCACAGCGCTGGCCCGAACCGGCTCAAAAAAGATAATTTCGCCGTCCTGGCTTCCCCAAACTCTGACATCATACAGCTTAAACAAATTTTCTTCTGTTCCGGCCGAAGAGGAGAAGGTCATGCACAGCTCCTGAATATCTGCAATATCCGCATAGGCCGCACCTTGGTCTGTATGACTATTTAAAACCGTGTCTTTTACATCCAAAATTTCATATTTGACAAAATACCCGTCCGGGTCATATACCAAAGTTACCCTCAGCGTATACTGCGCATTCCGGTCAAGCGCAAATATTTTTCCATCTGCGGTTTCTATGGTATATTGTCCGTTTTGATACCGCAGTTTTCCCAGCGGATAACTGTCTTCGCCCTGCAAAGCCAGCTCTGCTGAAAAATCTCCGCTTTCGCTTGCTGTTAGGGTATCAAACACCAGGTCAAAACTTAAATTGGTATCAGGCGCTCTGCCAGAGAGAGAAAGCTTGTGCCGCAGATCTGCTGTCTGCACTGTTCCCGGCGTTTTCAGATAGACCGCATTGTCATCCCCGCCGGCTGCAAAGCCGGATATGCCGCTTTGGGATCCCCATGCCTCTCCCGCTTCATAGCTGCTGCCCAGCTGGCCGCCGTTGAGCACCGCATCATTTTCCACCCCCCTGGAACCCTTAAAGGCAGTGTCAAAGTAGACCTGTTCATAGGCCGCAGGGGTTTCGGTCTCATAGGCCTCTCTTGCCTCTATTAGATTGCTATAGGAAATGGAATCGGGTTTTTCTTCCGGCGCATTGGAAACCTGCGCTGAGATGCTGTTTCCCCGCACCGTAAAAGTCACTGTATTCTCTCCGTCTTTGATCAGCCGGAAGGGAACGGTATATTCTTTTCCGTCCACCTTGCAGGTGATGTTATAATCCCCACGAAATCCACGTATAGCGGCAGTTCCATTTTGTCCGGTCTGCACGGTCTCATGGGTCGAGAACTCCTCGTTGACCATGTACTGCCAAACGTCCAAAGCAGGCCGCTCATTCCAGTTTGCATCATAAAACGGCGCCGCATTTCTCCAGTGCATGGTGTCCTGCACGCCCCATACAATAAAGGCGGTTGCTTTGGGGTGTGAGAAGGTAGCCAGCAGAGTATCCCGCAAATGCTCATCGGCATATTCGGTGTTTTGGTTTTGAAAATCATACTCTGTGACCGCTACCTCATCCACCACCGACGCACATTCGTCCAGCTGATGATAAAATCCCTGCGGATAGTGGTATGCGGTACAGTGGGCCTGGATACCGATTCCGTCAATCGGAGCGCCTTCCCTCTTCATCCTCTCCACCTTGCTGACCAGAGAGGGTACGCGGTCGGAAATATTTTCGCTTTCCTTTCCTTCAATTCCGGTCTCATTTACATACAGCTTTGCCTCGGGATCAATCTCGTGCACCTGCTTGAAAACATCGGTGTATAGCTTGGTGGTATTGAATCTGCTGCTAATCAAATTGCTGTCGCAGGGCTCGTTCAAAACATCCCATTGCTCCACCTTCCCCTTAAAGGCATACGCCATGGTCTGTGTCCAGGTCAGCAAAGCATCATACAGTTCATCATAGCTCATATCCTCCGGGTTTTGGAACGGCAGCAATCCTTCTCCGTCCCACAGGACCGCATGGCCACGCATCCTCTTGCCCCGGCTCAAAAATTCATTTACCATACGGATTCCGTCTTCAGCATCGTCCTCCACTGCATATGCGGCCTTCATTTCCAGACCGCAGACTGCGGTATTAAAATCGTTGGTAACCAGATCATTATAAATTTTTCCGCTTTGACTGTTCAGGTCAAGATCCAGAATCTCGCTGGCGCACAGGGACACGCCAAACATAAACTCATTATCGGTCATATCCACAGTAATTTGGGCATTTTCCACCGGATTTCCCTGCTCGTCCGCCACGGTAATTTTCATATCATTTTTCCTGTATTTTTCAATCCGCCGATATGCCTCTTTCCGCCACAGCGCATCTTCGCCCATCCCCTTATAGGGCTTGGCGTCTGCCGGGCGCAGGGTTTCAATGGGCACTGCGGTTCCATAATTTACAAAACTGAAATCCTTGATTTCAATATCCATCGGCTTGCCCCCCACCTGCAGCATCACATGAGGCGCTTTATCCACGTTCATATCATAAAAACTGCTGTATACCGGCAGGTAAAACTGCTGCCAGTCACCGGTGCGGATGGCAATCTGTTCGCTCATGGCTTTCTGCCAATCGGTTGTTCTCTGATACATAATCGAAACATTGGCATTTCCGCTGTCGTCCTGGGTTGAAATAGCACGGGCCTTAAACGAAATCAATCCGGTTTCACCCTTGCCAAAGCTCTTGCTGGCCCAGACGGGGAATTGAATGCCGGAAATTTCTGACGGAATTTCTCCATAGGCGTTTTTCCGGGTAGTGATACGCAGGGTGTCCTCGGTTTTGCTGATGGTTGCGTACTCCTTTCCGGTGCTCATGCGAATCATGCTTAAAAACTGGCTGTTGGACATGACCACCGTCCCCTGGGGCAGAGTTTCCACCACCTTGGCAATATCAAAGACCTCCTCAGCCTTATCCCCCTCCTCCGGTTTTTGGATGGAAACAATCTTGGTCTCTTGATTGTATACGGGCGGATCGGTACGCACTGCGTCCTCTATAATATACAGAGGAATCATATCGACACCATCTATGTTCTGAGATGGGGCCGGCATTTCAACATCTACCCAGTCAATTTCCGCCGTATTTAGGCCCATGACAATCTCAATATCGCCATTGTTTCCCTCGCCGGTATAGGTTTTTGTGTCCGCATCATAGGCAAGGGGCACCCCCAGCTTTTCAAAGGTTTCCGCAATGGGCATAAACACAACCCCGTCCACTTCCCTTGGCGGTACGGCAAACTCTGTAAACACATCGTCAATCTGGACATAGATCCGATCTGCCGAATATCCGGAGTTAATGTCAATATCCTTGATGCTTGAATTGAGCTTATAATTGATGATATTGCCTTGGCTGTCAAACTGTGCATCTTTCAGCGTAACCGCATAGGAAAAGTTCCCCTTTTCGTCGGCTTTAATAATTTCGCTCTGATAGATGTCATCCGCCTGCAAACTGGAAAAATTCCCGTCCCCGGCAATCACCATAAAGCTGACCAAGGCGTTTGGTGTGGTTGTTCCGGTATAGACCGCCGTAACGGTTTCACATTTCCCTTCATATCCGGCAAAATCCGCAAAAACCTGTCCGCCTGCCACAATGCAAAGCGCCATAATTATGCAGCAGAATCTCTTTAAAAAATGTTTCAATGCTCCGCACCTCCTGGAAAAAAGCAGCGGCGCGCTGATTTCTGCTGCGCCGCCGAATCCTTTTCTGCCGTTTTGTATTATTCAAAATTCCGATAAATGATCATTTCGTCCGGCAGTGCGTTTCTCATAAAGGAGAACACCGTATCTCCCGGCATCAGATCCGCAATCGACCCCTGTACCAAGCTTTTTCTGTTTTTATCCAAGATATAAACAGGCGTGGAGGAGGACAGGGTAATAATTCTGTTCCACGCATCGTAATTTTCGGTATCTTCCGGCTGATTGTTTAAAATCACACCATTTTCCACCAACCGAATCACTTTGCCGGCGGTATAGCAGTTTCCGTCCGACATAAAGGTATCCACGGTGGTAGCAGAATACCAGTACTGCTTAACAACCTCATACGGCTCAGTCACACCCGGCCGGTACCAAATAAGGAAATTGGCCATTTCGCCGGTATGATTGACCGTGCTGTCCTCTGCCGTCATAATAATATCGCCCCGCTGCAGATCTTCTGCCGTAATATTGAGACTCTGCCATTGTGCCGGAATGTCCTTGCGGTTGAACTTGAGCTGAACGGTTGTAGGCTCGGCCTGTCCCAGCTGATGCGCATCTACAAAGACAGACTCCTCTCCGCGGTTATTGATATAAGTACCTATGTTCTCTACCATATAGACAGCACCGCCCAGATCATCTACCGGGCTTCCGGTGCCATAAGGATCGATCCGGGCAACCACAACGTCTGCATATCTGTTTTCATCAATGTCATACACCTGGCAGGTATAGTCCGTATCATTGCCCAATACTTCCGGCCCACCGCATTTATACCGGCTTTCCTCTCTGAGATCCGTAGGAATCAGAAATACCTTGGTAGAAACATTGAGTCTGGTATCCCCGCAGATGGTGTTTGGCGCAGAATAATAGGTATAGACGCCGTCCTTTTCCTTTAGCAGTCTTTCCGAATCTCCCGTATCATAGTTGGATGCGGTACGGATGGCGGTTACCAGCTGATTTGCGTTGACCCGATATTTGATAATCTGATTGATTTTTCCGGCTTCGTCCCAAAGTCCGGTACTGAGGTCATACTGAAACGCCTCATTTGAAGACTGTTTCACGCCATTAAAATTGATTTTATCTGCGGTTTCATACACCTTGATTTCGTTGGTCTGTGTAAATATTCTCACTTTCGGATTGGAAAATCCGTTGTCGGATGAAAAGCTGATCAGGTATCCATAAAGGAAGGCATCTTTGGATTTTTCAAAATATGCAATTTCCCCATAAATATTCAAACTGACCGTAAGACAGGTGCCGTATTCCACCTTTTCCAGCGCTTCTTTGATTTCATCGGTATAAAAATAGGTTTCCCCATCCAGGAAAATTTGGTTCTCCTCTTTTTCAAACCGGTTGACCGTTCCCGCCGCAATGTCGGAATTGATATAGATTGCGGTCACTTCTCCGGTCTTGTCAAGAAAATAGGTGGCAACGGAACCCGGCTGAATGTTTTCCGGCAGAATCACCTGTCCTTTTTCGTATACAGGATACCCTTTTTCAATCAAGTCCTTGATGCTGATGGTCTCCCCGTTTGGATCGCTGATTTTCTGCGACTGCACCGAAGCGGAAAAAATGCGCATGGACTTGTATTCCTCAATCTTAACGACCTCATATCTGCCGTCACGGTTGTTGTCAATGCACACCAGCCTGCCCTGGGTGATCTTAAAATCCTCCTCTGACCAATCCTTTAACAGCTTGAAGTTGTATAACACATCCGCCCCGGGAGCGATGGAAAGGCTGCGGGACGTTCCGTTTTCGTTAAAGTACCAGATTTTGTCCTCTGTGATTTTTTCTGTTTCCAGATCCTTGGCGCTGATCTCCATGGCCCTGCCGTCAGAATACAGCGCCAGTACCTTTCTCTGATCCTCAACATAGCCCGCCAGCGCTTTGACCTCCATGCCGATATATTGTTCAAAATCCGGCAGGTCACACACATAGGAAACGCCGCTGATGACAATATGATTGGTCTCGGTTCCCTCTTCCTCCTTGATTGAAGAAAATTTGGTTGTTTCCACAATACCGTTAATAATCTCCATATGCAAAACGGCTTCCATATAGGTTTGATCGGTAATACTGGAATTCCAGGTTCCGTCTCCGTAATAAGAGGTCTCCAGCGCCTTGGCATGAAGTGCATGATACAGCATTGTTACCATACTTTGCATGGTGAGAATATCCTCCTGGCCTTCTGCCACGCCGTCCAGAATGCCATATTTTCTGGCAACGAGAAACATCTCATCTGTACTTACCTTATCCGAAGCATGATTGCTGGCAAATATTCCATAGCCCAGCATATCACAAATGACAGCGGCGGCTGTGCCGCATTTGATTTCCTGGCTGTCTGCCTGGGAATTTTCAAAGTACAAAGAGGAAGCGCCTGCGTGGTTGGAAAGACTGTCCACTGCCTTTTTCAAATCGGCAACAGTCACCTTTTGCTCTGGGTCATAATTTGCAACGGCACCCAGACCCTGGGCGATCTTTACTGCAAAAGCAGCTTCATCCACAGTATACTCGCCCGTTTCCGCAAAAGCGGCATTGGCGCAGCAAAGAAATACCGTGAAGAGAATCAACAAACTGCTGATTATTTTTCTGTAAACCATCCGTTTCTCCTCCTTCGCTTATGCTTCTATATTCTTAAGACAGCCATAGATCACTTTTGCAATTTCCGCCCTTGTAATATTTTGCTGCGGCCGGAACGTGCCATCTTCAAATCCCGATATGATCTGCGCCCGTGCCAGCGTATCCACGCTGACTCTTGCATAGTCCGACACCGTGTCAAAATCCTGAATATCTACCAGCGTCTGTTCCTTATGAAAGGTTTTATAATACGCCTCGGCCGCCCTGACCAGCATAACGCAGGCGTCTTCACGAGTCACAGCTTCACCCACGCCAAAGCGGGTTTCTGTCAGTCCCTTGATGATTCCGTTCTTGTATGCGGTTTCAATATAAGTCTTATACCATTCATCCTGTACATCTTCAAAATCCAGGTCAGCGGTTTCCAGTTTTCCTTTGCCAATGGCCATGACAATCACCTTGACCAATTCTTCTCGGGTTACGCTGTCACCGGGGCGAAACAGACCGCTGCTGTCCCCGACCATAATGTTATTTGCCGCAAGATAGGCAATGGCGTCTTTTGCCCAGTCATAGCCGGAAATATCCGAAAATCCCGTATTCTGACCCAAGTCACCGATAACCTCTTCTTTTTCAATCAAAGAGGGGGCATCATACCCCATACCGGAGCCGGATGAGCCACCGCCGAATCCCCCTCCGCCGGATGAGCCGCCGGAGGGCCTGACAACAGAGGTGCTGCCGCTTTGCTGTTTTTGATATACCTGTTCAATGGCATTGTTGACGACCTTTTCCACCTCTGCCACATCGGTAAAGACCGTGCCTGCAATCAATTTCGCCACATCGTATTCACTGACGCTTCCTTTATGGGCAGAATAGGTCACCTGAAAAATGTCGTTGTATTTTTCTATGGTTGGGAAAATCTCTGAATTTCCCGCATGATTTAAAACCGTCAGGGCAAGCTGCTCTCTTGCCGCCTGCTTTGCCCCCGCCAGAGAATCCAAAACCAGTCCGTCCTCCCGTGCCGCCACCAAGGCCTCTGCGGTTTCCCTGGCGTATTTTTCAATATCGTCATTTAGACCTAAAATTTGTTTATTTGCTAGGAAAATCTCGGCCAGCTCCTCCTCAGAAACGCTTTGCATGGAAGAGAGCACATCTGCCAGGGCATATGCCTCTTCTAAATCTGAGAAAACGGGGTCAACTTTGGTATCCAGCCCCATTTCCTTGACAACATCATAAAGGAGCTGCGCCTTTTCCTCTGCGCCGTCCAGTTCCAAAATAAATGCCTTTTCGTTATTCTCCTGCAGGGCAGAGAGCATTTCCTGTGCGGAAGCAGCCTGCAGCACCGCCTTTAGGCCAGCTTGCTGAGTCTGTAAATCCGCCTTTAAAACATAGACCAGCCTGTCACCGTCTGAGGGAATGGTTTTTGCACAAAACACCACGGTGTATACGCCATCCGGCGCATCAGAAGGCAGTGCAAACGCCTGAGTCAGTCCGCCCGCATACAAAAGGGTATCTTTTGAGAGCTTATCTGAAATCTTTTCTGTCTTTTCGATCTTTCCTTGAAAAATGTATAAAAATGTGCCAAAGCCGGTTTCTTCCAGGCTGCTGCTGATGGTAATTCTGCCGCTTTCCTGGTCAAATGCTGCGCCGTACTCTGCCGCATAGCCAGTGGAAAACAGCATCACTGCGGAGCAAGCCGCACATAAAATCGCTTTAGTCCTTTTCTGCATAGATATTTACCTCCGATACTCCCATATATTCGTTGTCCACGGATTGAATCCTGATAAACATGGCGTCTGTGAAATCAATGCTCGCTTTCGTATCTGAGCTTCCCTCATAAAGCGTGGTCCATGTCTCCCCATCCTTTGACGACATGACCCTGTAATCATATACTTCACCGCAAGGCGTTCTGAAATCCACCGAAACAGTGCCACGGTCTGCCTTTTTCACCAGCTCATAGGTAAGAAAATCATTTCCCTGTCCATACCAGTAGGTGTTATATAATCCGTCATTGGTTTTGGGAACAGAGTTTCCGTGATTGTCGCTGTGATCGTATACACCTATCAGCTCTTTATCCCCGACCGTTGCGATATAGTCCGCATATGCCTCGGTCCAGTTGTTAAATTCCACCCTTCCGGAAGAATTGTTGTCTGCGTAAACTTCTACGGGATTGGGATGGGTCATTTCTACAGAATCCTGCTTCATCACAACATGGATATAATTGTCTCTTTCCGGGGTCTGTGAATTTGTCAGCGTAAATTCCGTACTTCCATTTACCTCGCCCATTGCAACGGAAACATTATACTTGCCCCGGTATCCTCGGATAACGGCCTGCCCGTTTTGATCGGTCACTGCCGTCGCATGAGTGGCAAATTCCTCGTGAATCAGCCGATCCCACTCGTCAAGCTCGGGCTTTTTATTCCAGTTTCTGTCATAAAACGGCCCGTAATTGCGCCAGTGCATGGGATCATAATATCCCCAGATCACAAACGCAGTTGCCTTGGGATGGGAAAAAGTAGCAATAAAAGTGTCCCGCAGATGCTGCGGCGCATAGGTATAATCTGTATTGAAAAAATCATATTCTGTAACCGAAACCTCATCAACCTCCTGCGCCAGCGTATCCAGTTCCTGATAAAACCCCTGCGGATAGAGGTATCTGGTACAGTGTCCCTGTACGCCCAATCCATCCACCGGAGCACGTTCGTTCTCCACCATACCCTCTACAATCTGAAGCAAGGCCGGCGCCCGCATGGCCTCATCCCGATTGGGGTGACCCTCCATGCCGGTTTCGTTCACATAGATTTTGGATTTGGGATCAATGGCTTTTGCAATTTGCAGCATATCCGAGAACATTTCGGTGCCATATTTCAGCCGCATTCCATTGGAATCATGAGGCTCATTCAGTCCGTCCCACTGGGTCATGGTTCCTTTAAACAGCCAGGCTTCCCCTATGACCTCTTCTTTGAGGTATTCATACATTTCCTCATAGGATACGTTGGGATAGCCGTCCATATCCCGAATCGCCTGATCATCCCAGGTCAGACAGTGCCCCCGCATACGCTTGCCCCTATCCAGCCATTCATTGACCATCCGCACAGCGCTTCGGTAATCATCAATGCTTCGGTAGCCCTTCATTTCCAAGCCGCAGACGCCGGTGTTGCTATACAGATCAATCACGTCCGACTTGATCTGCCCGACTCTGGACTCCTCCTCATTCAAGTCTAAAATCTCGTTACTGCAGATTGCAAGTCCCAGCATAAATTCGTTCTCTGTCATATCGGCCCGGACGGTGGCGCCCTCTACGGGATTGCCCTCCTCGTCCTTTACCGTGATGATCATATCATTTTTTCTGTACTTTTCGATACGGCGGTACGCCTCTTTTCTCCACAGCGCATCGTCCTCCATGCCCTTATACGCCTCGCCGGTGCCGGGAATCAACATCTCTATGGGAACTTGCTTGCCATAATTATACAAATGCATATCCGCAATCTGTATGGTCTGCGCCTTGCCGCCTACCGAGAAGGTAAGATGAGATGCGCCGCTTTTTAGCGTATATTGTCCGCTGTAAAGAGGCAGATAATATTTTTTCCACTCTTTTCCAATATCAACCGTATCCGCCTGGGCCTTCTGCCAGAACTGAAGCTGCTCATAAGCGGGGCGGAATTTAGCCAATCCGGTTTCATCGGTGGTTTCGGTGGCTCTTGCCCAGAAGGTCATCAAGCCCACATCGCCCGCCTCAAAGTCGCCGCCGTCAATAATGGTGGCGTATTGGTTGGAATAAATTGTAAGGGGGAAGGGTTCAACCGGCAGCATCTCAAGCTGTGCCGCCTTTTTAAAGGGCATTCCCTCTACGTCCACCACCGAATACACAATGCTTTCTCCTCCGGTATCCGGATAAAGCTGATACAGCTGTTCCTCACGGAACAGATCCACACCCTCTGGCAGATCCCCTACCACGCTTTCTATTTTAAATTCCTCCTGCGGTTGGTAATTGATATCCGGAAACTGAATGTAGATGCTTTTTTCTGCCGCATTATACACTGCCGGCTCGGTTTTGAGTGCGTCCTCTACCAAATAAATGGGTATCATAACCACGCCGTTTTCCTCAATAATCGGCGCCGGAAGCTCCACGTCAACCCAGTCAATGTCTGCGGTCATACTGCCCACGGTAATTCGAATCTCGCCGTTATTTCCCTCGCCGTACCAAAAACCGCCCATCTCGTTCCATGACATATACACTCCCATTTTAAAGAAGACCTCTTCCATGGGAATATACACGTTGCCGTTTTGGTCAATCGTGCACGGGTGTTCCAGCTTCTGCTCCACCTGATCAATATAAAGCTTGATGGGGGCTGTCTCTTCTGCAAGAACAGACAGCGGCAGACAGGATACCAGCACAAAAAACATAAGAAATGCAGCTGCACATTTTTTTAGTCGCATACACTTTTCTCCTTTCGCCTTGCCTTTATTGGGCAGAAAGACTTGCTCCCTCCGCCAGCAAAATGCCGCTGTCTATACTGTTTAATACATAGAAATCTACCACTGAACCGGCATCCGTCAGCGTAAACGGACATTCTATTTTTCCGTTTGCGCCGCTTACTTCCTTTTGAGATACCACTGTTACATTCTGAACCAAACCATACCCGCCGTCAATATCAGGCCGGTGTTCCACAATCAGAATATCGGCGTCAAACGGGGTAGAAGCATCCAAATTATAATAATCGATATAGGCGATATTCTCACCCGGCTGCATTCCCTCATTGCCTCTGGTTTTTACCGCACTGATTTGCCTGACCGCCAGATAATCTGCCTCCTGGGTCAGATTATGCCCGGAGCTGTAAAGCCCCAGCGTGTCGATCTGCTTTGCTTCCTCAGCGGAAATGGTTCTGCTTGCCGTATACTCCTTGGTTCCTTTCAGTGTCACCTCTAAAATATAGTTATCTCCGTCTGGTCTCATTTTCAGATGCAGAGCCACCTCTCCATCCAAGCCAGCGCTGCCGTCGTCCAGATGCCAATACCCCCGGCTCAGCAGCTTGGTACCTGTTCCGTTTTCCTCTACCCAGGCGCCTGCCACCTGGTCCTTGGAAAGCGCAGACAGTTCATATCCGTCCCATCTGGCATTTAGCCGCAGAATGGTGTAATCAATGTTCGGTCCCAAAAGCCGAAGAGACGCCTCTGTCTGATCATTCTGATACCCGGTCAGCTTCAGTACGGTTGACAGCTCCAGGGTTTCCCCGTCCTGCACCGGTGTAAATTTGTGCTGCAGGCTGTTAACACTTGCCTGGTCTTTTCCAAGCCGTGCCCTGATCCACAGATATCCGTCCTCGGCAACTCGATAGCAAGTGTCTTTGTCTGCCATATCGGTAACCGCCCAGCCCTCTCCGCCGGTATACAGCGGATCGGTCACCTCGGTAACCGCTGATAAATTCAATTTTTTCATGTCCTGTTCAAGAACGCTTTGCGCAAGGCCAAAATACGGCTTGCCAAACTCCACTGCGCCGCCGGTGGTAAAGCTCCAGGTATAGTCAAAGGTTTTTTCGGCATTGCACGCCTGTACATTTTGCACGTGCATGGTATATACCGTATTGCCCTTAAGTCCTGTCAGTTTGAAATCCGCCCGCTTGTTGCCCTGCATCTCTACCGCTGTCACTGCGGCGCCGTCTGCTCCGCTGATGGTGACGTTTTCTGCCGAAATGGGCTGAACCGGAATTTCAAACTGCATATAACAGTTGGTATCCACCTCCACATCTACAGCTTTATCCGCAGGATACAGCTCTGCCTTTGGCAGAACATCATCGTACTGGGCGGTTATTGTTACCCTTTTTAAGGTAATCACCGGTTCTGATTCTGTAATCTCACTTTTTGTAGTCGAACAGATCAGGATTTCCTGCAGATTTTTCATACTTTCCATGGTGAGCACAGGGTATTCATCTATAATTCCAGTTGCCAGCTTACTGCCGCCGCTGTAAAGCTCGGCAATAAATTTGCAGGATTGGTTCTGGGTCGGCTTTAAAATAATCTTTACCGTATAGTCCTTTCCATACTCCATTTTCATCTGATCGGGATCCCGGTCAAATTCCTTGGCCGTAAAAGGCCAGGTGGTGGTGCTGGCAAACCCTATTTCCAAATCTTTCATCGGCGATGTCTGCAGCATGAAAACATATGCGCTGGCATCGGCAAAGGACAGACCAAATTTGATTTGCTCACTGCCGCTTTTCGGCTTGGGGGCAGTGGTCAAATCAATCGAAAATTCTATGGTGCTGTTATCCGGCAAAGTTTCTGCCATAACTCTTTTGGAAATATAATTTTCCGTTTCGCCGGCAGCACCTTCTTTGGTATGAAAAATCAAAGCGCCGTCTTCCCCGTCCGAACACCAGCCTTCCGATCCATACGAGCTGCCCCAGCATTCGCCCGACATGTACTTGCTGTTTCCGGTTAAATTTCCCCACCAAGTCGTGCCCAAATCGCCGTTTTGGTATACATTGTTCAATGTTTCGTCATAAATTATCTGTTCACCGGCAAACACTGCCTGTCCCCAGCATATTCCGGCTGCGATTGCTGCCAAAACCGCCGCTCCGAATCGTTTTTTGATTTTCATATTCTACCTCCGTATTCCAATCGGTCAAATTGCAGACCCGGAAAATACCGGGTCTGCATCTTTTTTTATACCTCGCCCACCTGCATGCTTTCTGCAAGGGGTATTAACTGCTCAAAGTCATTGAACAAAAAGACTCTGACATACTCATTATCCGCAATTTTTCCAACGTTGATCTCCAGATTGTCCTTTGTCTCTGCAAAATTCTGGTATCTGCTCTCTTCAATAAAAAAGCGTTTCTGTGCATGATCCTCTTTGCCGCAGACCGCCGCACAGATCACAATATTTTTGGCCTCTCCGGTGGTATTGGTATAAGGAATATACAGCGTATTGTCCTCATCCGGGGACAAGGCGGTCTTATCCGGCAAGGTTGCAATCGATACGTTTTTCAGCCCCATGAAATTGGCGCTTCCGCTGGTTTTGCCGTTGCTTGAGGAATAAACCGCAAAGGTATCAAGGCCCAAAGCGTCCGCCTTGGAAATGGTTTTTTCTGCGGTATATGTCTGCCGGCCCGCCAGAGAAAGGGAGAGTTTATACCCATCGCCATCCGGCTGCAGCGTGACTGTCATCTGCACATCGCCGTCAAGGCCTTTGTCCTCTTCGGGAACTGCACTGGCAATATGCCAATAGCCCCGACCCAGCAAAACCGTGCCCGTCCCGTTTTCGTTCTGCCATGCGCCGGGGGTTTGATTGCGGGAAAGCGCCGAAAGCTCCTGCCCATTCCACAGCTGGTTAAACCGCAAAAGCACATAGTTGTTTTCTGCGGCAGCGGAATCAAAAAGCCGGAAAGAAACATCCGTTTCGTCAAAAGCGAAATCTGCAAAATTGACCACCGCAGACACCGAAAGCGACTCGCCGTCCTGTATCTTTGCAAATTTGCGGGATAGAATGTTGGCTTCCGTCTGCCCCTTGTTTAATCTGCCCCGTGCCCAAAGGGTTCCGTCCTGCACGGTATAACAGTCGGTAAGGTCGGTTATGTCATTGGCTCCCCAGGTGTCGCCGTTTTCATATGTGCTTCCGGCGGCAGCCATAACTGTGCCGAGATTCATAGCGGCCATGTCCTGGTCAAACCGAACAGACGCATCGCTCAGCTGTACTTCTCCAAAACTGACCTTGCCTTCCTCCGGCACAGAGGGCACCGTATCCTCTTCAGTGATTAAAAGGCTGGCAATACCCATAGTCTGTTTTCCCGTGTCTGCCATGCTCTTTTCTCTGGAAGTGTAAAAAGCAAAATAATCGTATGCCTCTGCCTCTTCTTTGGAAATTCTAAGAGAAGTGCTGTATCCCAGCTCGGGCAGACGCAGCACCGCATCATACGCACTTGCCGCCGCATCCACAGGCACAATCGAGAGCTCGGTCAGCAAATCGGTCATATTGTCCGGTATATTGTTAACATCGTCATAGCCCGCAACCACAGTTCCTCTGTAATCCCCATCGGAGCCGGCCCAGGGGTTGATCTGCTGATTTTGTTTCAGAGCGCTGACGATATACCGCTCTGCGGCATTGGGGTTATACCAGTTAAAGCTGAATCCCAATATTTTCAAATCACCGTTGCCGCCGCCGATACGGACAGATGCCTCTGTCAAAGATCCAATACTTTTGTTCAGCTTGATCCGGCTGGTAACCTTCAGAGTCTGTCCCGCCGTCAGCTTGGCAAACTTTTTCTTCAGCACCTGGGTATTGGCCTGATCATAATAAACCGTTGCGCTGGTGCTGGGATCTTTTCCCCAAAGCACACCGTCCTGTACCAAAAACGCCTCGCTCAGCTTGTCCCGGTCCACGTCCGGCGTTCCCCATTTGGTTCCATCCGTATATTCTGTACTGCTCTCATTGACAACTGCGGCAAGATCAAACCCTTCAAAGCTTCCTATATTGAGTTTTTCTGTTTCTGCGCCGGAAACCGGGAAACCTATGACAGAGGTCAATGTAAGCGTCAAGCAGGTTAATAAGCCAATAAACTTTTTCACTTTATCCCCTCCTAAATGAAATATTTACAACACAACTATCCACTGTCGAAAATGCCACCTTGCCCGGACCACATTTTTTTAACGTGATCCGGGCTATGAATCATTCGACTTTCTCTTTTTCATCATTTCCCTTGTTCTTTCATGGGACTCTCGCCGATCCCTTCAAAGCAAGGTTTTGTTCCGTTTTATTGCTCCAGGGTCTTCAGATAAGCATCATACTGTTCCTGGTTGTACTGGATCTGCTCCTGCACGCCTACCACATCCAGCTGCTCCAAGAATTCCGGAATGGTGGTCTCCGGATCGACAGCACCAACCACCAGCTGCTTTTTATACTTATCAATGACATTGGAAATTTCGGCCTGTCTCTGTTCCACATCGTCATTTGCTTCCAGCAGGAATTTGTTGACTCTGGAATCCTTTGCTTCCGCATTGAACTGTTTTAACTGCTCCAGCTTATCCGGCTCTTCTGCTGTGGTAAGATAGTCAAGAAATACATTCCCAATGGTCCAGGAATCCGCATAAAGATCATAACCGGAATTTTCTATGGGTTCTACGGTCTTTTCGTCTATCTTTGTATAGTGCTTGCCTTCGATGCCATGGATGACCAGGTTTTTAACATACGGGTCTGTGTTGAGAATATTCAAAAATCTTGCCACCCGAACCGGGTTTTTGCTGGTTGCCGAAATTGCCTGCATAGAGCCTGTGCCCGCCAGATAGTCAATCATGGGTTGGGTCACCCCTGTCTGCGCAAACTGATAGGTGCTGTCTTTAAACAGTTCCTGTACTTTCCCCGGCTTAATGGGCTGCAGCATAACAAAGGTTTTTCCTTCCTTCATTCTCTGAAGCTGATCGGTTGCCGTTAACACATCAGACCGGACATAGCCTTTCTCATAAAAATCCCGGGCGGTCTCACAAGCCTGTTTAAATTCCGGTGTACCAAAGATGTTCATAACCGTATCGTCCGGATAGGTCCCGTCTTTGAAAATAAAGTTTTCGCTTTGATACAGGGTAAAGGGCGCCGTATCGATGGACCAGTCAATGGGATAGTTCATTTCCGGTTCGTTTTCCTTGATCATCGCAAGCACCGGCTCCAAATCCTCAAAGGATTTATACTGGCTCATGTCAATATTGTATTTATCCGCAATGTCCTTTCTGTAAATCCAGCCATACTGTGTCGCCATTTCCTTGTTTACCGGCAAGGCATACAGGGTGCCGTCCACTCTGGAGCAATCCAGAATTCCCTCGTTGTATCCTGCTGCGGTATCCTTCAGATAGGAATCCAGATAGTCGTCCAGAGCTACAAATGCACCCGCTCTGGCGTTGTTCACATAATCCAGCATCCACCTTGCGGCAAAGCACAGATCAAAATACTCGTTGGCATTGATCATGGTGTTCATCTTCTGGCCATACTGCGCAGAAGACAGGCAGTTAATTTTCACCGTGACATTGATTTTGTCCTTTAAATAATCGTTCAGTGCAGCCTCAATGCTGTGAACATCGCTCTGCGGTTCTGCCATGAGATACCAGTTGATCTCATAGGAATCCTCCGGGCATTGATTCATATCTTCTTCAACGACCGCACTGTTTTGGTTTCCGCCGCAGCCCGCCAGGCACAAAGCCGCAAGAACTGCCGCCAACAAGAAGGACAACCATTTTTTCATCTTCATTTTCTCTACCATCCTTTACATAAAATTATATCATTTTTATTCTTTTCCACTTTACCTTTTCCAATCAGCCTTTGATCGAGCCTATGGTCAGGCCCTGAATAAAGTATTTCTGGAAGAAGGGATATACAATGAGAATGGGCCCCATGGCCACAATACACAGCGCCATTCTGGCACCGTCTGTGGGGACATTCATCAGCTGCTCCGATGCGTTTGCCATATATTTTGCGTTTTCATTCAGCTGCTGAATATTCTGCATCATACGCTGCAGCAGGAACTGAAGGTTGTAAAGCTCCGGCTTGACAATGAACATGATGGGCAGCCACCAGTCATTCCAATAATTTAGCGTCTGGAACAGGGCAATGGTCGCAATTCCCGGCACCGCAATGGGGATTACCAGCTCAAAGAAAATTCTCCATTCGCCCGCCCCGTCTAATTTACCGGATTCAATAATGGAAACCGGAACCGAGGTCTGAAAAAAGGTTCTCATAATAATGATATACCAGGTGTTCATCAGATAGGGAAGAATCATGGACCACACCGTGTTAGAGAGGTGATAAAGGGAGGTGCAAACAATATACCAGGCAACCGTCCCGCCGTTAAACAGCATGGTGATGAACACATAAAAAGTGAGAACCTTCCGCCCTTTAAAATCCTTTCTTGACAAAGCATAGGAATAAAGGGAAATAATCAGGGTGGATAAGGTCGCACCCACAACCGTTACAAAAATGGTTACCGCATATGCCCGCAAAATGGTTTCCGGGGTCTTGAATATGTACCGGTATGCCTCTGTGCTGAACGTCTCCGGCCAGATAGAATACCCATGATCCATAATGGCCCTGGAATCCGTCAGAGATATGCTGATGGTCAGCAGGATGGGAAATACGGTCACCACAAACATGATTGCAAATATAATATTTAAAATAAGATTTGATTTTTTTTCTGCTAACATTTTTTGCCCTCCTAAAACAATGAGCTGTCACTATCCAGTTTTCTAACCACCGCATTGGCAAAAATGACCAGTGCGCAGCCGGTTACCGACTGGATAAACGAGGTCGCCGATGCCAGACCCAGCGCTCTGGGACCGCCGGCCGTAATGTTTTTGTACACATAGACCGGAATGGTGGTCGTTACCTCGCTCAGTGCCCCGGAATCCATGGGCACCTGGTAAAAGAGTCCGAAATCTCCGCCGAACAGCGAGCCAACACCCAGAATAATCTGAATACACACAATGGTTTTCAGCATAGGAAGCGTAATATGCCAGATTTTTTGCCAGCCGCTGGCACCGTCAATGCTTGCCGCTTCATAAAGCTGCATATCAATTCCCGATATTGCCGAAAGATAAATAATGCTGCCAAAGCCCATTTCTTTCCAGAAGTTGACAAATATTAGAATAAACGGCCACCACTTTGGTTCAACATACCAGTTGACAGGGTCGCCTCCAAACACCATTGTAATGACCCGGTTTAAAAAACCGTTTTCCATGTTCAAAAAAGCCAGAACCAAATAACTGACAATAATCATGGAAAGAAAATGCGGCATAATGAATACCGTCTGAAACACCTTGGAGGTCCGCTTGTTCCGCAATATACTGAGTCCGATAGCAAGGGCCACGCCCAAAACGGCGCCTACCACAATAAAGGTCAGGTTATAGCATATGGTGTTCCGTATCATGATGTATGCGTCATTGGATTTAAAAAGATAGGAGAAATTTTTCAGTCCATACCAGTCGCTTCCAAAAATTCCCTGCCGCAGGTTAATTTTTTTAAATGCGAGAATAATGCCGAACATGGGCATATACGCAAACATAAAGGTAATGATAATGCCCGGCAACGTCATCATAAACAAGGGCAGCTGGCTTTTGATTTTCTCCGCCGAAATCCTTTTGTTTTTTATTACAGTTTGTTTGGTTTTGCTTTTCACTCTCATTTCTTTTCTGCCTTTCTATCATGGAATTGATTCTGCTAAACACCGGCGCCGCTGTATATTTCTTCAAACGCCGCACAGGCGTCCTGCAGGGCGGCGTCATCGGCCAAATACCGCTCTACGGCTTTGATGGCATTTTCCATGCAAAGCATATAATGCGGATTCTCCTCTCTGTATATCAGCGTTTCTTTTAACGGCTTTATCATTCGGATTCCCACACCGGAATCCAGCACCACATCATTATCATACAAGCTTTCCTTGACCGGCAGGGTTCCGTGCTCTTTCAAAATGGCAATCTGCACGTCTTCCCGGCTGAGGTATTCTAAAAACTCCTCAATTCCCTGAGTTTTTTCACTTCGCTTATTTACCACAGCGCCGTATACCCTTGCCACCGCACAGGATTGATCTTGGCTGTCGGTAATTGTTTCCACATCAAACCGCCCCTGCACGTTACTGGAAGCAGAAACCAACTCTCTGCCCTTTCCGCTGTAGGACAAAGCCAAATCGGCCTCTCCGTCTTTGAAATCCGAAAAGGAAAACTGTTTTTGGCCGCTTTGCCATAGCCGTTTATAAAGCCGCAGTCCCTCTTCCACACTGCCGCCAAAGGCAATCAGCTCCATAATATTAACTGTGGTTTCACCGTCATCGTCTCCCTGCACGGCGACCCGGCGGCCAACCGCATCTTCTATTTTGAAGCCAGCACTTTCCTTCCTGCTGTAAATCAAACCCACATCCTGCTCCAGCGGCAAAACATACAAATGGTTCTCCTTTTGTATCCGCTCTGCCACTGCATGGGGATACTGACCCGGGTCTATGGAAATCCACTCGTCCAGCGGCGCAAGATAGTCGTTTTCCAAAAAGTCCTGTATCCAGACATCCTCTATCAGACACATATCAATATCAATTTCGCCGCCCAAAAAAACCGAACTGATTATCCGATAAAAATCACTGCTGTCCGAACCGATTTTTTTAAGCTGCACCTCTGTGCCAACACTGTTTTCGGAAAATTCACGGACAATATTTTCATAAGCTCCGGTAAAATCCCGCTGCACCGCAAAGATGATCTCTTCTTTTGGCTTTTGCAGGCCCGCCTCCGGCTGTCTGGCACAAGAACAGCCTGCCGCCGTTCCTATCAAAGCGCACGATAGGAAAAAACAGCAAAACATTTTTCCTTTTGCGTTTTTCTTTTTGCCCCAGTGCATTGCTCCCCCGCCTTTCTTTTTTCCGGCCTTTCTGCGTACAAAAACAAAAGCCCTTTTCCTTCTGTCAGCTTTTTCTGATATTTTTTTCTTTTTCCCTGTAACCACAGATACAATTTGATCCTTTTGCGGATTCCAAAATAAGTTTGGCAGTTTTGGCTTTTTCAGCTCTGCCTAAAAAAGTTTCTTATCAACTAAAATTGCAGTTCTCAAATAAAAATAAATGACTTTTACAAAGAATTTTTTATCTTGCGGAAAAGGACACCCTTTTCCTTTTTCCTTTTTTATTATAATTCCGTTTTAAAAAATGCACAACATAAAAAACTTTTTAAATTGTTCGTAAATTTTGTTTTTTTTCCTTTTCCACTTTCTTTTTTATGGGAAATATACTATAATGTTATTAAAGAAATCAATGATCGTAAACTGCGCAATTACTCTGGCGAAATTACGAATTCTTATGCAATTACCGCTGTGCTGGTCCTCTGCGGCAGGCCAATTACAAGAGAAAGGAGAGCGCCATGCGAAAAAAACTGTTTGCAAAATCGTCCATAAAGTTCAAGCTGATCTGTTATCATTCCTTTATTGTGCTTTCCTCCTTATGTATCTTTGTTGCCATTATTGTCTTTCGTTCCAATGCTGTGGTGAAAAATTTGGTTCAAAAAAATGTTGACGGGGTTATTTTAAATACACAAAGCAACATTTCTACCCTGATTTCCAGCATCAACGAGTGTATGCTGACCTTTCAGGTCAACAGCGAGGTCCAGCAGCTCCTCTCCAGCGACGTCAGCGAAAAGCCCATACAGGACGTGGCAACCCTGGAAAAGGAACTGCTTTCCCTTGATCCCTTTCATACAAAAATCGATTCCTTTGAGCTGTATTCCTTCAAGCACGACAATTACCCAAGATATAACATCAAACAGTCTGTTTTTTACAGCGGTTCCATGCAAAATGACGTTCTTTTTTCGCAAATGGTCAACAGCGGTTATGAAACCCAGTGGTTTATTCAGGATTCTATTACGGACGGAAATTCATTTATCGTAGCATCCAAGCTGATCTGCGGCATCAACGCCCATGAACCGGTTGCGCTTTTAAAAGCCAAAGTCAATTTAACCACCCTGACCGATATTGTTGACCGGCTCTCTCTGGCGGAGACGGGGAAAATTTTTCTCTGCACCCAAAGCCACATTGCAAACGCTTCCGAATCGCAGCTGGGACAAGCCTTGAAAAACAACCATGTCCTGTTTCAGGATATGCTTCCGTCACAGACCAAACAGCATACCTATATTGATATTGACAATGAAAAATACTACCTTTGCAGCTATCCCATTCCCGAAACGGAGCTCTATCTGGTAGGGGCGGTCAAGCTTTCCGAGTTCAACTCAGCCTCAGACTCTCTTTCCAGTGCAATCTTTTATACCGGAATCTTGGTTATCCTCTTTTCCATGCTGTTTATCGCCTATATCTCATCCATGGTCACCAAGCCCATTATGAACATGGCCAAAAATATGCGGCATTATGACTATTATAACAACGCCAGCCTGCCGGCCAATTCCCATGATGAAATTGGCGTATTGATCAATTCCTTTAATGCGATGCAAAACAAAATTACCGACCTGATTCAGGGAATCAAAAGGGAATCCAAAATTCGGCAGATTGCAGAGCTCAAAGCACTGCAGGCACAGATTACGCCGCACTTTTTGTATAATACCCTCAACTCCATCTGCGCCCTTTCCCACAAATACAACGCAAAAGATATAGAAGAAATGACCATGGCATTATCCAAATTTTTTGTCAATTCCCTCAACAACGGCGGGGAAATGCTCACCCTTGCGCGGGAAGTGGAACACGCCATGAGTTATGTCTACATACAAAAAATACGCTATGGCGACAAATTTAATGTGGAAATCAATCTTCCGGAAAATCTGAAGGATTACTTAATCTGCAAACTGACCCTGCAGCCACTGATTGAAAACTGTATCAATCACGCCTTTGACTGTATTGATTATACAGGAGAAATTAAAATCGATTTTCGCAAAGAACCAAACGAGAAAGGTTCTGACGACATCGTCATTACCGTAGCGGACAATGGCTTGGGCGAAATGGTCATGGACCCCAATCTTCTTAATGATTACATCAACAAAGAGATAGATATTACCGAACCCATTCAAAAATATGGGGTGCACAATGTGAATCAAAGGATTCACCTGTATTTTGGCAAAGAATACGGACTGCACTATGAAACCGGCCCATCGGGCGGATTTACAGTTACCATACGGATTAAGGCCATTTTGGAAAAAGGAGAAGAAGAATGAAATTACTGATTGCTGAAGACGAAATGCTGGCATTGGAAAATCTGAAAAGTATCGACTGGGCAGCGGCTGGGATAGAGCTCAAAGGCACGGCCGATAACGGCCTTACCGCACTGGAACTGGCCAAAAAGACCAAGCCGGATATTGTAATATCGGATATCCGCATGCCCGAAATCAACGGAATTGATCTGGCAGGCAAAATTGCCACCTTATTGCCGGATACCAAGGTGATCATTGTTTCCGCCTATTCCGATTTCAGCTATACCCAAAAGGCCATTGCATACGGTGTTTTTGAATATATCCTAAAGCCGTATACCACCGAACAGCTTATGGAAGTGGTGGAAAAAGCCAAAACAGAAATTAAAGCCGCACAGCAGCAAAACGCCCTTTTTGAAACAATTAACAGCCGTCTGGAGCTGAGCAAACATTTTATGAAAGAATATTATCTAAGCTTCTTATCCAGGTCTTCGCTTAACAAGGATTTTATCTCCATGTTTGGAGAATATACCTCCAATCAAGTATATATTTCTCTCTGCGTATCCTTGGAAAAATCAGAACAAAACGGGGATTATAAAAAGAATTTCAGCTTGTTTTCCGATATAGAAAAAATCTTGAAAAAGAAATATTTAAATTATGTATCTTTTTTTGAAATCTATACCTTTACCTATGTGCTGGCGTTTGATGATACCACCCCCGGCCAGGCATTGCAAACGGCTCTGGATATTGCCGACACCATCAAGGATCACTTAAACTATGCGTCCATAGTAGATTTTGTAATAGGTACAGGCAATCCGGTAACCAAACGGCAAAACATTCAGCAGTCCATTACCTCGGCGCTGAATGCAGTGGACTATCGGTTTTACTTGGGTAAGCGGACGGTCATTTGCATCTCTGATATGGAGCAGAATACTGCCGTATACAATTATCGGAATATCTATGGAGATGGTTTTTTAAACAGCGTCAAAATCGGAGATATGGAAGCGGTGCAAACAGCCATTGACACGCTGTTTGAAGCCTTTATTACAAACAAGGAAGACATCACGGTGGTACACAGAACCTGCCACAATATTTTTGTTAATTTGGCACTCTGTCTGATGCAGTGCGGCCAGGATCCGAATATATTGTTTAACAAAACGGATATATGGTCGCTGATTCAGCAATATACGGACATCAACCTGCTGAAAAAATTTATTAGCGATACCATCTCTGTTGTCGTTTCTTCCATTAGTTTCGCACGAAGCAACAGGGTGTCCAGCCTGGTAAATGATATCAAAAAATATATTCAACAAAATATTTCAGCAACTTTAGTAGATATTGCCGCTCACTTTCATTTATCACCCAGCTATCTGAGTATTATTTTCAGCAAAAACACCGATATTACATTAAAAAATTTTTTAATTATGGAACGGATCAATTATGCAAAAGATCTGCTGTTAAATTCAGATAAAACAATATATGAAATTGCACATGAAGTAGGATATAAAACCGCACAGCATTTTAGTGTAATATTTAAGAAAAATACCGGCTTAACTCCCTCCTCTTTTCAATCCGAACACCGTCATAGTTCCTTATAAAAACAATATGTCTATTCTTTTAACAATATCTGAAAAAGCCTGCGGTCAGGATTGCTCCAAAGCCGCAGGCTTTCTTTATTCTGATAAAATTTGATCAAACAGCCCGGCACACCAAAGGGTATCTGCCCAGGGAACCACTGGACTTTCCAGCAGTCCATTCCGGACACAGCGGACCGTTTCCTCCACTTCCCACAAAAAACCGTTGGGATAATCTTCAATAAAATGCTCTATTAAAATTCCTCTTCTGTTATAAAGGCAGGCCTCTCTGCCCGCATGGGAATGCGGGATCCAAATACTTCCCTCTGTCCCGCTCAGCGAAATGCCTTCTTTGGCAGCGGCCAGCACGCTGGTTTGGATCACGCCCAGACAGTTAGAAAACCGTAGCAGCGCCGCCGACGCCTTATCCACGCCCGTGGGCGCACGGGAAACCATAGATGTTACTTCTTCAGGGGTTTCCTTTAACAAATAGGTCAAAAGCTCCGCAGCATAGACGCCCACATCCCACATGGCGCCGCCTGCCAGCTCCGGCGCAAACAGCCGGCCCTCCGGCTGATATTCCGCCCGGAACGCCACTACCGATGACGCCAGCTCTGGCCGACCGATCCGGCCTTCTTCAAGCCACTTCGCCGCCCGTCTTATATGCGGCAGAAACCGCGACCACATGGCCTCCATGACAAAAACATTCTGTTTCCTGGCTTCCGCAAAAACCGCCTCTGCTTCCGCCCTGGTGCAAACCATACACTTTTCACACAACACCGGCACCTTCCGGGACAGGCAAAGCATAATATTTTCATAATGAAAGTTGTGTGTTGTTGCAATATATACCGCATCCAGCTCTTCTGTATCCAGCATGGCTGTATAATCTCCATAGGAACAGGGGATTTTTTCCTCCTTAGCAAAAGCAGCCGCACGCTCGGCGCTTTTGCTGGATACGGCGGCAATCTCACAGCCCGCTCTCCTTGCCGCGTCGCAGAACTTGTGCGCAATCCGTCCCGCTCCCATAATTCCAAACCGAAACGCTTTCATTGTCTGCCTCCTCACTCTTTTCCAGCAGAAACGTCAGGCACAGCCGTCATTTTGATAGCAAAACTTTCAAAATCCTGTGCCGTTTTCTCCAGAATAATACCCACGTTCATCAACACATCGCCTTTGATACGCTGATTTTGATAGGTGGTCTCATAATAGGTATCCTTATCAAGTCCGGTCATTTTTACCCGCTTGGGTTTGCCGTTGGGCACAGTCATCTTTTTGAAAGCAAACAAAAGGCTCTCTTTTTTATCCTTTGAAACAAACTGCCATGCCGCATAATTTCCCTCAAACGGGCTTTCGATTCTATAAAAGTCCCCGAATTGTACAAGCTCCCGGTTGGCTTTATAAAAGGCGATTTGCGCCTTCATCTGTTCTTTCTCCTCGGGACTGCACTTTGAAAGATCCAGCTCATAGCCCAGATTTCCCGACATTGCCACATCACCGCGGGATTTCAGCGGTGTTATCCTGCCGGTCTGATGATTGGGCACCGCCGACACATGCGACCCCATGGCTGAAACGGGATAAACCATACTGGTTCCGTACTGGATAAACAACCTTTCATACGCATCGGTATCATCGCTGGTCCATATCTGGGGCATATAATAAAGCATGCCGCCGTCAAACCTTCCGCCGCCGCCGCTGCAGCCTTCAAACAACACTTCCGGGAATCGGGAAGTCACTGTCTCCATCACCCGGTAAAGCCCCAGCATATACTTATGCGCCGTATCACTTCTTGGAATCTCGGTCATAGACCGGTTCATATCCCATTTCACATAAGTGATCTTTGCGGAAGAAAGCACCGCCGATACTGCATCAATGATATAATCACATACCTCCGGCCGAGACAAATCCAAAACCAGCTGGTTTCTTGACTCGGTCCGGGGCCGGCCTTCCGTATGGATACACCAATCCGGATGCGCCCGGTACAAATCACTGTCCGGGTTCACCATTTCCGGCTCAAACCAAAGCCCAAACCGCAGCCCCATTTCCGTCACCTTTGCCGCAAGGCCCTCTAATCCATGGGGAATCTTTTCCATATTAACCTTCCAGTCACCCAGGGAACAGTTATCCTTATTCCTTTTTCCGAACCATCCGTCATCCAGCACAAACAGTTCTGCACCGATCTCCTTTCCCTCTTTGGCAAGTGCAATCAGCTTCTCTTCCGTAAAATCAAAGTAAGTCGCCTCCCAGTTGTTGACCAGCACAGGCCGTACAGCAGAACGATATTTTCCCCGGCACAGCCGGTTTCGGTATAAATCATGATAGATCCGGCTCATTCCGTTTAAACCCATGTCCGAATAGACCAAAATGGCCTCCGGTGCCTGGAATTCCTGCCCCGCACCCAATTCCCACGCAAAGCCAAAGGGGTTAATCCCTATCTGCATCCGGGTAAGAGGATAAGAGCTGAGTTCCGCTGCCGCTTCAAAGTTGCCGCTGTAAATCAGGTTCATGGCATACACCTCTCCCTGCTGCTCCGTGGTATACGGCCGCACCAGCGCAAGGAACGGGTTCTTATGATGGCTGCTTGCACCCCGGCTGCTGGAAATACTTTTTTTGCCGTGGAAGAGCTTTCCTCTTTCCACATGCCGCTCCCGTGCCCACGATCCATGCAGGGTCAGCGTCTCAAAATCATCGTCATAAAAATCTACACTGGCACTTAAAATCCGCTTCATTTTCAGCGGCTCGCTGGAATTGTTTTTCAGTCTGATGCTTCTTGCCAGCGCACCGTTTTCAAATACGGAATACAGCAAAACGGCCTCTGTCTTCTTCAACGCGTCATACAAAACAATCTCCAGCGTCTGGGCCTCTTTCTCCTGCTCCGTATAGGTGGCAGGCAGTCCGTTCAGTTTTGGCTTACCGTCATAAATCCTATGAGACTGATACCGAAACTCCGTCACACCCGATCCGTCCGCGAACTCGATTTCCAGCATAGGGCTCCGGTAATCCCCGGTTCCGTAAACCGGCATTTCCAGCAGCTGCGTATCTGCCTGGGTAGACCATCCCATGCCGCCCTGACTCATCAACCCCTTTAAGTCAGATACCTCCACCGTTTTGCCCCAGTAATACATCTGCGGCACGCCTGCCTCTATGCCAAAAATATAGCTCATACCGCCGGCGTGCAAATGAAATATCTGGTTTTGAAATTCAATCATTTTTATCCCCCATTTTCAAAACTTATATTAATAGCCCCTTTTCCCGGAAAGGGAATCATCATCCTCTATCCAGGTGCTGACTTGAATTTCCGTATACTCCGTAGGGGTGTTGCGCACCACCACTTTTTCGATACCGGCATTGATCACCATCCGCTTGCACATGGCGCAGCAGCAAGCATCACGCACCAGTTCGCCGGTCTTGGCATCCCTGCCGCAAAGGTAAAGTGTCCCTCCCAGCATATCCCGCCGCGCGGCAGATATAATACAATTGGCCTCAGCGTGTACACTCCGGCAGAGCTCATACCGCTCCCCTCTTGGGATCTGAAGCTGTTCCCGGGTACAAAACCCCAGGTCGGAACAGTTCTTTCTGCCCCGGGGCGCGCCGGTATAACCCGTTGAAACAATTTCATCATTTTTTACAATAATGGCGCCGAAATTCCGCCGCAGGCAGGTTCCCCGCTCGGTCACTGTTTCAGCAATATCCAAATAATAGTTGTGCTTGTCCACTCTTTCCATTTTCACCGCACCTTTCTTGCCGCAAAAAAGCGTTTTTTGTATTATAGCAGAGCAGAGGGAAAATTGCAACCGCAAATCTGCCCTAATGTCTTGACTTTGCGGCAGGGAATTAATATAATAAAAAGGTAATTTTGAAAAGAGCGGTGAAGAACAATGTTACGGATCGAAACAAACAGCCCGGAGGAAACCCGAAAGGCAGGCAAAGATTTTTCTAAAACCCTTTCGCCCGGGGCAATCCTTGCCCTCAGCGGCGATTTGGGCTGCGGAAAAACAGAGTTTGTCAAAGGTGCAGCCGACTGCTTTGGCGGCGGCGATATGGTGACCAGCCCCACCTTTGCTTTGGTGAATGAATACCCCGGCACGGTGCCGGTTTATCATTTTGACGTCTACCGGCTGGAAAACCCGGATCCGGCACTTTGTGACTGGATGGATGACTACCTTTTCGGTGACGGCATCTGCCTGATTGAATGGGCGGACAATGTCCGCGCGGTTCTTCCCGAAAATACCATTTGGATCTATTTTAAAAAAGACCCCGCACGGGGCGAAAATTTCAGGGAGATCATCATATGCTGATATTTGGAATTGATACCTGCTGTATGGCTGCCACTGCGGCTTTGATGGACGATACCCGGCTGATTGCACAGACGGTGATCAATCATAAAAAAACCCATTCCCAAAAGATGATGCCGCAAATTGAGGTCATGTTTGCCCAGGCAGAAATTAAGATAGAAGAAATTGACTGTTTTGCCGCAGCCGTAGGGCCCGGCTCCTTTACCGGCGTCCGCATCGGCGTTGCTACCGCAAAAGGACTGGCACAGGCCACGCAAAAGCCCTGTGCGGCAGTTTCCACCCTGCACGCCTTGGCCAACAATTCCGCAGTGTTTGACGGGATCATCTGCCCTGTCTTAGACGCCCGCAGAAACCAGGTGTATAACGCCTTGTTCCATGGCGGCAAACAACTTGCGCGGCTCTGTGATGACCGGGCAATCGCCCTTTCCGATCTGCTTTCGGAATTGAAAAAACAGGAATTGCCGGTTTTATTCTGCGGAGACGGAACCTTGGTGTATCGAGAAGCCATTGAAGAAACACTTGGCGGTCAGGCAATTTTTGCCCAGAGAATGCAGAACATGAATCTGGCAGGCTCGGTCGCCGAGCTGGCCTTTGAAGCAATAAAAAGCGGCGCGACCGTTTCCTATACAGATTTGGTACCCCAGTATATCCGGCTGTCACAGGCAGAACGGGAACGAATGGAAAAATTGCAAAACAGCAGATAGGAGTGGAGTAACATTGAAAAATCGGAAACGGGTTTTATGCGCACTGTGGGCGGTATTTCTGCTGTGGCAGGTACTCCTGCCCGCGGCGGTTTTCGGGGAACCTACGGCATCCCCCGCGGCATCGTCAGCGCCTTCGACTCAAACAGATACCTCTGCCGCAGAGCAAACGCAAAACTCCCATATGGATGCAAACGGCAGGCCCATTCTGGGACAGGGGGAAACGGGTATCTTGATTGAAAGCACCTCTGGCACCGTCTTATATGAATCGGAAAGCGAAAAGCAGATGTTCCCTGCAAGCACCACCAAAATTATGACCGCCCTGCTTGCGGCGGAAGCTTTGGAAAAAGGCGAGGTGACTCTGGAAGAGCAGATAGAGATTACACCCGAGATGCTTAGCGGATTGGCGGCAGACAGCAGCACCATGAACCTGAAGGAAGGGGAAATTATCTCCTTTGACGCGCTTTTAAAGGGACTGTTGATTCCATCAGGCAACGACGCCGCTATGGCCATTGCCTTTCGTCTGGCCGGAAACGACCAGGCTTTTGTGGAAAAAATGAATGCCAAGGCCGCAGAACTGGGGCTTAGCGGCACCCATTTCATGAATCCCCATGGTCTTCACGATGACAATCACTATACCACTGCTGCCGACATGGCAAAGATTGCCCAGGCGGCCATGCAATACGAAATCTTCCGGGATACTGTCGACATTGCCCATATTAAGATTCCGCCCACCAACAAAACCGAAAAGGAACGGTATTATATTAATACCAACGGCCTTTTGTCCACCATGCGCTACCTAGAATATTACTATAAAGGCGCAAACGGCATCAAAACAGGAAATACCAGTCAGGCAGGCAACTGCCTGGTCTTTTCCGCCGTCCAAAACGGCATGGAGCTGATTGGCGTAGTGTTCCACGGCAAAGACGTGGCGGCATCACATCAGGACAGCATCCGTCTTTTGGATTACGGCTTTTCACAATACGAAATCATATCTCCCATTTCTGAAGGCGAAATCCTTGGCGAAGTCCGGGTAAAACAGGGGAAATCCACCGATTCGGTGACTTTGTCCTCTGAGGGAAATATTAAAGTGGTTGTCCCAAAAGGCACCACCCGGCAGGATCTGGAAATTCGTCCCGAAATCCCCGACGCCATATATGCACCTGTATATAAAGACCAGGTTGCGGCAAAAGTCACCGTCCTATATAACGGAACGGAACTGGCTTCCGGCAATCTGCGCGCCGATGTGGACGTGGAACGCAGCCCCTTCTGGCCCGTTCAGGCTCTGGGGGAATGGCTCTGGAGCTTTTTCCTGGTTCGCATCATAACCTATCTCGTTCTGGCCGTCCTTTTGGTGCTGATTCTTTTCTTCATACTGGGGTTATATCGGTCACTGAAAACCGCGCAGTATCGGAAAAAAAGTCAAAACCGCCGCGGCCGCAGAAAATAATGCCGCGGACATAAATTTTTCTTGAAAAAGAAATAAAACTATGCTATACTGATGAATAATAGATGACACACCGGAAAACAAGCGGTTTGAGGCCTTATCTGATATGCGGCTCCGCGCGGTTTCCATGTCAAACACATGAAAAACTGATATACACGGGGTAACGTATATATGAACGCTTCTTTTACAGAATATTTCTGGACTTTTTTCCTCTCTATGGCACCGATTTCTGAGATACGCGGGTCTTTGATTTATGCGCTCAATCAGGTGGATCATACCTTCGGCAATATTTTGGTAATGTACCTTTTGTCGGTAATTGGTAATTTTCTTCCTGTGCCGGTGATTATGCTGATTTTCCGGCCTATTGTCAAGTGGCTCAAGACCACCCGCCTGCTCAGCCGGTTTGCCCACTGGCTGGAAGATCGAACCCGCCGCAAGGCAGGCAAGCTTAGCAAAGCAAGCGCAGGTGCGCTGATGATATTTGTGGCCATTCCCTTTCCTACAACCGGGGCATGGACCGGGGCAATGATTGCCTCTTTGCTGGATATGCGGTTTAAATACGCGTTTCCGGCTATATTGCTTGGAATCATGATTTCCGGCATTATTATGACACTGCTGGTCACTGGGGTTTTAAACCTGGGGGTAATCGGTGAGTGGATGACTTCGCAATTGTTGAAACCAAGCTACGCGAAAGGATGGTTACTATGAGAGAAGAACAGCTTCCCCCTGTAAAAAAAGGAAGCGCACGGGGAAGAAAAACATTAATGGTATTTGGAATCTTATTTATTATAGCCGGCGTTTTTTTAGGCTCGTTTGCGTGTTCGTTTCAGGTGATGATACAGGCGGCGCAGTCGGAAGAAACGGATGAAAATACACTGCAAAGTGAGAACGCAAAGCTCAAAGAGGATGTTCAGCTGCTGCAGGATCAGATTACCATACTGCAGGCTGAATTGGACCGGTATAAGCCAACGAGCAAGCCCTCGTCTTCTTCCTCTTCATCGTCCCGGAGCACAAGTGCCTCCGGCAGCAGCCGATAGGGTTTCGCGGTTTAAATTTATCAAAAGCAAAGGAGAAACCTATGAAAAAGCCAAAGTATAAGAGAATCATGCTGAAAATCAGCGGAGAAGCGCTGGCAGGAGATAAGGGCTTCGGCCTTGATCAGCCTACCATTAATGCTATCGCTGAAAAGGTAAAAGAATGCTATGATATGGGGGTCGAAATCGCCATTGTTGTCGGCGGCGGCAATTTCTGGCGGGGACGCACCGGCGAGGGTATGGACCGCTCCCGTGCCGATCATATGGGTATGCTGGCTACCGTTATCAACTCTCTGGCTCTGCTTGACGCTCTGGAACACCTGGGCGTGGAAAGCCGGGTACAGACAGCCATCGAAATGCGGCAGATTGCAGAACCGTATATCCGCTTAAAAGCAGCGCGCCATCTGGAAAAGGGCAGGGTTGTCATTTTTGCCTGTGGCACCGGTAATCCCTTTTTCTCCACCGATACCACCGCGGCACTGCGGGCAGCCGAAATTGACGCTGAAGTGATCCTGCTTGCTAAAAAGGTGGACGGCGTTTACGACAGCGATCCCAACCTGAACCCCGACGCCAAGAAATTTGATTCTCTCTCCTTTATTGATGTGCTTAACAAAGGGCTGGGCGTGATGGATTCCACTGCCACCTCTTTGTGCATGGATAACAATATTCCCATTTTAGTATTTGGACTGAATGACCCGGAAAACATTAAACGCGCCGTAATGGGCGAAGAGATCGGCACTTTGGTAAGCCGGTAGAAAGGAAGAAACGCTATGAAAAATACAGAGAACAAAATGAACAAAGCCATTGCTTCCCTGGAAGGGGATCTGGCGTCTATCCGTGCCGGCCGTGCCAATCCGGCTATTCTGGATAAAATTACAGTAGAATACTACGGTGTGCAGACACCCCTTGCCCAGGTGGGAACCATTTCTGTGCCGGAGGCCAGAACCATCATTGTTCAGCCCTGGGACGCTTCGGTGCTCAAGGCGGTAGAAAAAGCCATTTTGGCATCAGATATCGGAATTACGCCCAACAATGACGGCAAAATGATTCGTTTGAACTTCCCGCCGCTGACCGAAGAACGCCGCCGTGAACTCAGCAAGGGTGTCTCCAAACGCGGCGAGGAGGCAAAGGTTGCTGTGCGGAATATCCGCCGCGACGCCATGGAGCAGTTTAAAAAACAGAAAAAGGCTGGCGAAATTACCGAGGATGATTTAAAAGATCTGGAAGAACAAGTACAGAAGCTGACCGACAAATTTGTGAAACAGATTGACGGCATTATTGCTGACAAAGAAAAGGAAATTATGGAAGTATAATCTAAGCACAGATGTCCCCGCCTCTTGAGCGGCGGGGGACAAAACCATGCCTACCTTGAAAGGACGGCGTAAAAAAGAAAAAAGGGGGGGAATAGAAGGCAGAGCGCTTCTATTCCCCGTCGTGTATTGAGGGAAGATACTATGCTGTGGAATCGAAAAAAAAAGGAAACGGAACTGAATATGACAAGGATCCCCCGCCATATTGGAGTCATTATGGACGGAAACGGCCGCTGGGCCAAGCGCCGGGGCCTTCCCCGCTCGGCAGGGCATAAGCGGGGGGCCGATATTTTGGAAAACATCTGTGATTACTGTAACAGTCTTGGCATCAAGGCGCTCACCGTCTATGCCTTTTCTACCGAGAACTGGTCCCGTCCGGAAAAGGAAATTGACGCACTGATGAAACTTTTATATGATTATCTGATGATGGTGGAAGAAAAATTCCGCGGCCGGAATATGCGGCTGAAAATCAGCGGCGATATTAGCAGGCTCAGCGAAAAGATTCAGGCAGCCATTCATCATGCAGAAAAAGTCACCGCTTCCGGCGACGGTATGGTGCTTAACATTGCCTTGAATTACGGCGGCCGTGACGAGATTGTACGGGCGGCAAAACACGCGGCGCAGGACATTCTCTCCGGCAGTCTTGCCATTGAGGCTCTGGATGAAGACCGGTTTGCCTCCTATCTGGATACGGCTGACCTCCCTGAAGTGGATTTGATTATCCGTCCCAGCGGCGAAAAACGTCTTTCCAATTTTATGCTGTGGCAGGCGGCCTATGCCGAATTCTGGTACAGCGATATTTGCTGGCCGGATTTTAAGGAATCGGATATGAGGCAGGCCATTTTGGATTATCAGAGCCGCGACAGGCGGTTTGGAGGTGTCAAATAGCATGGAAGCATCCTTAAAACAAAGAGTCATTACGTCCGCAATCGGATTGCCGCTCATTATTTTGATGCTGTTTTCACCGGTTCCGGTGATTATGGGCGTGATTATGGTGGTATCAATCATTGGCCTTTATGAATTTTACCATGCGGTTGGGCTGCAAACCCATAAACCCATCTGCCTTATGGGATATCTGGCAGCGCTGGTGATTCCGCTTGGCATCTATCTGGCGCCGGGAACTTGTATGGCGCTGGTATACCTCTATGTGGCCGCCCTGTTTATTATGATGCTGATCAGTCATCGCCGGGTGACGCTGAACCATCTTGCGCTATTGATTATGGGGCTTTTGTATATCCCCTATTTCCTCTCGCATATTATCTATATCCGAAACCTGGAATTTGGAAACTTTTATATCTGGCTGGTCTTTTTGGGCGCTTTTATGACGGATACCACCGCCTATTTTGTAGGCAAACAATTTGGCAAAAGAAAGCTGTGCCCCAACATTAGCCCCAAAAAAACGGTGGCAGGCGCCCTAGGTGGATTGGCAGGCGGCGGGCTCAGTTTTCTGCTGTTTGGCGCAGTGGTGAATCTGTTCTTTACCGATGCGCTGGGCGGTCAGCATTTTAATCTGTTTCTGCTGTTTCTGCTGGGCATGATTGCTGCTATTGTTTCAGAAATCGGCGACCTGACCGCATCCATTATTAAGCGGCAGTACAACATTAAAGATTTTGGAAACCTTCTGCCTGGTCACGGCGGGATTTTAGACCGCTGCGACAGTATTGTCCTGGTAGCGCCGGCCATTTTTCTGTTTTTGCTGAAAATTGGGATTTTAGCGTGATATACGGGAAAATTGGGGCATAAAATAAAGGAGTATGAAAATTGATGAAGCTGACCATACTGGGTTCTACCGGTTCCATTGGCACACAGGCGCTGGAGGTGGTGGAGGAACTCAAGGAAAAAAAGGAAATTACCATAACCGGCATATCCGGGAACCGGAACCTTCTGCTTTTGGAAGAACAAATCCGCCGGTTTCATCCGGCGTATGCTGCTGTGCCGGATGAAGCAGGGGCAAAAGCCCTTGCTGTCGCTGTGGCGGATACCAATACGAAAATCCTCTCCGGCAGGGAGGGACTTTGCTATTTGGCCGCTGAAACCGGTTCGGACATGGTGCTTTCGTCCATTGTAGGCTTTGCGGGCCTGATCCCCACCTTGCGGGCAGTGGAGGCGGGCAAGGACATTGCCCTTGCCAACAAGGAAACGCTGGTGACCGCAGGCAGTCTTTTTATGGAAGCGGTCAAAAAACACGGCGTACGGCTTTTGCCGGTAGACAGCGAACACTGCGCCATTTTCCAAAGCCTGAAATCCGGACGGCATGATGAAATTGAAAAAATTCTTTTAACGGCTTCCGGCGGACCATTTTTTGGGAAAACGGCCACCGAACTTGCCGGAGTAAAAAAAGAACAGGCCTTAAAGCATCCCAACTGGAGCATGGGCGCCAAGATCACCATTGACAGTGCCACTTTGATGAACAAGGGCCTTGAAATTATGGAAGCAAAATGGCTTTTTGATGTGGAAATTGACGATATTGAGGTGGTAGTGCAGCGGGAGAGCATCATTCACTCCATGGTGCAGTTTAAGGATCGCAGTGTGATTGCCCAAATGTCCCTGCCGTCCATGAAACACCCCATTCAATATGCCTTTACCTATCCGGACCGGCTGGAAGCAGTGGAGCCGCCAGTGGACTTTGCAGCCCTTGGCGCCCTCACCTTTGCCCGTCCGGACGAACAGACCTTCCGTTGCCTTGCCCTTGCCAAGAAAGCAGGCCGGCAGGGCGGTATTATGCCCACCGTACTGAACGCTGCCAACGAAACGGCAGTGACTGCTTTCCTGCAGGATGAAATTGGCTTTTTGGAAATTGCCGATACGGTGGAGGCCGCTATGGACCGCTGGCAGGATTCATGGAGACGTCAAACACAGTTTACCGCAGAAGACCTTTTAGAGATTGATACAGCGGTGCGGAAGGAAGGCCTTCAAAAGTAAAACGGGAAACTGCGCCTGATCTTGCTCACAGATAGGCGGAGAAATAAAATTGTGGGCTGAAAGGTTATGAAGTAATGATTCTTACCATTATAGGAGCAATCCTGATTTTTTCTGTAATTATATTTGTCCATGAGCTGGGGCATTTCCTCACTGCCAGGCTGTTTGGGGTAACCGTACACGAGTTTGCCATTGGCATGGGTCCTGCCCTGCTGAAAAAACAGGGCAAACAAACCTTGTATTCCGTCCGGGCCATTCCCATGGGCGGCTACTGCAAAATGGAGGGCGAGGACGAGGACAGCGCGGAACCCGGCGCCTTCAACCGGAAAAAGCCGGTGCCACGAATTGTGATTCTGGCGGCAGGCGCAGGCATGAACTTGATTCTGGGATTTTTGATTGTACTGAGTCTGGTGGCGGTTACCGCTGTTTCTGACGGCGGACTTCCTTCCGTCCGAGTGGAAAATGTCAACCCCCAATCCTCTGCCGCGGAATTTCTGCAGCCGGGGGACAAAATTACCGAAATCAATGGCAAGACCATTCATATTCGCCGGGATCTGAGCTTTGAGCTCTCCCGGACTAGCGGAGCGGAGACCTCCCTTACCCTGGAACGCGACGGAGAAAAAATTACCAAAAGCTTTACCCCTATGGAAATCACCTATGAAGACGGCAGTACCGGATATGTGGTAGGCTTTGACATTGCCATTGACCCGGTTACCCCCTGGGGGATTCTGCATGAAGCCTTTTTCCAGACAGTTTGGATGGTGAAACTGGTATTTGTCTCTTTGGGCATGCTGTTTTCCGGTCAGGCAGGACTGAATGACCTTTCCGGCCCGGTAGGCGTAGTACACGCCATGAACACAGTGGCGCAGAGCGGCTGGTATGATTTCCTGTTCTTTGCCGCATTTTTAGCGGTGAATATTGGAATCATGAACCTGCTTCCTCTGCCCGCACTAGACGGCGGCCGTATCTTTTTTGTGCTGATTGAGCTGATCTTCCGCCGACCGGTTCCCAGAGACAAGGAAGGCTGGATTCATTTTGCGGGTTTTGCCCTGCTGATCCTTCTGATGCTTTATGCCACATGGAACGATATTCTTCGGATTTTTACGCAATAGAAAATGATAAAAACAGCCGCGCGGCCCAAAAAAGCCTGCGCGGCTGTTTGGCGCTATGGCATATTGACAAACGGAAAAAAACATTGTAAAATAAATAGGAAATTTTTTAGAGATTGAAAGAAAGAGTGACGTGTTATGGCAATTTGGAACAAAGAATTTGAAATGATGCCCCGGGAAGCGCTTCAAGACTGGCAAAGCGAGCATCTGCGCAATACGGTAAAGCGGGTTTATGAAAATGTGGCGCCTTACCGGGAAAAAATGGACGCCATTGGCTTGAAACCGGAAGATATACGGGGAATTGAGGATTTATCCCGGCTTCCCTTTACCACCAAGCAGGATCTTCGGGACAATTTCCCCTATGGCTACTTTGCCATTCCCATGGAAGAGGTAACGGAAATCCACGCTTCCTCCGGCACTACCGGAAAACAGACTGTGGTGGGAATGAATAACCATGATGTGGGTATTTGGGCAGAGATTGCCGCCCGCGCCCTTACCGCCTATGGGGTAACCAAAAAATCGATTGTACATACAGCCTATGGCTTCGGCCTGTTCACCGGAGGTTTTGGCGCACATTACGGCGCTTTGAAAATCGGCGCTTGTGCCATTCCAGTCTCCAGCGGCAACTCTCGCCGTCAGATTCAAATTATGAAGGATTTTGGCAGCACCTTCCTGGCCTGTACCCCGTCCTATGCTCTGTCCCTGGCAGAAACTCTGCATGAGATGGGATATACCAAAGACGATATCAAGTTAGAAGGCGGCGCCTTTGGTGCAGAGCCGTGGACGCCCCAGATGCGCCGGGAGCTGGAGGACAAGCTGGGCATTAAGGCCTATGACATCTATGGTCTCAGCGAAATTATGGGCCCCGGGGTTTCCTATGACTGTTATTGCCAAAATGGTATGCATATCAACGAAGATCACTTTATTCCAGAAATTATCGATCCCGATACCGGCGAGGTTCTGCCGCAAGGCAGTGTAGGCGAACTGGTGTTTACTTGTATCACCAAGGAAGCCTTCCCGCTGATCCGGTACCGGACAAGAGATATTACTTCCCTCAATTATGAGCCATGCGCCTGCGGCAGGACCTTTGTCCGCATGAGCAAACCCATGGGCCGCAGTGATGATATGCTGATTATCCGCGGGGTCAATGTGTTCCCCTCTCAGATCGAAGAGGTGCTGATGAACATGGAAGAGACCATGCCCTACTATCAGCTGATTGTGGACCGTAAGGATAACAAGGATACGCTTGACGTACTGGTGGAGGTATCGGAAAAAATCTTTACTGACGAGATTCGGTCTTTGGAAACCATCTCGAAAAAGGTAGAAAGTAACCTGATGACCATTCTGGGCCTGAAGGCACGGGTCAAGCTGGTAGAGCCGAAATCCATTGAAAGAAGCGAGGGCAAAGCCGTCCGTGTCATTGACAAGCGTTCCCTCTATAACCGGAGCGGAAAATAAGCGCCAAAGGAGTATATTATGGATCGAATTACCGTAATTGTTCCCTGCTATAACGAGGAAGCGGTGCTCCCCCTGTTTTATCAGGAAATCGAAAAAATCCGCCTTTCCATGCCACAGGCGGAATTTGAATATCTATTTGTCAATGACGGTTCTTCCGACCGGACGCTGCCTATGCTCCGGGAGATGAGCCAAAAGGACCAGAGAGTGAAATATGTTTCCTTCTCCCGGAATTTTGGCAAGGAATCGGCCATGTACGCCGGCCTGGAAGCGGCAACCGGCGATTATATGGTAATTGTGGACGCTGATTTGCAGGATCCTCTGGAGCTGATTCCCGTGATGTACCAGAAAATTACCACAGGGGAATGTGACTGTGTGGCAGCGCGGCGGGTCACCAGGGAAGGTGAGGCAAAAATCCGATCCTGGTTTGCCCGGATGTTTTATAAACTGATTAACAGGATTTCCAATACCGAAATTGTAGACGGCGCCCGGGACTACCGGATGATGACCCGGCAGATGGTTGCCTCCATCCTTTCCATGACCGAGCGAAACCGGTTCTCCAAGGGGATTTTCAGCTGGGTAGGATTTGACACCCAATGGCTGGAATATAAAAATATTCAGCGCGCCGCCGGGGAGACCAAATGGTCTTTTTGGAAACTGTTTCTCTATTCCATTGACGGAATTGTGGCGTTCTCTACGGTACCCCTTGCCATTGCTTCGGTCGCAGGCGTTCTATTCTGCCTGCTGTCCTTCATCGGAATCATTGTAGTCATCATAAGAGAGCTGATCTGGCAGATGAGCTCTTACGGCTGGCCGTCTCTGGTATGCATTATTCTGCTGGTCAGCGGCATTCAGCTTTTGTGCATTGGAGTGCTGGGACAGTATCTTTCCAAAGCGTATTTAGAATGCAAACGCCGCCCCATTTATATTGTCAAAGAAACCAATACTGGTCTTTACGATCAAAGCAAAGGTGAATCAAAATGAAACACTCCGCTTTACACACATCCAACCAAAAAGACTTTTTTTCCGCAGCAGGGACAGTCATACTGTCCCTGCTTGCTGTTTATGGGATTCTCTGGGCGTTTACCGCCGATTCCCTGTTTGGCTCTGCCACCTATAATTCCTATGTGTTAGAAGCCATGCGCTGGCTGGAAGGGCATCTTGACCTTGGCAGGAACTACGATTACCTGGAAATTGCCCAGTACGGCGGGAAGTATTATGTCAGCTTTCCTCCCATTCCTGCTGTAATTTTATTACCCTTTGCCGCCTTATTCGGGCTCCATACTCCAGATCATTTGATTGCGGTGACCATCGGCATGATTGGCGCACTGTATGCTTTGCGGCTGGCTTTCTCTGCGGGAATGGGCTTCCCGGCGGCTGTACTTTGGACGCTGCTTTTAACCATAGGAAGCAATTTCCTCCACATAGGCTACCGGGCAGATGTGTGGTATTTTGCGCAGACTTGCGCCTTTACCTTTACCATGATGAGCCTTTACTATGCCGCAGAAGGCGGCATAAAAAAAGCCGCGCTTCCCCTCTTCTGCCTTTCGCTGGCAGTGGGGTGCCGGCCGCTCAATATGGTATATCTTCCTTTGGTGCTGTATCTTTTGTTTGTCACCTGCCGGCAAAATGGGGGATTCTTTTCCTGCCTGCGTCGGTTTTGGTGGTATTTGCTGCCACCTCTGCTGGTGGGCGGATTTTTGATGCTTTTAAACTATCTCCGGTTTGATAATGTTTTTGAGTTTGGCCATAACTACCTGCCGGAATTTAGTGAGGAATCCCCCAATGGCCAGTTTTATCTGGGGTACATTCCCCAGAATCTAAAACAAATGTTCCGCCTTCCCCAACTGGAAAACGGCCGCCTGGTCTTTCCCATTTTCAACGGCGCCGCCCTGTGGCTTTTCAGCCCAATTTTCCTGCCCTGGCTTGTTTTTGGAATCTGGGCCGCAGTGAAACATCCCAAACAAAAGATAACCTGGCTTTGCCTGTTGCTTCCGGTTCTGCACCTGCTTCTTTTATGCGCCCATAAAACCCTGGGCGGCTGGCAGTTTGGCAACCGCTATACAGTAGACCTTCTGCCCTGTATCTTCTTTGCGGTGGTATACTGGCAGAAAAACCGGGATCCCAAGCCAGACTCCTGGTATCTTTTCCCTCTGCTGTTTTGGGGAATGGGAATGAATCTGGTAGGAACCATCGCCCTGATGGAACAATGGATTCATTAATGAAAGGACCTCAATTAGAGGTCCTTTCAGACTGTCGAAAAAGTCGTTATACCGCAATCTTCGTCGCGGCAAGCCTGTTGGTTTGCCGCATTTTTTATGAAAATACGGCTTCACGTTATCGGCTGCCACTCCTCTTTCCCGCAAAACCAGCGGTTTTGCGGGAGCCCTGTACCCGAAGGCTCCCCGGGCATTTATGTTGACCGCAAAATTGCTTTTCCTTTCCGCAAAAAAAAGACGCCGGATTCATCGAGAAACCGGCGTCATTGCTTGCTTTTTCCGCAATCGCTCTCTACCGTACCTTTGTACGCCGACGAAAGCGATTACGAAAAATCTAACTTCCTTTTTCAACATCTGTCAGCGTGTCGATACCTTATCGACACGCTGAAAGGACCTCAATTAGAGGTCCTTTTCTCATCTCTTATGCCTATGAACCAGAAACATCGGCACTACATAACGGCTTCATGCTGTCAGCGCTGTTCCAAAGCATTACTTTCACTGTATTTCCACTTTCCGGCTGGAAATGTTCCGGGGCAATGCTGTTCGTTCCCGGAGCCAGCACAGCTTTCTTCCTTTCAAAGTCCACAAGCGTTCCCGTTTCGTCAAAGGCGGCAAACAGCACTTCTGCATTAAAGCCAAAGGGCGCGGAAATACTGGCTGTACCGTTTTCAAAACGGAGACTATACTTTCCGCTGCTGATATTAAAGTATAGATAGCTGGAAATATTGCCTTCGTTATACTCCAAAAGTTCCTTTCCGCTAAAATCCGCTGCTGCCCGAACGCAAGGCTCCGGATACCCGGACAACGTCGGTGCGGGGAAAACTGCCTGCTCTACACCTTGGGCGGTCACAATACCGCCGCTGATTGACAAAGAAGCTTCGCTGTATAGGCCAACGCCTGAAACGCCTTCACCCATGCCGCAGGCAAAGACCTCCCCTGCGGTAATTTCTATCTTCCCTACACTGTAAATACCAACAGCATCGCCGCTGCCTGTTTGGTTTTCCGCCTTTGTGTAAAGGGTTCCTCCGGAAATGCTGACATCTCCGGCTTCGGTATAAATACCACATTGGCCTGCCTCGATATGAATATTACCGCCGCTGATAGAAATATTTCCGCTGGGCAGATCACTGCCTCCATCTGGCTCTGCCATCAAACCAAAAGAATAGGCATCTTTTTTGGCGGTATAGATTTCGACGGTGGTGTCAGCTCCGGAAATGAAAATATTCCCTTTATAATTGGAGATACCGTCACCGGAAAATCCCCGGCAGACAACACTGCCCCCAGCAATGGAAAGGGTACCTTTGGAACATACTATACCATAACTTCCGCCTTCTGTGGTAAGAGAACCGCCGCCAATGGTAAGGTCATTGCTGACAAGAAAACATATTCCCGGATCCTTTGCGTTTGCCTTTATAGCAATGTTTCCGCCCTCCTGGGTAAAATGACCTGTTCTTGTTGCTTCATTGGTGTCTTTGCCCGCCATAACGTTGAAAGGGGAAGGGCCATAACCCGTTATGGCAGTGGTATCCACAATCAGGCTTCCTGTGCCTTTTACCGTTACATCACTGTCATAGAGAAAAACGCCCTGGGTTCCTTTTTCCGTTACGGTGATGGTGTTTTCGCCAATAAGAACCAGATCAATTTTCCCTCTGGCAAACAAGGCCGCCGATGCCCTGTTAGGACTTTGATAGAGGACTCCTTTTACGCTTCCATTAATAGAGGCATTTTCCATGGTAATGACGGCGCTGCCGTCTGTTTCGGGTGTATAGGTAACGGTTCCCTGACCGGCGGTATAAGTGACCTCCTGCTGGGGCGGATTGGTCAGAAAATCAATTCCCGTATCGGTAATATCCCCTGCGGGCTGGGCTGCGTATACCATATGCAGCGAACCAACAGAGAACAAGCAACATAGCAAAAACGCAAATAAAACAATTTTTCCTTTCATAATTCTTCTCCTCGATTTTTTAATTTTCGTTTTTTGCCTTATAACAATAATATGGGGCGTACCAAAGTACACCCCATAAAAACTCCATATACCAGCAAAAAACAACCAAAAGACATATAAAACTCTCTTTTTCACGCATAGTATAAACGATGTGTGCAAAAAAGTCAATGCCTTAAATGAATTTAGTAAAATAAAATCTATGAAAAAGAATTTCTTAACCTTTTCACAAAGGAAAAATTAGGAAAAATTCCGTATTAATCATGGCGGTCCTTATCGTATTTCACAACTTCTCCCGATTGTGCACTGATTTCGTATTCATATTCCTGATTACCGCTGATAAATTCAATTTCATATACCATACGGCCACCATCAAAATCCAGTTTGGTATTCCGGAAGGAGACAGCAGATACAGACAATCCCGCATGATTTAAGGCAATCTGCTTGGCCTCGTCGAGCGTAATTTTTGCAGAAGGGCTGGTGTTGGCAGTCCCTGTGCCAGATTGTCCTGTTTTTTGCGTTTCTTTGTCAAAGGAACGGATTTCTCCCGTCTGGGCATCCACCTCATACTCATATTTTACATTGCCGCATATAAATTCCAGGTCATAAACCAAAACACCGTTTTCACGGTCTGTTTTAGTTTTGACAAAAACAGCGTCCGCCTCCGAAACACCAGCGTGACGGAGTGCAGCGGCTTTTGCCTGTTCTAAGTCTGCAGCGCTGCCGGAAATAGAAGACGGTGTGCTGGACTGTGGCTGCTGGTTATGGTTTGACCCCGTCTGATAGAAGCTGTCTGCGTCGGTAACCAGAGAACCATTCTCCGGGGAAGACAGCGTCACGGTTTCTGTTGCTTCGTTCCAGCCTACGGTTTTATTCATCAGATTACCGATCGCACGCAGAGGCAGATAGGTAGATCCCTCGTAGAGGATAGGATAGACCGTATTGCCGTTGACATCAGTAAAAGTACGTTTGATACCGTCTACTACAATGGTAAAATCATAGCGCAGTTGAACAGAAACATCGGTTTCCCGTGCAGAGGTATCCCGAATACCGCTGACCGTTTCACCATTGCGATTACCGCTGAGGGTCACTGTCAATGTGGACTGATCCCAGTTTACATTTTTGTTCATCAGTTCGCCAATTGCGCGCAGAGGCAGGTAGGTTGTCCCCTGATAAACAATGGGATGCACCTCGTTGCCGTCTGCATTGTAAAAGTCGCGTTCTGTCCCATCAATAATTATAGTAAACTGGGGCGAGAGCTGTGCGGTAACCGTGTCATAGGCCTGCTCAGCAAGAGCGCATTTCCCAGCTGTAAAAATGACAGCCATCAGAAGCACGGCAAGCAGTCCTGCAAATACTTTTGTTTCTTTTCGTTTTAATATCATAGTTTAAACCTCCTTAGATTATATGTTAATAATTTAATATCTATCTACATCAGTAATGGTGATTTCACCGGTACGGGAATTCATTTCGGCTTCAAATTCGTATCCCGGCAGTTTTGCTTCATATTCAATCATATAATAGCTTTTGCGAAGAGGGCCTTTCATTTCCAGGTCACGGTCCTCCTCTTTAACATAGACTGTATCTATGCTGGCATTTGGAATAGAATAATTGGCAGCTGCGTGCTGATATATATACTCTTTTACCGCCTGCTCCGCTTGCTGGTTGTCATATTTCATATTACGGTTGGCGCTGCTGATAGAAATGCCATAAACTGCCGCAATCGTCACACAGCCTACTACCACACAGGAAAGGACGGAAATAACCGCTGTTTTTACGAAAGTAGCGGTATTCCATTTTTTCCGGGCACGTAAAACATCCTGGTCTTCCGCCGGCGTAAGTTCAATCCGGGTGTGTTCTTTGAACAGCTCTTCGCTTACCGCTTTGGCCCGTTCAATTTCGGCTTCTACAAAAGCTTTTTCTTCCGGGGTGCACGCATTTGCCAGATATTTCTGGTACAATATTTTAAAATCCATAATTGACCTCCAAAATTTCTTTCAGTTTTTTCCGGGCTCTGTAAAGCGCAACCTTAACAGCCGCAGGGCTTTTGTTTGTAATAACGGCAATTTCAGAAATGCGCATTTCGTTAAAATAAAATAACGTGATCACTTCCTGATATTCCGGCTGCAGCAGTTCTACCGCACGGTATAAGGAACGGTATTTTTCCTGTACAATTACCCTGTCAGCAATGTCGGTTTCATCCTGCAGGTCTGCCTTTAGTTCTGTTTTGTTCTTGTTGCGGCGCAGGAAATCAATAAAAGCGTTTTTGCATACGCGGAAAAGCCAGAACTTAAATCTTTCTTCGGTATCCTGATAGGAGACCAGCGCCTTATAAAAAGATTCACTCACTATGTCTTCCGCCAGATGATAATTACCGCACAGGGAATATACATAAAGCAATGCACCGTGATAATGCTTTTTATATAGTTCATCTGTAATATCCATTGGTTCACCTCTTTGGTATAAAAAATCCCTGTTTGGCCAAAGGCGCAGTAAGAAAAAGCAGGTTTAATTATTCTCTCTGTATTATACAACGTTTGAAAAGGAAAAAGGTTACAAGCTTATAAAAAATTTTTGCAAAAAAAATCGGAACAAGCAAAACTTGTTCCGATGTGGAGCTACCGATCCGATTCGAACGGACGACCTGCTCATTACGAGTGAGCTGCTCTACCTGCTGAGCCACGGTAGCAAAACCATTTATAGATACCAAAAAAGTATAGCATAACTTTTTCGGCTTGTCAAGTGCTGGCTTTAAAAAATGTAAGGCGCGGATTCTCCGCGCCTCAGACTGTCGAAAAAGTCGTTATACCGCAAGCGAGATGATAAAAGCAAAATGCGCTTCCTTTTCATAAACTTTATGTTGTCGTATAAAATGACGCCGGATTCATTGAGAAACCGGCGTCATTGCTTGCTTTTCCCGCAATCGCTCTCTACCGTACCTTTGTACGCCGACGAAAGCAATTGCGGAAAATCTAACTTCCTTTTTCAACATCTGTCAGCGTGTCGATAAAGTATCGACACGCTGAGGCGCGGATTCTCCGCGCCTTATGTGTGCCGGCTTTTCAGCCGCAGCCATGCGTTAGCAGCAGCCGCAGTTGTTGTTGCAGCCACAGTCGTTGTTGTTACCGCCGCAGCAGCAGCAAATCAAGATGATCAGAATGATGATCCAAAGGCAGCTATCACCGCCGAAACCATTACCAAAACAGCACATACTTACACCTCCTTGTTTTTTTATTTTCTATCCTTCCCTTTACGGGAATGTCCGTCCCAGATGGGACAGATGAAACAGCTCCGCTCTCGGCAAAACACGGCGGAGCAGATGATGCAGCAAGGTGTACCTGACTGACGCAGCTGCAAAACGTTTATGTAGGCCCTATTTGCTGTCAGTCACAGCAGCAGCCGTTTAAATTACAGGTATCTCCGCAGCCACAGCTGTTACCTCCGCAGCAGCAGCAAATCAGTAAAATTACAATCAGGATCCAAATTCCAGATCCTCCACATCCGTTTCCAAACATAATGTTTTGCACCTCCTATTTAGTGTTCACTTTATCATATGTGAAACGGTATTTTTGGTTACAAGACAAAAGAAAATTTTTTAAAAAGTTTTTTGCCTTCTGATTTCCCGCCTCTTCTTGCAAAGGAAAAATGGGTGTGCTATAATATTTTACAAAAACCGGATTTCACCGGACAGGAGGGACGGGAGATGAAATATCAGATCGAGGTATGCGGGCTGACCAAATATTACCGTCTTTATCACGGCAAAGGAAATCCTCTGTGCAGAAAAATATATAAAACCGCGCTGGATAACGTCAGTTTCACGGCAGTTTCCGGAGAAACCATAGGGATTATCGGAAAAAACGGATCAGGAAAGTCAACCCTGCTGAAAATTCTCAGCGGTATCACAGCGCCGGCATCGGGAAAGGTGCGAATCCAAGGCAGAGTGCACGCTCTGCTGGAATTGGGCGCGGGGTTTCATCCGGAATATACGGGAATCCAGAACATATACTTAAATGGGAGCATTCACGGCGTTTCCAAACAGGAAACCAAGGCCAAGCTGCCAGAAATTCTGGAATTTGCAGGAATTGGCGACTATGCAAAAGAGCCTGTCAGAACCTATTCTGACGGCATGTTTGTGCGCCTGGCCTTTGCGGCCGCCGCCTGTATCCGGCCGGATGTGTTAATTGTAGACGAAGCCTTGGCAGTGGGAGACTTTATGTTTCAGGCCAAATGCTTTCGCAAAATGGAAGAGCTGAAAAAGCAGGGCGTTACCATTTTGTATGTTACCCATGATATTGACAGTGTCAGAAAGCTTTGCAGCCGGGCGATTTGGCTGGAAGAGGGAAGGCTGATGCTGGATGGCGAGGTAGGTCCGGTAACCTCCGCATATATGGAGGCCGCAGTGACCGGGGGACTTGGCGAAAAGGGGCTTGTGCCTTTGCGGCGGTTTGGAACCCAGCCCGGTGCGGTGCAGGAGGTCAAGACCGGCCGGCAGTGGCAGTGGGGGAAACCGGTTACCATATCCGTCACGGTACAGGTGCCCAGTTGTGCGGATCCCAACAATACGGCGGTTTCTCTTGCAGTTCGGAGCCGAGAAGGCCTTGATTTGATGGTGCTTTCCTCTTGGGATTGGGGACTGCGCATGACGCCTGGCGAAAAACAGACGGCGGTATTTACATTTGTTAACTGCTTTGCTCCCGGCAAGTATGTCCTTTCGGCAGGACTGGAACGGCGGGACACCTTGCCCATTTCCTATTATGATTATTATGAAGGGAGCGCCTGGGTGGAATCGGTATCGGAACAGAATTGGTTTGGGCTTTTCCGTCCTCAGGCAGAAATTGAAATCAATGGAAAAGAAAAAAACAAATATTAGTCTTTTGGCTGCGGCTAAGGTGCGGCAAAGCGGACTTTTCCTTTCCGTCAAAAGAGGCGTTCAGGAGCTGGGACAGCTGCGGCCGGTAAAAAAAGAGGTTTCTCCCATGCCAAAGGCGCAGCGGCCACTGACAGTGTCGGTCATTATCTGCACCAGCGGCCGATGGAAAGGACTTAGGGATGCCGCCGCATCTGCCCTCAAAGAAAACAGCGGCGGCGAGGTGCTGGTAGTTTGGAACCGCCCGGACGGGGATCCGGAAGCTTTACTTCCGTCCGGAGTGCGGTGGGTACGGGAGAGCAAACCAGGCCTTTCCTTTGCCCGTAACCGTGGCGCGGCCTGTGCAAAGGGAGAATTTTTGCTCTATATGGATGATGACGCCGTGGCAGGCACAGACTTTGCGTCCCAAATCAAAGATGCTTTCTTGCGCCGACCAAAGGCGGCTGTGATTGGCGGGCAGATTTATCTGCCTCTGCCATCCCCTGTGCCCGAAGTAGTTTTACCAGGACATGAAGGACTTTGGAGCGCTTATACCGTGCCGTTTCGGCAGTACCGCACCGTACATGAACAATACGCCTTCCCCTATGGCGCCTGTTTTGCGGTTCGCAGCAGTGCACTGCATGCAGTGGGAGGCTTTCCCGAGAATTACGGCCGAGTAGGAACAGGCTTTGAGGGCGGCGAAGAAACAGCGCTATGTTTTCTTATGCGGCAAAGAGGCTGGGAAATCGGCGTACAACCCTCCGCCTGGGTAGAGCACCGGGTAGATCCACGGCGTTTTACCCGGGAACACGTAAAAAATACACTGCGCGCCGGTATCTTTACCACCTTCCGCCTTTGCAGGGACGGCTATGCACCCTGGAACTGGGACAGCGCCTATTTGAAAAAACGGATGCTGCTTGCCGCGCAGGAATTGAGCCGCCTGCGCCGAAAAGGAACGGAGATGGAATGTTTTTATAAAAAATGTGAACGGGATGCTTTTGCAGAATTATGGCTGGCTGTTTCCAATAAAAATACAGCGGCGGAAGGGAGCGCTTTATGCTGAACCAAATTTTGTGCCATCTTGCTCCCCATTTTGGATCCCTGCCTGCCCAAAAAATCTACAGAAACTGTGAACCGGGCCTGGTTTCGGTGGTGCTTCCCGTATACAACGGCGAAAAATATCTAAAAGAAGCAGTGGAATCGGTTTTGGCACAAACCTATCCCCGCTGGGAGCTGATTATTGTAAACGATGGCTCTGTCGATACCTCCCCTTCCATTGCAGAGCAGTATGCCGCAAAAGAAAAACGGATTTCTGTGATCCATCAAGAAAACCAAAAACTGCCCCGGGCACTGAACCGGGGATTTTCTAAGGCAAGAGGGGAATATTTTACCTGGATTAGTGCAGACAACCGGATGCTTCCAAACTGTCTTGCTGTTCTGACAGAAGAGCTTCGGCGGCGGCCGAAGGTTGATATGGTATATGCCAATATGCGGCTGATTGACCAAGAAGGCAGGTTATTGACCGGGCATGGCTGGTTTCCGTTCCCGCCCGGAAGCGCCAATGTGTATCTGCCGGTTTCAACGGCGCTTTTAAATACGGTCCCCAACAACACCATCGGGGCCGCGTTTTTATACCGGGGCAGTGTAGATACCGTGCTGGGCGGGTATTCCCCCCGGCAGTTTCTGCTGGAGGATTATGATTATTTTATGCGGCTGAACAGTCTGTTTTGTATTCGCCATACCCGGGAAAAAACACCTTTATATGAATACCGTTTTCATGATGATTCGCTGACGGCTCACGACGCGGAGCTTGGCATTACATCATCCCGTCCCAAGCTGATGGAATTTGACCGCTTCCGCCGGAATTTTTATCGGCTTCCTTTATGGGTCAAAACCAGAGCTTTGAGGCCCGCGCTTTCTGCTGCCCTGCGCCGGGCAGAAATTTTCCCTGTGGGAAAAGATGCGGTAAATGGCCGGATTTTCTGCCTGGCAGAGAAAGCGGAAAAGCCCTATAACACAGACATGCCCGTGTATGTTTTAGAAGGACAAAATCCGTATTTTTTAAAGCTTCCCGGCGGCGTTCAAGTTCATCTTGCAACAGCCGGAGATTTGGCACGGTTTCTGCGGCGGCGGGCGGCCTGCGACCTTTTATGGCAGGAGGAATTAAAACAATTTTAAAAAAACATTTCAAATTTATTGCAAAAAGTTTAAAATTTTACTTTACCTAATGGAAATTCCATGGTATAATAAAAAGAACAAGGTAAGACAGAAAAATAATACAACGATCTTGCTTTGCTGCGCCAAAATGCACCTGAGACAAAAGACAGGTGTGTCACAGGGGAGGTGTACGCGGCGTGCTGAAACAGCTTTATTGGCGGCTAACCGGGATTGTTATTTTGACCGTGCTGGCTGCTGTCCTGATTGCCGGAATGATTCTGTTTTTTGGCGTAACCGCATTTTATACTTCCCAGTTTCAAGAAGATATGCATTCTGTGGCAGAAAGCGATCTGCCCCAATCCATTCAGCGGATATTAACTTCCCAGCAGGAGGACACCGTGACCGCTTCCCAGGCAGAAGCGGCAGTGAACGCTTTTGCGGGCAAGCTGGGACTTGACGAAAACAGATCCTGCTTTATCCTCAGCGCCCGGGATGCCAGCGTGATCACTCCTGCGGACATGCGTCCGGCATCCATGACCGTAACCCCGAATTTGTCAGCGGCAATGCGTGCGGCAAAGGGGGACAGTGTGTCCTTGTTTGGGGATTATTTGGATTACGCTTTATTTATCCGAAACGGAAGTACTGAAGCAGATGGATATATTTTGTACATACGTGACAACAAAACCGAATTTCATCAGCTGATACGGCAAATGCTGTTCTGTCTGCTTTGGGCAATGCTTGCCGCGCTTTTGTTGTCAGCCGCCGCCGGGCTTTTGGTTACCCGGCATATGGCTTCGCCGCTGCGTCAGCTGACACTGCGGGCGGAGCGGTTTGCCAGCGGTGATTTTGAACCAGCTCTTGAAAAGGTGCCCGCCGGAGAGATGGGTGAGCTGGTACGGGCATTTAATCACATGGGTACCGTGATGAACAAAAGCCTGCAGCAAATAAATGCTGAAAAGCATAAAATAGAAGTCATTTTAGAGCATATTAATAACGGTATTATCGCTTTTGACACGGATCAGAACATGATCCATATCAATCCTGCGGCACAGCGGATGTTTGAGATCAAAGATCCTTCCCAGCTTCGGTTTGACCGGTTTTTCCGGTCCATTGGCGCAGGCGTCTGTATGGCTGAATTTTTGTATCTGGAACGTTCCAAAACTGAGGAGCGGGATCTTCTTGTTGGAAACAATCATATTCGGGCAAGTTTTCTGCCTTTTAAAATTGATAATGATAAAACCGCCGGAATTGTCTGTGTTTTTGAAGATGTTACCGAACAGTTTAACCTGGAGGCAGCCCGTCAGAAATTTGTGGCAGAGGTTTCTCATGAATTGAAAACTCCGTTAACCACCATAAGGACCTATACCGAAACCTTGCTCAATGGGTATCTGGATGATAAAAAGACCGCTGTCAGCTTGTTAAATACTGTGCAGACCGAAACAGATAAAATGACGGCTCTGGTGCAAAACCTGCTGATTTTGTCACGGTTTGATATGCAGCGGATGGATATTCGCAAAAGCCTGTTTTCCATTGACGATATGCTGCGCCGGCTGGAAAATATGTTCCGTCTGGAGGCAGAGAAGAAAGGCTTAGAACTAACCTATAACCGTACCACTGAAATCCCGGCGATTTATGCCGATCAGGATCAGATAGAGAGAGCGGTCAAGAATATCATTTCAAACTCCATCAAATATTGTGCCAAAGGCGATAAGATTCAGATTTTTGCCGGCAGTCTTTATAACAACGTTTATATTAAGGTGGAAGACAGCGGTAAGGGCATTCCAAAGGCGGATTTAGACCATGTGTTTGAGCGGTTTTACCGGGTGGACAAAGCCCGGAGCCGGGACAAGGGCGGTACCGGACTGGGGCTTTCCATTGCCAAGGAGATCATCGAAAGCCATGGCGGAACCATACAGATCGAAAGCGAATTCGGCCGGTTTACCAGGGTGACGATCAATTTGCCCATGGCAAAAGAAAATTAACTTGTTTCTCAAATCCTTTAAAATATATGTAAGAAAAACGACGGCTTTTTTGCCGTCGCTTTTCTTTTTGTCCCACAATTGACGCCTTTCAAAGCAGAAAAATTGCTTCCCTTACAGTCATAAAAAATAGAACGCATTTGCCCTTTCTATGAAAAAAGGAACAGGGCAAAGCCCCATTCCTTCTATCCCTTTTACAGATGCAAAAGTGCCATAGCAATATTGAAAAACAGGAAAACCGAGCAGGTATCCAAAATGGTGGTCAGAAGCGGCGATGCCATCAACGCCGGATCCATCTTACACTTTTTGGCTGCCATGGGCAGAATACAGCCCAGGCATTTTGCCAAAACCACTGTGCCAATCAGGCTCAGTCCCGACACTGTGGCAAGCTGCATCAGTGTCATATGGGAAAGCACCTCCTGATTCCCCTGATACATCAGGAAAACCCGCAAACCGTTGACTACCGCAAGAACAATCCCCACCAAAATTGCTACCCGAAATTCTTTAAACAACACCCGGAAGAAATCCTTAAACCGGATCTCATCAAGAGCAAGCCCTCGAATGATCATAGTGGAACTCTGGGAACCACAGTTTCCCCCCGTATCCATCAACATGGGCACAAAAGCCACCAATATGGGAATGGTCACAAAGGCTTCTTCATAATGCTGAATTATACTCCCTGTCAGGGTGGCCGATAACATCAAAAACAACAGCCAGAATATACGGTTTTTGGCATGCCGCCATACCGGTGTTTTTAAATAAGTCTCCTCACTGGGGATTACGGCGCCCATTTTGGAAATATCTTCTGTGTTCTCTTTCTGCAAAACATCGATCGCGTCGTCTACGGTAACAATCCCCACCAGACGCTCTTCCCGGTCTACCACCGGAATGGCCAAAAACCCGTATTTGTCAAACATCCGGGCCACATCTTCCTGGTCGTCCAAGGTCCTTACATAAATAATATTTGTCTCCATAATATCGTCAATAACCTGATCCGATTCCGCAAGGAGCAGATCCTTCACCGATACCAGCCCGATCAGCTTCCGGTTCTGGTCTGTCACATAGCAGGTATAGATGGTTTCCTTATCCACCCCGGTTTTCCGAATCCGGTCAAAAGACTGAGCCACCGTCATATGCTTTTTCAGATCCACATATTCGATGGTCATAATGCTTCCGGCACTGTCTTTGGGATACTGCAAAAGCTGATTGATGCTCTTGCGGGTTTCTGGATCGGTATAACGCAAAATCCTTTTCACCACACTGGCCGGCATTTCCTCAATCAGATCCACCGCATCATCCACATACAGCTCGTCCAATACCTCTTTTAATTCCGTGTCACTAAACGCCGAAATCAAAAACTCCTGCTGGTCATTGTCCATTTCCACAAAGACCTCTGCCGCCGCCTCTTTGGGCAGCAGCCGGAACAGAAGCGGAAGATCCGTCTCCTCCACCTCCGCAAAAATCAACGCAATATCTGCCGGGTTTAAAATGTCCAGAATCGCCCGCAGACTTCCAAACTTTTTTTCATGCAGCAGCGCTACCAGCTGGTCCCGCAGTTCGTCGCGGCCCAGCTCAATCAAATTCTTTTCCATTTTTGTTTACCTCCTTTGGCAGTTTTAAGTACCGTAAGGGGGAAAACCTGACTTATCTCACATGGCCGTCAAACCGTGTCGGCGGCCGCCGCTACTTCGCCCGTCAGATTTTTTCCCGCCGTCACCGTTCATCTCCATGTGCTCACCATCCTTATCTTTTCCATTGTATGCCGAAACCATTCCGGCACCATTTTTTATTTTAGCACAGCCATTCCCGTTTTGCAAGGAAAAAACTGTCCTAATTTTGCCCTTGTTCAAAAAAAATTTACATTTTCCCAAATCCTCCGTTTTCTGCAGGAAAAACGGTGTTTTTTTCCTCCTCTTTTTCCTGTTTTTCCCCTTTTCCTCTTGACAAATTGACCAAAAGGGTTTAAAATATCGAATTGTTACAAAATTGTTACAAACAGTTTGCAGACAAATTACAACAAAGGAGTGCGTGATGTTTTGAAGTTTTGCAGAAAATTGATTCCCGTAGTTTTGGTTTTGGGAATTCTTTTGAATATGGGCTATGGATATGCGCTGAGCATCTCTGCGCGGGGCGGCTTTGTTTTAAACGCCGACACCTGTCAGGAAGTATACAGCTATCAAGGCGATACCCCTATGGTGCCTGCCAGCATGACCAAAGTCATGTCCGTCTACGTGATTTATGACGCCATGGCAAAGGGGCAGATCAGCAAAGACACCATGATTCCTGTGGGTTCGTCACTGGCAGCCTTTTCCAGAGATCCGGGATATTCCAACGTGATTTTGAGCGCCGGCGCCAGCTATAGCTTGGATGAAATGCTGGGCGCGATTTTTGTGGTATCTGCCAATGCGGCGGTCATGGCAGTGGGCGATTATCTCTACGGCAGTGAGTCCGCCTTTGTAGACCGCATGAACCAGTTTGTTGCCGATTGGGGTATTGACGCCTATTTTGCAGATTGCACTGGCATATCCTCCCGCAACCGGGTGACCCCGCGGGCCATGGCAACCATTGCCAACCGCCTGATCAGCGACTATCCTGACTGTCTGAACTATTCCGGCATGACCTATCTTAATTTCAGAGGCCAGACCTATTACGCCACCAACAAAATGCTTCCCGGTCGCGCCTATGCCTATGACGGCACCCTGGGGCTGAAAACTGGAACCACTTCTGCCGCAGGCGCTTGCTTTACCGGTGTGGTGGAACGAAACGGAGTGCGGCTGATCTCGGTTATTATGGGCGCGCCTTATGCTGACGGCCGCTATACCGACAGCATTGCCATGCTGGATTATGCCTTTTCCCAACCGGCCGCCCAGGCTCAGCCGGAGATAGAACCAGAGCCCGAAAAACCGGAAGTTCTGCGCAATATTACAAATACCGGAACACTTGCGGACGCCAATGTTTATATCAACGACCTGCCCATTGCGGATTTTATCTGCACGGACAACCCTGCTCTCACTCTGATTCGGGTGGAAGACTTAAGGGAAAACGGCTTTGAGGTGACCTATGAACCGGACACCAATACCTTGGTGGTAGTGAACGCGCCGGAAAAATTACTGACCGGCCATGATCCCTCTCAGTTCCCCGCTGTCCTTTCGGTGAGCGGCTATAAAGCGGTTAACGTTCTTTTGAAACAGACCCAAGAGGATCTTGGGGTCTATGCGGCGGCGGTCTATGACGCGGACGGTCAGGCTGCCATTGATGTCAGTGAACTTTCCTATCTTGGCTGGGTTCTTCAAAAAGATGGCAAAGCAACTGTGGTAACCCGGTAAAAAGACTTGCAAAAAACATTGCTTTATGCTAAAATATTGGTTGGGAATGAAGTTCTCCCGCGGCAATGCCGAAACCGCTTGTTGTATTCGACTTCAGGCTGATGACTTCTGCAATCATACATTGCAGAAGCATCGGCTTTTTTTATGGAAAAACCTGCTTTCTGCAAAGAAGAAAGGGTGTTTTTATGTTACTTAGTCTTGCTCTCATTTTTCTCTGCGGCATCTTACTGGGAAGCCTTTTTCAGCGGCTGCGCCTGCCCGCCCTGCTTGGCATGCTTTTGACCGGCATTTTGCTGGGGCCGCAAGTTCTGAATCTGCTTAGCCCCGATATACTTGGCATTTCCGCCGACCTGCGGCAGATTGCTCTGATTATCATTCTCACCCGGGCCGGGCTGAACCTTGACCTTGCGGATTTAAAAAAAGTAGGGCGGCCTGCCCTGCTCATGTGCTTTCTTCCCGCCAGTATCGAAATGATCGGAATGATTCTGCTGGCACCGCCCCTCTTGGGAATGTCCTATTTAGACGCCGCCATTGCCGGCGCGGTGGTGGCCGCCGTCTCCCCTGCCGTGGTGGTGCCCAAAATGCTCCGCTTGATGGAACAGGGTCTGGGGGTTAAAAAAGGAATTCCTCAACTCATCATGGCCGGCGCCTCGGTGGATGACATTTTTGTAATTGTTCTTTTTACTTCCTTTACCAGCATCGCCGCGGGGGATGGGTTTTCACCCTTGACCCTGCTGCGGATTCCATCCTCGGTGGTTCTGGGGTTGCTGGGAGGGCTCCTCTGCGGCCTGATTTTAGCAGAAGTCTTCCGGCGGCTTCACATCCGGGACAGCCTGAAGGTAATTCTTATTTTAAGTATTTCTTTCCTTCTGGTTACGCTGGAGCATGCCCTGACCGGGGTCATTGGTTTTTCCGGACTGCTGGCGGTGATGGGGCTGGGGGCTGTTCTGCGCCGGCAACGGCGGGAGGCAGCTGTGCGGCTGTCTCTTAAATATTCCAAGCTATGGGTTGCCGCCGAGCTTCTTTTATTTGTGCTGGTAGGCGCAGCTGTAGATATCCGATATGCTTTTTCCATGGGCGCATCCGTGATTTTGCTGATTTTCGGCGTACTGCTGTTTCGCATGGCAGGGGTATTCCTCTGCCTGATCAAAACCGCCCTGACCAAAAAGGAACGGCTGTTCTGCATGCTGGCCTATACCCCAAAAGCCACGGTGCAGGCCGCCATTGGTTCGATTCCCCTTGCCATGGGGCTCTCCTGTGGAAATACGGTTTTAACCATTGCGGTACTCGCGATCTTGATTACCGCCCCCTTGGGCGCCTTTGCGATTGATATGACCTGCCAAAAATTGCTTTCTTCATAAAAAATGTGCCGGCATAAAACCGGCACATTTCTGTGCAAAAAGCCGGAACGCTGGTTCCGGCTTTTTTCTCATTATTATGATAACATTACCCTGACGGGTTAGAACATTATTTTTCGGTAATCTCGCTGTGGAAGGCCTGCAGGGATTTCACATCCAGCTTGCCAGACTTCTTCACCGCTTTGATTCCCTCTACCGCCGCCTGCGCCGCCGCCATGGTGGTCATATGCGGGATCCGGTTCTTGATGGCGGCCTTTCTGATATAGCTGTCATCATCTGCACCTTTCTTACCCACCGGCGTATTGATGATAAAGTCTATCTCATGATTGGTTATCTTATCCACAATATTGGGTCGTCCCTCACGGATTTTTGCCACCCGCTCCACCGGGATGCCGGCAGACCGAATCAGGTTATAGGTGCCCTCGGTTGCCATCAGTTTAAAGCCGCAGTCATAAAAGCCTTTTGCCACTTCCACCGCCTGAGGCTTGTCCATATCGCTGACACTGATCAGCACTGTGCCTGACAACGGTAACTGAGTCGTTTTAGTGGCTTCCTGCGCTTTATAGAATGCTTCGCCAAAGTTGGATGCAATGCCCAGCACCTCGCCGGTGGACCGCATTTCCGGTCCCAGCAGCGGGTCAACCTCCGGGAACATATTAAAGGGGAATACCGCTTCTTTCACGCCGTAATGGGAGAACTTCTTCTCCTTTAGCTCCGGCACCGGGGATTTTCTTCCGGTCAGGTGTCCTGTCATGATATCGGTTGCCAGTTTTACCATATTGATGCCGCAGACCTTGGATACCAGCGGCACGGTACGGGACGCCCGGGGATTTGCTTCCAAAACATAAACCTTACCGTCCTCAATGGCATACTGCATATTCATCAGGCCTACCACATTCATTTCGGTGGCAATCCGGCGGGTGTAATCCTTAATCGTTTCGATCTGCTCGTGTGTCAGGCTCTTGGGCGGGATCACGCAGGCAGAGTCGCCCGAATGTACCCCGGCAAGCTCAATATGTTCCATCACGGACGGCACAAACACATTCTCTCCGTCACTGATGGCGTCTGCTTCACACTCGGTGGCATTGTGCAGGAACCGGTCAATCAAAATCGGCCGATCCGGCGTAACACCAACCGCTTCTTTCATATAATAGATCATGGCGTCGCTGTCATATACCACTTCCATGCCTCGGCCGCCCAGCACATAGGACGGACGAACCATGACCGGATAACCGATCCGGTCCGCAATGGCCAGCGCGTCATCGGTGGTAACCGCCATGCCCGATTCCGGCATGGGAATGCCAAGCTTATCCATCATGGCACGGAACCGATCCCGATCCTCCGCCATGTCAATGGTCTCCGGCGTGGTACCCAGAATATTGACACCCGCCTTTTTCAGCGATGCCGCCAGGTTCAACGGCGTCTGGCCGCCGAACTGGGCGATGACACCCACCGGCTTTTCCTTTCCGTGAATGCTCAGCACGTCCTCTAAGGTCAGCGGCTCAAAATACAGACGGTCAGAGGTGTCATAGTCTGTGGATACCGTCTCCGGGTTACAGTTTACAATAATGGTTTCAAAACCCAGCTCTTTCAGCGCTTTGGCCGCATGGACACAGCAGTAGTCAAATTCAATACCCTGCCCGATCCGGTTGGGGCCGCCGCCCAGGATCATGATTTTGGGCTTGCCGGTCACCGGTTCTTTGCAGTCTTCCTTGATATTATAGCTGGAATAGTAGTATGCCGCATCCTGGGTTCCGCTGACGTGTACACCTTCCCATTTTTCAACAATGCCCGCTTCGGTGCGTGCTTTTCGAATTTCTTCCTCCGTCACACCTAAAAGCTGGCTCAAATATTTATCCGAAAAACCGTCCTGTTTGGCCTGCCGCAGTACATCAACAGGCGGAATCTTTCCTGCATAGGAAAGCAGGGCTTCTTCTTCCTCTACCAACTCTTTCATCTGCTCAATAAAATAGTGCTTTACTTTGGTGCGCTCAAAAATCTCGTCGGCAGTCGCTCCCTTGCGCAGAGCCTCATACATGATAAAATGCCGCTCACTGCTGGGGGTTACCAGCATGTCAAGAAGTTCTTCCTTGGTTTTCTCTTTAAAATCTTTGGCGCCGCCCAGACCGTATCTGCCGATCTCCAAACTGCGGATCGCCTTTTGAAACGCCTCTTTATAGGTTTTGCCAATGCTCATGACTTCGCCCACGGCTTTCATCTGGGTTCCCAGCTTGTCCTGTGCCCCCTTAAATTTCTCAAAGGCCCAGCGGGCAAATTTGATTACCACATAATCGCCGGAGGGTACGTATTTATCTAAGGTTCCGTACTTGCCGCAGGGGATCTCATCAAGGGTCAGCCCGCTTGCCAGCATGGCCGATACCAACGCAATGGGGAACCCTGTCGCTTTGGACGCAAGTGCGGAAGAACGTGAGGTTCTGGGGTTGATTTCAATCACAATAATCCGGTCGGTCACTGGGTCATGGGCAAACTGTACATTGGTGCCGCCGATTACTTCTATGGCTTCTACAATTTTATATGCCTGCTCCTGTAATTTCTTCTGCGTTTCCTCTGAAATGGTCAGCATCGGCGCACTGCAGAAAGAATCGCCCGTGTGTATCCCCAAAGGATCAATATTTTCGATAAAGCAGACAGTGATCATATTGTTCTTGGCATCTCGAACCACTTCAAGTTCCAGTTCTTCCCAGCCCAAAATGGATTCTTCTACCAATACCTGCCCCACCAGACTGGCCTGCAGGCCTCTGGCACAGACGGTCTTGAGTTCTTCCATGTTATATACCAGTCCGCCGCCGGCGCCGCCCATGGTATACGCCGGGCGCAGCACCACCGGATATCCCAGCTTGTCCGCAATGGCAAGAGCTTCCTCTACCGAATACGCCACCTCACTGCGTGCCATCTCGATTCCCAGCTGGTTCATGGTATGCTTAAATTCAATTCTGTCCTCGCCCCGCTCTATGGCGTCTACCTGTACGCCGATCACCTTGACGTTGTATTTATCCAAAACGCCTGCTGTCTGGAGCTCACTGCAAAGATTCAGTCCCGACTGCCCGCCCAAATTCGGCAACAGGGCATCCGGCCGTTCCTTCTCTATAATCTGCTCCAGCCGCTCCACATTCAAAGGTTCAATATACGTTACATCCGCTGTTTCCGGATCCGTCATAATGGTTGCCGGATTGGAGTTTACCAGCACGATCTCATACCCCAGCTTCTTCAGCGCCTTACACGCCTGCGTCCCGGAGTAGTCAAACTCACACGCCTGACCGATAATAATCGGTCCGGAACCAATAATCAGCACCTTATGAATGTCTTCTCTTTTCATACGCTACCTCACTTCTTCCTTAGATTTTGAATACACCATTTTTACAATTATACCACAAATTTTATCAGAATCAAGGGGCTTTTTTCAGTTTTTGTAAATATTGTAGAGCTATACAGTATTAAAAACCTTCTAAAACCTTTGTTTCGGCAATCTGACAAATTTCTTTTTTTCTCCTGCCCTTTTGCGCTTTTTTCTTCCAGGTTGTTACATTTTTGTTATTTTCCTCGCGCAGGTATTTACATAACCTGAAAATTACGGTATACTATGTATAATTATGAAAACTGGGGGCGTATACCTCAGAGAGGATGGATGCTATGAACAACAATGGCACTGCCGCATCTTCCGGCAAAAAAGCCGTCCGAACCATCGGTTTGATGGCGGTGATCATTCTACTGGCAAAATTCATGGGGCTGTTCCGAGAAACCCTGATTGCCCGCATCTACGGACAGGGCATGGAATCAGATATGATCAATACCTCCACCCAGATCCCCCTGCTCTTTTTCGATATGGTTCTGGGCGTGGCAATCCTCTCCACCTTTGTGCCGGTTTTTAATCAATACCTGAAAAAAGAGGGCAAAGCCTCTGCCATGGCCTTTGCCCACAACTTTACCACTATCGTGGGCTCGGTGGCCGCGGCGGCCGCGTTGCTGGGTATTTTATTCGCAGAGCCGCTGGTACATCTGATGACCCCCGGCTATGCCGACGTACCCGGCAAGGTAGAACAAACCGCACAGCTTTTGCGGATTTTGTTTCCTTCCATTGTCTTTACCGCGGTGGCCTATATCGCAGTGGGCATGCTCCAATCCTTTGGAGAATTCACCATCCCCTCCCTGATCAGCGTGGTGTCAAACGGGGTCATGATTCTGTATCTTATGCTGTTTGGCAACCGGCTGGGGCTTACCGGTGTTGCGGTTTCCATGCTGATTGCCTGGGCGCTGCAGCTTTTGATCCAACTGCCCTGGCTGAAAAAATTTGGCTGCACCTTTCGGTTTCGGTTTGATCTGAAAGACCCGGGCATCCGCCAGGCCGCAAGGATTGCCCTGCCTGTGCTGATCAGCTCCTGGGTACAGCCCCTTTGCAACGTGATTAATATGTCCTTTGGCTCCGGCCTGGGCGATGGCGCAGTGTCTGCCTTAAACTGGGCCAACAAGATATATATTATTATGGTAGGCGTTTTTGCCTATGCCATCACCAACTTTATCTTCCCCAAGCTGTCACGGCTCAGCGCCGGGGAGGATTCCGGCGGCTTTGTCAAAATGACCCGGCTGTCTGTGGGCTGGATCCTTTTTATTATCACCCTGGTGTCCGCCCTCTTCCTTGCCCTGTCCTCCCCCATTATTAAGGTGGTCTTTGAACGGGGCGCCTTTACCGCGGATTCCACCGCCATTACCGCAACGGCTTTGTTTTACTACTCCTTCGGCATGGTGGGTTATGCCGTCTGCGAAGTGCTCAACAAGAGCTTTTATGCCATTCAGGACGGAAAAACGCCCATGTTTACCTCTATCATCGGGATTCTGGTGAATCTCTTGGGGGCGTTTTTGCTGGCAGGGATTTTGAAAATGGGTGTGGGCGGCCTGGCGCTGGCCTCCGCTGTCAGTTCCATTGCCATTGCCCTCTGCCTGATGTTTATGATCAACCGCAGGCGGCCCGGCATTATTACTGCCGGCTTTCTGCTGAATATTTTGAAAATGCTCCTATGCGGTCTTGCCGCATATTTGACCGCATATCTGATTTATCCCATGTCCGTTTTCCTGGACGGGGGAATGGTAATGACCCTGATTCGTCTTACCATTACGGCTCTGCCCGCCGCAGCGGTCTATCTGGTTCTTGCGTTTTTACTGCGGGTAGACGAAACAGCGCAAATCAAAACAAATTTCTTGAGAAAGCGGGGATAACATGAACCACAACATTGGTTATTTTGAAGCCCTTTGGGCTGTCCTTTGGGGCTATATCCGGCAAAGCGGTACTTACCGTCTGCTCCGCCGGATCTATGACGGCATCTCCAGCTCCTGGCGCCGCAGCCGGATCACCGGCTGGTTTCGGCGGGAAAACTTTTCAGAAGATTTCCTTTCTGCCAGTCTGGCTGGCCGGATTCTTCGCCTGCCCTTTACCTTTTTGGAATGGCTCAGGCGGCGGTGCGGCAAAACCCTGACAGAAAAAATAAAGCACAGCGTATTTCTTGGCATTTGCGACACCTATCTCAATAACTTTCTGGCGCTGAACCTGCGGTTTTTGGGAATCACCCTCTTTTTTGCGGGCGGCGGTCTGATTCTGGGCGGCGTCCCTCTTGGATACCTGCCTGCTTTGCCGCTGGTGCTGGGCATCCTGTTATTTGCGCTGGACATCAACCTCACCGACTGGCTGAAACACTCTCGGCTGGTTTCCTTTGTCTGTGCCTGCTTCGGCATTGAGGCGGATTTTAACTGGTACCAAAACGAAAAGGTACAGGGAAAGCCCCGGCTTTTGATTGGCGCGGCGGCAGGTCTGCTCTGCGGAATTGCCGGCGGTCTGGGCTCGCCCCTTATCGGTCTTGCCCTGCTGCCCGGGCTTGCGGTATTGTTTTTGATTCTGAAAAAGCCGGAGGCAGGGATGCTGTTTTTGGTATTCCTGGCGCCGCTTGCGCCCACCATGGCCATGGCCGGGCTTTCTATCCTCTGTCTTTTCTCCCTGATCATAAAAAGCCTGACCGATGCGGACTTTGCATGGAAATTTGACAGCATGGGATTTTTGATCCTGTCCTTTATTCTGATTTATCTCTTTGCAGGGATCACCTCCTTTGCCATGATGAAAAGCCTGAGCATTTGGGCCATTTATCTGGTGTTTATGGCGGCATATTTCCTGATCATTCACCTGGTAAAGAACAGAAAACAGCTTGACCGGGTGCTGACCGTATTTGTCTTGTCCGGCCTTTGCGTCTGCCTTTATGGCATTGCCCAGTATGTCTTTGGCTGGGATACAGCCCAGGCCTGGATGGATGAGGAAATGTTCAGCGACATCAAGATGCGGATTTATTCGACGCTGGACAACCCCAACGTGCTGGGCGAATATATCCTTCTGGTGCTTCCCGCCGCCATTGGGCTGATGTGGACCAGAAAGGGCGCCCTGCAAAAAATTGTCTATGCCGGCATTTCCGCAGTGATGTTTCTTGCCCTGCTTCTCACCTCATCCCGGGGCTGCTGGCTGGGATTCATGGCGTCAGCCGCCGTGTTTGTCACCTTTGTCGCAGGAAAGCTGTGGGGACTTGTTCTGATTATTGTTCCCCTTCTGCCCGCCGTTCTGCCGGAGAGCATTATCAACCGCTTTACCAGCATCGGCGACCTGAAGGATTCCTCCACCTCTTACCGGGTATACATCTGGATGGGTACCCTTGCCATGATCCAGGATTTCTGGATTTCCGGCATTGGCATGGGTTCTGAGGCCTTTACCGAAATCTATCCCTTCTATGCCTATAACGGCATTGTGGCGCCGCACTCCCACAACCTGTTTTTGCAGATCCTGGTAGAGTCCGGCATTGGCGGCATTTTGGTATTTTTGCTGATTCTTCTGTTTTTCCTGAAAAAGATGATGACCGGCTATCAGGCAGGCGGCGGCAAGGGCGCGCCCCTTTCCACCCTGATCTGTGCCCTCTCCGCGGGGGTCTGCGGATTCCTTCTGCAGGGCATGTTTGACAACTGCTTCTATAACTATCGGGTACTGCTGATCTTCTGGTATGTCATCGGCATTGCCATGGCATGTACCTATATCGCAAAATCACTATCAAAGGAGGATATGGCGTGATAAAAGTAATTGAGGTGTCTTCCGATTCCAATATCGGCGGCGCCGGAAAATGTATTCTGACCTTTTTGAAGAACTTTGACCGTGAGGCTTTTGACGTTTCGGCAGTGATTCCCAAAGGCAGTTTGCTCAAGCCCGAAATGGACGACTGCCGAATTAAGGTCTTTGAAGTGGAGCACCTGGCGGAAAAATCTCTGGATTTTCATGCAGTCAGCCGCCTGCGCAAGCTGTTTCGGTATCTCAAACCGGATCTGGTGCATACCCATGCCAGTATGTCCGCCCGGATTGCCGCCAAGAGCCTGGGGATTCCGGTGGTCTATACCCGGCACAGCGTCTTTCCTCCACCCAAAAAGCTGACCACCTTTCCCGGAAAGCAGATCAGCGGCTTTATCAATAATCTGACTGCTGACAAAATCATTGCGGTGGCAGAAGCCGCCAAGGAAAATCTGACCGATACCGGGGTGGACGAAAAGAAAATTCAGGTCATCTTAAACGGGGTAGAAGCCCTTCCTCCCTGTCCCGAAGAAGCCATTGGCAAGATACGGATGCAGTATCATATCCGGCCGGATGAAAAGGTGGCGGCCATCATTGCCCGGCTGAACCCGGTCAAGGGCCACAAGTATTTTATAGAGGCCGCAAAGCTGGTAAAAGACGCGGGCATCCGCTGTAAATTCCTGATTGCGGGCACCGGGGAAACCGAAAACGCCCTCAAGACCCAGGTCAGAGAGGCCGGGCTTGAGGACACGGTCATTTTCTTAGGTTTTTTACAGGATGTATCCCCGCTGATGCACCTGATGGATGTACAGGTCAACTGCTCTTATGGCACCGAAGCCACCAGTCTTTCCCTTTTGGAAGGAATGAGCCTTGGAAAGCCCGCCGTGGTCTCTGACTTTGGCGGCAATCCCGGCGTGATCTTTGACGGCGTCAACGGATTTTTGACCCCCACCCATGATCCGTATGCGGTGGCAGACGGGATCAAAAAACTGCTGACCGACCAAACGCTGTACGATACCATGGCAGATAACTGTAAGAAAATTTATGCGGCAAAATTTACTGCCGAAATCAATACCCGGGCCGTTGAACAGGTATACCGTGAAGCGGTCATGCAAAAACGCAGAAAGAAAGGTGAAAAAATAGATGAAACCGAAATTTAATGCCATTGACTTTGTGATTTTAATCCTTTTGATTGCCGCGCTGGCCGCCGGAAGCCTGTTTCTGTCCAAGCGCAGTAATCAAAAAGGTGTGACCCAAAACGCCAAAATTGAATTTATGGTAGAGCTGACCTCGCAGGAAAAAGAATTTGCGGATCTTCCTCAGGTGGGTGACAGCGTCAGCGTGGGCGAAAAAGAGAAAATGCCTGCCACCGTTACCAAGGTGGAGGTTCTGCCCGCAAAAACCATGGGCTATGACACGGTAAACGGCCGTATCTTTGAAACCACCGTCCCCGACCGTTATGACGTGCAGATCACTCTGCAGGGCGATGGTATGGAGACCGAAAACACACTGGAAATTAACAATAACGCCATTCGCGTAGGCATGGGCGCCGCCATGAAGAGCAAAAACTGGGCCGGCTTTGGATTTGTGCTTACCGCGGATGTGGTACAATAGGAGGATTTGCCATGTTGAAAAAAGACGGAAAATTGTTTGGAAAAATCAGCATAATTGACATTGCTGTCATTCTTATTGTTGTATTGCTGGCCGCCGGGGTATTGATTAAGTTTTCCGGCAACCAAAATGTACCGGTTTCCTCCGGTGAAAAACTGGAATGTGTGGTACAGGTGAAAAATGTCCGGGATTATACGGTAGAAGCCTTGAAAAAAGGCGGCCCGGTCTTTGACAAGACCACCAAGGAATACATTGGCACCATTACCGGCGTTACCACCGAGCCGGGTGAAACGACTCTGCTTTTAAACGACGGCTCTTACCGCAATGTGGAAACCGAAGGCCGGTACAACGCCTATGTCACCATCGCCTTTGACGGCAAAGAAAGTGACGGCGGCTATTACACCGCTACCAATAAACAGATGGCCGCCGGTTCCTCCCTGGGAATGAACGCCAAATATTCCCAGTGCGACGGCACCATTTATGAAGTAAGACACGCCCAATAGAAACACACGTGCAAAACTCCCGAAAAACGGCCGCGCTTAATGCGGGCCGTTTTTTTGAAAAGAGGAGAAGGTTTGCCAAAAAGGTGCTGTCCCGGCAAAAGCCAAAAAAAACAAAGCTCCCAAAAAATGGCCGGGCAAATCCGGTCTTTTGGGAGCCTTTTTTCTTATATTCCCCGCGGCATAAAGGAAACTAAAATGCGGCAGGCGCAAAATCACGATTCCCGGCGATAGAGGATGGGCGTATCATAGCCAAAGGTCCTTTTTCCGTTTACTTCCATGGATTCGCTGACCTCCAGCACCTCCTTAGAAAACCGCTCGTGCAATGTAAATTTCAGAACCGGCGAAAACATACTCACGCTCCCGCCTTCCCAGACACCCTCCTTTTCCGTATACAGGGCGGGGACAAACTTTGCAGAGGGTTTCAGTTCCTCAAAATCAAGCTGCTCTACATTGGCATAGGAAAAGGTGTTTTTGTCAAAGCCCAGGGGCATCTCATAAGAGGTCAGCCGGATCCCTTCCGCCTCTTCCGTAAACAAAAACAAATGCGGCGACGGATTTCGGTTTTCCCCCACCGTATAATAGCTCTCCTCAATCATAAACTCCCCCGCAAAATCCGGCGGCAGGTTTTTGATCTTGGCATTGCAGGCCGTGTTGACATGCTCTGCATAGGGAAAATTAGTCCCGTCCCCTTTTCTTTCCTGATACTGCTGTGCATTGTTAAAAGTCCCTGTTAAAATTTCCATAAATTCGGTTAATCTGCTCATTTCTGTCTCCTCCTTTATTCAAAGGGTACATCAAACTTACTCAGTTTCTCCAGTAAAATATCGTCCTCGCTCTGTTCTCCGGTTGCCGCCTCCAGGCTCTTGCGGATCTCCAGCATTCTGGCGTCCGTGCCGGCAATCACATCAGCGCATTCCTTGAGCTCCTGTACAATCCGCTTCTCGTCCGCGATCTCCTGCTTGTATTTCAGCTGATGCTCAAGGCTCGCCCAAAAATCCATGGCAATGGTACGAATCTGTACCTCCACCGTCATCTTTCGGGTCTCGTTGGCGAAAAACACCGGCACCCGTACAATCAGATGCAAACTCCGGTACCCGTTGGGCTTGGGGTTTGCGATATAATCCTTCCTTGCAATCAGTTCGATATCGTCCTGCTGAATCAGCGTCTTTGCCACCGCGTAAATATCGTCCACATAGGCACAAATCACCCGCACCCCTGCCACGTCATGAATATTCTTTTCAATATTGGCAAGGGAAAAAGGGATATCCAAACGATCCAGCTTATCCCCAATGCTGGTGGTGGTCTTGAGCCGGGACTTGATGAACTTGATGGGATTGCGCTGGTACAGCACATTAAACTCAGTGTTGAGCACATCAAACTTGGTGCGGATCTCCTTCATGGCACAGGCATAGCGCATGCGCAGCTCCTTATAGCCGATCATGGTATTCATCATTTCCTTGGAGCGAAGGAACAGCGCTTCTGCCTGTTCTTCTCCAACTCCCATCACTTCTGCGGAAAGCTGAATCAGGGATTTGGATTCCTCCTCCGAGGGCGTATATTCCTGCATTTGAAGATCCATTTCATTCATCCTTCTTCCTCCTCTCTCCCTGCAACACTTTTCTTACAGCCCTACCATACTCCATTCCAGACCGAAAGTCAAGCGAATCAAAAAGAATTATTAAAAAAGACATAAACTGTTTACGGATCGTTTACAATTCCGCCTCTTCCTCCATGACCGCATCATAAAAGGCGCGAAGCGCACGGCTCCTGTGGCTGATGGCATTCTTGATATAGGGCTCTAATTCCGCAAGTGTCCTGGCATACTTTTCCGTATAAAAAACCGGGTCATAGCCAAAACCGCTCTCCCCTTTTGGCTCCGCAGTGATCCGGCCTTCGCATTCCCCCCGGAAAAACCGAGTCTCCTTTCCCGGCCGGGCAAGGGCAATCACGCAGACAAACCGCGCCGTCCGCTCCTGGGGCGGCACACCGTCAAGGGCGGTCAGCAGTTTTTTGATATTATCCCCATCCGAAGCGTTTTCTCCAGCATACCTTGCCGTATAAATCCCCGGGGCGCCGGACAGATAATCCACGCACAATCCGCTGTCATCGGCGATCACCGCCTTTCCCGTTGCCCTCATAATGGTTTCCGCCTTTTTGGCGGCGTTTTCTTCAAAGCTTGCGCCGTCTTCCACCACTTCTATCTCCCCGGCTCCCGCTTCGGTTTGGGTAATGATCTCAAACCCCATCCCCAGTATCTCCCTAATTTCCTCCGCCTTATGGGCGTTTTTACTTGCCAGTACATATGTTCTCATACTTTCTTCCGTCCTTTCCACATCTTTATCATACCATAACCCCGCGTCGTTGTAAACCACAAAAAAACTTTACAAAAAGCAGGCTTTCCCCCTTGTTGCCGGCGCGGCAATGTGTTATAATATTTAAAATGGTTGTTTATGCCCTCATGCGGAAACAAAATGCCAATTTAGTACAATAAACTGTAAAACAATACCCGGGAGATTATATACTATGGACACCAAAGAAATATTTTTAACCAAAGCGGAAGTATACAAACCTTCCCTTTGCCGCAAAGAAACGGCACCCATTGCCATGATAGCGCCTTTTATGGGTGCATCGGACTGGGAATATAAAAAAATTTGCGATGCGGCGGAGCTCTCCTCTATGGTTCTGGGCAAAGGCGATAAAATTTGCCTGGACTTTGGAGATCATCAGGTGGGGTACCTGCACTTTACCATCACGCCCAAGGAGGGACTGCCGGATGCTCCCGCATATATCAAACTGAAATTTGGCGAACGGATCTGTGAGATCGCAGAAAAATTCAGCCAAAGTGATGTTTCTGCGGCCACAAGCATAAGCTCCAGCTGGATACAAGAAGAATCTATACATATTGATATTCTGCCGCAAAGAATCAGCCTGCCTCGGAGATACGCTTTTCGCTTTATGGAAATTGAGGTGCTGGACACCTCTCCTTACTATAAAATTACAATAGACAACGTGCTGTGCGAAAGTGTTTCTGCCGTGGATATGGATACCATAAAACCCTGCGGCGGCATAGACAGCACCCTTGACAAAATTGACAGCATTTCCATCAAGACCATGGCAGAATGTGCGCAGGATGTGTTTGAAGACGGGCCAAAACGTGACAGGCGTCTGTGGATCGGCGATTTAAGGCTGGAAGCCCTGGCGGATTATGAAACCTTTCAAAATTATGATCTTGTCAAGCGCTGTATGTACCTTTTTGCGGGCACCGCAAACGAAGACGGCCAGGTTGGCTCCTGCCTGTATGTTCAGCCACAGCCGGTGGCCGACCGCATTTATCTGTTTGACTATACCCTTTTGTACGTCTGCTGTCTGTATGACTATTACATGGAAACCAAGGATATGCCCTTTTTAAAAGAGCTTTGGGACACCGCATACCGCCAGATAGAAATCGCATTACAGCGAGTCGATGAAAACGGCCTGCTCCCCGACAGCAAGGACTGGGATTGTTTTATTGACTGGAACCCAAACCTAAACAAACAGGCAAGCGCCCAGGGCGTTTTGATTTATACCCTGAAAAGAGCAAAAGAACTGGCAAACATTCTCGGCGATACCGCCAGAGCGGAAGAAAGTGACCGCTTGATTCGGCGGCTGAGCGACAGCGCCCTGCAATTTTTATGGGATGAAACAAGCGGCTTTTTCCGCAGCGGCGATCAGCGTCAGATCTCCTGGGCTTCCCAGATATGGCTGGTTTTGGCAGAGATCCTTGATCCGCAGCAGAACGCGGCGCTGTTAAAGCGGCTGATGAAAACGAATCCCAAAATCAACATGGTGACGCCCTATCTGCACCATTACTTTGTGGAAGCACTGCTGGCAAGCGGACTTAAGGAAGAAGCCTTTTTGCATATCAAAAACTATTGGGGCGGTATGGTGAAAGAGGGCGCCGACTGCTTTTATGAGATATACGACCCCCAAAACCCGCTCTCTTCCCCATACGGCACGAGGGCAAAAAACAGTTACTGCCATGCGTGGAGCAGTACGCCCTGCTATTTTATCCGGAAATACTTGGATAAATAGCCCCAAAGCATGAATTTTTACAGGAGGAATGCTATATGAAAACCGTAACCATCGGAAAGGTAACCATCGGAAACGGTAATCCCATTGCGGTGCAGTCCATGACCAATGTGGCAACCAGCGACGCAGACGCCGCCATCAACCAGGTGAACCAGCTGGCAAAGGCCGGCTGTGATATTGTCCGTCTGGCAGTGCCGGATGAGGCCGCCGCCTGTGCCATGGAAACCATTCTTGCCCATACCTCCGTCCCGCTGGTTGCGGACATCCACTTTGACTACCGCCTGGCGCTGATGTGCATAGAACGCGGGGTGCATAAAATCCGGATCAATCCGGGCAATATCGGCAGTGAGGAACGGGCTGGCGCCGTGGCAAAAGCCGCCCGGCAAAAGGGAATCCCCATCCGCATTGGAGTTAACGGCGGTTCCTTGGAAAAAGGCCTGCTGGAAAAGTGCGGCGGCGATTTGGCCCGTGCCATGGTGGAAAGCGCCAAACGCCACATTGCCATTTTAAACCGCTATGACTTTGACGATATTGTGCTTTCCATGAAATCCTCGGACGTAAAAACCACCATTGCCGCCTACCGTCTGGCCCGGGAAACCTTCCCCTATCCCCTGCATCTGGGGGTGACCGAAGCGGGAACCTTAAAGAGCGGCATAGTCAAATCCGCCATTGGCATCGGCGCCCTGCTTGCCGACGGTATCGGCGACACCATTCGGGTATCCTTGACAGACGACCCTGTCAAAGAAGCGGAGGCGGGACACCTGATCCTAAGGGCCCTTGACCTTGAGGAAAACTGCATTCAGGTGGTGTCCTGCCCCACCTGCGGCAGAACCAAAATTGACCTGATTCCCATTGCCAAGGCAGTGACCGAAGCGGTGGAGCAGATCCCCGCCCAGCTGAAAGTTGCGGTGATGGGCTGTGTGGTCAACGGCCCCGGCGAGGCCAAGGACGCCGATATCGGCATTGCCGGTGGCGACGGCTGTGCCGTCTTATTCAAAAAGGGACAGGTCATCCGCAAGATCCCGGAGGATCAGATTGTGGAATGCCTGCTGACCGAAATTAGGAGAATGACAGAATGAAAACAGGAATTTTGGATTTATTCGATAAAGTAACGGTGACCGAAGCCTTTGCCCAAACGCTGGAAAAAACCGTCTTAAACCGCTGTGATCTCTATCTTCAGGAGAACCGGGCGGAGATCGAACTCAGCGCCCCCGCCTTTCTTGACCGCAGGGAGCTTTTTGCCTATCAAGATGCGGTGGAAAAGGTGTATCACCTGAAAAAACTGGATTTTTGTCTGCGCTATCCAGGCCTTGCACCCACAAAGGCTTATTTTGAAGATTTGTTAGCGGCCTTTTTGCAGGACAACAGCGCCTGCCGCAGCTGCCTGGACGGTGCGGAGATAGCGTTTGCTGACGGACAGCTGACCGTCAGCAGAATTCGGGGCGGAGAAGATTTGCTGCGCCAGCGGCAGTTCACCGAAAAAATAATAACAACCACCCGGGAAGAAACCGGGACAGAAATTACCATATCACTTTCCTTTGATACCATTGATATGGAAGCCTATCTTGAAAACCGGGAAAAAGACACCCAGCGTCTGGCAGAGCAGGCGGCGGCGGTACGGGGAAGCGCTCCTGCTTCCTCCGCCAAGAGCGATGGCGGAAGCAAACCCGTTTCCGGCACGGTTTACGGTAAGCCCATCACCAAAGAGAACATGGCCATCATTGACATGACCGAGGGCATGAAGGGCTGTGTCGTAGAAGGCGAGGTCATCAGCGCCGAGGTACGGGAGCTGAAACGCAACAACCGCCTGACCGGAAATGCAGTTATTGACTTTGACATCGGCGATGACAGCTGGGCCTGCTCCTGCAGTTTATTTGGCAAAACGGAGCGCATGGCAAAGGCCATGAAGGCCGTTGCCGAGGGTCAGCGGCTGAAAATACAGGGGGATTATGAAGTAGACGACTATGCCCACAAACCCCTTTTGAAAATCTCTGCCATAGAGCTGTTAGACCCCCTGCCCATGCGGCAGGACAATGCGCCGGAAAAACGGGTGGAACTGCATCTGCACACCAAAATGAGCGCCATGGATGCAGTCACCTCTGCCACCGATTTGATCAAGCGGGCCGCCAAATGGGGACACAAGGCCATTGCCATCACCGACCACGGCGTGGCCCAAGCCTTTCCGGAAGCCCACAAGGCCGCTTCCGCCGTCCGCAAGAGCGGGCAGGACTTTAAGGTGCTCTACGGCGTGGAGGGGTATCTCATCAATGATACCGAATCCGCCGCCCACAGCCTTGCCAGCCTTGACAAAAAGGGCGCATACATTGTCTTTGATATTGAAACCACCGGGCTCAGCGCCAGCAAGAATCAGATTACCGAAATTGGTGCGGTGCGGGTGGAAAACGGCGAGATGAAAGAAACCTTTTCCCAACTGATCAACCCCCTCTGCCCCATTCCGGCAGAGATCACCCGGCTGACCGGCATCAGTGACGACATGGTGGCGGATCAGCCCCCCATCGACCAGGTACTGCCCCGGTTTCTGGAATTTTGCGGAGATACGCCGGTGGTTGCCCACAACGCCGGCTTTGATACCGGATTTATCCGGCAGAAAGCCACAGAGCGGGGCCTTGCCTTTCACAATAAAATCATTGATACCCTGCGGCTTTCACGGGAACTGTTTCCCCAGCACGCCAAGCACTCCTTAGACGCGGTGGCAAAGCGGCTGGACGTTTCCCTGGAAAACCACCACCGGGCTGTGGATGACGCCACGGCCACGGCAGAAATTTTCCTCAAATTTCTTGATATGATTCACGACCAATACGGAGATGTGCAGGAGGTCAACATTGACACCCGGCCGTCCCTGATCAAAAACCCCAAATACCACATCATCCTGCTTGCCCAAAACTATACCGGACTGAAAAATCTCTATCGGCTGATTTCCAAGTCCAACCTGAAATACTTCTACCGCAAGCCGGTGATGCCAAAGAGCGTGATCCAAAAATTTCGGGAAGGGATCATCATTGGCTCTGCCTGTGAAGCCGGCGAGCTATATCGGGCCATGCTTGCAGGAAAATCCAAAGGGGAACTGGAGGAGATTGCCTCCTTTTACGACTATCTGGAGATTCAGCCCCTTGGCAACAATCAGTTTATGGTACGAAACGGCACCGTGCCGGATGAAAACGCCTTAAAGGATCTCAACCGCCGGATTGTGGAGATCGGCGACAAGCTGGGAATTCCCACCGCCGCCACCTGTGACGTACACTTTATGGATCCCAAGGACGAGGTTTACCGCCGGGTTTTGATGGGCGCCCAGGGCTTTGAGGACGCCGACCAGCAGGCGCCGCTGTATTTTAGAACCACCGAGGAAATGCTGGAAGAATTTTCATATCTTGGCCAAGAAAAGGCCAAAGAGGTGGTCATTACCAATCCAAATAAGATTGCCGACCGGATTGAAAACATTCAGCCGGTAAAAGACGGCTCCTATCCCCCCTCCATCGAAAACTGCGAACAGGATCTGGTGGATATGTGCCATAAAAAGGCGCACAAAATCTACGGCGACGTTCTTCCAAGAGTAGTACAGGAGCGGATGGACAAGGAGCTTGACTGTATTGTCAAATACGGCTATTCGGTGATGTATATGATCGCCCACAAGCTGGTCAAAAAATCCAACGAAGCCGGATATCTGGTAGGCTCCCGTGGCAGTGTCGGCTCCTCCTTTGCGGCGTTTTTGTCCGATATTACCGAGGTCAACGCCCTCTGCCCCCACTATGTCTGCCCCAATCCGGACTGCAAGCACAGCGAGTTTTTTGAACACGGCGAATATGCTGTAGGGCCTGACATGCCGGACAAAAACTGTCCCGAATGCGGCACCCTGATGCGAAAAGACGGACTGACCATTCCCTTTGAAACCTTCCTGGGCTTCAAAGGCGACAAGGTCCCGGATATTGACCTTAACTTCTCCGGCGAATACCAGGCCACCGCCCACAAATACGTAGGCGAGCTGTTCGGTGACGAATATGTATTCAAGGCCGGAACCATTGGCACCGTTGCGGAAAAAACCGCCTATGGCTTTGCCAAAAAATACTATGAACTAAAGGGAATTGATGCCCCTGATGCGGAGCTCAAGCGGGTGTCAAAAGGCATGATCGATGTCAAACGCACCACCGGTCAGCACCCCGGCGGCATTATTGTCTGCCCCAAAACCATGGATATTCACGATTTCTGCCCCATTCAGCATCCGGCAGACAAGAAGGATTCGGATATCATTACCACCCATTTTGATTTCCATTCCATTCATGATAACCTTTTGAAGCTGGATATCTTAGGCCACGATGATCCATCCACCATCCGTATGCTGGAGGATTTGACCGGGGTCAACGCCATGGAGATCCCTCTTGATGATAAAAAAACCATGAGCCTGTTTTCCAGTACCGAAGCCCTTGGCATCAAGCCCAGCCAGATCGGCAGTGAGGTGGGAACCCTGGGCGTACCGGAGTTTGGCACCTCCTTTGTGCGGCAGATGCTGGTGGATACCAAGCCCTCTACCTTTGTAGAACTTTTGATCATCTCCGGCCTGTCCCACGGTACGGACGTATGGCTCAACAACGCACAGGATCTGATCAAGGCCAAAAAAGCCACCCTGTCCGAGGTTATCGGTCTGCGTGACGATATTATGGTCTTTTTGATCCAGCACGGGTTAGAGCCAAGTTTAGCCTTTAAAATCATGGAGTTTGTAAGAAAAGGCCGGGCCGCCAAGGAAGGCATGCCCCCGGAATACGAGGAGGCCATCAAGGCCCAGCCCACCATTCCGGACTGGTACTTAGACTCCTGTAAAAAAATTAAATATATGTTCCCCAAGGCCCACGCCGCCGCCTATGTGATGATGGCGGTGCGGATTGCCTATTTCAAGGTATACTACCCGGTGGAATTTTATATTGCCTATTTCACCGTTCGTGCGGATTTGTTCGACGCGGCGCTGATGACCCAGGGCGCAGGCAAGGTTCGGGATGAAATGCGGAAACTGACCTTAAAGGGCAACAGCATGACCGCCAACGAAAAATCCCTGTATACCATACTGGAAATCTGTCTTGAAATGTACGAACGGGGGATTGATTTTCTCCCGGTGGACTTATACCGCTCCCATGCCCGAAAATTCCAAAAGGTAGGGAATTCCATACTGCCGCCGCTGAACGCTTTTGCCGGCGTGGGCGATGCGGCCGCGGACGCCATTATGGAAGCCGCCAAGGAAGGCCCCTTCCTCTCCTGCGACGACCTGAAAAACCGGGCGGGCATTAACAAAGCAGTGATTGAAACCCTCAGCGCAAACGGAGTACTGCGCGGACTGCCGGAGAGCAGTCAGATCAGCCTGTTTGATATGCTGCAGGCTTAAAACGAAAGGAGAAACCTATGGAAATCGCACAGCAGCTGGCCGCAGAGCTAGGGCTTAAGAACTGGCAGGTGGAGCATACCATTGCTCTGCTTGACGAGGGAAACACCATTCCCTTTATCTCCCGGTACCGCAAGGAGGCCACCGGAGAATTAAATGATGAGGTTCTGCGCAATCTGGAAGAACGGCTGAACTACCTCCGCAGTATGGCGGAGCGAAAAGAAGATATTAAACGGCTGATCGGCGAGCAGGGCAAACTGACCGAAGAACTTGCCGCCGCCATTGACGCCTGTACCGTCCTAAACGAGCTGGAGGACATCTACCGCCCCTACCGCCCCAAGCGGAAAACCCGGGCAACCGTGGCAAAGGCAAAGGGACTGGAACCTCTGGCACAGCAGATTTATGCCCAGGAGCCGGACTTTGACCCGGAAACGGCGGCAGAAGCCTTTGTAAATCCGGAAAAAGAGGTGGAATCGGCAAGCGACGCCATTGCGGGCGCCATGGACATTATTGCGGAACAAATTTCAGACAATGCCGACCACCGCAAACGGATCCGGGAATTGACCTTTAAAACCGGCACGGTAACGGTCAAGGCCGCAGGGGATGAGGACAGTGTATACCGGATGTATTACGACTTTTCTGAGCCTTGCATAAAAATCGCCCCCCACCGCACCCTTGCCATTGACCGGGGCGAAAAGGAAAAATTTTTGACCGTGTCTATTCTGCCGGACACAGAACGGATTCTTTCCTATATAAAAAAGAAAGAACTGGCCAAAAACTCTGCTCCCTCTACGCCGCTGGTAGAAGCTGCGGCAGAAGACGCTTATTCCCGGCTGATTGCCCCCTCCATTGAGCGGGAAATCCGGAACGAACTGACCGAAACCGCCCAGGAACAGGCCATCAAAGTCTTTAAGGTCAATCTGAAAAACCTGCTGATGCAGCCGCCCATTCACAACAAGGTGGTCATCGGCCTGGATCCCGGTTACCGTACCGGCTGTAAGGTGGCCGTAGTGGACGGCACCGGAAAGGTACTGGATACCGGCGTGATCTATGTCACCCATTCCAAAGAACAGAAACAGGCGGCGGAAACCTACATTAAAGATTTAATCAAAAAATATGACGTAGATTTACTTTCTATCGGTAACGGAACCGCCTCCAAGGAAACCGAGATGTTTGCGGCAGAACTGCTCAAATCTATGCCCGGCACCAAGGTGCGGTATTTGATTACCAACGAGGCAGGGGCATCGGTCTATTCTGCTTCCAAGCTGGGTGCAGAGGAATTTCCGGATTTTGACGTAACCCGCCGGAGTGCAATCTCCATTGCCCGCCGGGTACAGGATCCGCTGGCCGAACTGGTCAAAATCGAACCCAAAGCCATTGGCGTTGGTCAATATCAGCATGACATGAACCAGAAACGTCTGGGCGAAGCTTTGGGCGGCGTGGTGGAAGACGCTGTCAACAGCGTGGGCGTAGACCTCAACACCGCCTCTGCCCCTCTGCTGAACCGGATTTCCGGCATTTCCGCTGCGATTGCCAAAAACATTGTGGCCTATCGTGAGGAAACCGGGGTATTTACCGACCGGGCACAGCTGAAAAAAGTCCCCAAGCTGGGTCCCAAGGCCTTTGAGCAGTGCGCCGGGTTCCTGCGGATCAAAGACGGTAAAAATGTGCTGGATAACACCTCTGTTCACCCGGAAAGCTATCCGGCCGCCAAGGCTTTGCTTCAAAAGCTGGGGTATTCTATTGAGGACGTAAAAGAACACCATTTGGCAGATTTGGAGAAAAATGCCGAAAAACAGGGGATTGCCGCACTGGCACAGGAACTCTCTGTAGGCGAACCTACCTTGCGGGATATTATTCAGGAGCTGAACAAACCCGGCCGTGACCCCAGGGACGAGATTGAACAGCCCATTCTGCGCAGTGATGTCATGCAGATTGAGGATCTTAAAGAAGGTATGATTTTGACCGGCACCGTCCGCAACGTCATTGATTTTGGCGCCTTTGTGGACATTGGCGTTCATCAGGACGGATTGGTGCACATTTCCCAGCTGTCTGACAAATACGTCAAGCACCCCATGGACGTGGTATCCATTGGCGATATTGTCAAAGTCATGGTGCTGGAAGCCGATCCCAAAAAGAAACGGATCAGTCTTACCATGAAAGGTTTAGATAATAAATAATTATTAAATATCGTATATTTGAAAGGTTATAAAGGAGTTATGCGGTCGTTTTATAAGAAATTTTTTATACTGATGATACCCATGGCGCTGAAGGAGCTGATTTCTTCCCTGGTCAATTTGGTTGACACCATTATGGTGGGGCAGCTGGGAGAGACCTCCATTGCCGCTGTGGGCATTGGAAACCAGGTGTACTTTTTGTATACCGTGTTTTTGTTCGGCATGAGCTGCGGCGCAGGCGTTTTTGCTTCCCAGTTCTGGGGAACGCAGGATGTGAAGGGAATGCGGAAGATTTTGGGACTTAACCTCCTCCTCTCTTTCCTCCTCTCTTGTCTGTTTGTACTGGCGGCGTCTATTTTTCCGGTTCAGATTTTTGAGGCCTTTAAGGCAGAACCGGCTGTGATTGCGGAAGGCGTAGGTTATCTCCGCATTGTATGCATTGGTTATCTGGCCACCGCCATTACCACCGCTTTTGACATGAGCGTATGCTGCAGTGAACGGGCAGGACTTCCGTTTTTGGTTCGGGCAGTGGGCCTGGTCGTCAATGTCTGTCTAAACTGGGTGCTGATATTTGGGCATTTGGGCGCACCGGCGCTGGGCGTAGAAGGTGCCGCCATTGCAACCGTCATTGCACGTTTTTCCGAGCTGGCAGTGATGCTCTCGGTGGTCTACGGAAAGAAAATGATACAGGCGGCGGGTCCCAAAGAATTGTTCACCATTCCAAAGGATTTATGGATCCGGTTTGCAAAGACCTCGGCGCCGGTGGTGTTTAATGAAATGGCTTGGGCCATTGGCGTTACCATGTATTCCTGGGTGTTTGCCCGGATCAGTACCGAGGCCATTGTGGTCATTACCATTGTACAGAACATAGAGCGGCTGATGCTGGTTTTTTTCCACGGCGGCGGCAATGCCGGCGGCGTGTTTATCGGAAAGGCGGTAGGCGCAAAGAAATACAATCAGGCTTATGTCTATGCCAAAAAGCTGGCATTTTTGTCCCTGATGACTGCCCTGGTCCTTTCGGTTATATTTGTTTTGATTCGGCCTATTATCTTACTGCCGTATCAAGTTTCTGCTCAAGTACATGACCAGGCCATGCAGCTAATGATTGTCATGGCAGTGATGATGAACATCAAATCTTTGACCTTTTTGTTTATAGTTGGTGTGTTCCGCAATGGCGGGGACACCAGAAGCGCCTTTTTGATTGATGTTGGCTGTGTTTGGCTGGTAGGCGTTCCCATGGTGGTGCTGGGCGGACTGGTTCTGCATCTGCCGCTGGTAGTAACTTATGCTATGATGTGCTGTGAAGAGGTTATGAAGATTATTGTTTCGGTTTTGCGATTCCGGAGCAAAAAATGGATCAAAAATGTGGTTGCCGACCCGGCATAACCTAAGCGCAGATGCCCCCGCCTCTTAGGCGGGGGTTTTAATTTGCCGCAAGACCTGTTTTAAGTCAGCTTAGCAGGAGGATTGCTTCGATTGAAACGGCTTCTTTGACATTTGAGAGTGGATGGTTCTTATGAAACCATCCACTCAGACTGTCGAAAAAGTCGTTATACCGCAAGCGAGACAATAAAAACAAAACGCGCTTCCTTTTCATAAACTTTATGTTTTCGTATAAAATGACGCCGGATTCATCGAGAAACCGGCGTCATTGCTTGCTTTTCCCGCAATCGCTCTCTACCGTACCTTTGTACGCCGACGAAAGCGATTGCGGAAAATCTAACTTCCTTTTTCGGCATCTGCCAGCGTGTCGATACTTTATCGACACGCTGAGTGGATGGTTCTTATGAAACCATCCACTTTTTTTATGTTTCACGTGAAACATAAAAATATTTTCTCAAAACGACGGTTTTTTCTTGTATTTTTTTTATTCTGTGCTATAATAGAACTTGACACAAAAGATGTATCCTGTTTGGAGGAGATTATGGGAAAAATTATTGCCATTGCAAATCAAAAAGGCGGCGTGGGAAAAACCACCACCGCCATCAATTTAAGCGCAAGTTTAGGAGAAAAGGGGAAGAAGGTTTTGCTGATTGACAGTGACCCCCAGGGAAATACCTCAAGCGGATTGGGTATAGACGGAAATCAGGCGGAAAACTCTACCTATGACTGTCTGGTCAACGAAGTTCCCATGCAGGACGCTATTGTAAAAACAGATTATAAAAATCTTTGGCTGTGTCCTGGCAATATCAGTCTGGCAGGGGCTGAACTGGAGCTGGTGGAACAGAAAAACCGGGAATATCAGCTGAAAAACGCCGTTTCTCCCATTCGTGAGAACTATGATTTTATTATCATTGACTGCCCTCCCTCCCTGGGCCTGCTCACCCTTAACGCCTTTGGTGCGGCAGACAGTGTACTGATCCCCATTCAGTGCGAATACTACGCCTTAGAGGGGCTCAGCCAACTAACCCGTACCATCAAAATGGTCAAGCAGGGTCTAAACAAAGATTTGAAAATCGAAGGGGTTCTTTTGACCATGTTTGACGCCCGTACCCGGCTTGCAGTACAGGTAGTGGAGGAAGTACGGAAATATTTTGGGGCTACCGTTTATAAAACGGTAATTCCGCGAAATGTCCGCCTTTCCGAAGCGCCAAGCTACGGTCAGCCCGTTCTGGCCTTTGACAAACGCTCTAAGGGCGCAAAATGCTACCAAAAATTGGCCGGAGAGGTCATTAAAATGAATACATAGGGAAATCCCCATAAAAGATACCGCAGAATAGGAAGTGAAGCTATGCCAGAGAATAAAAAACAAAAAAAAGGCCTGGGAAAGGGCCTTGGCGCTTTGTTTATGGATACCTCCGGCGCAGAGCCGGAATCTGAACTTGATATTATTCATGAAATTGAGAAAATTGGTGCGCCCGCCGCAGATGGAAAGCAGGTGGTTACACTAAAAATTATTGATATTGAACCCAACAAAGGACAGCCCAGAAAGCATTTTGATCCGGACAAGCTGGAAGCCCTCAGCGAATCCATCCGGGAACACGGGGTGGTACAGCCCATTCTGGTTACCCCAACCAACAGCGGCACCTACCGCATTGTGGCCGGAGAACGCCGCTGGCGAGCCGCCAAAATGGCCGGATTAAAAGAAATGCCCTGTATTATTCGGGAATTTGAAGAACAAAAGGTCATGGAGCTTGCCCTGGTAGAAAATCTCCAGAGAGAAGACTTAAATCCCATAGAGGAAGCAGAAGGTTATCAAAAACTCATGGATACTTTCCAGCTGACCCAGGAAGAAATTGGTCAACGAGTAGGAAAAAGCCGAAGCGCTGTTGCCAATGCCCTGCGGCTGAACAATCTGAGCCAGCCGGTTAAGGAAATGGTGATTGACGGCAGGCTGAGCCAAGGCCACGCCCGCACCCTTTTGCCAGTAGAAGATCCCCAGCTTCAGCAAACGCTGGCGGAGCGCATTCTCAAAGAAGGCCTCAATGTACGGCAGGTAGAAGCCCTGGTGGCTTCTCTTGGCAAAGAGAAGCCAGTGAAGCCGAAAAAAGTCGAAAATCCTCTGATGCGCAAGTATTATGAAGATGTAGAAAATTCTCTCTCCTCCCGCCTGGGTACCAAAGTAAAAATTCAGGAAGGAAACAAAAAAGGGAAAATCGAGATTGAATACTACAGCAAAGAGGATTTAGAACGCATTCTTTTTGAGCTGCGCAGTTAAATTTACAAATTTTGCCATTAAAAAATGCTGTTTATTTTCCTCATTTTAATATATAGCAATAACATTTGACCTTAAAATACAAATGAGGATTTAAGAGGCAATTTTGAAGCTTATAATACATATTATTGTTTTGTCGTTGTTTTGGTTGTAAATTACGAATAAATATACGCTTAAAAAGCAAAAAGGAGTGGACTCTTTTGCCCGACGAGAAAAAGAAATTTAAAAATCTTACCACCTATGCAGTGATTATGATTTTAGCGGTGGTAATCATTATTATTATAGCCGCCATGGCAGACAACCGGGAACAGCAGTTTGAAAACCAGATTAATCAGCAACAGGAAACCAATATGAGCATTCAAAACGAAATTGTAAACCTGAAAGATGAAAATTATCGGCTGCAAAAGGAAAAGGAGGAACTGGAACAAGCTTCCGCGGAAGCCAAGGCAAGCCTTTCCTTTTATACTGCAATGACGCAGGGCTGGGAATACTATCAGCAAGGAAAAATGGAAGAAGCTGCTGCAAAACTCAGCGAAATTCAACGGGAATCCTTATCTGATGAAGAAAAAATCCATTTTGAGCTACTGGACGGCTTAATTGCCGCAGCGGCACAGCCTGCTGATAATACGCCCCAGGAATAAACAGAACCGAAAAAAGGAAGAGAGGATAAAACTATGATTGATATGAAATTACTTAGAACCGAACCGGAAAAGGTCATTGCCGCACTGGCACGCAGAAAGGAAAAGGTGGACATTGAAGGTCTTCTTGCTCTGGACAAGGAAAAACGGGAAGTTATGTATGAGGCGGAGCAGAAAAAAGCCCAGCAAAACGCCGTTTCCAAAAAAATTCCTGCCATGAAAAAGGCAGGGGAGGATACCACCGCTGTCTTTGCGGAGATGAAACAGCTTTCCGATGAAATTAAGACTTGCGATGATAAAATCCGAGAACTGGACGAAAAAATTACCGCTATTTCCTATACCATTCCTAATCTGCCAAACCCCACCGTACCCGACGGCGACACCGATGAGGATAATGTGGAAATCCGCAGATACCTTACCCCAACGGAATTTGATTTTGAACCCAAGGCACACTGGGATCTTGGTGCGGATCTTGGCATCCTGGATCCGGAAACCGCCGCAAAAATCACGGGTACTCGATTCACCGTCTACCGCGGCGCCGGCGCGCAGCTTGAGCGTGCCATCATGAATTTCTTTCTGGACACCCATACCCAAAAGCATGGCTACAAGGAAATTTTTCCGCCGTTTATGGTGCACAGAAACAGCATGATCGGCACCGGCCAGCTGCCCAAATTTGAAGAGGACGCCTTTAAGGTAGCCGGGACAGAGTATTTCCTGGTTCCCACCGCAGAGGTTCCGGTCACCAACATGCACCGGGATGAAATCTTAGACGGCAACAAGCTTCCTATTAAATACTGCGCCTATACCGCCTGTTTCCGGGCAGAGGCCGGAAGCGCCGGCAGAGATACCCGGGGGCTGATCCGCCAGCACCAGTTTAACAAGGTGGAGCTGGTGAAATTTACCAAGCCCGAAAATTCTTATGAAGAACTGGAGAAACTGACCGCCGATGCAGAAGACGTATTAAAACTGTTAAAGCTTCCCTACCGGGTGGTAAAGATCTGTATTGGGGATCTGGGCTTTACTGCCGCCATGAAATACGATATCGAGGTCTGGATGCCCAGCTATGGCCGCTATGTGGAAATTTCCTCCTGCAGTAACTTTGAGGATTTCCAGGCACGGCGCGCCAATATTCGCTATAAAAACAATCCCAAGGACAAGGCACAGCTGGTGCACACCTTAAACGGCTCCGGCGTGGCCATTGGCAGAACCACCGCCGCAATCTTAGAAAACTATCAGAACGCAGACGGCACCATTACCATACCGGAAGTTCTGCGCCCGTATATGAACGGCCGGGAAACCATTACTGCCGAATAAATCTTGTTTCATATGAAACGCAAACCGCCGCAAATGCTTTGTTTGCATTTGCGGCGGTTTTTAAGTATTTCCCTTCTATTCTATGCCCATTCGGCGGAAATAGACTTCCCTTTTTCTTCTATATCAGTTCTTTTGCCATATCCGCAAGCTCCTGCGCCGACAGATCCCCGTCGATTTGAAGCAGGCCAAAATGGGTTCCGTCTTTTTCCCAGTTCACCCCGCGCACCTGCTTAATCTCCACTTGGTCACTGCCCCAGCTAAACACCAATGCGCCGCTTTCCTCGGCTTGTCTGTCTTCCTCGGTCATCTCATAATTGGGCGGCACCATTTTATTGGTATATTCTGTCAAATAAATGGTCACGCCATTTTTTTCATCAAAAGCCGTACCGTTTTGGGGCATTTGGGATTCATACTGCTCCTGGGACAGCTCTACCATATCCCCATCCTTGCTGTAACGGAAAACCAGAGACTTAAACTTTTCCACCACACTGCCGCTGTCGTCCGTCAGATTGTTTTTCACTATGCTTCCGTTGTCAAAGGCATAGCCGTTTGCAAAGTCTTCTTTTAAAATTGGGGTAAAACCCACATCCTTTACGCATTCCTCTTGGGTCGGAAGAGAGGTATAGTCTGGAATTGACCTGGAAGATCCATACCAGCCGGTAATCATGCCCCCTGCCGCAAAGGCAGACGCTCCAAGGATCATCACAGCCGCCGCCACGGCCAGTACCATTTTTTTCTTTGTTTTCATCACATATTTCTCCTCTTTTTGATTTTTTAACCTATCCATCATTCTCTCCTTTGCTTCAGGAGAAAGGGTTATGCGGCTGATTGCTTGTTTCAGTTCTTTTTCTTTCATTTTGACCCATCCTTTCCATATTGCATTCTCAGCATTTCCCGCCCGTATTGCAGGCGTTTCCTTACCGCCGCCGGAGAAATGGCCAGCATTCTGCCAATCTCCCCGGTCTGGTAACCTTCTATGTAAAAAAGATACAGCACCGTCTTATACTTTTCCGGCAGAAGCAATACCTCCTCTAATATGGTGCTTTCTTCCGGGGTTTGAACGTATTGGCTGATTTCATCCAGACAAATACAGCCGTGGCGCTTGCGGGCCCGGAGCATATCCTTGCTGATGTTCACCGCCACACGAATCAGCCATGCTTTTTCGTGATCGGGACTATGAAATTCCGGCGCTTTGGTCAAATACCGCAGAAAGGTATCCGATACCGCATCCTCCGCATCTGCGCTGCTGCCCAAAATAGTAAAGCATAAACGAAACAGCATATCCGCATATTGGTCTACTGTTTTTTCGATGGCATCATCAGCCGGCCGCACTGAATGATTCATCTTTCTATCAGCTCCTTTCACCTATAACACGCCTCAGCTTTCTTAATTGTGATAAAAACTTTTCTTTTTTAGCATAACACAAAAGACACAGGTTTCACAAGAAAAACTTCCTTTTTGGTCTAAATACCCAAACTCTCGCTCTTTTTCTTTCGCCTCTGGTGAAAAATAATGGTTGACGACACTCTTGTTTATGTGTTAAAATAAAGGGAAACAAGGGATTTTTTGTTGCTTGCGCTGTCCAGGTTGTCTTTTTTGGGACAGCGGTTTTTATAACCAAATGAAGATGTCTCCCTCCCCTGCAGACGGCGGGTACCACTTCATTTTTTAGCAAGAATTACTCTACCACTGGAAATGCCAAATGATGGGCTTTTAGCCCTTATTGAAATTTTTACCGAACAAAAGACAGTATGCATACTGTCTTAAAAAATAAAGAAAGGATGCGGATCAACTTGTTTACTGAAAAATTTACGAAAGAAGGTCTTACCTTTGACGACGTCCTGCTGGTACCCCAGGAATCCAACTTTTTGCCGAGAGATGTGGATCTTTCCACCCGTCTTACCAATAAAATTCAGCTGAATATCCCTATGATGAGCGCTGCCATGGACACCGTAACAGAATCCAATATGGCCATTGCTGTGGCAAGAGAGGGCGGTATTGGTATTATTCACAAAAATATGACCATTGAGGAGCAGGCAGCAGAGGTGGACAAGGTAAAGCGCAGTGAGCACGGCGTTATTGTTGATCCATTCTCCCTGTCTCCTGAACACACCTTAAACGACGCAGAAGCGCTGATGGCAAAATATAAAATTTCCGGTGTGCCCATCACCGAAGGGGAAAAACTGGTAGGAATCCTTACCAACCGTGACTTGAAGTTTGAAACGGATTATAATAAAAAAATCCGGGAATGCATGACCAAGGAAAACCTAATCACTGCCCCGGTTGGCACCACTTTAGAGGACGCAAAGGAGATCCTTCGCAGAAACAAGATTGAAAAGCTTCCCATTGTTGACCAGAACGATTGCTTAAAAGGCCTGATCACCATTAAGGATATTGAAAAGGCCATTCAATACCCCAACTCCGCCCGTGACGAAAACGGCAGACTGCTGGTGGGCGCCGCTTTGGGCGTAACGGCAGATGTGTTAGAACGTGCAGAAAAACTAGTAGCCGCCAAGGTAGACGCTGTGGTTTTGGACTCGGCTCACGGCCATTCCCAAAACATTGCTTCTTGCCTGCGGAGTCTTAAGGATGCTTTTCCGGAGCTTCAGGTTATTGCCGGCAATATCGCCACTGCCGAAGCTGCTGAATTTCTGATCAAAGCCGGTGCAGACGCAGTCAAAGTAGGTATCGGCCCTGGCTCCATTTGTACCACCCGTGTGGTTGCAGGTATTGGCGTACCTCAGATTACAGCCATCTGCGATGTGGCAGAAGTGGCCATGAAATACGGCATCCCGGTAATTGCAGACGGTGGTATCAAGTTCTCCGGCGATCTGGTTAAGGCTATTGCCGCCGGTGCAGACGTGATCATGATGGGCAGCATCTTTGCCGGCTGTGAAGAGAGCCCCGGCGATATGGAAATTTATCAGGGACGGCAATTCAAGGTTTACCGCGGCATGGGCTCCCTTGGCGCCATGAACAACGGCAGCCGTGACCGCTATTTCCAGGAAGGCGCCAAAAAACTGGTTCCCGAAGGCGTCGAAGGCCGTGTACCATATAAGGGTGCGGTTTCTGAAACCATTTTCCAGCTGCTGGGCGGTCTGCGGGCTGGTATGGGCTACTGCGGCACCAGAAATATTCCCCTCCTGAAAGAGAACGGAAAGTTTATCCGCATTACTGGTGCGGGACTCAAGGAAAGCCATCCCCACGATGTGCAGATTATCAAAGAATCCCCCAACTATTCTGTCAATATTTAAAAAACTTCGGGGTGCGGAAGCAGACGGCTTCCGCACCCCTTTTGCATCATAAAGGAGGAAAAATATGCGTTTTGCATTGATTGACTTAGGCTCTAACTCTGCCAGAATGACCATTGCGGAAATAAACGGCAATACCGCAACAACGCTTTTAAAACGGCGGGAAATGACCAGGCTTCGACAGGGAATGGAGGAAGATATGCGGCTGAAAGAGCGCCCTATGGAAAGAACCTTGCAAGCGCTCCGCGCCTTTGCAACAGAGGCCAAGGAACAAAATGCCGTCATACTGGCGGCGGCAACAGCGGCAGTCCGCAGCGCCGCAAATGGCAGAGAATTCTGCGACAGGGTCCTTGCAGAAACCGGGATCCAGCTCCATATCATCAGCGGCCAAAAAGAAGCAGAGCTGGATTTTTTGGGAATCATGCAGACCCTACCAGAAATAGAAAACGGCCTAATTGTGGATACCGGCGGCGGAAGTACTGAACTGATACTGTTTGAAAACCGCACCTTGCAGGAAAAAATCAGCCTGCCCCTTGGCGCCGCCAGCCTGTATGAACAGGCAAATACCCTGAAAAAAGCAGAGGAAACCGTTCGGCAAGGACTTTTGCAGGTTCCCTTTTTAGACCGCGCCGCAAAAAAACCACTGATTGGTATTGGCGGCAGCGTCTGCTGTCTCTGGACAGCAGAACAATATTTTACCGGCGCGCAAACAGAGCTGGGCGGCGCTTCCCTATCCCCGGCCCGGGCAGAACTGCTGTATCAAAAGCTGGCCGATATGTCCCCCGCAGAGCGGATTCATGCTGGCATTGAACCGGGCCGGTCGGAAACGGTCTGCTTTGGGATTCTTCCCTGTCTGACACTGCTGCGCCAGCTTTCCCCACCGGCACTCTCCCTTTCGTCCTCTGGCCTGCGTGAAGGTATGCTCTTTACAATTCTTCAGCACGGTATAAAAAATTTTAAGAAAAATCTGGAACTTTTTTAAACGCAGGACGTCTAATCAAATAAGCAGAAATTCTGCTTAACTGAAACAGGACGGTTTTATATATTTTGTTTTTTACTCCCTTTTCCCCGTATATTGCCTTCCTGTTTCCAATTTAATAGAGCAGGGGCAAAAAATGCCCCTGCGCACCCCTTTTATGAACGGAGGTGTGTCTATGAAACGAATTTTACCTCTTTTTCTGGCAGTCTGTATCTTTTTTATTCCGGTCTTTGCTGAGGAAACCCCCATGGCAGAACCCTTTTCCCAATTGCAGAGCTGGGGCGTGCTTTCAAAAGATACTGCGCCGGATTTTGATATGCCAATCACCCGGCGTCAGCTTTTAACCGCACTGTGTCAATGTGTCTATGGCATTATTCCTTACCCAGACCAATCGGTGCTTGAAAGTGGCTCAGGTTTTGTCTTTACCGATATTGAAGACGGAACCCAGGACTGTTCCCTTGCGGTTAACGCCGCGGCGGTTTACCACATGCTAAGCGGCAGTTATGAAGAAGATCCTTATCTTCGCTTTGCCGGCCTTGACCAAACTGTCACAGAAGAGGAGGCGGTGATCTTTACCGTCCGGCTTCTTGACTGGTATACCGGCGGCGCCGGAGAGCTTGCCCGATTGCACCGGCAGGGCTTTGCCAATGCCTACTGGACCGTAGCAGAAAACCTGGGCCTTCTCCAAAACCGCTATGATACGGACGGAAGCTATCACCTTACGGCAGAGCAAAAAGAAGAGCCGCTGACCCTGGGACAAATGACAGGGCTGTTACATAATCTGCTTTTGACTAAGCTTACCGTATATGACAGCGGCACGACCTACTCAGCCTATCTTTTGGGCGAAGTAGTCGCCCGTATGGACACTTAAGTCAGAAAAAAATAAAATGGCGGTGTGGAAAATCCTTTTTTCCGCACTGCCCGTCAACCATATTAAAGGAGGGAAATGAAAAATGAAAAAATGGTTAGCAGGTATAACGGCGGCACTGATGTTGGTTTCGCTGGTTCCGTCTTTGGGATTTGCGGCAGACGACGCCGCACTGGAACAGGCGATTCTTTCCGCCAAAAGTAAAATTGAGGTTCCGGCAGAATACACCGAATTTGAAAGCAATATTTTTACCGATGAACTGGGCAATCAGGAATTTCATCTGACCTGGTCCACCAAACCTGAGGAATATCAGGTTACCAAATCCATGGACATCACCATCAACAGCCGCGGGGATGTGGTTTCCTATAGCCACAACCAATGGAACGACAGCGAAATGGCCTTTGCCAACTACACCGGTGACGCCCTTTTGCAGATTGCAAAAGACTGGCTGTCCGGCGTAAACCCCGGCTGGATGGCAGAGCTTCCCGATGAAGCCGCAGAATATCCCATGGTGGGCAGTGTCAGAAGCGACACCGACAGGGTCACCTTCCACCGGCAGGTAAACGGCCTGGACTTTTGCGGCAATCAGGTCAACATTTCCATCAACAACCGCACCGGAGAAGTGACCGCTATGTATTCTGATTGGATCTACGCAGAAAGTGTTCCGGATCCCTCTATCGCGATTTCCGCAGAAGATGCCGCAAATATCTTTTTGAAAAACAGTCCCATGGAGCTGTTCTACCGCAGTTATGAAGAAAATCAGGCAGTATTGGTCTATGGACCAAAGGACAGTTCCTTTGCTATCAACGCCGCAACCGGCGAGGAATTTGCGCCCTTCCGCTATGGCTATTTAAACGGCAGTACGGCTTCGGGCGGCGGCGGAGCGGCTGCAGAAGAAGCGGCAGTTGCCAATGACAAAGCGGCACTCACCGAGGAAGAACTGGCAAACATCGGCGAGGTTGCAGGACTTATGAGCGAAGCCGATCTGCGCGCCAAGGCAGAGAGTTTGGAAAACACCGGCATTGATTCTGCAAAGTTTGTCTCCTGCAACTACCGCAATCTGGTCAGCTGGGAAGACGACACAAAAGACTCCAAATACCAGGCGCACCTTCTGTATCTGGAGAATGCAGATCAGGAGAACGAACACCGGTTTGAAGTGGTTATGGACGCCATGACCGGCGAACTCTTGCAGTATTTCAGCTATGACGGCAGTTATGACGACGACCCTGCCAAAATTACGCAGGAGGAGGCGAACGCCAATGCGCTGGCCTTTGCAGAGGCTTATGCACCGGAAACCGCAGGAAAGATAAAAACCATTTCTGAAAATACGGAAGAAGAGGAAGAAGAACCCCAGACCTATGACTATTCCGTTGCACTGGTTCGGCATGAAAACGAGATTCCCTATCACCAAAATTATGTTTCCATCAATGTGGACAAGAATACCGGACGGATCAAGAGCTTTTACAAGACCTGGGATAAAGAAACTGTCTTTGAAGATCCGGCCGGCGTACTGGGCGAAGACCGGGCAGGGGAACTCTTAATTGAAAAAGTGGGAATGCAACTCACTTACGCGCTGGCGCAAAACGGCACCGAAACCATTCCGGCCATGGCGCTGAAATATACGCTGGATCTGGAAAAGCCCACCTATATCGGCGCAAAAACCGGGGATCTTTTGACCTATTCCGGCGATATTTATGACCCGTCAGAAAGCACGGTTGTCTATCCGGAGGATCTTAACGGCCATTATGCTCAGGAACAGATCAACACCTTGATCGAATCTGGTATTTTACAGCTCAAGGAAGGGGAAACCTCTTTCCGGCCGGATGAAGCCATTACACAAAAAGATCTTCTAGCCTTTGTTTCCAGCCTGAAAACGGGATATATCCCCTATTATGACACCGCCGGCAGCATCATGCAAACCGCCCGGAGATATGGTATCATTGACGACCCCATCGACCCGGAAGCGCTTGCCACCCGGGAAGACGGCCTGGTATTCATCATTCGTGCCCTGAACTATGACAACGTTGCAAAGCTCAGCGGTATTTTCACCACCGGTTTTGCAGACGAGGATCAAATTACCCCGGGACGGATCGGCTATGTTGCTCTGTCCAAAGGCTTCGGCATGGTAGGCGGTGACGAAAACGGCTGTTTCAATCCGCAAGCAACCCTGACCCGTGCCGATGCAGCCATTATGATCTATAACTATCTTGCAAACTAAAAAGATTATCCCTGCACCCAGGGTTTGGGTGCAAAAAAAGGGACGGACGCAAGTGCATCACAGCACAAGCGTCCGTCCCTTTTCCATGAAAAACCGCCGGGACAGCATCTTGATCCGCGGCGGTTTTATGCTTACCGGTCTACCAAAGCAAAGGAAATCTCGCCCTTTGCCGCTACCTCATCGCCCACATAGGCACAAACATCTGCTTTGCCCATCACACTGCGCATTTTGGTCATTTCCACCTCCAGACGCAGCGTCTCTCCCGGTACCACCTGATGTTTAAACTTAAAGTTGTTAATACCGGTAAACACCGCCAGCTTCCCTTTCTGCGCCGGGTCAGAGAGCACCACCACGGCCCCCACCTGAGCCAGCGCTTCACAAATCAGCACCCCCGGCATAATCGGTCTCCCGGGAAAATGACCCTGGAAAAACGGCTCGTTCATGGTCACATTCTTAATGCCCACAGCCCGTTTTCCTTCCTCAAATTCTATAATTTTATCCACCAGCAAAAATGGATACCGGTGGGGAATAATCTCCATAATCTGTGCTGTATTTAACTCCATATAAAAATCTCCTTATTTTCTCAATTTTCCCGCTGATCCGCGGAATGATAGCTGTCCAGCACTTCCATATGCTCCAGCGCCTTCCCTGTGCCATACGCCACACAGGACTCTGCATCTTCTGCCACATAAGCACGAATTCCGGTTTCATTCTGAATCAGCCTGTCCATGCCGTAAATCAAAGCGCCGCCGCCTGTCAGCACAATACCGCCCGCGCTGATATCGCCTACCAGCTCCGGCGGAGTTTCCTCCAGAACATTGCGAACCTCTTCCACAATGGTCATGGCTGTTTCAGTAAGCGCCTCATAAATCTCATCCGACGACACCTGTATGGTCTTGGGAAGCCCTGATACCAAACTCCGCCCCCGAATATCCATGGCAAGAAGCTTGTCCCGCTTCCGGACACAGCCAATCTTGATCTTCAGCTCCTCAGCCGTTCTCTCCCCGATCAGAATGTTGTACTTCTTTCGGATATACCGGATAATGGCTTCATCAAAATTATCGCCTGCCACCTTGATCGACCGGCTGATGACAATACCGCCCAGCGAAATCACCGCTATATCGCTGGTTCCGCCTCCAATATCCACCACCATACTGCCGCAAGGCTGGCTGATGTCAATGCCAACCCCCAGCGCTGCCGCCAAAGGCTCTTCAATCAGATGCACTTTTCTGGCTCCCGCCTGGATTCCCGCATCAATCACCGCACGCTCTTCCACTTCGGTCACGCCGCTGGGTACACAAATAATCACCCGCGGCTTAAAAAAACTGCTGAATATTCCACGTTTGGTCACCCGCTGCATAAAATACCGCAGCATACGCTCCGTCACCGTATAATCCGAAATCACACCTTCCCGCAGCGGCCGCACTGCCACAATATTCCCCGGCGTCCGTCCCAGCATCTTCTGCGCTTCTGACCCCACTGCCAAAAGCCGCTTGCTATCCTTATCCACAGCTACAACCGAAGGTTCCTTGGCCACAATTCCGCGGCCTCTTACATATACCAAGATGGAGGCGGTACCCAAATCGATACCTATATCCTGTCCTAACATGCTAGAATCTCCTTTATATATATTACAGTTATGTTACAGTTATGTTACAGAAATTATTTTACAATATTTTCTGTGTGATGTCAATGACTTCTGCATAAATTCTGAAAAAAAGTTCGGATTCGTCACCATTCGACCGAGAAATCCGCGCTTGCCTTTTTGAAACAGAACGGTTATACTAAAGAAAGGATAAAAAAAGAAAGGACTTTATTATGATACGCAAAGTTGAAAAAAAAGACAAAGATCTGTTTCTGACCCTGGGTCAGGAATTTTACAGTTCAGATGCAGTTCTTCACAAAATTGCCGCAGAACATTTTAAAGCGACCTTTGACGCCGCAGCAGAGGGCTCACCCTATCTTGGGCTTTTTATTATTGAACAGGACGGTCAGACGGCAGGTTATGTGCTGGTATCTCTCACCTGGTCCAACGAAGCCGGAGGGCTCACAGTCTGGATTGAGGAAATCTATATCCGCGCCGCGTTTCAGGGGCAGGGGCTGGGGAGCAAAACCCTTGATGCCATCCAAAAGGAATATGACCAAGCCGTTCGGTTCCGGCTGGAAATCACACCGCAGAACCAGGGCGCTGCACGGCTGTACCGCCGTATGGGCTATCAGCCCCTTGACTATCTCCAGATGGTACTGGACAAATAAAGGAGGAAGGGGTTATGCAGATTACCCTAAACAAAGCATGGGGACATTTTAAGACCATTACCCGGCATCGTCACATGGTAATCCGCCACTGTGCCAAGGCCGGGATCTTGTGGCAGGGACTTTTTCATGACCTGTCCAAATATACGCCGGTGGAATTTCTCACCGGCGCACGGTATTACACCGACGGCACCCGCAGTCCCAACGAAGGCGAACGAGAGGCATATGGCTATTCCAAGGCATGGCTGCATCACAAGGGCCGCAACCGCCACCATTTTGAATACTGGAACGATTATAACAAAAAGGCCGGCAGGGTGATGCCGGTACCTATGCCCATGCGCTATGTCAAGGAACTTCTCTGTGACCGGATTGCCGCCAGCAAGATCTATCAGGGAGAAAAGTATACCCCAGAGCACCCTCTCTCTTATTATCTGCGGGGCAATACCCACCGCTTCATTGCGCCGGAAACCTCAGAGCTAATCATTTCTATGCTGACCTTGCTTGCGGAAGAAGGGGAGAATACCATGTTTCAAAAGCTGAAACAGATGTAAAAAAATACGTGCTTCGTGTATCAAACACAAGACTCCCACACAGCCGTAAAAAAATAGCGCCCGGTCTTTGGGCGCAAAGCTCCCAAAACCGGTCGCTTATTTTTTGTCTAACCTGCGGCTGCGGACTGAAATATCCCCTTTTCCTCAAATTTGTTCGGCATTAAGGGCTTCCAAAAAATGGCCGGGCCAACGCCGGCATTTTTTGGGAAAGAGGAGGCATAACGGAGCGACTAAAGCTTTGCCGCCTTTAGGCAAAGCGTAATTAGCGCAGTTTGTGCCGACGATTTTACGCTTCTGCCAAAAACCATTCGTTTTCCTTATGTACAGAGCAAACGGGCCGCATTTTTTCTGCCAAGCCGCTGATCAGCTGTTCCGGCAGGGAGCGTGCCTTTGCTGGACACACGCTGATACAGCGCATACAAGAGATACAGTTCTCTGCGGTTTTGGTCACATCCTCATAAGATATGGCCTGCACCGGGCACTCCCGGGCACACAGCTTACAGTTCACACAGCCCTCTCCTACCATAATCGGCATAGGAGCTGCGGCCTTTTTTTCTTTATACGGCCGGCTTCCCTTCACCTTCAGTTTCCCGCCGGCTTGTCCATTCTCCATGGCCTTGCAGACTTTTTCTCCAATTTGTTTCAGCTGTTCCAAATCCTCCGCATCGGGCCGTCCGGCGGCAAACTCCCGCACAATGGAATGCTCGCACACTGCCGCAACCGCCGCCACGGGATAAAATCCAGCCGCCTCTGCCGCATCCTTCATCTCAAGCAGGGTATCGTCATAATCCCGGTTTCCATAAGCGGTCAGCAAAATACAGGGCGTTTTTGCCCCTGAAAAGGCATGAAACCGCTCCATAGCCACGCCCGGCACCCTGCCTCCAAAGGAGGGAACTCCCCAAATCACCACATCTTCCGCCGAAAACGTCTGCTTCGGCGGCGGGGTCTTTAAATCAATCACTTCTGTTTCACCGCCCATGCCAGATGCCAAAGCTCGTACCGCCTTTTCTGTGCTCCCAGTGGGGCTAAAATAAATGAGATACACTTTCATAAGAATCCCCTTTCGTATTATAAGGTATGATAAAACAATATAATATCTTCGTATTGGTTTTTCCCGTTCAAAAAACCTCCCGGCACCGTTCCCAGCCTGACAAAACCAAGCCGCTCATAGAGGGCGATTGCGCCCAGGTTGGAGGCAACCACCGCATTAAACTGCAAAATCCGAAACCCCAGCTTTCCAGCCTGGGTCAGGCAATGCCGCACCAGCTGTTCCCCAATATGCTTGCCTCTCTCTTTCTGCCGCACCGCATAGCTTGCGTTGGCAATATGTCCGCACCGCCCCACATTATTGGGATGCAGAATATAAAGCCCCACAATTTCACCATCCGCCTCTGCCACGCCGCAAAAACTTTGCGACCCAAAAAACCGTGCCGCTTCCGCTAAGGTTAGACATTCCCGCTGGGGAAAAGCATTTCCCTCGGTCACCACCTGGTTCCAAATCTGTGTCATTGCAGGCAAATCCGCTTCCTGATACTGTCTTACTGTCATTTTCCCCATCTTCTCCTGTTGTTTTCTTTCATTATACCATCTTTTTCTCTTTTTGTCATGTTTTTTTCCTATTTTTCTTATTATTCCCACATGTCATGCCATGTCAGTTCCTTTTCCTCTATAATACCCTTGACACCAATTAAAAGGAGGAAAACATATGCCAAATCTAACAACACCCATACCGCCCCGGCTGACGGGGCAGACCCAGCAGGACGTCAAACTTCTCAAAGAATGGGGTACCGCCCTGATTGACGAGCTGACCTATCTGTTTCACAATCTGGATGCCGGCAACGTCAGCGAGGCCGCGTCGGTCAAGGCAGAAAATATTGACACCGCAAATGCCAAAATCACCAACGCCCAGATTGGTGCACTGACCGCCGACAAACTGACCGCCGGCACCATTGATACCGGCAAGGTCACCGTATCCAGCAGCGACGGATGTCTCACCCTTTCCGATTCCCAAATCACCATCAGCGACCAAAACTATGAGCGGTTTCGGGCGGCCTATGACAAATCCACCGGCCGGTTTGATTTTGTTCTCTGCGACAAAAACGGCGTACCGGCTGTCTATATTGGCAGCGGCGGTAATGCAGTCTTTACCGGAAAGGTAGAAAGCGCCTCCATTTTCTCTTCTACCATTGTCGGCACCGACAGCATATCCTATACCGGAACAACCGGCGGCGTCTTTGCCCAGCTTGACCCCACCGGCATCAAAATGATGCAGGATCAAAACGGCGTCCGCAAGCAAAAGCTTGGTATGTCAGTAGGTGATGACGGCACCGCCTATATAGTGCTAGGCGCCGGCAACGGCGAGGGTTCCCACAACATCAACGGCGTTGTCTATACCAACGGCTCTTTTAAACTGGAGAAAAACGACCAGTATGCCAGCATGGGTCTGGTGGGTTATGCCCCCTTTATCTCCTTCTGGGAGGAAAGCGGGGAGCTCTGGCTGTCCGGCCAGAGAGTTCTTATCAACGGCATTGACCCCATGAGCAAAATCCAGGAACTGGAAAGCCGGGTGCAAGCCTTAGAATCCATGTAAATAAAGGAGGAAGAAGTATGCTAAGTTCATCTTATCACGGGAAGATCAAGCCCGAATTTTTTGACAAAGTGACGGAACAGTTCCGCCGCTATAAGGAACACAAACAGCTGTTTGACCGGCGGATCATCGAAAACAACCGCTGGTTCAAATCCCGGTATCAAAGCGAGCAGACCGGCGAAATGCCATCTCCCACCACGCCCTATCTGTTTAACGCCATTGCCAACAAGCACGCCGACGCCATGGACAATTATCCCGCACCCAATATTTTAGAGCGGCAGGAGGAGGACCGGGAAATCGCAGAAACCTTTACCCGAATCCTGCCGGTGCAGCTGGATCACTGCAATTTCCGCAATACCTACAGCCGAGCCTGGTGGTACAAACTCAAAAACGGCGCCGCCTGCTATGGCGTTTTTTACAACCCCGCCCTGCGAAACGGCCTTGGAGAGATCGACATTCGAAAAATCGATCTTTTAAACCTCTTCTGGGAGCCGGGCATTACTGACATTCAAGACAGCCGTTTCCTTTTCCTCACCGCTCTTGCGGACAAGGAGGAGCTGAAACAGCAGTACCCGGCCTATGCCGACCAGCTCACCGGCGATACCCCGCTTGAAATCCAGACCTATGACGATATGCAGAACACGGTGGGCACCGACCAGCTTCAAGACAAGGTGCTGGTCATTGACTGCTATTATAAAAAACAGCGGGGGAATATCCAGACGGTAGAGCTGATGAAATTCTGCGGCAGTACCATATTGCAAGCGTCAGAGGATATGGGGGAGAAGGGAATCTATGACCACGGTATGTATCCCTTTGTCCTGGACGTACTCTATCCCGACGAGGACAGCCCGGTGGGCTTTGGACTGGTGGACATCATCAAAAGCCCCCAGCTCTATATCGATCGGCTGGACAGCCTGATCAGCCGCAATGCCATGATCGCCGGAAAAACCCGGTTCATGATCAAAGACAACGGTGGCCTGAATGAATATGAGCTCTCTGACCTTTCCAAAGACATCATTCATGTGGCCGGATCGGTAGGAGATGAGAATATTCGGGAGCTCCAGGCAAAACCTTTGCACAGCTATATCATCCAGCACCGGCAGAATAAAATCGAAGAACTCAAAGAGGTAGCCGGAAACCGTGACTTTCAGCAGGGTGAAACCAGCGGCGGCGTCACCGCCTATTCCGCCATAGTTGCCCTTCAGCAGGCCGGCGAAAAGCTCAGCCGGGACATGATCGCAGAGGGCTATCACGCTTTCAAACAGATTGTCTGCCTGTGCCTTGAACTGATCCGCCAGTTCTACGACCAGCCCCGATCCTATCGGGTAGAAAGCGCCACCGGCGGCAGGGAATATATCCGGTTTTCCAATCGAAACCTGAAGGCAAATGCAATGTCCCATCCAGTTGAATTTGACGTTGCCGTCAGCGCTGAAAAAAACAACCCTTACAGCCGGGTTACCCAAAATCAAACCCTAATGGAGCTTTGGAAACTAGGTGTCTTTCAGCCAGAAGCTGCTCCAGCCGCCTCTCTGCTTCTTGAGCGGATGTATCTTGAGGGAAAGGAAAAACTTCTGGAAGAAATCCGCAAAAACCAAAACAACTTACAGCAAGACCCTGCCGTGCACGATCAGCCGGTCGGCTGAGGTTAAAAAAATAGGCGGATATGCCTTGTTCATGGAAACCAGCCTTGGCATCCCGTTTCGATTCTGCCACATTTTGCAAAAACTCTCCCCGTTGCATGTAAAAATCCCGATATCGCCAGAATTGAGCTCCTGCTGTTGATGTACAAACACAATATCTCCGTCATGGATAACCGGCTCCATACTGTCACCGGAAATCAATACGCCAAATGTTGCCTCCTCCGGCGCTTCCATTTCCCTCAGCTCTGCGTCCGGATCGTCCATATAATTTCCTCTGCCCGCAGCCGCCGGCTGCGTATATATGGGTATCCGCCGCCGCTTCCACTGGCTGGGTTTTAGTTTCACTGGACTGTTGTTATACTCAAACTCCAGACAGTTGCGCACCGCATCCTGGCTCCGCTTGGGCAAAGACAGCATCTTTCTGACAAAGACAGGCTCCAGCATCTGTGCCGTTGCCCCCGTATCCGGATCCGGCAGAAAAAACGCCGCAATGTCTTTGATCTCATACTTTTGGCACAGCTTTAAAAATACCTCTATAGACGGTTCACCCTTTCCCGTCTCCCAAGCGCTGAAGGTAGACTGCCCTATCCCCAGCCAGTCATACACATCCTGCTGGGTTAACCCCGCCGCCTTTCGCGCCTCTTTTAACTTTTGACTAATGTTCATATTTGCCATAACAATCACCTCATTGTCTTTCAATCGGAGCAACGCTCCTGCTAAGCTTGCTTAAAGCAGAGCTTGCGACAGATTGTAGCTATCACAGGGAGCGTTCGCTCCTCAGGGTTTCAGAGGGAGATGATAACTCCCTCTGAAATTCTGAAATGGAACCCGCCGCCTAAGAGGCAGGGGACATCTGTGCTTCGATTATAGTATAACACAAATTTCGATATATTACAACAAAAATATTGTTATTTTTCCTATTGACAAACAATAATATTGTTGTATAATAAGTATACACCAATCAGATTGTTGGAAATATCATAGGAAAACATAACAATAGTTTATAGAAAGGAGAAAATATGACACATCCCGACATTCTGACCATGGAAAAACTGGGTTATCTTCCGCCGGAAAGTGCGCCGCACAAAATAGGATATTGCCTGTACTGTGACGAACCGCTGTTTGAAGGTGACACAGAGCTTACGGAAAGCACGGACGGTATGTTCTGCAGTATGGACTGCTGTCACGAATACTACGAAATCCGGCATATTTAAACAAAAGAAAAGAAAGGGTGACAAGGATGCAACTGAATTCCGTAGAAGAAGTTAAAAAATGGCTTGGCAGTCTTCCTGTCATGCGGCAGGAAATGAAACTCAAAATTGCCTTTTATCAGGATTTGACACAGGACATGAAAAAGCTAAAGGAGGCAGGCAAAAAACACAGCGCATATTATTTTTCACAAATACAAAAGCTGGAACAAAGGCTGCGGCAAGCGGACAAAGATTTTGATCGGATGCTGGAGATATTGGAGCCGGACGAACGGCTGATTCTAACCGCCCGGTATGTGCGGCATATTTTGTGGAGCTGTATCCGCTTTCATGTATATTTTAGTGAGCGGCAAGCCATACGGATACATAATCGGGCGCTGAAAAAGCTGGTCGGCTTTACGGTGGGAGAGGAGGAGGAAAATGAAAAAAGAAAGAATTGATTCCTTGCCAACAAAGGAAAAAGTACAAAAAGTGCCCGAAACCAAGGAAGAAGATATAGCATATAGCACCCCGGAGGAAATGCCGCCCCTTTTCAGTCCAGAGGAAAAGCTGCTTGAGCTGCTCCACTGCGGCAACGAACGGATTGAACTCTCTGCCGCCAAGGAGCTGATTGCCCTCAAGGAAGCACAGCGGGAGAGGGAAAAGCAGGAGGAAGCAACAGAACCCATAAAAATTGAAGTGCGGATTCGGATTGAACAACAGGAGGACGGCCGTGAAGACGTTAAAGCTTAATCTTTCCCTGACCGCTACGCAAAAGCAGTTTATGGATGCGGACGCAGACGAGGTTTTGTTCGGCGGGGCGGCAGGGGGTGGGAAATCCTATGGCCAGCTGGCAGACGCTTTGGTCTTTGCCCTGCGCTATCCCAAAAGCCGCCAGCTGATCCTGCGGCGCACCTTTGGGGAACTGGAGCATTCCATCATCTTTACCTCTTTGCAGTTTTATCCCGCAAAGGCCGCCAAATACCGCGCCTCCGCCCATACATGGGAGTTTCTCAATGGCTCTTTGATTGAGTTTGGCTACTGTGCGGCAGAAAAAGATGTCCTGCGCTATCAGGGCGCCGAATATGACACCATCCGCTTTGACGAACTGACCCATTTTACCGAGGATCAGTATACTTATCTAATTTCCCGGATCCGTGGGGTCAATGCCTATCCCAAGCAGATCAAATCCAGCACCAACCCCGGCGGCATTGGCCACAGCTGGGTCAAGCGCCGGTTTATTGACGGCCACACCCCCAGTGAGAAATTTCTGGACCAAGAAACCGGCAACACCCGCATTTTTATTCCTTCCTTTGTGCAGGACAATGTCTTTCTCATGCGGGCAGACCAGAATTATCAGCGCCGCCTGCTTCAGCTGCCGGAGGCAGAACGCAAGGCTCTGCTTTACGGCCAGTGGGATATTTTTGACGGGCAGGTATTTACCGAATGGCGCAACGCCCCGGAGGAATACGACACCCGCAGGTGGAGCCATGTCATCCGCCCCTTTCCCATTCCCAAGGAGTGGCGGCGGTTTCGCACCTTTGACTTCGGCTATGCCAAACCCTTTGCGGTTTCCTGGTATGCGGTGGATCAGGACGGACGAGCTTATAACTACCGGGAGCTTTACGGCTGTACCGGAGAGCCGGATACCGGCGTTCGGTGGACCGCCGCCAGAATCGCCGAAAAAATTCGAGAGATCGAGGAAAAGGAAGAGAAGGGATGCACCATCACCGGGTTTGCGGATCCCGCCATCTGGAACAGCACCGGTTCAGAAGAGGGCAGCATCGCGGAAATGATGGAAAAAAAGGGAGTCTATTTTGAAAAGGGAAAAAATGATCGCTTGGCAGGAAAAATGCAGGTGCATTACCGGCTTGCCTTTGACGACGAAGGCCTTCCCATGCTCTATATTTTTCAAAACTGCAAAAACATGATCCGCACCCTGCCTCAACTGCGCTATGACAGCGTCAATCCCGAGGATGTGGACACAAGGCAGGAGGATCATCTCTATGACGCGCTGAAATATTTTCTCATGAGCAATCCTTTGCCGTCCCGTATGCCCAAAAAGCCCAAAACCACCCTCTATAATCCGCTGGCAGAGGAAAAAATTCACAGTTATGGAAGGTTTATTTTGTAGGTTTTTCCTATAAAAAGCGGAATTTCCGATGAAACAGGGTTGATTATTTGAAAAAACTGTGGTACAATACCCCATATACAAAAGCAGAATCTGAGGTAGGAATATGCGGATACTTGGCATTGATTTCGGAGACAGCCGAACAGGCTTTGCGATTTCGGACCCGCTGGGATTCGGGGTCACCACCCTGCCCCTCCTGCATGAGAAAAACATGCGCAAAACAGCGGACTATGCCGCGGCTTTGGCAAAGGAGAAGCAGGCGGAAAAAATTGTACTGGGGCTTCCCAAAAATATGGACGGTTCTGTGGGCTTCCGGGGCGAGCGCACCCGGGAATTTGCGGCCCTCCTTGCAGAGCGGGTTTCCATGGAGGTCATCTTTTGGGACGAGCGGCTGACCACCGTTTCTGCCCAGCATCTCATGAACGAGACCGATGTTCGGGGCAAAAAACGCAAAGCCCGTCTTGACAGCGTTTCTGCGGCCTATATCCTTCAGTCCTATCTTGACAGCTTAAAATAAGGAGGAGCACGCCATGGCTGAATTACCCGAGAACCCACATCTTGTGGATCTGATCGATGAGGACGGAAACACGGTGACCTTTGAACATCTGGATACGGTGCAGTATAAGGGTAAGGATTATGTGATTTGTATTCCCTACGATGATGACGAAGAGGTTGTAACGGAAGTGGTGATTTTCCTGATCAACAAGGACAAGGAAGACGACTGCTTGGAACAGGTGGAAAATCCCGAGATTCTGTCCGCCGTCTACGAGATTTTTAAAGAGCGCAACGGGGAAATGTTTGATTTTGAGGACTGATCTCCTGCGCTGTCCCGCAAGGAACCCTTTTTTGATGTCTAACATAAGCGGCAGAGGAAGAAGACCGATACGTGTCTCTTCCCCTGCCGCTGTTTCTATTCAAATCACAAGAAAAGTATCAAATAAATTGTGCAAAAGAAAATTTTTTTATTCTTTATTTCTTTGGTTTAACATGGTGTTTCCCTGATCATACCAGATATTATAAAGCACCTGCATACCTTCTCCAAAACAAACCGGCCCTTCCAAATCTCTGCATATTTCATTTTCATTGCCTAGGCCGCCAAACAACTGCCAATACCGCATCATCCCGGCATAATAATCAGGATATTCCCCGGTACCCATATCCAGTCCTGCCGCTAAAATACAGGTTTTCCAAAACTCCGCCCTTTCAGCTTCCTGTTCCGGACGAAAACTGCCATCCTCATAGCCATTGAAAACACCGATTTTTTGCAGACCGCCGATCGCCTGTGCCGCGTCACTGTTTTTATCCACATCCCAAAAATCTGGCTCCGCATAGGAAAAGCCCTCTTTTTTCTCCAGCACTTTGGCAATTCCTATTGCCATTTCGCCGCGGGTCATATTTTGCGCCGTATCTGCGCTAAGAAAAATACCGTCCTGCTCCAGCGCCTCCCTTGGTACAGTCCAAAGACGATCCACTGCAAAATGCCGCACATCTTCCAACAGGATTTGGGCATCTGCACTGGTCACGTATATTTCTGCAGGATTTTGATTCTGCAAAAGCACAAACCGCATCCCGGTCAGAAACCGGTACGCCGCAATATAATTTTCTGGATATACACCATTGCCTGCTTTAAGAATCGACGTTTTATCCACAGAAATTGCATTCATCGCAAGGGTAACTGCTTCTGCACAGGATACCGGACTGCCGCCGTATGCAGAATACGGGACATTTTCTAAAACACCCAAACTTTCCAAATAGGCTTTGGGTTCCGTCGTATTTTCAAAATCTCCTTGATGTTTTTCCCGCAAAATCTCGGCCAGCTGGGAATAAAACTGTTCTGCCGCTATATATTCCGTATTTTCTTCCGCATAAGAGGCAGCAATAACACTAAATGAGAATATCAGCGTTAGAAAAATGATACTGGCTCTTTTCATAACTTTTGCTCCTTTGTCTAAATATTATTCTCCATAAACAAATAAACTTGCATAAGAAGGTAATTCTGTAGATGTTCCTGTTACATAATATTTGTGTCCTGCGTTTACATTAATACTTAATATGTTATTTACAGGTTCAAAAATTTCATTTTCATCATATATTGTTTGTCCTGTTGTTTGATCTATAATTTTTATTCTAACAACACTACTATCTTTCCATTCTGTAGAAGTCATAGATACTTTCATAGTACAATTTGAAGTTACATTAAAAAGACATGGAGATGTAAGTGTTTGTCCAATAGAACTAAAATTAAATGAAAATACTGTACCACTTTCTGGTAAATTTATTGTTTGAGAAAATGATCTTGTATTTCCAAAAATTGTTTGATTTATTTCTGTTCCTTCTCCATAATATATTTTCATTCCTTCTTGAATTTTTTCATTAATTAATGTTTTAAACTCTGAATTAAAATTGTTTAATATAACATCATTATATGATAATTCTTTTAATTCTTCTGTCGCAAATATACTAAAAGAAAAAGTTATTACAGATAAAATAATAAATAATGAAAAAATTTTTTTCATGCGTAAACACCCCTTTATCATTTTTTAATATACTGTTATTGTTCCACTTCCATTATTACTGGATGAAAGTCTCAAATAATATCCTAATAAAGGTATAATATTATAATCGTAAAAATCAAATTTAAATTCCTTTGTTACACCAACTGAAGCAGTTACTCTTTTCGTTCCTACAACTACATTATCATTACGTCTAAGTAATTCAATTGTTAATATATGACTATTATCAGTTGCTGTATATCTGCATCCTATTCCTGTATTATTTTGAGTCGTTGATATAACAAAATCAGAATATTGATAAATGTTTGAATTTAATTGATATGTAAAAGAATCTGTATTTCCTGGAAGATATAAAACATTATCTGTATCTGGTATATTACTTCCACGCGTTAAAGAATTATTTAGATTAGGTATTTCCTCGGCCGCAAAAGCACTGATACAACACAGAGAAGAAACTGCCATTATAATTGCCAAACCCATTGCAAATAATTTTTTCATAATAGTACGCTCCCTTTTAAAATTATTTTTTTCTTTTGTGATTTTTTTATTAAAACGCTGCATAGCCCATTGGAATCACCCCTAATTTCAAGCAAGAAACTGTTTTCTTTATAAAATCAGATTGATAAAAATAATATTTCGTCATTTATAAAGAAAACCCTATTTCTTGCTTTTTTAACTTTAGTTTCTTTCCTTTGCCTGTTTTGCTTCTTCCTGCAAACCTTCAGGTTCTTTCATCTGGTGCATACCATTTGATGAAGCCAATCCAGCCGAAGAGACAGCTGTACCATAAGATACAGATGCCAAAATACTAAGGATCCAATCAAACATTCTTTTTCCCCCCCTTCTGTAATACCATGCTGATTATCATTAAGAACATAACTGCAACTAAGGTTATTGATATTGTTACACCTAAATTTATTTTTATAAAAACCAAAAATATTGAAAAAAATGATAAAAAAAAAGTTGTTATCACAGCTTTTCTTTTATTTTGTTTCCTCTGACTTTGTGACAAAGGTTTATTTGGATGTTCTACCGGCGCAAATATACTAATAAATATTATTACAATAATATCGCATAACAATATAAGCAGTAATTGCATATTTGTATGTAGTATAATAGAAACAACTTCCATAACACAAATATATGTTGCCATCATTGATAAACGGCATAACCAAAATGTTTTTGCATGAAATCCGCCGCTAAATCTCCTAATTCCGCATAATGCGATTAAAAACGCTATACTTTCAAATATTCTATTCAATAAAAATCCAAGCAGTATAATTATAGAAAAGTTTATTATATCGGCAAAAATTAATTTCAATCCATAACAATATATATCTGCTTTTTCTTTCAATATTATATTTTTTCTAATAAAATATTGCGTAATCAATTTTGCTGTTTTTTCCATGTTTTTCTTCCTTTTTTATTTTATTATAATTGATAATTTTAATAGTTCAATTACCTTGTGATAAAATACACATATAGTGTGATGATTTACACAAAAAAAATAAGCCGACTGAGCATCGGCTTATTCATGAATATCAAGTAAAATATGACAGCAAAATTCATTTTCTTCTTCATAGAATTGAATCATTCCATTATGTTTTTTTACAATGTTTTGAATCGATTTTAATCCTATACCATGCAGTTCCTTGTTTTTCTTTGACGTCTCAAGCGATTGGTTCTCTTTTAAAACAGAAGATCGAATGCTATTTGTAATTAAAATAGATAAATACTCGCCTTCTTGACAAATATTTAGTTCAATTCTTTTTTCTTTACTTAATTGTGCTGCCTCTATGGCATTATCCAACAAATTTCCAAATAAGGCTGTTATTTCTGCCGCATTCCAATTCACAATAGTATCTTTTCTTATATTTACTTCCATAAAAATATTTTTTTTCACTGCAAAAGCAATTTTGGAATTTATGATTGCATCAAAGGCATTATTTTTTGTTACAATAACATTTTGAATATTTGGCAAATATTCGTTTGTTAATGCGTTAATATAATTTTTAGCTTCTTTTATTTTGTTAGAATTTAAATAATTGTTTATTGTTAATAATTGATTTTTTATATCATGTTTCACAGATTTCATTTCATTTATAAAGTTTTCCATGTTTTCAATATCTTTTTCAAAATTATCATTTTGTAATTTTAAAAGCTTCACTTGTAAATCATTTTCATACTCCTTGTTAATAATAATAAAAAAATAATACGTCATGATATTAGCAAGTACAATGCAACCCATACCTATTAAAATATATGGTTGAATATGGTCATTGTAAAAAGCCGCTTTCATTAATGCACATAAAGAAATAACTGATATTGCAGGTATCATTACAAGACTCAAAAATCTATGTCTGTTCATTGGACTTTTTCTTTTTATCTTCAATAATATTCTTGTTACATAAAATTGAATTCCTTTTGTGATGATTACACTAATAACACGAATTCCATTAAAAACTGTTATCATTTGATATGGATCATATCCAATCAAATTACAAATCATCAGATTTGATAAAATTGCTGTAATAATAACAATCAAATGCGTTACCACTGCTATCCATAATTTTAAAGTTAAGCTTCCTTTGAGGCAAGCTATTGCGTATATAGCATAAATTACCATTGGTATATAAGATCCAAAGGTTTCAAAGACAGTAATTTGATTGATAGTGCAAAGCTCTATAAAGGAAACCATCCAAACAATTAAAAATACGGCAGTTTTCTTTTTTCCTTCAAACTTTGTACCCAGATATCGAGTTATAAAATCAACAGAAATAAAGGTTTCCACAAGATTAATAAAAATTTCAAAAAAGAATTCTATCATAATCTTTTACTCCTTACAAAATGTTGATATTCTTCTTTTACAAAATCTATTTTTCCACGGCTTAAATTAAATCTCTTTCCATTGGTTAAAATAACCTCTCTGCATGTTATTTTTCCTATAAATCGGCAATTAACCAAAATTCCATTTTGTATTCGAATAATGTGTAGTGGATAAAGTTGTTTTTCTGCATTTGATAGTTTACATCTAATTTTAATATCATCTTTAACCCTATCTTTAATTACAATATCATTTTTTATGGATTCAATATACATGATAGTATTAATATCAAGTTCTATTTTCATGGTATCTGTTTGAAGATAATATAGAAATTTCTTTTTTTCCTCTTCCGCATCGATTTTTCTTAAAAGTTTCGGCAATACAATTTTCAAATCTTCCATATGGCTTTTTCTGACAAACCAAAAAGGATGATATTCATAAGATTGATATACCATATCCTCATGGCTGGTAACAAAGATGATAAAAACATCTTCTTTGCTTTTTTGAATCAATGAGGCAATTTCAAAACCGTTCATGCCCGGCATATCAATATCCAAAAATACGACATCCGAAAAAGAAAGCTTCCATTGTTTTAATAAATCCCGTCCGCTTGTAAATGTCTCAATTTGATATTCCCGGCGGTTTTGTAATATTTTTTGAATCCATACACCAATTTCTTCAATAAATGGAATATTATCATCACATAAATATATTTTGATATTGTTTTTTTCCATATCAATAAAACCCCTTGTTCACATTATCTCAATTCACAAGCAACACAAAAATAAATATATTTTTATTATACATAATAATCCATAAAATTGCAAGAAATATCCATATAACAAAAACGAGCACAGCCAAAGGCTATGCTCTTAAAAAATATATTTTCTCTTATTTTCTTCTATATAAAACGGCAAATGCAATTCCTCCGGCAAGTACCAAAAGTACAACAAGATAGAGGATCCAGTTCTGCGCCGTATTCTGGGCTGCGCTGCCGCCAAAGCCGTCCGGCATCATTCTTTTCTGCTGATTTCCGCCATTTTCTGCTCCCTGTCGGCGGTCAAAGTTTTGCCCCGTTCCAGAGGTCTGGTCGCCTTCCTGTCCGCCTGCAGCTGCTTGCTCACTGCCTGCATTCTGGCCGTCACCGGTCATCTGGCTGCCTGCGGCCGCTTGATTTTCACCGGGTGCTTGGCTTGTGGCAGTGCCTTGCTGTGCTGCGGGCGGCTGGCCGCCATTTTGCGGTTGACTTTGACGTATCGCTTGGTCAGAATTTGTTGTTTGCCCGTCACTTAAATTTTGGTCTCCGGTTTGGGATTGATTACCGTTTTCCGTGCCGCCCCGGCCGCCGCCGTGCCCCATGTTTCCCATGGCGTCAATATTCAAAAAAGAAGCGTCCACAAAGTTACTGCTGTCCTGGCTCTGTCCTTCCTGGGTGCTGGGGATTTCGCCGTTTAACTGTTTTCGTACGCTTTGGGCACGCAGAGAGCAATATTGTTTCAGGGTTTCTACCCCTTCTTCAAATTCTTCAAAAGTACAAAAGGCACTGACATCTTCCTGTACATAGGGTGCAATCATATTAAATACTCGGTTGATTTCATCCTCTATTTTGCCCGATTCAAAATAATTCGTAATCAATTCATCAAATACCTGATGATACTGCTCTAAATACTGAGGGTCATTGAAAATCCAGGCAAGCATTGGCCGATCTTCCATGGAAGCGCCGGAAAGCGGCGTATCAATGGGATAATTGATCTGCTCTGTGGCGTTATCCACATTTGTTTCACTTTGGGTGGCTCCAAAGCCGCGGCCGCCGCCAAAACCGTTTCCAAACCCGCTGAATGCCAGATTATAGTCCCAAGCCACCATGGACAAAATACCATTGTTTTCGTATAGGTAATAATTATGCTTCATATTCCCGGTATAGCTATCATAGCTATTGACAAAATTGTGTACCACAAAGTACCGAATGACTTCATCTGTATTCACTGCTTCCGCCGGGTTTTCCCCCTGATTCAGGGTTTTCAGAGAAGATATCAGCCGATCCTTGTCACTGTTATCAATGTCCATCACCGCGGAATCAAAAATGGTAGAATAACTGTCATAATCATCATCGGTATAAATCAGCGCCGTGGCATCGCTTCCGCCGCCAAAGCCGCCGCCTCCGCCCGGCATCTCAGGTCTTTCACCGTTTCCACCGGGCATTGGAACCTCACCATCTGCCCCAGCGTCTTCTGCCGGGGTCGTCGCAGTATCCTGCTCCGCATTTTCTGTCACCTCCTGTCCATTCTGCATACTATGATTCTGTGCCATATCCGGCGGGGTTTCCGTCATCTGCATATCCGGAGGTCCGCCCTGGGGCATTTCTCCCATATCTGGAGGCGCGCCGCCGCCCTTCTCTCCATTGCGGTTTCCGCCGCCCATCTGCATGGTGTCCGGTTTATACAATTCCCCGGTTACCGATCCAAAATTTCTTTCCAAAAATCCTTCTTCGATCCCCTCTACCGCAAGGTAAAGCCCCCACGGCTGGCCATTTAACGTAATATTGCAAAAACTTGCAAGGGGCGCCAAAGCTCCCATATCATTCATCATTTTATAGGAAAGATAATCTTTCATATAGGTATTATCCTGAATGATATTATTCAGCGCCAGCTTATCCAGTCCATAATAATTGATACTGCTGTCATAATGGTCAAATTCCACCTTGAAGCTGTAACGGTCAGAATCCATACTTTTCACATTTGTCAACGAGGTATTTCCTTTGGTACGAATTGCTACATTGTTGAATTTTTCCCCGTCTATGGTGAGATTACACTTGATATATTCCTTTTCCATGGCGTTTTCCAGCATATCATAAAATTCCGTTTCCTCAACTTCAATATCAATGCTGTGTACTACGCCCTGGTTAAATATTTTATCCGCATATTGTACGGTGCTTTGACTGATGAATTTTTCTTTTACCCATGGAGAATAGGAAAAAAACAATGCCGCAAAAACCGTCAAAACTACAAGAAGGATGCACACCACTATGGTATATTTGCTTTTTATCATTGTCCATCATCCTATCTTAGCCCATATAATCGCCGTTATAGCTGACCAAAACCGCAGAGCTGATACCTTCAATCTTTGATGCGCTGTTGACAAAAGAGGTATCTTCATCTTTTAGTCTAATTTCAAAATTCATTTCAATGTGGTCATCGGTAACAGTTTTACTCTTCACAATCAGTTTGCTGACATGATTCTTCAGAAATTCGGTCACAGCGGTTTCCGCCGCCTGATCCCGGCACTGCAATACCATAATATATGGGGTGTCGCGGGTTTTCTTATTGACAAAAATCAAAAGGATCAGCCCGATAAAGACGCTTCCGAACACCGCAAGGGGAATCATACCCGCCGCAAGCACAATACCAACCGCAATGGACCAGAATAAAAACGCAATGTCAAGGGGTTCTTTGATGGCGGTACGAAAACGCACAATAGACAGCGCACCAACCATACCAAGGGACAGTACCACGTTACTGGTAACCGCCAAAATGACCAAAGTACTGATCATAGTCAAGGCAATCAAGGTTACCCCAAAACCGGAAGAATACATCACACCGCGGAAGGTCTTTTTATAAATTAAAAAGATAAAAATACCAATACCAAACGCCAAACCCAGCGCAATTACCATATCAAGAATGGTAACCGCACTTACATTTTCCAAAAAACTCGATTTAAATATATCCTGAAAGCTCATAATCTTCTCCTCACACTTTGATTATCCATAAATTCGGCAGGCCGCATATTTGGAAAATGCCTGTGTCCGCCGGTTGTTTAACTGCAAAATATCTAAAATAAACTGGGGAATGAAAGCATCATACTTTACCTCCAAAAGCACCGTTTCCGATGCGGAAACCGTGGGAACAAAAACATCAAAAAAATCTTTTTGATATACCCCGGTTCGGATATTTTTGTCAATGGTAATTCTTACATTTCCCGCAGAAAAAACATAGGGAATCCTTTCATAATCCACCAGGGTTTTTGGCTGCAAAAGCTGGCTCTTCATCTTGGAATACAACTCCGAAAGAAGCGGCCTTTCTGTTTCCGTTGCCATCCAGGAAATATCCCCTGCAAGAATTTTTTCGGTTTCTTCCCGGGTAATTGGTACGGATTTCTTATTACACAGACCGTTAATTTTACTCTTTTTTTCAAGATGAATTACACTATCGTTGCCATTATAAAACCGGATTCGAAACTTTTCCCGTTTATTGACTCCATCAATTTTTTCTTTCAGCGCTTTATCATCCGGTGTATCAAAATACAGGCTTCTAATATGGTACATTCCGTTTTTCCCGGTATGAGGATCCTTTTTCATCACCGCGTCCAGCCGCTGTTTCAGCACAAGATAATCCATATAATTAATGGGATACTTATACTCATGCCGCATTTTCATGACAATCACCTCTTTCTGCTGTTATTGTAAGAGCGAAACCTTAAAATTAACTTAAAAAAGCCGTCTTATTTATGAACGGTTTGTAAATCCTTTGTAAACAAAAAAAGAGCCGGCAAAAATAACCGGCTCTTTTGCATCTTTTTCTTAGCGAAAATGCTTGATGGCATCCTCGATGCTTTTTTCTTTGGCTTCTTTTCCATATTTATCAATTTCAAGTTTATTTTTCGGTCCATGGGTCAAACAGCCGGCGCCGCCGATACATCCGCCCACACAAGCCATACCTTCAATAAAGTTGGCCTTAAGCACACCTTTTGACGCTTTCAGCAGTGCCATACGGCATTCCTCAATTCCATCGCAGGAAATGCCTTCCAGTTGGAAATCCGTAACACCCTGCTCAAGCAGTGCTTCTGCCACCGCGTCTGCAAGACCGCCGCACCGGGCAAAAATCCGGCCGTAATAGGACGCATTATCAAGCGGACTTTCTTCTAAGGAAGTCATATCAATATTCCGGCTGTCAATTAAAGCCTGCAGTTCTGCAAAAGTCAGGGCGCTGTCTACATAAGGTTTTACCGTATCCAGCCGAATCTCCATTTTCTTTGCCGTACAGGGGCCGATAAATACCACCTTTCCCTCTGGATCCATTTCTTTGATTTTCTTTGAAATGGTTGCCATAGGAGAGAGATTATGCGAAACATTCTCTTTCAGCTGTGGAAATGCCTTTTGCACATAAGATACAAAAGCCGGACAGCAGGAACTGGTCAAAAATCCCTTTTCTGCAAGTTCTGCCGCTTCGTTATATGCCACCATATCCGCGCCCAGCGCCGCTTCTACCACACTATGAAAACCCAGCGCTTTGATTCCGCTGACCACCTGTCCCAGCTTTAAAGAGCTGTCATAGGTAAACTGAGAGGCAATAGAAGGCGCAATGACCGCATATACTTTATACTTGGTGTTATTCTCACTCTTTTTAATCATATCAATGACTTCCAAGATATAGGACTTATCCATAATCGCACCAAAAGGACACTGATACACGCAGGCGCCGCAGGCGATACATTTTTCGTTGTCAATCTTTGCAGACTTATCATATTCATTCATTCCAATGGCGCCGATTTTGCAGGCCTCCACACAAGGACGCTGATAATCCTTAATGGCGCTGTAAGGACAAACCTTGGCGCACATACCGCAGTTGACGCATTTTTCTTTATCAATATGCGCTTTTTGATTTTCATCAAAGGTGATAGCACCCTTTTTACAAGCGTCCTCACAGCGGTGCGCAATACAACCCCGGCAGTTATCCGTTACTTGATAGCCGCCTACCGGGCAGCCGTCACAGGCAATATTCAAAACTTCAATCACATTGGGATTGTCCTTATGCCCTCCCGACGCCATATCAATCCGCTGGGCAACAATAGCGCGTTCTTTATAGATACAGCAGCGCATGGTGGGTTTATCTCCCACAATATTCCCGGCAATGGCGTCAAAGCTGCCAACCAGCGTATCATCCCACGCGTGCCGGGCCACCTCCCGCAAAACCTTATATTCCAGATACTGTACCTGGGTATCAAATTTTTTTATTGTCATAATACACCTCTCCTGAATCAGTAATACTCAATGGTAACCGTTTTGCCCATTTTTTTCAGGCACTCGGTCAGCTCCTCAATCAGCCGCATCTTTATACTAAAGGTGATCGGAAGATCCGGATTCTGGTGGGCAGAATTAATCGCACGGCCCGCATAAAAATTCACATCCGTTGCCTCCTGAAACAAAAGCCTTGCGATTTGAGAAGCCCCATCCTGGTGATAGCCCCACTCTTCAAACAGGCTGTTGTTGTCAAGATAATTTCTGGCATATTCCAAAACACGGCTGATGGTGATGACCCCTTCGGTTACCAGATCCACCCCTTCAATTTTGGCAGTAGGCGGAATATGAGGATCAAAATAATCCATCTCCGGTATCACCTCTTTGCCCAGATAACGGGCGGCAATGGCGCTTGACGTCCCGCCGCATACAATATGTTTGCCCTCTTCTGAGAAGAACTTAGACAGCATCGCCGCATCGTCTTTTTTGTCCGCCGGCGGTCCAATCATTAAATTACAGGTTTTCCTTTTTCTAATCTGCACCGTGGTAATGGTGGTATCATCCCCCGGCCGGCCCGCATACAAACGGTTACACTCATCCGAAATCAATGAGGTAATGGTCTTGGCGGTCAGCGTCCAGTTATACCGCTCTTCAATAAAGGTTATAATATTTTCCCTCTGCCAGCCGTAATTCAGGACTTCCCCCACCCCGGCATAGATGGCGCCGTCACTCATGGCAATAAATACGTCATTCAGTTCCAGAGTCAGCCGGGTCTCATGAATGGTCTTTCCCTCCACCACCCGGCTGGTTACCGGATAGTCATAATGTTTGCCGTTTCGGAGCAGAATCACCATGGGGTTGTCAAACTGGATCATTTCCACCTCCCGGTTTTCGATAAACCGCATAATGGTAAAAGTGGAATAGGCAACGCCCCGTTTCTGACACACCGGAAGTGTCGCTGCAATGGTGGATACACATTCATCCACACTCAGCCCCGCCGCAATCATGGTAGAAATAATTTTTGAGGTTAAGGTAGACAAAATATTTGCCTTCACTCCGCTTCCCAAACCATCTGCCAAAACCACAATCAGTTCCGCGTTTTCTTTCCGGATAATCTCCACCATATCCCCGCAAAGCTGTTCTCCCCGCTTGTTTAAACTAAGGGTTCCAACGTCAGCAAATAATCTATTCTTCATCGGCCAGCGTCTCCTTCAGCTTGGTCAGGGCAATCTTGGTCTCCGCCGTGGTCTCTCCCAGCAGGGATGCAATCTCCTGTACCACACGCATCTGCTTTTCTACTACTTTATCCGTAATTTCTATCACCTGACGGTTATGGGATTCCTTATTTTCCCGCATTTTTTCTTCCTCGGTCACATCCTTCATAATACTCATGATAATATGGTATTCTTTATCATAAATGACCGTTTCTTCTACATATTTTTGATATTCATCAAGATATTTTTTCTTTTCATAAATATTTTTGCCCTCGGTCATACAAAGCAGATAATCCGCCGGGTTCAAAAGCCGCACCACAGGCTCTCCCTGATACTCCGCCTGATTTTTGATGTTCAAGATCTCCTGCGCCGCCGTATTCATCTGCTGCAGCTCCAGCTGCTCATTCAGCACAATAATCCCATTTGGCGTATTGTTAATGATTTTATCTGAAAAAGACTCCGCCTTTTCCTTTAAATACGGCAGACACATGGTAAGATCCGCTTTTCCAGCCAGCACCGCAACCGCCTTTTCCCGGCAGGTGTTATAGCCGCAGCTGCCGCAGTTAAGCTCCTGATCCTTATTGTGCTTACCCATTTTTCTGAGAATTTCCTCAATGGCCGCGCTTCCCGGCATCTGCCTGCTCTTGCCCTCAAAGGGCATGGATTTGTGAAGTACCGACTTATCCGGCATCAAAAGGTCATGATCTACCTTTTTGGCCGTCTTTTTGAGAGCCGCCAGCTCCTGCAGATGGTGCATATTCTCTTTGTCCATGGCAGGGCCGCCCAGACAGCTTCCGGAGCAAGCTGACATCTCAATAAAACAGTTATTTAAATTGCCGCTTTCAATATCTTCAAGAGCAGACATGCAGTTTTCAATCCCATCGACCGCGATATAAGTATAATCCTCTTCAAGATCCATAGAATCCAAAATTCCGCCGCAGGAAGGAAACAACCGTGCCCTTGCGGGCTTTCTGGTATCAGGCATGCTTTGATCAAGCGTAATTTCTTCTTCTTTTAACCAGGCGGTAAGTTCCTCAAAGGTGAGCGCCAAATCCACTAGATTTTTGCTGTGGTCGGTCTCATCCTTTTTTGCAAGACAGGGGCCGATAAACACGGTCAGGCACTCGGGATGCTCTGTCTTCATTTTGGCGCAATGCGCCTGCATGGGCGATAAAACCTTTGCAAGATACTGAAGGGCAATGGGATATTTCTTCTGTACCAAGGAATTGACCGTATGACAGCAGGAAGAAATAATCACCTTCTGCTCCCGGTTTTTCACCATTTCTTCATACCTTTTCTTCACAATGGTAGCGCCAATGGCAGTTTCTTCCACGGCGGCAAATCCCAGCTTTTGAAGCGCTTTTTCCATGGCGTCAATGCTCACCCTGTAATTTCCTGCAAAACTGGGCGCAAGGCTCACATATACCGGTGTTCCGGACGCGATCATCTCTTTTGCCCTGCCCACGTCGTTTCGAATTTGTTTGGCGTTCTGCGGGCAGTTCACATAGCACCGGCCGCAGAGAATACACTCATCCGAAATGATATGCGCCTGATTCTCCGAAAATCGAATGGATTTCACCGGACAATACCTAATGCATTTATAACAGTTTTTACAATTTGATTTTTTCAGCTGCAAACATGGTTCCATAGCAATCCCCTCACAGCACATCTAATACGTGTTCTTTAAAAATCTGATCAAAGTTTTCCTTATTGACGCCTACCACAATCTCATCATCAATTTTAACACTGACTCCATCGGTACACTTTCCAAGACAAAACGCCGCCGCCAATTCTACCTTGTCTTCCAGATGACGGCTCTCAATATTTTCTTTCATCAGATTGATAATATCATACGAGCCCCGAAGATGACAGGAACTTCCCACACAAACACTGATTTTCATTTCCTCAATCCCCCTTTGCCGTCTTTTTGACGGCGTTTCATAATATATTTTATAACGGTTTTTTCTCCCGTTTTTTCGTCCTTTTCCAACGGATTTATTATAACGGTTTTTTCCCTTATTGTCAATGTACTTTTCCTATTTTGCGCCGGCACTTTTTTCTTATTTTGTAAAAAAAATATAATATATATTTTTATTGTTGCTGTCGCTGTTGTTGGGGGTGTGGAAATTGTTGAAAAGCAGAGAAAGTCGCGAAGCAAAGCGGTTTTTGTACATAGGAAAAGCAGGTGGATAACCCTGTTTTGCTTTCAACAGTTTCCACAGTATGGCATGGTTTATAAAAATACACACAGTCCGTCCACATTTTATCCACAGGGAAAGTGTGAAAAACCAATGAAAACGCCGGGATTCAAATATCCCGGCGTCTGTTTTCAATATATCGATTTTTCCAAAGGGTATGATTCCTCAATTCCACAGGATTTTGCATAGACTTTTACAATTTCCAAAAGATTTTCCATCTGTGAGGGTGTCATTTTTTCAAGATATTGATGCAATATGGTTTCTGTATTGCTGGGTGTTATACCAAATAATAAATAATCCGCTTCTATATCAAGCGCTTTGCATATCTTTTTTAGTCTGGAAACGGAAAAACCAGCCAACCCTCGCTCAATATTGCTGATTTGCTGTGCAGAGCCAATGCCTGCTTTCTCTGCCAAATCCTCCTGGGTCATTTTTTTTTAATCGTATTTCTTGTATGCGCGCGCCGATTTCTATATTTTCCGGATTGTATGTTACCATAAATATCCCCCAATAACAAATGCTTATACTGTATAGTATAACGGTTTGATGTTTTGTTATGAATGTGCTCAAAGCATTACTTATCAATATATAAGCATTGACATGTCATTCCTTGTTTTTTCGGCGTCTGTCAGCTGACCTATATTTTATTCATACCAGAAAATATCTTTGTTTCCCATAAGGCGGCTGATGCCTTCCACATAAAAGTAATCGCCATAAATCAGTCCTGCATTGATATTTTGTCCTGACGGAAAATTTTCTGTTGCTTCATTTAAAATACACTGTTTCTTGTTATCAAAGTTAGAATAATGGTCGGTCAGGGATTTTAAAATATGGTAAGCCGCGTCCCGGTAAAGGGGTTTTTCAAAATCTGAAACATGGTCAGAAAGCTCTAACAGGCCGCAGGCGCCGCAGGCCGCCGCCGAAGAATCCCGGGGAGTGTCAGCATTGCGGGCAACACGGAAATCCCAGTGCGCCACATAATCTTCCGGAAGATTGGCAAGATAGAAGTTGGCAACCCGCTTTGCTGCCTCTAAAATCTCTGTATCTCCGGTTGCGCGGTAGCTCAGCGGCAGGCCGTAAAGCGCCCAGGCGGTTCCGCGTGACCAGGCAGAATCGGGACGAGCCGCCTGCCCGTGTAATGATTCAATAAATTCTCCGGTTTCCGGATCAAAGGATAAAACATGGTTGACAGAACCGTCTTTCCTTACAAAATATTCAATGACGGTTCTGGCATGTGCATGGGCAATGTGACGAAAACGTGGATTATCCAATGCTTTGGAAGCCCAGTAGAGCAGAGTTAAATTCATACAGCAGTCAATGATGGCCCATCCGTTTGGCTGGTTCCATGCCTGAATAAAGCTGCCTTTGAGATTAAAGCGAGAGGCCAAAAACGCCGCCGCTTTCATGCACCGGCGCCTAGATTCTTCATTGCCGGTTATTTTATAGTCAGCGCAGGCTGACAGCATCCAGAGAAATCCTGCATCATGATCTACGTTATAGTATTCGTCAAGTACCACGTCCATTTTTTCTTCAATTTCTTGCGCGGTGGTTAGAAATTTTTCATCCTTGGTCTGCTGGTATGCTATCCACAGCATACCCGGCCAAAAGCCGTTGGTCCACCAGTGGGGGGTTCCCTGGTTATATACCATATCTTTGCATGCGTGGGGGAACCCTGCTCCAATCTCTGGCAGGGTAGTGTTTAATTTGTTTAAAATTCGTTTCATGGTTTCTTCAGCCCATGTCTGATACATGATAATCATCCTCCTTTTTTCTCATTATAAAATAACTTTACATTTTTGTGAATATAGCATATAATGAATTTGTACTATCTTCTGATTTAGAAAGGAAAAATCAATGGATACTTCTTTTATTTATGATTTATACGTCAATCCTATTTATGTACATAATCGGACAGCAACACCGCAGTGGGGATTTCATACTAATCTTGTGGGCTATCATAATCTTTTATATATTTATGAAGGAAAAGGAGAATTTGCATGCAGCGGCAAAAAAAAGCAGGTAAAAGCAGGGGATCTTGTCTATTTTCCTGACGGATGTCTTCAGCATATGGAGACCGATAAAAAGGATTTTTTAAAGCTTTATACAGTAAATTTTCAAACCTTTTTTCCTGTTTTTGAAAATGGAAAATGGAATCAAAAAAAAGTTTTATTTCCTTTTCCATTTGTATTATCTTTGGAAGATGAGGCGGTCAAAAACCGATTCATTCAGCTTTATGAGCGGCTTTGCCGGCTGTTTCTTACCGGAGTAAGTATGCGCAGGGTGATGCTTCGCCAGACATTGATCGAAATTTTAGAACTTGCCTGCTTTTGTCAAAACAGCGGAAGCATCAGCTATACCAATCGGGACAAGGCGAACAAGGCGGTAAAATATATGAGTATACATTATATGGAAAAAATAAGCCTTGCTTTGTTAGCCAAAACTGCTGGGCTCAGTCCGTCCCATTTTTCTGCGGTGTTTAAAGAGGTAACCGGAAAACCACCCATAGAATATTTGATTTCTCTTCGGATTTTTAAGGCAAAGCAGCTGCTTGGCGATGGTCTTTTGGTATCGGATGTCGCTGAGGCAGTGGGATTTTCTGATATTTTTTATTTCAGCCGGGTATTTAAACGTTTGGAAGGAATTTCACCTGCCAGCTTCCGCAGGGAGTGCAGAAATCAAAACAAAGTTTTTTGATTTTTGGTGATATTTCCGGTTGCACTTTTTTTCTATCGGGTTTATACTGTATTATTGTTGCTTGAAAAGAAAGGGAGGAGAGGCATGCAGGATCTTGAAAGAAAAGGATATTTATTTAGCAATCATGATTTACTCAAGCTGATCATTCCTTTGGTCATCGAACAGCTTTTGGCTGTGACAGTGGGAATGGCGGATACCATTATGATTGCGGCAGTGGGTGAATCCGCGGTTTCTGCTGTATCTTTGGTGGATTCTGTTAACATTCTGCTTATCAATATTTTTGCCGCGCTTGCTACCGGCGGTGCGGTGGTTTGCGGTCAGTTTCTGGGCAAGCGGCAGCAAAAACGGGCCTGTATGGCCGCCGATCAGCTGCTGCTTTTTACCACAGGCGCGGCGGTTTTGGTCATGATTTTGGTTTATTTTTTAAAAAGCTGGATTCTTGGCACCGTTTTTGGAAAAATTGAACCGGATGTCATGCAGCAGGCAAATACCTACATTATGATTGTGACGGCTTCCATTCCTTTTATTGCTCTTTATAACAGCGGCGCCGCTCTGTTTCGGACTATGGGAAATTCTAAAATTTCCATGTTTACTTCTCTAATTATGAATGGCGTTAATATTACAGGAAACGCCATTATGATTTATGGAATGAAAATGGGAGTTGCTGGCGCTGCAATCCCTACTTTAATTTCCCGTATTACTGCTGCTATCATTATTTATATTTTAATCCGTAACCCGAAATTGATTTTACATACCTCTACCCCTGTGGTATTAAAACCGGAATTTACTTTTATCAAAAAGATTTTGTATATTGGCGTTCCCAATGGTTTGGAAAACAGCATGTTTCAGCTTGGAAAAATTTTGGTTTTAAGCTTGGTATCCAGTTTTGGAACGGCTTCTATCGCCGCAAACGCGGTAGGAAATAATGTCGCTACCTTCCAGTGCCTGCCGGGTATGGCGGTTGGTCTGGCGCTGATTACTGTTATTTCCCGGTGTGTGGGCGCCGGGGATTATAAACAGGCGCGGTATTATAACCGTAAGCTTCTTTATATTGCTTATGGATGTATGCTTCTTACCAATATCCTTATCTTTTTCCTTTTGCCGCTGATTCTGCGGGCGTACAATCTTTCTGATATTACAGAAGAATACGCAAGACAAATTCTGTTGTATCATGGAACCATGTGTATTTTTATATGGCCTCTGTCTTTTTCGATTGCCAACACCCTGCGGGCCGCCAACGACGTGAAGTTTACCATGGTGGTTTCCATTGCTTCCATGTGGATTTTCAGAATCGGAATGAGCTATCTTTTGGGACAGTATTTCCATATGGGACTGTTTGGCGTGTGGGTGGCTATGACCATTGACTGGGCGGTGCGTGCTGTCCTCTTTACAGTTCGGTATCTGGGAAAGCGCTGGGAAGCACATACGATATAGAATTTTTTATTGAAATTTTTTATTTTTTGTGGTATAATAAAAAATATTTTTGAATGGGAGGGACAGCGGGATGATAAAAAAGTATTGTAATGTGTTTTTAGTGGGGTTTATTTTTCTTTTGGGATTGTTATTTTTGCCTTGTTTGGTCAGTGCGTCGGCATTATATGATTATGATTTTAATAGACAGAACAATGAGGTCTATCTTAGCAGATACTATGGAGATCAAGAAAGTGAAATTGTAATTCCCTCCGAAATTGATGGTTTTACCGTCAGCGGGATTGGACCAGGATTATTTATGAATCATCAGGAGATTACCCGCATCACCATTCCGGACAGTATTAAAACCATTAACGGGAGAGCATTTGTTGGGTGCAGTGCATTAACGGAAATTTCCTTTGGAAAGGGACTTTCGGATTTTAGTTATGGAATTTTTGAGGGCTGTTCCTCTTTGAAAAAAATTGAGGTAGACAGTGAAAATGGAAATTTTTCCTCCATGGATGGAGTATTGTTCAGCAAAGACGGGACGGAATTGATCTATTATCCGATAGGAAAAACCAACGCTTCCTATGAAATTCCAAACGGAGTGATCAGCATTTCCAGGCAAGCTTTTTATCAATGTCCCACTCTTAAAAGTGTGACCCTTCCGAGTGTCCAATCTATTCAAATTTTGGCCTTTTCCGAATGTGAAAATCTGGAAACGGTGCATTTTGGAACGGGTTTGCTTTCTATTTCAGATGATGCATTTTCCTACTGTTCTGCTTTAAAGGAAATAGTTATTCCAGACAGCACAAAATCCATTGCCTCCTCTGCGTTTGAAGGCTGTACGGCTTTATCGGAGGTGAAATTGGGCAGCAATCTTAAAACCATTGGGGAGGATGCTTTTTTTAACTGTACCTCTTTAAAGCGTATTATCATTCCGAACAGCGTCACCAGTGTGGGTGCTTTTGCGTTTTCTTGTTGTGAAAAATTGGAAGAAGTAACATTAAGCAATCGGCTTACAGTGATAGAAAGCTGTGTTTTTGATTACAATAGCTCCTTAAAAACCATAAACATTCCGGATAGTGTTAAAGAAATCAAAAACAATGCGTTTTATCAATGTAAGTCTTTAGAAAGTATTGTCATCCCAGATAGCGTTACAAAAATAGGAAACCGTGCGTTCTCTCAATGCACTGCCCTGAAAGAAATCACCATATCGTATCGCATGAAAACCATTGGAGATGATACATTTTCCGGTTGTTCTTCTCTAAGTGATGTGTATTATATAGGAAGTGAAGCAGATAAAGAGGAAATGCAAATTGATTCCGGAAACGAAATGTTTGAAAATGCTGTATGGCACTATCAATATGAAGTGCAGGAGGAAAATTTGGCACGATTCGTTGAGGTATCCTATCAAGGCGAAATAATTGTGGCTCCTATTTCCATAAAAAACCTCATTGTACCGGCTACCTTATATTTTGCGGTTTATGATAACATGGGATGTCTGATTGGAATAGAGCAGAAATATGTGGAAGCAGGACAGGAAGCCGTCACTATGCACTTTGAAAAAAAATTATATTTAGATGAACGGTATCAGGTCAAACTGATGCTTTGGGACGAAAATGATTTGCCGCTGATGAGACCGGAAAAGCAAATCCTGATTGTTGACTACATCTAAAAAAAAGAGAGAGAGGATAGGAATTTTGATGTGACCTTGCGTTAGACCAAAATCTAACGATTGGGAGGTCGGTTCATTTTTCCTATCCTCTTTGTTTAAAAAATGAAAACAGATAAAAATTTCACCCCGCCCTTGACATCCAAAACAAGAAGTGCTATAATGTTTTCATTGTCACATTCGGAATTTTTGGATGTTTCGCCGCAGAATCGGCGAACGGGTATGGAGGCATAGCTCAGCTGGTTAGAGCGTTCGCTTCACATGCGAAAGGTCGTAGGTTCAAGTCCTACTGTCTCTACCATGTTTGAATCCGGCAGAAAAATTTTGCCGGGAAGCGCAGGCGTAGTTTAGTGGCAAAACATCAGCTTCCCAAGCTGAGGTTGTGGGTTCGATTCCCATCGCCTGCTCCAATTTGATGTGGGGCATTAGCGCAGTTGGGAGCGCATCACACTGGCAGTGTGGGGGTCAGGGGTTCAAGTCCCCTATGCTCCACCACGTCGCGGCAAGCCAAAAGGCTTGCCGTTTTTTATAAAAATACGGCTTTACTTGATCGACTGCCGTTCCTTCTTTTCATAAAATCTGCGGTTTTGCGGGAACAAAAAAAATATAACATGGCATCTATATTGTATAATGCCTTCCTTCGTTCTTTTATAAACTTTTCAGATAAAGCGTTATATAATTTGATGATGGTCGTGAATGACATTGGTATTGACGATATTTTTATTCTGTGATAAAATAAAATAAGAAGCTGTACTGCTGGCCGTTTTGGAGAAAAAAAGGGAAGATTTATTTTCCGCATCAGAAAGGCTTCTTAACATGTTATATTCAATGATCATCTCTTGAGAATGTGACGATAAAGGAGGCGGAATATGAAAATCAAATATTTGGGAACCGCGGCGGCAGAAGGTATACCGGCAATTTTTTGTCAGTGTGAGATATGCCGCAAAGCTATGGAACTGGGAGGCAGAAACATCCGCACCAGAAGCCAGGCATTGATAGACGAAACCTTATTAATTGATTTTCCTGCCGATACCTATGCTCATTTTCTTAAAGAAAAATTTCCTTTGTCAAAGATAAAGGCTTGTCTCATTACCCATTCCCATTCGGATCATCTCTATCCCATTGAGATTGAGATGCGCAAGGATGATTATGCGCATATCGAAAATAAGGAGCCGCTTACCTTTTATGGGGACGAAAGCGCCTACAGTCTTTTGCGGCAGGCTATAGAAAAAGTGCATATTGAAGAAAATGTTGTTAAAAATGTTTTGATTACCCCTTTTGTGTCTTTTGAAACCGAAGGTTATTTTGTTATGCCAATCCGGGCCAGCCATGATTCCTGGTCCTCTCCGGTAGTGTATTTGATAGAAAAAGACGGCAAAAGTCTGCTGTATGCCCATGATACCAGTGACTTTATTGAGGAAAGCTGGAACTGTTTAAAAAAATTTGGAAAAAAAATCGATTTCATTTCTTTTGATTGTACGGCAGGAACAGCGCCAATGCAGTATGTCGGTCATATGAATCTGCAAAGATGTATAGATATGCGGAAAAAAATGGTAAGACTTGGTCTTGCGGACAGCAGTACCATTTGTGTTTTAAACCATTTCTCTCATAACGGTGAAAATGTTTTATATGATACCTTTTCCGAGATCGCACAGAAGGAGGGATTTTGGGTATCCTATGACGGTATGGAAATGACATTTTAAAAAAGAATCGTTCAGTTATCTGCCGATATTTTAAAAGGCCGTCTCCTCTGCCATGCGGGAGATGGCTTTTTGTTGTGTTACAGTGTCAATTTATAAAAGAAAGAAGGAAATATATGAAAATCGAAAAAAGAAAAACAAAGGAGTTTGTAAAGAGGTATCTGTTGTTTATTATCAGTTTGTTTATTTCTGCTTTGGGGGTGGCTATCACCAAAAAAGGTGGACTTGGGGTATCGCCTATTTCTTCGGTGGCAAATATTATGAGTCTTAGAGTGACCTCTTTAACATTGGGAAACTGGCTGATCATCTGGAATTGTATTCTCATTGCGGGACAAATGCTGATTTTAAAAAGCAAATTTCAGTGGATTCAGCTGCTGCAGATTCCAGTTTCTTTTTTATTCGGATATTTTACAGATTTTGGAATGTGGATGGTCAGTTTTATCCGCTCTGATTTCTATTTACTGCGGTTGATCCTCGTGGTTGGGGGGACCATGGTTTTGGCATTTGGTATTTCTCTTTCCGTCATTGCCAATGTGATTATGAATTCAGGGGAAGCTTTTGTCAAAGCCTTGGCGGATGCTACCCGGAAGAATTTTGGAAATCTGAAAATCTTTTTTGATGTTTTTTGTGTACTGGCAGCAGTTCTTCTCTCTCTGGTTTTCTTCCATTTTAAAATTGAAGGAACGCGGGAAGGAACCATTATTGCCGCGCTTCTGACTGGAATTTTTGTAAAGCTCTTTTTAAAAATTACGGCAAAGCCCCTCAATCAGATTTTGGTATAAATAAAATCTGCTGTGCAAATGAAAAAACGGATCACTGAAAAAAGTGTTTTTCAGTCATCCGTTTTTTTGAAAAGGTATGCTTAGGGCTTTACAAAATTGTAAATGCCGTCATAAATGGCTTTGGCAGCCGCTTTCTGCCATGCTGGACTGTACAAATTCAGCGCTTCTGTGGGATTACTCAAATATCCCAGCTCCAGCAGAACCGCCGGCATTCTGGTTCTTCGCAGTACTGCAAAATTTGCCTGCCGTACCCCGTTATCCTTGGATCCAAGCTGGCGTACCATAGAATCTACGATGGACTGCCCAAGTTTCTCCGCAGTTGTTCCCAGACGGTAAACATACGCTTCAAAGCCATTGGCCGCCGGGTTGGGCGAGCTGTTGGTATGAATACTGATAAAATAGTCTGCCCCCCAGTCATTTGCCATGGCAGCTCGGTTCCGCAAATCGTCATTTTTTCCTGGAAGTACATTCTCCGTGGGCGTTGTTCGGTACTGCATCACCGAATATCCGCCCTGCCGCAGTAGCCGTGCCAATTCGTTGGCCACGTTCAAATTGACATACTGTTCAATTACCCCGTTGCCGATGGCTCCGGGATCGGTGCCGCCGTGGCCTGCGTCAATAAATATTTTTGTTGCCATGATTCGTCACCTCCCTTTATTTTATGCCGTTTCCTCCAATTTGGTGTCCTTTCTTTTCCTTATTTCAAAATTTTAGTCGTTTTTTAAGTTTTATGTAATTGTAATGTAATATCCATATGCTAAAATGTAAGAAATCGACAATAAAAATCCGGTCAGTTTGTATGCGTATTTTGAAACTGGCTTTTTTTGCTTGACCTTTTTGCAGTATTTCCTTAATTACGCCTTGCTTTTTGCCGGGTTTATTGTTATAATGATTAAGTTAGCTTATTTTTCATATATTTTTAATTTTACGATTTAAGAAATTTTACGGAGGCATAGACATGGAAAAAATGGTGATACTTGGCGGGGCCAAGCTGGAAGGTTCTGTGGAAATCAGCGGCGCCAAAAACTCTGCTGTCGCTATCTTAGTTGCCGCCATGATGGTGAAGGGAAAATGCCTGATTGATAACGTTCCCCATGTCAGTGACATTGACGTTTTAATTGAAATTATAAATAATATGGGCGGCAAAGCCCATTTTGTGGAAAAAAGTGTGGTCGAAGTGGACTGTACCGAGCTTAGTAGCTATGAGGCCGAATATGAAATTGTTCGCAAAATTCGGGCGTCCTCTTATTTAATGGGCGCACTTTTGGGCCGATTCAAAAAGGCCCGGGTTGCTATGCCCGGCGGCTGTGACTTTGGTGTTCGCCCCATTGACCAGCATATCAAGGGTTTTGAGGCGCTGGGCGCTACTGTCACGCGGGAGCATGGTATGGTGGAGCTCTGTGCGGACAAGCTGGTGGGAGATCACATTTACCTTGATGTTGTCTCGGTGGGCGCTACCATTAATATTATGCTGGCCGCCGTCTTTGCTGAGGGCGTGACGGTGATTGACAGCGCCGCCAAAGAGCCGCACATTGTGGATGTGGCAAATTTCCTGAACTGTATGGGCGCCAACATTAAGGGCGCAGGGACGGACGTGATTAAAATCAAGGGTGTGGATTCCCTGCACGGCGGAAGCTTCAGCGTAATACCTGACCAGATCGAGGCAGGTACCTTTATGATTGCCGCCGCCGCAACCTCTGGCGATGTTATCGTAACCAACATTATACCTGAACATATGGAAGCCCTTTCCGCCAAACTGGAAGAAATGGGTGTTGGAGTTGAAGAATTTGACGACGCTATCCGGATTTATACCAAGAATCCGACCTTGAAAGCCGCAAACGTGAAAACCCAGCCCCATCCCGGGTTCCCCACCGACCTGCAGCCACAGATGCTGACCCTCCTTTCTGTTGCAAAGGGTACCAGTATTGTGACCGAAAACGTTTGGGATAATCGCTTTAAATATGTGGGTGAGCTGAACCGGATGGGAGCCAATATTTCGGTAGAGGGAAGAATCGCTACGGTGGAAGGCTGTCCTTATCTGACCGGCGCTCCGGTTTCTGCTACCGATTTAAGAGCCGGTGCGGCTTTGGTAATTGCCGGGCTGATGGCCCATGGCGTGACCGAAATCTATAACCTGAAATATATTGACCGCGGTTACGAAGGGTTGACTGAGAAGCTCCGGATTTTGGGCGCGCAGATTACCCGCCGTTCCAATGAAAAAAAAGCCGGGCCTATGAAAACTGCGGTCCTTTAGATACTTATGGGGGGTTGGAAGCGCCTGCGTTTCGGCTTCCCGTTTTTTCTTTTATTGCGGCAGTAAAAACCGGGTTTGTGTTTCATACACGGACAGCGGCTTGACGAAAAGTTTCTTATACAAAACAAAGGTGATATTATGAAATTGTGTGCGATTCGAAGCGGGAGCAGAGGCAATGCAGTTTTGGCCTGTACTTCCCGTACCAGAATTCTTATTGACTGCGGTATCAGCGGCAGACTGGCCGAAACCGGGCTGCGGCAGGCAGGGGTAGACCCGGAAAGCTTGGACGCTGTCCTTATTACCCATGAACACCGGGATCATATTGCCGGGGTGGGCATCTTGAGCCGCAGATACCATCTCCCGGTCTATGCCAATGAGAAAACATGGGCCGCTATGGAGCAGAGCCTGGGGAAGATCGCTCCCGAAAACAGGCGCAGTTTTGTACATACGGACTCCTTTTCCTTGGGGGATATGGATATTACACCTTTTTCCATCTCCCATGACGCCGCCGATCCGGTGGGATATACCCTCTTAAGCGGCGGGAAAAAAATGGCGGTGGCTACTGATATTGGAATTTTAGAAGAAGAATTGTTCCGTTCCTTAAAAGGCAGCGATGCGGTGCTTTTGGAATCCAACCACGATAAGAATATGCTGGAGATGGGCAGCTATCCCTGGCCGCTCAAACAGCGGATTCGGGGCAGTCAGGGACATCTTTCTAACGACGACGCGGGAAAAGCCGCTGAATTTTTGGTGAAAATGGGTACCCGGCGGATTATGCTGGGACATCTCAGCCCAGAAAATAATTATCCCAGGCTGGCGTTTCAAACTGTAATGAATATCCTCCAAAATGCCGGAATTATGCCGGGCAGGGATATGGAGCTTTTTGTCGCGCCGGGGGATAGCCTAAGCCCGGTATTCGAAATTTGACCAGGAGGTCAAAAGGAGGGAGATACATGAAACTGCTTCGAAAACTGCTTGCTTCCTTGGTGACAGGAATTTTGTGCGTTTGTATTTTCGGCGGTTTTACGATTCCGCCGGAGGCGGAGGATGGTCTTTTGACTATCTACAGCACCGATGGACGGATGCTTCGCATTGCGCCGGAGGATTCCCTTGCTTATATTGAAGAGGGCTGGTCGCCTAATTTTAACGAGGTGGTTGTAACCCTCTGGAAAACCGATGGCAGCAGTAAGGTGGTCATGCGGGCACGGGAGGAGGAGTATCTCCGGGCCGGCTGGAGCAATGACTTTTATGCCGTTACCGTTATCATGCGGGATACGGAGGGAAAAGCTTTTTCTGTTTTTTTAGACCATGTGGAAGAATACAAAGAAAAAGGCTGGACGCTGTACTGAACAAAACGGCGCCGGATTCTCAATGAATCCGGCGCCATTTTCAGTCTGTCGAAAAAATCGTTACACCGAAAGCGAGACAATAAAACAGGCGCTATGGCAATCGTTGGGGTCAAAAAACCAAATATAAACTATTTTTGGAGGACAGCGCATTGACAAAAAAAGATGTTGCTTTGCAGAATACGAGATATATTATGGCAGAGATAATCTGTAAGAAGAAACGATACTTTTTATATTTATTTCATTTCCTGTTCTAAATTTTGAAACTCTTTTGTATTAAAAAAATCGCATATACTTATATTAAATCCGTCACATAGTTTTTTAATTGTTACAATTCCTGGATTTTTACTTTCGCCGTTTAGTATGCTTTTTATGGTTGACTGTGATACACCAGATATATAGCTTAGCCCATTTGGTGTAATTTCTTGTTCTTTGCATAATGTTATTATTCTATCTACTACAACATCATATATACCCATAGCAACCTCCCATTTTTATATGATGATATATCACTATAAAAATTTTTGTTAGTGATATATCACTTTTTGAAAAAGTGTGTTATACTATTATGGTCTATATATCACTAATCATATGTAAGGAGTTGTTTTTATGACAGAAAAAAGATGTTGCTTTGCAGGACATAAGGATATTTACAGAGATGTCAGATTACAGAAATTTTTGTATGACAAATGTGAGAAACTCATCATAGAAAAAAATGTTAAATTTTTTTGGATAGGTAATTATGGAAGCTTTGATGCTCTGGCGGCGCGGACGGTTAGAAAATTAAAAGAAAAATATCCGTACATCAAACTGGAACTGATTTTACCTTATATTACAAAGAGTATCCGGGATTATAAAGAGATGTTTTACAAAAATTATGATACGATAACGATTGCAAACATGCCGGAGCACACACCTGTAAAATTCCGAATTTTAAAATGCAATCAGTATATGGTTGATTGTTTTGATTATTTGATTGCCTATGTGAATCGTTCTTTTGGCGGAGCTGCAAAGACGCTTGAATATGCAAAGAGAAAGACAAAAATTAAGATTTTTAATTTTGGGAGTATTTTTCCTTAAATCCCTGTATCATGCTCTGGTTTTTTTGTGTCTGTTTGATTTTTCTCTGCATGCCGTCTGCCCGGCGCAGATTTTTTGCCGTTTTTTATGCAAAAAAAAAGGTAAAGCATGTGTTTGCAGCCACAAGTGCAGGGAAAATCAGATGCAAAATACTTTGCCCGGTATTTTTTTCGTCTTTCCGGAAAAGGAAAGCAATGGCACCGGATTCTCGCTGAATCCGGCGCCGTTTTTTGATTGGTCAAATGGAGGTTTTGCCGGCAGATAAAGCAGGAATCAACTGCCGCGGATCCGGCTGATTAGAAATCCGATGCCGGCGGATACAAAGTCCCGCAGCTGAGATATTATAGGCGCGGCGCTATCCGGTATATCCCAGAAGTTCCTGAGGAACAGCAAAAGCAGCAGGGAGGAAATACTGATCCCCGACACTATCATAATTTGAAATTTGCTGCTGCTACCGGATGTTGCATCTGTTTCTGGCGGCGCCGGAACAAAATCCGGTGGGCCTGGCTGGGCTACAGTAACAGAAGTGGTTTCTACTCCTTTCCCCGCTCCCTGCGGCTGCTGGATGGAGGGCTGGTTTGCCAGTGCAGAGGGGGTTGCCTCTTGCTTTATCCTTTGACTGGCAGGAAATGTCGGCGAGGGCTGGCCGCCTGGTATATTGACCGGTATCGGATTGGGATTGCCTGCTCCCGCATTGTCTGGGCCTGCCCCTCCGTCTGGCACCGATGGCGGAATAAAACCGATGGGGTCTTTCGCCTGTGCTGCCTGTTCCGTATTTCCCTGCGGCACAGGGACAGGTTCTGTTCCCGACGGGGTTGATTGGGACGCGGCAGAAGCGGATTCTCCGTTTTTCATAAAATTACTGCTGATAAAATAACCAAAAATGCCGGCAGCTGAGGTGCGGATAACAATATCAACCGTATTTTTAATTTGGGACATTGGCGGGTTTACGAACAGTGTATAAGCCGACTGTAAAAAAAGTATGAGCATCATTGCAATCAAAAACTTGTCGGCGAGATTCATGTTATGCTTTTGGTTCATGATTTTCACCTCCTTCCCTATCACAATATGAAAAAATTTGGCATCTGGAACCAAAAATGGACAAAATATGACACCGTTTTTTCTTCTATGCATATCCTGTTATGGGTGGTAGCATGAAAAAATTATTATTTATAACATGGAGTGTTTCTTACGGCTACGGCACGGAAAAATCTCTGGCCGATGTCTTAAACCGTATGGATAAAGAACAATATGAAATCCATATCCTGCCGCTTTTTCAATACGCAAAGACCACCATATTTGACAGCAGTATCAAAATACTGGACCCGCTCATTGATTATACGGCAGAAAATTTTGACGAAAAAACTGCCCTGGAAAACTATTACCGGCTGCTTGGCAGTCCGCTGGAATTTAACCGCCGGATTCCGGACAGCTATGACTGTGTCATAGCCTGTAACCACAATGCGCCTTCCTATCTGGCGTCTTACCTCAAATGCGGGGCGAAGGTGCTCTGGATCCGGGGCGATATGCAGGAACTGAATTATCAGCAGTTTCCGGAAGATACCCCGCAGTACCGGCAGACAAAGCAGGAATACGAAATGCAGGCAAATGTGCTCAAAAGCTTTGATGCCATTGCGGTGATCTCGGATGTGGTGCAGCAGACCCTGGCAGAGCTGTTTGGCATTACGGACAATGTATTTAAAATTTCCAATTCGGTCAACCGTGAAAAAATCAACCTGCTGAGCCAGGAAACCGTAGAACTGCCCGAGCAGAAGCTGTTTACCACCCTTGGCAGGCTGGACTATAACAAAAATCAGATGCTCCTTTTAAAAGCCGCCGCAAAGGTGAAGGAGCAGCGGGATGACTTTATGATCTATCTCCTGGGCGACGGGGAAGAGCGGGAAAACCTTACCCAATATATCGAGGCGCACGGGCTAACACAGCATGTTAAAATTTTAGGGTTTATTGATAACCCCTATCCTTATATTAAAAACAGCGTTGCTACGGTGCTGACCTCTCTCAGTGAGGGCTTCAGCCTGGCGCTGGTGGAAAGCGTTATGCTCCATACTCCGATTATTTCGACCGATGTGGGGGTGGCAAAGGAATTGATTGATAAATATGACTGCGGCAGCCTGATCCCCTATGATGAAGATGCGCTGGCCTCCGTTTTAATTCAGTACCTGAATCAATATGACGGTTATCGGGAAAGCTTTTCCATTGGGGAAGAATATGATTGGAAAACCGAAACGGAAAAAACCGTTGCTCTGATTAAAACTGCTATGGCCGCAAAAGAGCAGAATACAAAAATAAAAAAACTTCCCTATCCGGAAGTTACCATTCATGATTATGAGCTGGATACGTATCAAATAGAGCGGGAACAAATGTATGTACTTCGGGTCATCAAAGACCGGGTTCCCTATGAATTTCTGATCCATCGCAGAAACGAAAACGACAAGCTGATTGTCTTTCACAACGGCGCCATTCCCGGCGGTGATGTCAAAGTGCCGGTATTCCAGCGGCACAGCTGGGCAAAACAGCTGAAAACCTCTGCCGTGTTCTGCATGGATCCTACCATATATCTCAATGGTTTTCTCCAGCTTGGCTGGGGGATCGGGAAAAACGAGAACCACTATCTCAAAAATTCCTGTAAAATCCTTAAAAAAATTATTGCCAAAATGGGAATTGCCTTAGAGGATACGGTGATTTATGGTACTTCTGCCGGCGGTTTTCTCTCCTTAATGTCCGGTATCTTCCTGCGGGGAGCCAAGGTGGTGGCCGACAATGCCCAGCTGGACGCCCGCAACTGGATTTATAAAGAAGCCCTGGATTCTATCATTTCCTTTGCGTTTGATAATATCAGCGATGCCCTGCGCTATCCTGAGCAGTTTTCAGTGCCTGACGCTTTTGAAAAGCATGGTTATGTGCCTAAAATTTATCTGCATGTCAATCTGTGCTCAAGAGCGGATAATACAGCCCAGCTGGTGCCCTTTTTAAAAAGGGCGGAAAATCTTCGGGATATTGGGGAATACAATGATATAGAAGTGATTTTGCACTATGAGCCGGAAAAAGGCCATGACGGCCTTTCCATGGACGATGCAATTTCCTTTTTATACAGGGTGCTTGCCTTGCCGGAATCTAATTTTTAAAATTTTTTTCATTTTCCTCTTATATTTTTTGGGAATCTATGATACACTAAAGAAAATACTGGAGGAAAGCCGGTGAATACTATGAAATTAATTCTCAGCGATAGACCGCTCCGCCTTTCGGTTCCCGAAGGCGTGACCTATGTGGATTTGTCCGGGTTAAATATTGCAAACTGCATCGGGTGTTTTGGCTGCTGGACCAAGACACCCGGCTGCTGTGTCATTCGTGATGACGCGGTGAAAGTCTATCCTTTGATAGCAAAAAGCGATACGGTGCTTTATGTCAGCCGCGTCTTTTGCGGCGGCTATGACACGGTGATGAAAACCATGCTGGAGCGGGCCATTCCCATTCAAAAAGCATTCATCCGCCTGCACTGCGGAGAAACCCATCATGTCCAGCGGGCGGTGGCGCCAAAAAAAGCGGTGATTTTGGCCTATGGAACACAGGACAGTCAGGAACAGGCGCTGTTTCGCAGGCTGATTGACAGAAATGCCCGAAATATGAATTTTGCGGAATATTCTGTTCTCTTTACAGACGAAAACGGCTTGGAGAACGCCGTAGAAAATGAGGTGAAAAAATGGCAGTCTTAATTGTAAACGCAAGTCCACGGGCCCCAAGGTCCAATTCCAAGCGGTACGGGGAAATTTTTTCCGAGTACTGTCAGGAGGAAACGGTGTACTTTCCCCTTTCCAAAACAAACCATGAAAAGATCTGTGAGCAGATGGAACAGTTTTCTAAAATGGTAATTGTCTTCCCGCTGTATGCAGACGGCCTGCCGGTTACGCTGCTCCATTTTCTAAAAACGCTGGAGCAAAATCCTCCCAGCCAAAAACCGGTGGTTTCGGTGCTGATCAACTGCGGCTTCTTCGAACCTCGGCAGAACGATATAGCTGTTTCCATGCTGGAACTCTTTTGCAAAAGACATGGCTATCCCTTTGGCGCCGTTTTAAAAATCGGTTCCGGCGAAGCCATTTTAGACACGCCGTTTCAATTTTTCCTCAAACGGAAAATGAAAAAATTTGCCGCCGCAGTCACCAGCGGCAAAAACCGGACCTTTTCTGTCACCATGCCCATTTTCAAATCTGTGTTTCTTAAGGCGTCCACTAACTACTGGATTGCATACGGCAAAAAAAACGGCGTGACCCCCGAACAGATGGATACCATGCTGATTGAAGGAAAATAAAAAAACCTTGACAAAATGCAGCTATGTGCATATAATATAGATAGATAAATTTCTATATGAGGTGGCGGCATGAAATCAGAAAACGAAAAAACAGCGGCTGTATTTAAGGCTTTTTGTGATGAAAACAGGCTGCAGATCCTTCATATGCTCAAATCCGGTGAAAAATGTGCCTGCAAACTCTTGCAGGAGCTGAATGTGACCCAGCCCACCCTTTCCCATCATATGAAAATCCTTTGTGATTCCGGTGTGGTGGATTGGCGCAAAGAGGGAAAATGGACCTATTATAAAATATCCAAGCAAGGCAAGGAACACGCCCTTTCCCTTCTGAAAAGCATTTTGGAAGAATAACAATCCATCCTTTCTGGATGGATTTCAGACTGTCGAAAAAGTCGTTATACCGCAAGCAAAATGAAAAAATAAAATACGTTTCTTTTTCATAAAACAGAAACTTTTGCAGAAAATGACGCCGGATTCATCGAGAAACCGGCGCCATTGCTTGCTTTTTCCGCAATCGCTCTCTACCGTACCTTTGTACCTAGGCGAAAGCGATTGCAGAAAATCTAACTTCCTTTTTCGGCATCTGTCAGCGTGTCGATAAACTATCGACACGCTGAATCCATCCTTTCTGGATGGATTTCAGACTGTCGAAAAAGTCGTTATACCGCAAGCAAAATGAAAAAATAAAATACGTTTCTTTTTCATAAAACAGAAACTTTTGCAGAAAATGACGCCGGATTCATCGAGAAACCGGCGCCATTGCTTGCTTTTTCCGCAATCGCTCTCTACCGTACCTTTGTACCTAGGCGAAAGCGATTGCAGAAAATCTAACTTCCTTTTTCGGCATCTGTCAGCGTGTCGATAAACTATCGACACGCTGAATCCATCCTTTCTGGATGGATTT
>NZ_JADCKB010000020.1 GCF_014982785.1 Ructibacterium gallinarum
GTCGTTCCTCCTTTTTCCCAAAAAGTGCGGCCACCGGCCGTCACTTTTCAGGAGCCCTGCGCCCGAAGATCCCGGGAGCTGTTTTTTCTTCGCTTTATCGCCTGCTGCTCCTCCTCTTTCCCACAAAACCAACGGCTTTGCGGGAGCCCTGCGGCCGAAGGATCCAGCTCGTCGGCACAAACAAATTTAAAAAAAAGACCTTTTCCCGCAACCAAAATGATACCCTAAATTCTACGATCAAAAAGCTTTTGTCTCATAAGATGATCGCCGTCAAAATTGTTGGCCGTGACAATATTTAGACCATTAGAAAATATTACCTTCCCATTGATCCGAATTTTTTAATACTGCTGGATCTGCCGTTCCTGTATAGCCTGGTTTTTCTGCTGATTGAAATTTTTTCTGCCAGATAAATGGAAGAAGCCCCTTCTTTGAAGCTTCTTTCTGTTTTTCCTGGATCAGCAATCTTTTGTCCTTCCTTCTACTTCCTGACGGCGGCGACACTGGCTCTATGTATGTATTTTTCGGCCTGCTGCACAGCGATCCCATTCTTTCAATTGCAGGAAGTCTCTGCGGCATGGCCGTGACCGCAAGCACCGCACTTTTGATCGCACAGCTGTGCATTCTTCTGAAAATTAGAAAACGGGGACAAACTGTAAAATAGCCAGCTGCGGTTTGTCCCCGTTCTTTTTATCCCAAGGCAACGTCCAAAATCATCATCACCAAAAACCCTGCCATGACCCCAAGGGTGCCCGCATGGGTATGTTCTCCCAGGTGTGCCTCCGGAATCAGTTCTTCTACCACCACATAGAGCATGGATCCTGCCGCAAAGCTGAGCAGCCACGGCATGGCCGGCCGGATCAGATCCGCCGCCAGCACCACCAGAATGCCAAAGATCGGCTCTACGATCCCGGACAGGCCGCCGTAGAGAAAGGCTTTCACTCTGGAAAAGCCCTCCTGCCGCAGAGGCAGCGAGACCGCCGCCCCCTCAGGGAAATTCTGGATCCCAATTCCCAACGCCAGCGCCGCCGCCCCGACAAAGACGCCCGCCTCTGCCCCGTGCTGAGCCGCCAGCGCAAAGGACAACCCCACCGCCATTCCCTCCGGAATGTTATGAAGGGTCACCGCCGATACCAAAAGGGTGGTCCGTTTCCAGGACGACCGCATTCCCTCCGGCTGGCTTTCGCCCAGGTGCAGGTGAGGCAAAAGTCCGTCCATCACCATCAAAAACGCAATGCCCAGCACCACGCCGCCAGCCGCCGGAATCCAGCCAATACCACCGGCCGCCTGGGTCTCGTCCATGGCGGGAACCAAAAGGCCAAAGACCGACGCCGCCGTCATCACCCCGGCCGCAAACCCCAAAAATACCCGGTGAAAAGTCGTGCTGACCCGGTTCTTGAAAAAAAATACCAGGGACGCGCCCAGCACCGACATCAAAAAGGTAAATCCGGTGCCGCCCGCAGCCCAGATAAGCGCTTCTTTCATAACAAATTCCTCCTTTTTATTTCTTCTTTTCCGTCCGGCAAATACCGCTGTACATACAATAGGCACACGCGTCGTGCTTTCCACTTTGATAAGGATGGGCACCAATTTCTCCGCCCGCAATGGACGCGGCGGCTTTTTTTATGTTCGCATTGGCCATTTCGATCCGCTCCTCAATTTCCTGACGGGTAATCATAGCTGTTTTGCCAGAGGGTAAATAACTTTCCTGCTTTCCGTCCACATTACGGCTATAAGCGCTGATCACTTCTGCATCATTTACAATCCATCCCCGGGGCTGCATCTGCTTGTTCCGTTCCTTGTCCGGATTCTTTCCGGCCTTGCTCTCATCCAAAATAGGATCGTTCATCTGCATATAGACCATAGCTGCGGGAACCGCGCCCGGAATACTCCGACAGACCGCATCGGTATACAACAATGGCTGCAACGTAATGCCATCCTTTACTAATTCAATCTCCAAATTTTTGGCCGAGGATTTATAATCGATTACGCTGACCCATGTTCCATCTTCCGCCGGACAGGTATCTACCCTATCAATCAGCCCCCGAACCCGCGCTATTGTCTGATTTGTCTCACCCTCCACTGTCAAAGCAGGGACAGGACCGCCAGTGCCGATCTTCAGCTCATAGCCATAGGGCCGGAACGCACTGGAACGATAAAATTTTACCACTTCCCACGCCGTCCGAGCAGCAATCCCCTTCATCTGCATGACGATATACTGATAGTACGCCGAAGATTCATACAGCAATTCCGCGTTTTTTTTGGCTTCTTCCTCCACGGCTTCTCCAACCCGGGCAAAACATTCCTCCTGGCTGATGGCGGAAAATTCCGCCTCGCTCTGTTTTAACTCAGTGAAATACCGGTAAAGCGCTGCATGCTGGACACTCCCCATACTCCGGGGTTCTGCTCCGGCATGCTCTCTTTCTCTTAATAGCAGCCCATACGTGAGAAAATAACGAAACGCACAGCCATTATAGGTCTCCAGCTGAGACGCACTGAGCATCAGCGGCCTGCCATAGAGCTTCTCTGTCATTTCCGGTGTCAGCCGTTCCGGCAAAGCCGATGTGATGGCATGATGGAGATGTTCCAGCTTTTGCTTGTATTCTTCCTGCCGGGAAAACCAATGATGCAGTTCTTTTAACGGTCCAGGCAACAGTTCTGCCCGCCCGCCGTATTCCGCTAACGCCGCTGCCAAAAGGTCAAAAGCTCCCGCACAACCTTCGGTACCAGCCAGAAGCTCTCCGTCTAACTGTACCGGCTGTACATCGGACAAAAGTTCCTGCACCCGTTTTAAAATCCCAGAAGGCGCAATGGCCTCCCCTTTTTCATTCATGGTATACCGAAAGAAAAATAGTTTTTCTCTGGGCGCCGCCAGCACCGCATAAATGAGCAATTGTTCTTCCCGGCGTTTGGCCTCCCGCCCGGGAGCAAGTTCAATTCCCATCTTTTTCATCTGCATCCGCTCTGTATCGGACAGCAGGCCTTCCGTCATATGCCCTTTTGGGAAAACGCCTTCATTCATACCCAACACCAGTACAGCTTTTGCTCCGCTGCTGCGAAACCGGTCAATTCGGCTGAAGGTAACACAGTCCAGCGTCTGTGGAATCATTCCAACCTCCACCCCCCCGCAGGCCTCGTGAAACAACTCCGCAAACCCCCGGTAAGACAAAGGGGTATCCTTCATCACCGCAGAAAGCTGCGCCAAAATGGATTCTGCCGCCTGATACACCTGACGGTATTCCTCAGCCTCCTCTTGACGACCCGCCTGCAGCAGCACAGACATTTTTTGTTCCACCCGGCAGTCAAGCCCGCTTTCCCTAATCCAGTCAAGTAAAGCAGTGCTGATTTCGCCGCCAGTTTTTGTGCCGCTGATCTTCTCTTCCATATACCGCACGCCGGACAGCAATACATTCCGGGCATGGTTGATCCGATCTAAATCAAAGTCGCCCCGGCCGGGCATATAGTCCCAAGCCTCCGCGTTCCACATAGCATGGGAAGGCGCCGCCGCCAAGATATAATTTTCCAGTTCGTCTACTTCCAATCGGGGAAGATCCATCAACTCCGCTCCCGCAATGGCCATCACCCGCTCATAGGAATAGCCATAGGCCAGAATATCCAAAATACCGCCAAGCAGACGGATCATAGGCTTTGCCGCAATGCTGCGCCGGACATCCAAAAACACTCGGATTCCCCGCCGCGCAAACACCGCCGGCAGGATTCGATCATAGCCACCCTCATCTCGGGTTAAAACTAAAATATCCCGAAACCGGTACCCCTCTGTCCGGCACAGCCGCAGAACCAGATCCGCCGCCGCCTCGGTCTCCCGGTAACGGGTCTGGGATTCATAAATTCCCACTGCGTCAACACCCTCCGCAGTCTTCGCCCAAGGGGCAAAATAATACCTCCGCAGATACGTCAGCGGTCCCTCCGGCGCCGGCTCATCCAGAATACGCACCGGTTTTTCTTCAATTTCCTCCTGCTCAGCTGTCTCCCGCAGGCGGCGAATTGTATTTGCCACCGGCTGAAACAAGCTTCTATATTCATTCTCACTACTGTAGTCTAATACAACACAAAGATCCATCCGGTGGAGCAATCCTCCAATGGCCCGGTATTCCACTGGGGTAAAAGAACGAAAATACCGGATATACAGCTTTCCTTCAAGAAAATCACAATCCTTAAGCCGAGGGCAAATCAGTGTTAAATTATCTTCTGCATCTGCGCTCTGCTCCTCAATCAATCCATGATAGGTCTCATACAACAGCGCCAGATCCTCCAGTTTATCGGCCAGTTCTTCACTTTCCATCTGGGACGCCGCAAACCGCAAGGTCTGGGGCGAAACCCCATACCTCTTGCACTCGGACACTGTTTCGGCAAGAACCTTGGAAAAGCCCTTCTGCCTTGCATTCCTGCTCATGACTTTTAACTTTCCTTCCAGCAGTTGTAAGGTTCGTGAAGCAATCAGCTGCCTGCCTGCGCCGTCAATATACCGCATCCGCAGCGGCCCCAGCCGATGAAATACCATATTGCACAGCCGGGAAAAACTAATCACCTTTACCCGGGTCTGCGCTGGCAAACCAAATTGCCGAAGTACTTCCTTTTCTGTAAACAGGGAAAACTGTTCCGGTACCAGAATCCAAGACATCTTATTCCGCTCCAGCCGCTGTGCGATTTCCTCATACACCATCTGTGTCTTGCCAGCACCGGATGGTCCAAGCATCAATTCCAGCATAGCAGGCTCCTTTCTCATTCCTTTTCATTCAGTATATCCAAAATTTCCATAATATCTTCCATCACCGCATCTGCTCCTGCAGCCATCAGTTCCGATGCCGAAAAAGATGTGGTAACTGCGGCACACTGCATTCCTGCTCCTTTTGCCGCGGCAATACCGCTGAGTGCGTCCTCAATCACCAGACAACACTTAGGCAGAACACCCAGTCGCTCCCCTGCAAGACGGTACGGCTCCGGATCCGGTTTTTTCTTTGTGACCTCACTGCCGGATAAAATCAGATCAAACTGCTTTGCATCAATTCCCGCTGCCTCCAGTGAAACCAACAATTTCTGCCGCTGGGAACTGCTCACCAGCGCCAGATGCAAACCCCTTTGGCGTAGCTGGGTAATAACTTGCACCGCCGAGGGATATACCTTTAAATCTATTTTAGCATACTTAGCATAAAGTTCATACATCCGTGCCATCATGGCATGGATTTTCTCCTCCTTACCCGCCTGCCTGCCAGGATCCAAAATGAAATGCTCCTCACCCGCACCAATATAAGGCCGGAAAGTTTCATATCCCGCCGGGATCCCTTCTTCCGCCAATGCTTCTGTTGCCGCGCGCATGATCACTGGTTCCGAATCCACCAGCACCCCGTCCATATCAAAAATAACCGCTTCTATCTTTTTCAAAATCCTGCCTCCTCCGTCGAAAGGGCAATTTCCTTTTCGGTCAAATATTCCAAAATTCCACTGTCGCTGGTAAATGCAAACACAATCTTATACGCCGCCAGATGCTGATATCGCCGCGTGCCGTCTTTTTTTGCTCCGTATTTCACATCCCCTGCCAAAGGATACCCCGCAGCTGCAAACCCAGCACGGATCTGGTGAGTCCTGCCAGTCATCAGCTCCGCCTCTACCAGCGCGGGCCGGGACATTCGCAGTACCCGATAGCGAGTCTCATACCGCACCGCATCGGGGTCATCTTCCCTTGCCGGAACCATTTTCCGTCTTTTCTCATCGCGGCAAAGCCAGCCAGAGAGCACTCCCTCCGCCGGTCGGGGCGGCGTCTCGGTCTCGCATAGATAAAATTTTTTTATCTCTCGCCGCCGTATCTTTTCGTTCAGGATCCGCAAACTTTCCGCGTCCTTGGCCCCAATCACCAGCCCCGCCGTGTTCCGGTCGATTCTGTGACAGAGAGAGGGCAAAAACCCATGCTCTTTTGCTGGGTCAAACTCCCCTTTCTTCCAAAGGTAGGCCCGCATATACCCTTCCAGGGAAGGTTCCGCTTCCGCTTGGCAGATAAGCCCCGACGGCTTGTTCAAAATCAGGATATGCGCATCCTCATAAACCGCTGTCACCTCCGGCCGCAATCCCATCCAAAAAGGCTGCTCTAACTCCGGGAACAGGCTATCGCTGATATACAGCTCTGCCACATCCCCCTCCTTAAGCCTTAGATCCGGGGCAGTTATCCGTTTTTGATTTATTTTTACCTTTTTCTTCCGCAGCGATCGGTAAATCTCCCCCCGGGGCACCCCGGGCATCAGCTTTTCCAAAAACCGATCCAGCCGCTGCCCGACATCATTCCGGCCCACCACAAACTTTTTCATCTACTGCTGTCCTCCAAACACCTGGGCGGCAATCTGCACCCCAATTCGAGCGTCACGGGCATAATAATCCGCACCCACGTACTGGATGTATTCTTCATTGAGCACCGCGCCACCAGCCATAATTTTGGCGGTACATCCCGCTTTCCGCAATGCAGTAATGGTATCCCGCATACTGGTTACTGTGGTGGTCATCAAGGCAGAAAGTCCTATCAGCGGCGCGCCACTCTCCATGGCCGCCTGCACCACCTTTTCCACTGGCACGTCCTTACCCAGATCAATCACCCGGTAGCCATAGTTTTGCAGCAGCATTTTGGCGATGTTCTTTCCAATATCATGGATATCACCTTCCACCGTTGCCACTACAATCGTTCCCTTATCCGCACCACCTTCAGGCATAGCGGCCCGAAGCACCTCAAATCCACTTTTAACCGCCTCCGCCGCGCGGATCAGTTGGGGCAGAAACAGCTGCCCCTGTTCATACTGCTCTCCTACCTTATCGAGGGCTGGAATAAACCATTGATCTATAATCTCCATGGGAGCCGTGGTTTCCAAAAGCTTCCGGGTTCCAGCTGCAGTCTCCTCAGCTCTGCCCTCCATAATACTGTCACTTAAGGTGCGCGTTTCCGCCTTAACCACCGGCTTTTCCTCAACCGATGCATTTGCAATATATGCTGCCGCATCCTTATCTTGGGCATTCAGTACCCGAAACGCCCGCACCGTCTGCATGATCTCCTCTGAAAGAGGGTTAACAATAGCCGCATCCAGTCCTGCACCGAAGCCCGCCGCCAAAAACACGCTGTTGAGCACCGGGCGACTGGGCAAACCAAAAGACACATTACTGACACCGAGCACCGTCTTGACCCCCAGTCCCGCCTTGACCAACTGAATAGCCCGCAGTGTCTCCATAACCAACTCCTGCTGGGCTGAGGCGGTCAGCACCAGGCAGTCGATCAAAATATCCTGACGGGGTACTCCGTATTTTTCTGCCTCCCGGACAATCCGCTGCGCAATTTCATACCGCTTCTCCGCTGTCTCCGGAATCCCGGTCTCGTCTAGGGTCAGTCCAACCACCATAGCCCCGTACTTGGCCGCAATGGGCAAAATGGTCTGGAGGCTCTCCGCCTTGCCGCTGACCGAGTTAATAATGGGTTTTCCGTTATACCGCCGTACCGCCTGGGCGATGGCCTCTGGATCGGAGCTGTCGATCTGCAGGGGCAGGTCAGTAACCGCTTGTACCTCCTCCACAGCCCGGCACAAAACCGCTGCCTCATCAATTTCCGGCAGGCCGCAGTTCACATCCAGAATATCCGCACCGTGCTGTTTCTGACTGATGGCCTCGCCAGCAATATAGTCAAAATCCTGCTCTCGCAGTTTCTCTTTCAGCCGTTTTTTCCCGGTGGGGTTGATCCGCTCTCCGATCACGCTGACCCCGCCGTCCAGCACCGCCGTCCGGGTTCCGGAACAAACTGCCGTGATTGGCTTCTGCTTCGGCAGAACACGATCCATACCGTCTATCTTTTTCCGCAAAGCGGAAAGAAACGCAGGGGTAGTGCCACAGCATCCACCAAGCACCGCCGCCCCTTTGGCCGCAAAAGCTGACGTCAAATTCGCAAATTCCTCTGTGGAAATATCATAAACCGTTTTGCCATCCTTCATCTTTGGCAAACCTGCATTAGGTTGTACCATAACTGGAACTCTAGACCATTCAAGAAGGGTTTCCACCACAGGCATTAGCTCCTCCGGCCCCAAAGAACAGTTGACGCCCAGGGCATTCACTCCTAGCCCAGAAAGGGTCAGCGCCGCACATTCCGGACTGCATCCCACAAAAGTGCGGCCGTCCTGCTGATAGGTCATGGTGACAAACACCGGCAGGTCACAGCATTCCTTGGCCGCCAGCACGCCTGCCTTGACCTCTAAAAGGTCTGACATGGTCTCAAACAAAATCAGATCTGCCCCGGCTGCCGCTCCGGCCTCTATCTGCCGCCGGAACATGGCATAGGCGTCCTCAAAGGACAGAGTGCCCATGGGCTTCATCAGCTGTCCCAGCGGGCCGATGTCAAGAGCCGTGTATTTTGCCCCGCTCTCTTTGGCCAGCCTTACCCCGGCCGCAATCACTTCTTCCGGCGTATAGCCGCTTCCGGCCAGCTTCAGCTCTCCTGCCTGAAAGGTATTGGAAGTCACCACGTCGCATCCGGCCGCCACGTAGTCCTTATGAATTCCAAGCACAATCTCCGGATGGGTCAGGTTATAAATCTCCGGCAGTCCCCCCGCTGGAAGCCCCGCCGCCTGGAGCATGGTTCCCATGGCTCCGTCAAACAATAATATTTTTTCTGCAAGCGCTTTTCTAACGTCCACAGTAGGTCCCCTCCTTCCGAAATTTGCACCGGCCGCGCATGGAGCAGACCGCACAGCGGCTGCCCTTCTTTTTCAACCCCGGCCGCAGGCTAAACCCTATCAGCGCCGTCACCGACTTCCGCGGGATCATCAACTGGTTTTCGGTCACAGTCAGCCCGATCTGTCGCCCAGTATCCAAAATTCTGCTGATGCTCTCCTGCACCGACAAGGGAAAATCCCCATACCCGGGACTGTACCGGGATGTGAGCCCGCAGCCCTCGGCCGCCGCCAGCGCCCCAATCTCCGCTTCCGCCATATCGCAGACCTTTTCGATCATGTCTGCGGCACAGGCGTCCAAAATCACCGCCCGGGTCATGGATTCCGCTTCGCTGATCCGGATGAGGTTGTCCGCCTCAATCCCCAAGGTGGCCGCCATAACCGCACACTTGCGGCTCCCCCGCAGATGCTCATAAATATCCCGGCCCAAAAGCCGAAGATCGCACTGTGGCAGGACAATCTCTTCCTTTTCCAAATCCTGCCGCACCTCAAAAATACGGTAGCAATACCGGGGCTTTGCCGTCTCAAGCAGTTCCTGCATACAGCCATCCAGCTCCTTTTGGGTGCGGTTGTCTATCATCTGTCCCCGGTATCCCAAATACCGCAGAATCTCCTGTCTGTCAAGAGTAATATCCATAAATCGATCCTTTCTTTCGGACATGCCGTTTTTCAGAAAATAACTGGTTTCATTATATGTTATCTCCGCTCGTTTGTCAAACCCCTTCCGTCCTGCCGCAGACATACTATAACTATTGCCTTCCAAACGAAATTTGTCTGACAGAGAATTCCTTCTTTCTCTGCTACAGTAAGTTGGATTAGTTTGGATTAAAAATTATTTTCCGGAAAACACTTGAAATTTAATCTCTGTTGTGCTATACTTTAACAGTTGCCATACAGGCAGAAAAAAACGCCGTTTCAGGCCGGGTTCAGCCGCCTGCAAACAACGCTGTTTTCAAAATTTCATATTTGGAGTGGTATCGAAGTGGTCATAACGGGACTGACTCGAAATCCAGTGATGTATTAAGAACATTTATCGGCTGAACACCGCATAAATAAAGGGTTTTTTGAAAAATTTAATATTGCTATTTTCGCAGTTCCCTCAAAAAGTTCCCTCATTTTTACGAGCTTTTTCAAACTGCTAAAATATATAAGGACGGGTATCGAAGTGGTCATAACGGGGCTGACTCGAAATCAGTTTGTCGGTAACTCCGGCACGTGGGTTCGAATCCCACCCCGTCCGCCAATTACAAGGTTTTTGCCCAGAGCAAAAACCTTGTTTTTTTATGAGTTCCCTCAAAAAGTTCCCTCACGGACACCCTGCAAGGCTTACGGCTCCTGATAATGCGCTGAGCGACGATACCTTCGATGTTGCATCAAGATGTGAGTATGTATTCGCTGTCGTTGAAAAATCACTATGACCAAGCCATACTTGAATATCTTTCAGAGTTATTCCGTCGTACTTGCCCTTGTTCAATAGAAGCGACGCACAAGTATGTCTTAAATCGTGAAAACGAATCACACGCATATTATTCTTCTCTAAAAGCCGTTTCCACGCCGGTGTAATATAATCTGGTAATATCAACCCTCCAAGCTCATCTACCATTACATAATCAAGCCATTTTTTATCGTATGACCGCTTAAACTTCTTTTGATACATCTCCTGCTGTTTTTTTATTTCAAGCAGTCTGTCCTTTAAGTCCGTATTGAGCGGCAAAGCTCTTAAACTTGATTTTGTTTTTGCCCTGTCTTTTGCAACAATAGTCTTTTTGCCGTCAATATTCGGCGTAGTAACCGTGTGATTAACATAGAAAACATTGTTGTCAAAGTCTATTGCAGACCAGCGAAGTCCCACGATTTCACTTCTGCGAAGTCCGTAAAAGCCTCCGAAAATTACAGGCAATTCCAATTTTGTGTTCTTTGTCAGTCTTATTGCCTCGCTCAATTCGCTGCTGTTATAAAACTTTCCGACAAATTGATTCTTCTCCGGCTTGTCAACTTCTTCAATGGGATTTTCTTTAATATATCCCATTTTCCTCGCATAGCACAACGCAAGTCTTATAATTGCGTGATAATGAATTACCGTATTTGCCGTTACACGCTCAAGCTGAACATCATAAAAATCTTGAATATCCTCGGCGGTAAGTTCGCCGAGTGTTATTCCTTTTTCCTCGAAATAAGGAGCTATCGGATTATTTATGTTTCCAACATAAGCTGAATAAGTTGTCGCTTCGATTTTCTTTTTCCTTTTGAGCGTTAAAGGCACATATTTTTTCAGATAATCCGAAAACAATAAAAACTGCACTTGGTCTTTCGGAAAATCATCTAAACTCATATCCTCTGCCACTTTTGTCGAAATAACGCTTTTAACATTTACTACGGCGGCATCTCCTGTGTTCTCAATCTGTATTTTTTGATTTACACAAAGATTAACCTTCTCGCCTTTGCTTATCGGTATTTCAAACTCACATAAAACCTGTTTGAGAATTGCCTCTGCTTTTTTCTTATTGCCACGCACGGGGAGTTTTGTCGGAAACCACTTCTGCTTCCTTTCCTCGTTTTCTCCATAATAGTTTATGACTGCATAGTATAGTCCTTTTTTCTCTCGTATAGTTCCTGTTACATTTTTACTCAATTTTTAGACCTCCTTTGTTTTTTGAGAGAAAAAACAAACACCTATCATTGACATTACTATTATATCAACAATAGGTACCAAACGCAAAAAATCACGATGTTGTTTTATTTTTTCTCATCAAGAAATCAACTACACTGATTTTTGTTATACAATACTCTCGACCGACTTTTATACTTTCGATTTTGTTTTCACGAAGTAATTTATATCCTGTTTTTGCACTTATACCGCCGAGAACTTCGCACATATCTTTAATTTTCAGCACATCTGGATAATTTTTCAGCATATTCATATATTCCTTGCGTTTTACTGTTTCGGGCAGCATAGCGATAACCTCCTTCATAAAATCATTGCTTTAATATCACAAATTAAAGCACTTATAAAATGCCTTAATTTCTAATATCAAAGTTAAGCCGTACCCGTCCCGAAAGACGGGTACAACTTATTTTCTTTGTTTTGAAGCAATTTCAGACGGTGTTTTGCAAGAACACGCCATAGGAATTTCACCTCTCCGCTTTTCTAGCCGAGCTGCCCCCATTGCCTGCGACGGCGTTCACAATTCGCCTTTAGGCTCGTTTTGCCTGTCGGCAAAAGCATCGCTTATCGGCGATTGCTCTCTTTTCCCACAAAAGCTATGCTTTTGTGGGAGCCCTGAATTGTTATCCGCTCGGACTGTGGCTGGGCAGAAGTATCATTGTCCCGATATAAAGTCATCGCCTGCAAGGTAGCTGCCTTGCTCTGCGGCATTGATATTTCTCGCTCGGATAATTTTTCATCATTGAAAGAAGGATGAAGTAGAAGCAAAAACTATCGTCTTGGCGTATCTGCCGCTTGGCTCGTCCATACCGGAATGTATCTGTTTGCCGTTATACTGCACCGCCGTTATCTTGCGTGCTTTCTTTGTAAAAAATTATATTGCGGTTTTTGGCATTGAAAACTTATTGATGATGTTGCTCACAATGTTTTTCTCCGGTTGGTCGAGAGTGTCTATAATTTCAGTAAGCACTCTTTCTTCATCATAGGATAAATACCGGAAAACTCTGTTGTGATAATCCTCCATCAAGAATATTCCGCCGTTTACACCGCTTTTTGCACGGATGGGAGCGTAACGACCTAAAAAGGTAATATCGTTATATACCGTGTTTTTATGTACGGAATACCTTTTTGATAATTCGGACAAAGTCACTTTTTTTGAACTTATTATAAAAAATAGGATTTCTATCCGTCTTTCAAAGGTAGACAATTTACCCGTCACAGCCGTTACACCTCCTTCCGAAATTCATTGTAGCACCTAATGTCACAAGCCCATTGTAACTTTCAAAAAATATTTTCATAAAATCGCCCTTTCGTGTAAATTTCGTTAAAATTGCACAAAAGAGCGTGGCGGAGCTCGGCTATGTTTAACAAGGCATAGAAAATAAAAACAGTCAAACTTGCCCGTTTGAAAAACACGGGTAAATTTGGCTGTACGGTCAGCGTGTTTAATATGTCCGTCGTGATAGTCGTCCGATTGTTTAGGAGCTTTTCTTTTTGTTCGGTGTGTTCTGCGTCCTCGTCGTATGCTATGCACGGTAATAATCTTATTGCCTGTCATAATCTCACTCCAAACCGCACGGCATATCCCAACGAATATGTCTTGCGGGCAGGTATGCCACGCCAAAATTATGTATATGTAGTTTTGAATGTCATATGATTTGTTTTCAAATGCTGCATCGCAGACACCACTTTCTACTTATTTTGATAAAATATATTGAGATAGTATATAATGCTGTAAAAATCGACAAAAATAAATCCGACAAGTTCTAACCATGCCGGATATAATGTAATCTGGATTTGTATTTACAGCGTATTTTTATTTGTATTTTTGCACTCTCCGTTTATTATAAAATGAAACTGTTATTTGTTAAAAGTCATAAAACTTATTTAATATTCATGTTATATCATATCCGGAGTGAAAAAGCTGTCGAAATATAACCATAATTGAAAAGGCAGTTGTTTTTCAATGTCTTCTTGCTGATTTAGAGTGAATATTGCAAGTTACTTAACCTCATGTCCGTGGTAAAACTCCACTTTGAAAGCAACGATTTTATACTTTTACGCTGTTCATAAACGCCCAAATTACCTCTCACAGCCTTTGCCATCATTTCCTATCATTATAATACAGGGCAAAGGTATCAAGCTTTCATAACTTTGGAAAGTTTAGAATTTTCTCGTTTTTGTTTTTCCAATCAAATAATTCAAAAAATTTAATTGGTTGCAGTAATATATAACAAGAAAGGCTTTGTTTCATAATCACAGTATGGATTTCTTTTGCTTCTAAAGAAAAAGGGTGACCGACCACCGTCAATCACCCTGTAATACAACATTTGAAGATTTTAACCACATTCTGATTTTCACAACAGTTTTCGCTATCCCCATAGTCTTCACTGTCAAACACCTAAGGCTTAGGCAAACGAGACCCGAACCCGTATTGGTTTAACACAGAGATTTTCGCCGTTATTGCGTCAACCACCTTGAAAATACGGCAAGCCTGTCAAATCCAACAAGATGAAAGATTGCAAAAACATCCATCATCAGGCAATGCGTGTTCGAGTCTCGTTTGCCTATTCTTTTCAGATAAAACAAAATTCATCAATCGTAAATTATGCACCCTGTGACCTTATAATTAAAATAGATTATTGCCACACGAACCTTATCGGTGTCATCCAATCCGACAATGTTCATTAAATCCTCTTTGTTACCGGTCTTTACAATCTGCCTGCTATTATTATATACCACATAATTTGCTTGTGATAAATCAAAGAACATAAATGAACCGTCAACATTCATCCTTAATGTATTTTCGTTAAGAACAAGAGGATTGCCGAGAAATGTTCTGAATCTTACAGAAGTATCACTTGCCTTTGCTTCTGCTGATTGATCATAAATCAATTTTGCAGCGGCGATTTTTCCGTCCGAACCAAGCTCGAATTTTACCAGATCTCCAGGTTCATATTCATTTGATAAGTTATCAGATAAAAATGCTGTTTTGAAATTCCCGTCATTCCAATATGTGTACTGCTTCCTGGTTTCTCCATCATTATCCAAGGCGCTTAAAACATCAGATATCACCGCATACTGACTATCCTCGCGTAATGTTCTGTCTATATCACTATATACTACAATCGCCTCCGGAATTCCATTTTTTGATATGTTATAAACATCATAGTTATACGCTATCTGTTGGAACCAGCTTGTGCTAATCACCTTAAAATCTTCATCATCGTAACCTGCCTTTTCAGATGACAAACCTATGTCTGACGGGACCAGAAAAACTTTTGTTGTACTGTCTAATATATATTTATGTGTTTCAAAGCCGCAACTCGGATTGTAAGATACATTTTCTCTGTTATAGAACTTAACATTTCTGTTATCGTCATTCAGCTCACCGGAGAACCACAGAGAAGTATCAGAAACAGCTGTATCGATTCCGGCAATTTGATTCGTGCTGTTCAGCTTAAATCGCAAAAGCTGCCGTTTGACTCCAATATCTTTAAGCAATGCATCCTTTGCTATATCCTTTTTGAGTCTTTCACCATCTAATGTCACTTTGTCAGCCAGGTCAAATATGTTAATTGTACCATCTGACTGCAGTATTTTGCACTTAAATTCATCATTCATAGAACTGCTTTTTTGGCTTATATTGATTAAATAACCCCAATCATAAGCACCATATGACAAATTTGTCTCAAAATCAACAATCAAATTACGATTATTCAAATAAAACTTATACTGTGTTCCGACAGCCAATACATTTTTGTTTTTTTCTACAAATCCGTCAGCAGGCTTATACTTTATTTCATTTACTGTCATGTATTCGTCAGAAAGCTCTTGTAAAGTACCGCTTACCGTATTCTTGCTGACAATAATATTGTAAAAAAGCTTATCCTCGGATTCTGTATACTGAATTAACATACCGTTATCAATATCAGTTATCACACATGGCGTATAATCATTACCATCAAACGCCTGTAACATTACATATGCTTCGCCGGATGAATTGATTACACTCTTGCGCTCATAGTCAAATATCGCATTATCTTTCACTGATGACGCATTTGATATAAGATAATTATATTTATCAACCTTCAAAACATCGTAAACATTATCGCGGTCATTATCTATAAGAGTAACGGTTCCGCAAGCATAATTGAAATCATTTTTATCAAATGCTTTTGTCACACCATTATATATGTATGAATACGATTTGCTAAGGTTATAAGAGCGCTTCTTGCCATTTTCCGTCATATAACTGATTTTGAAATCATCATACTCCGGTTTATCTTCCTCGGTTAAAGATATTATCTTATTATTATATTCATAAATGTATAAAAGTTCGTTATCGGTATTGACAAATGCCTTTACATTTTCCCCTATAAAATCAAGCGACCTTCTATCCGGATCATCGTACAGATAACCGTCAATTTCTGTCTTAAAGTCATCTAAAGTACCGGTAAGGGAATTTATATCCGTTATGGTGTTTCTTGTAACAATCCCTTCTACAGGTACTACTTTATAATAAATTTCAAACAGAGTTTTTCCGGAACTTTGATATTGAACCTCGCTATCTTGTATCGACACAATTTGCAAACAGTCCGCAGTCATCATATTGTATATAAGACGTTTTGCCGTCGCAGATGTTACCAAAACCGAGTCATTTGATTTAATACCATCGTCAAGGCCGATGTTTGCAGCCAATGTGATTGGATTTCCAAAACCAATTTTGTCAGCTGACACATAAAGATATCCCAAAGCGCGCTCCGCAAAAATATAAGCCTCTGTCATAGTTATCGGTTCATTTCCGTTAAACCTGTTGTCACCGGCTCCTTTTATAACCCCAAGTCCCTTCAGATAAGCTGCCTCTCTTGCTCCGTCATCATAATAATGCAAATCCTCAAAGGGATCCGAATCTATGGCATAGTCACTTGTATATCCCAAAAACATAGAAAGTGTTTTTATAAACTCTACTCTCGAAAGCTGCGCAGCATTCTTGACCTTTACATTATTGTATCCGAAATCATCCAATATCTGAACATATTCATCATTATTTTCGATTTCTGCTGCCTTAACGCTTATCGGAGCATAAAACACGGTAAAACAAATTGCAAGTGATAAAATTGTGGAAATTATTTTTTTCATTCTCTCTCCTCCAAGCCTCAGTTTATCTCACGATACACTCTGTAAAGCAGAACTGCAGCCTCCGCCCTTGTAAGATTATTCTGCGGCAAAAATCGTCCGTCCTCAAATCCCGCAATCACTTTTTCATTTCCCAAAACCGAAACCGCCTCTTTTGCATAATCTGAAACCCTATCATCATCCGCAAACGACTTAGTCCCGCTGATATTTATTCCTTTAACATTGTATGCACGGTAGAGAATTACTGCCGCATCCTCTCTCGTTATATCATTTTCGGGATAGAATCTTCCATCGGCTCCGCTGACAACGCCATTTGATGAAAGTGCATATACAAACGGCGCATACCACGAGTCATCTGCAACATCGGCAAATTTTCCGCTTCTGTTTTCAAAATTGAAAATTTTACATATCAGCTTTGAAAACTCCGCGCGGGTTATGTTGCTTCCGGGTTCATACAAATCGTCTGTTTTTCCGGATATAATACCTTTCTTATTCAATTCATAAACGCTTTCTTCCGCCCAATCGTATGCACCCATATCAGAAAATTTCTTCCGGTCATCCGTATTCCGGTCCGGGTCAACAACATCGGTTGCATTATTGTAAGATTTATCAATTACATAACCGCCGCCTTTTCCGCCTCCGCCATTTCCGCCGGAAGGTCTTGTCGAACCGCCCTGGTTACCTGCCCCCTCAACGGTTTTAAGGCTGTTTTTGAACTTATCAACAATATCATCCGCATTGACCGCGCCGGAAAGATATTTAATCATTTCTGCACATACTTTTTCTATCTTTGAATCATCATATGCAGACAAATCAAACGAATGTGCCGACTCATATTTTTTTATTACTGCAGCATATTTTTTCAAATTATCCGAAAGCTGAGTCCAATGTTCTGAAGAAACACATTTCGCAACTGCCTCAAACTCCTCTGCCGCATCCTCAAAAGAGCGCTTTGTGAAATTTGTCTTTCCAAGCAAAGAAAGGAAAGTACCTCTTTCTTTTTCCGTCATAGCTTTTATTAAGCTTTGGATATTCGTCCCAAATATTTTTTCATTGTCTTCTATAATTTGCTTTACCTCTTCATTGTTTTTTGCATTATTTAAGGATTCTAAAGCATTGGCCTTTTTTAGTTTAGCATCAAAGTCCTTCGCATCGTCAAAAGGAATAAATGTATAAAGTATAGCTGCTGCCTTCTGCGATACAGGATTTTGCGCATATCCCATTTTACCATAGTTATCATTTATGATGGAATACAAGTCATTTCCATCCGCCGCCGCAGAAAACTTCTCTTTTGCAATGCTGTTTCGCTCCGTTATATCAACAAAAACAAATTCACCCGCAAGGTCATTATCAACATAAACTGCATATACAACAGAATTTTTAAGGTTCTTTCCGATATTAAAAGTTTTTGAATTTTCATTTTCAAATTCATACTGCCTGATATATATCGGCATATTCCCGGACGAAACTATCGGATCGTCCTTTTGAATTACATATATATTCTTTATTCCGTCAAGTCGGCCGTTTACAGTTACATCAAATGAGTTTTCATCATATGACACAGAGTATTCCGCACACACTGTCATGGTGATGACAATCAAGAATACAATAAACTGAACTATCTTTTTCATCTGACTCTCCTTTTCTTCATGCATACCGCGGTATTGTGCCGCGGTATGCTGCGCGTTTCGCCTTTAATCTTGCTTCTTGTAATCAGTTAATACTGTCCGTTAACGGTTTGATATCCGTCATATCCCAGAGGAATATTCCATCCGGTTCATTCCCGATAATGTATCCTGAATAAATTCCGTTGCTGCCGAGCTTTTCCAGGGTTACGGAATTCAATTCATTTCCCGTACGGTAACACTTTATAAGTCTGACATTGTTCAAATCGGTGTCTTTCCACAGAGAAATAGAAAGCTTTTTAACAGGCGCCGCTGCAGCGGTGCCGGGCGTCAGCGCGGATATATCCGCCAAAGCAACGCTGTCGGGCTGATAAATCGAGAAATCGGTTATATAAAGGTCTTTGAATGTTTCGTTTTTGTCATTTTCGCCTGCCGATTCACCTCTCTGCCAAATTCTTGAATATCCAAACTCCTTTTTATTGTTGACTCCGTTTATTGCGACATCTTTCGCCGCAGGACTTCCGTTTATATAAACATCATAGGTCCAATTTTTCATATCTACAATAGCGGCAACGGTGAATTCCGTGTTGTCACTCACCTTTACATCCGTATCAATTTTGTCAAACCACGGGCTTATCTGAATTCTTTTGTCCGGCATTACAGAAACGAGTTCTTCACCGTTGTAAGACATAAGCGTATTGGAGTTAAGTTCATCCCATGACTTTTTGTAAGGTAAAGCGTTGTATATATAGCTTCCCTGAATAACAAGTTTTTTGTCAGGATCTACAGTTTGTTCATTTTTATTAAATGAAATATACGCTTCGCGGAACTTATTACGAATCCTAAGAGCCGCCTTTTGAGCGTCAATTTCTTCTACCGTAAGAGTGCTTCCGTCATCCTGGCTGAGTACATAATCATTCATCCAACCAAAATCCGTACCGGTATACAACTCACTTACCGATTTGACATTTTCTAACCGTGTGCTATTTGAGGTAGTTGCATTCACCGGAAATTCTATCTTATCTAAATTGGAATCTGTCAGCATTTTACTGAAATTCGGGTGTGTAATAAGGGTAGTGTTTACAGTTGAATCCGTTCTTTCCATTTTGTTAACTACCGGAACAGCATCAAATTCAAAAACATTTCCCGCTGTTACTTCATAAACCTTTGTTCCCTCTGTTACAAATTCTTCGTCCTTAAGAATTTTTCCACCCTTTTGCATTAAAACCGTTGATGTGCTTGCGGCATTAAGAGTATTTTTAACTTCGTTAACCGTTACCGGATTGTTACCGTTGAAATACACCTTGCCGTCAGACGCATAATCAGCGTTAAATGACGGTTTCTTTATATCAACCGTATCGTCTGCTGAATACCTTGTAACACGCACATTATCCAAATAGATGTCGCAGCTACCAACCTCTTCGTAATTATTCGCCGTTGGGCGCAAAAAATATACTATTCTATTATAGTCGTCATTCGGCGAATCTGTACTTGCCGGCAATGCACCCCAAAGATAATATATATCTCCTTTCTTTTCTCCGTCAATGTATACAGACACTTCATTTTTTTGGTTATTTGCCAACTCATTTGAAGCAAATTTGTTATTAAATAAATATGTTATATTATATACTCTGCCGGCTTCCCAATCGGATATTGCTGACGCTCCATTGTTCGCATAAATCTTGCCGTCTGCATTGAATTTAAGCATGAGCATCCAACTGTTAAGCGGACTGACATCAACGGTAATGCCATCTTTTTTAGACAGCATTATCTGATATTCAACGGTAATAACATCACCTTTTTCAAATATATTCCCCAGACTGGTAATATTATTATTTCTTACTCGGATATTGTCATAAAAATCGCTTTTATTTATCACCGATTTATAAATATCTTTGTTAACCGAAATTTTTAGTCCTTTGCCAACTATATCATCCGAAACCAATGAAGTAAAACCGGGAATTTTGCTTAAATCACGAGACTCATAATTTCCGCCTTTCCCTATAAAAGCATCCCAGCCTGTCAGGTCGGTAATGTCAAATGTTTCGTTTACCAGTTCAGTTCCCGCGGCAAAGCCGGTTATTCCGAAACAACCAATCAACATAACTAACAATAGACACACAGCGCAAATTTTTTTCATAAAACATCTTCCTCTCATGTTATATTTTTAATATTGAATAACCTTTGAGTAAGCCGCTATGCTGTCAAATCCCTTAATAAGCCAAACATCTGTTTTATCACAATTTTCCAAAAGACTTTGCGTTATTGAAACGGGAACCTCTGCCCCCGGCGGAGCAGAGCACTCTGCAGCTGTAACAGCAATCATTGCACCGCTGCTGTCATACATGGCAAGCAGCAACACGGCGGTTTCGTATGACCGGGAATTATTCCGCAAGCTTGCCGTAAATTCCACATTCCCATCACCTTTATCGAGATTAGAATTCACAAGCGTTAAGTGCGGTATAACCTTAAAGGCATACACGCCCGATTTTGTTACCTCCCACAAACCATCAACCTTAGAAATCTTTTCTTCATCACCCACCGGCCGATCCTGTTCATCCTTAATAATCAATGTACTGTCAGATGAAAGAGTAGCGCTTAGCCGCTCTCTTAAATCAGCCGCCGTCTTTACTTCATTCATTTTATAGAATATATTTGTACCGGAAACATACTCCGCATTAACAGACGGCTTTTGAATCACAACATCATCACTTGTGCCATATAACTCGACCGATATGTTATCAAGATAAACATTACACGGAACAATACTGTCATAGTCTGTGTTTGCACTGACTGTGGCCTGACAGTAAAGCCGGTCATCGGTTGTTGAATTTGCATCAGCGGTTGTCACCTGCTCCGCCGCCAAATCGCCGTTTATGTATAAATCGTATTTACCGCTTCCACATACATATACAGCTGCGATATTATACCAAATATTCGGCTCCCAAGTTCCGACTGCGCCATCCTGGCTTTTAAGTGTACCGTCCGGCTCAAATACGGCAAAACGCTGATTGCCTTTGTAGCCGCAAAGCGTAAACTGCATTGAATCAAATGCCGAAAACATAATCTGCCACTTATATACCACTGCGTTTCCCGCTTGCGCGGCAGCTCCGTCCTTAGCATAATTAACGGCACCGCCAAGTGATTTCTGAAGCCTTACATTATTGGTGTCCGCACTTCCGCTTGACTCGGTAAAGAACTTCATATTCTTTGTATTCATGCTGAAAGTCAGACATCTGTTATCAACTGTTCCACCTGCTTTGGCGGGGTATTCAGACATGTAGAGCATGTCCGGGAAATACCTGCTTGGCATTACTTTGTAGCTTTTTCCGTTTACCATCTCCCAATCCAAAGCGTAATTGGGATCATTATAGTTTTCTGAAAAAATCACTGAGTTTTCCGCAAGCGCTATCGTTTGCATTGAAAGAATCATGGCAATCATTATAGAGAATGCTATCACTTTTTTCACAAACTCACTTCCGTTTCCTATTTTATCGTGGTACATTTTTCTCCTCCTCTCATTTTTTAATGCTGTATGTCAATGGCAGCATTTTTTTTATATTCCACAAGAAGTATTCACTGCTTCCTTCTGCGCCTCCAACACTCCAGCAATACTGCTTCGGAGTTTCAGGCGTATTCACCTTCTGCATTTCTTTTATCTCGCATTTTTTCAAAACATCTTCCATATCGTATTGCGCGCAAATCAATGACGAGTCCGGCTGCACAACGGTTATACAAAGCATATCCACATTATATTTCGTTCCATTTTCAGCAAACCCACAAGCGTTATATTCTCCGTATTTTCCGTTGTCACTGCGATATATTCCCATATTTTTGATAATAAGACTCTTACCTTGTTTTTTGTACGATTCCCCATACAAATATGTCTGACTGTACCGAAAGTTTTCGCTTGTGCCTACAGGCAGACCGGTCGCAAGCCGTGTACCGTCCTTATACAAGTCAAAGGTATTGTCCTGCGTATTCACAATTCCGGTAAGATGAAACTCTGTGCCGCTGTCTATATAACCGCATTCCTTATCATCACCGGCAATGAGCATATTGTCCGCAGCTCTTATTTTGGCAAGTCCCACACCGTTATAGCTCATTAAACCCACACTGCTCGAATTGTAAACATATTCATAGGTCTTTCCGTTATAAACAAAATCGTAATCTATAATCAGATACTTTCCCTTAACAGATTTTGTTTCTTCCGCAATCCTCAAATACAGTGGTCTGTAAACCTCATTCATTTCAAGGTAGCTTGCTTCAGCCGATTTTTTGACAGATATTGCACTGTTGTCTTCATGCGTTACCGAATACGCGCTCAACCAATCCCATTTTATATTCGGATACTGATTCTTTAATTCAGAGATTGAACCATTTTGATTGACGGGAAAATAAATTGCCACATCCTCATTCTCTGTTACAATATCCGAGAAATCAACATACCCGCTGCGCAACACGGAATCATAATTTTCTGTAAAACTCATAGAATTTTTCAACTCTTTGAGAATATATATCGTTGATGCATTGCCGCTGCGTCTTTCTTCAACTTTGAATCCGTCCTGTATTTCAATGCTGCCGTCAACCTCATTATCCGATAAATCATATACCGTTAACGCATTGCCGTTATCCGGCGCAAGCGTACTCTTAAGCTTATCCGCCGTCATGTTTTTTGGGAAATACACCGCATCGCCATATATAAATTTTGAGGCAATTATTTCTGTACAATATTGATTTTTCCACTCATTAAGCGGTATATATTCAATCGGTTCAGCCGAGGACTCTGAGGAAACAGGCGTTATCCTTACAGTTATGTTTATATCACCCTTTACACTTCCGTGCAGGGCAAGCTTTCTGTAGCCCGAATTTGAATATTGCCTTTCATCTGCCGCCGGAGAAGTATCAAGCTGATACGCATCCATAACGACCAGCTCAAGCGGTTGATTTGAGATAAACTCAAATTTAACGGTTTCTCCATTTCTTCTAAGATAAGCTGTGTTTCCGGAAAGCTGCACCTCCGCTTGTGTATGGAAAAATGAATAAAACTCATTTTCTTCCGTTTTATTTTTAAGCGTGATTTCATCACAAACAATCGCGGTTTTTCTATTGTCTGTTAAGGCATAGCCTCTTTTTGCCGAATCGGCTGCATTTGCATATGAATCCGATATATCTACAATTGCATAGCTTTCATCATATGTGCTGTTTTTTTCTGCCAGACTCTGGTTTGTAGTTTCAAGCTGCTGTCCTGCGGACTTATCCGGATTGATGACATACACATTATTTCCCTCTGCGCGGACGCGGTATGCTGTAGGCGGATTTTCCGCCGTGCCGGCTCCGTAATTTGGTATAATGTAATTGTCCCTGCCCAAGTCGCATATCCAGCGCGTTCCCAAAGCGTCAAAAACAAAGCACCCCGAATCGTAATTCATATGTCCATCAAGGTTTGAGCCGCAATGATAGCCAAGATACGAATCGTCCTCGCTAAAGCCGCTGCGCATCATACCTGTTTCCACACCCACGAAATATTTGTCAAGCGGCTGATTTTCGGCAACAACCGTTTCCGCCGGCAGATATGCCAAATCAAAAAATGAAACCGCAGCATTACCATTAAATATTTCATTTTGTCTGAACGCTGCATGATCGTCGTTCAAATAACGCTTTGACAGCCACGAAACATTCGCCGAGCTGATTTCGTGATCTGCACAGTCGCCAAAATTGAAATAGCCGTCAATGCCTTTCATCGCTTGCATAAAGTCCGCAGTATGCGAAAGCGGCGGATAATCGGCATAACCGTAGCTTGTTCCGGCGGAGGCTTCAAGACTTGCAAGCATTGACACAAGCGGAAAACCGCCGTAGCCCCAATATAACACGCCTTCCGTCCAGCCGCCGTCCGGCGCATATACCGGAAGCGAATACTCTATGCTCCTGAGCGCGGTTTCCAATACCTTGCTTGCTTTTTCCGGATACTTATCCATAACGGCAATCGCACCCATACTTAAACCGCCGTTGCATACAAAATTCCAGTTTCCGAGAAGCTTGTCATCTTCACCGATATTTTGAAGCCACTTTATCTGATATGGCCAGTCACCGTATGCTGCCTGCAATCCGTAATCCAACCCCTTTGAAACAATCCATGTTTCAAGCATTGTCCGCTCATTTTCGTTCCAGTAGTCATAAAGCCAGTCATATGCTATCGCCATGCCATAGGTTGCGCCTGCCGTATCCAGAAAATGTGCCGGATTCCAGTTGTCTGCATTCCCAAGGGCACACATATCTTCCCATAGCCGGTTTTTGTATTTTTCGTCCTTTGTGTAAAGGTAGGCAAAGCTAAGCGGTATAGTTCTGTTATGAATTGTTACTATATCCGGACATACCAGCCCGCTACCGTCAACCCTGCCGACATATATCGGCTTTGAATCAAGATATCCATCAGCTTCATTTAGCAACTGCTGCGCATATGTATGCTTCCAGCCGCCTGATTTGCATTCGTTCAATATCCGGTTCATCTGCGATTTATTGACAAGCAGTCTTGGATGTCCCGCTCCGCCGTCTTCAAAATCACCAAGTATTTTTTCACTTTTCGGACGATCGAAAATAAGATACCCTGATAATTCCCTGTACTCATGGGAGTCAGCCTTAAAACTGTCAAAGCTCCCTTTTCCCATGATTCCAAAGCCTTGTTCTGCGCCGCTTGTATCTGCAAACCAATTTAGCTTTAACGCTTTTGCCGCCGATGAAATCTCACAATAGGTTATGTTATCCTTCTTTACAGACCCGACTGCGGTTTGATTTACCAATATTTTTTCGCCGTTATCGGTTACTTCCGCATTAAAACCCTTTTGCAGCAGTTCAATCGGAATATAATACACGCCTTCATCATCGATAAACGGACTGTTTTCGACAGAAACTCTTTTACCTGACACAAGAGCTTTTTTGCTCATTGTGTGGAATGCTGTACCGCCCTTTGCCTGTGCAACCGCCACGCTATTATCCGCAAACGGGTACGACGAATATGTCAGGTTGCCTTTTCTTTCGCCCTCGTACAGCGCAATCTTGTCAATATACAAATTAGCTGTTCCGGTTTTGTTATACATATACAGCCGCCATTTTGAAAATGCCGAACCGTTACTAAACCGTATGCCGTTCGTAAGTCTGACATCGTCCTTGTACACATCATAAGTTTGTTTTTCCAAATCTATAACACACTCAAGATGCGCAAAATCGCTGCCGATATTTCCTATTGTTATGCCGTCATACGTAACCAAGCTGCCGTTTGATTTCAGCTTGACAAAATCAGAATAGGTATTATCGGAATATTTTACAGCAAACAAGTTGACCTCTCCGACATACCCGTCGGTGTTGTTCCATTTAAAATATCCATCCTCAACAATCTTTGAAGCGTTTGTCGGTTTATCGATTTCTATATATAAATCCGAGGATATGCGCCGCATTCTTATGCATTTTCCGTTCATTCCATCCGAATCATATCCGATAAAGCTGTCTTTTGCCGCAACGGTAATTCCAAGTCTTTCGATATCGACAGCGTCATCAAAATCATGTCTGAACAGGAATGTCACATCGTCCGATACCGCCGCATTAGCGGCAGTATCAAACAATGACATGACTACAAATACAATCAGCCCAAGTAATAAAATTCTGTTTTTTCTTAAACATATACAGGTTGACATTATTATACCTCTTAATTACCATATACATAGAATTCAATAATAGAATTCCATTCGCTCCAAACACCTGTTGCGGGGAAATAACATCTGTTGCAAACAAGGCGAATGAATTTTGCTCTTGTTGTCGGAATTGCGAACACCTCGTTATCCAGAGTTGTCCCGCTTGTGTTACCGCTGTAAACCGTTGTATAATTTATGCCGTCCGTTGACGCCTGTATATCAAAGAACTGCTGACGTTTATTTCCTTCATGTGTTTTAAGCGTTATCTTTGATATATCATATTCTTTGTCAAATTCATACTGAGCATATACCCCTGTGCCCTGCGCCGACCACCTGGTTTTGCTGTCACCATCCATAATATTGCCTATCGCATTTTCCGCCTGTGGCTGATGACTTGCAATAATATCCGACGGATTGAGCAATGTTGCATCGGTTACTCCGGTATTCATTGACATGATTTTAAGCGTATATACTCTAAAGTTTAGCGGATAATTTTTCTGATATACAGTAAACGAATATTCCCCATTGCCATTGTTTGTTATAACTACATCCGCATTTTCATCGGTTGTATATGCGTCAACCGAGATTCCTCCCCCATCCGAAACAAAGTAGGTGTAATTTTCGATATCTGCATTAAACATAGAATACGGATTGCCGTTTATTGTAATCCCATCAAGTTTCAGCTGTGCTTTTTCTGTTCCGCTCTCAGGCACAAGCGCCCAGTCGGACATGGGCTGATTTTGCACCGATGCAAAATCTACGCCGCCAATTTGGGGAGTCAATGTAACCATGATATCAATGTTTCCTTTGACCTCGCCGCAGATTGCAAGTTTCTTAAACTTTGAGTTATCCTTTTGGTCATAATCCAGCGTTGGCGATGTCTCCATCTGATATGCCTCCATGACCTTAAATTCAAGCGGCTGATTTGTATCAAGTTTCACCTGCATTGTTTTGCCTTTATCCCTTAAATATGCCGTCTTTGAATTCGCAATCTCTATTTCTGTTCCGGTATGCAGGAATGAATAAAACTTATGCGTTTTATCATCTTTAAGCTCTATCTCATCCTTTATCACGGCAACTTTACGGTTATCGGTAAGTCTGAAACCTCGCTGTGCTTTGTTCGCCACATTTGAATACGATGCGGTTATGTCTATAACAGCAAAAGAATCTTCATCATTGCTCTCGCGCCGAACAAGTCCCTGACCGTAGGTTTCCTTTACCTGCCCCATTGAGTCATCCGGGTCAAAAACATAAACATTGTTGCCCTCTGCTCTCATTCTGTAATAGGTTGAGGTATTTCCGTTATATCCGTCTCTGCCCAAGTCGCATATCCAGCGGGTTCCCATTATATCATATACAAAACACCCTGAGTCATAATTCATGTGTCCTGCCATATTTGTTCCGCAATGATAGCCGAGATACGAATCGGATTCCGACGTCCATCCCGAACGCATCATTCCGGTTTCTTCATACTCAAAATACATATCCTTAGCCAGCTTTTCAACCGAATCGGTACCGAGAACAAAAGGCATAAATGCCAAATCGTATGCGGCAACCTCCGCGTATTTTTTATTCAGATAGTTCAGTCTGAACTCCGCTATTCCTATGTCATCATATGCATTTGCAAACCACGACATCGGAGTGGTGTTCTGCCATGAATAATCGCAATCTCCGTAATTGAACATATTTGTTGCACCGCACATTGCCATCATGTAGTACGATGATTTTTTCAGCGGCTTGTAATCATCATAACCGAACGCTGTCCCAAGTCCCGACTTCAGCGCCGCAAGCAAGCTCACAACGGAATATCCGCAATACCCCCAGTACAACGGGCCTTCGGCCCATGCACCGATCGGAGCGTATGACGGCCACATATATTCGATGTGTCTGAGACCGCTCTCAATAACCTGCGCCGCTTCATCCGGATATTTATCCATAACGGCAAGCGCACCTATAATCATACCCGCCTGGCAAACCGCTGCCCAGTTTCCAAGCGGTACATCATCCTCGCCAATTGGCTCCAACCATACGATATTATAATACCATTCATCAAATTCTGCCTGCAAAGCGTATGAAATACCGTTATTGTATATCCAGGTTTCAAATTTTTCTCTTTGGTCATCCGTCCAATAATCATACAGCCAGTCATACGCTATTGCCATACCGAATGTACCGCCGCCAACATCAAGAAAATGATCCGGATTCCATGCGTCCATGCTGCCCATGCGTTCCATATCCTGCCATAATCTGTTTTTATACTTATCATCCTTTGTGTATAAATACGCAAGCGAAAGCGGTATTGTCCGCTCCCAGATTGTAACAATGTCGCTAAGTCTTATTCCATCCGATTTTGTCAACAGGATTTCAGGACTTGTTACATATCTGTCTGCCGTTTTAAGCAAATCATTGACATATGTGTTTTTCCAACCGGGCAGTTTTATTTGCCACAGCATATTATCCATCTGGGATTTATCCAAGACACATCTTGGATGTTGATTTTTTGATATGCTGTTAAAAAGCCTTAAAATTTCATCTTTTTTAGGTCTTGTAAATATAAGATAATTACTTATTTCTCTGAAGTTATATGAATTTTCCTTATATTTTGAAAAATCGGAATTTCCTATTGCACCAAACCCTGTTTCCGCACCTTCACCATCGTAAAAGTAATTCAGTTTCAACACATTTTGAGCTAAATCTTCAATTTCGACATAAATTAAGTCATTAACTTTCTTTGATTTAACATTAACCGAGTTAACCTTTACTTGTCCATTTTCCTCAATAACCGCAGCATTAAAGCCCTTTTCAATAATTTCCTGAGGCAGCCAATAACCATCATCGTCCAAAATAGGTGCTGATGACACATCAATACGCTCTCCGTTAACCAAAATACGTTTTGCGTATGTATTGAAAGCCACCGCTCCGTTCGCTTGTTCTACCGCAACGGAATCATCGGCAAACTTGTAATATGAATGACCGTTTATCATGTCGTTCGTTCTTTTGTCCATTGATTCTGCCGAATATACCGCCAACTTATCAATGTTAATCTTTGATCCGTTTCCGTACGGCCACATATAAATACGCCATTGTCTCAGTGTGTCAAAGTTCGTACCGCAGCTAAGTGGAATTTCGCCTTTCAACAGATTGCCGTTTTTATATATTGCATAAACCCCTAAATCGGTGTCAACCTCGCAGACAAGATTTACCCATTCCTTTGCCGGAATTTTGCCGATAATCTCGCCGTTTGACGGTATGTACACATCACCTGTTGTCGTCATATGAAGCAAACCAACATCGACACCGGCATGGGATTTTGCAGTAAACAGCGATATTTCGCCGCCGTTTGAACCCTCCCACGACATCGTTATATCCTCGTAAAACATTCTGCCGGTTTTGTTATATAACTGCTCAAACAAAATATTTATGTACGGATCGGACGCCTTTCTGATACACTCAAGATATTTATTCCCGTTTTCCTCTGTACAAACCTTCATAGAGTTCGAATCGGATTTAAGTACCCTTTGAAACTCTCTGTGCGTACCTTTATAGTTAAGCATTGTTTCCATCGGAACATAAATGTTATCAAAATCCTCAAAGAAATATTCCGCATTCTCCGGCTGTCGTATCTTCTTCTCATCCTTTACAGCTGCATCCGTTTCATTATTATACTTTTCGCTCGGATAGGCACTGGCTTTTGTTAATCCGGAGTTAATCATCAAATTATCAATTTTTACGATTGTTCCGCTCTTTTCACTTTTAAAGTTAGAGTAAATTGACGATATGTCCGTGTTATTGATTGGCAAAACATAATCTGATAAAATGTTTTTGCCGTTCACACTTACGCTGTACCTGTTTGTTTCGGTATTTATACTCAATGCAACAGGAAACCACTTATTTACCGGAGCATATGCACTTAATTTTTTACCGTCCCAAGCCTTGTTGGTTCCACATAAATCATACGAAGCATTATTTTTATCCTTAATGCCGAAAAATACAGCATTAGTGGTTTTCTTCGTTAAATACATATCGAATGATACTGTATAAGACATTAGAGGGATTCCGGCGTTCCAACTCAGTACACTCGTGTCGCTTCCAAGAACCATCTGCAACACTTTGTTTTTATTGCCATCTAATTCTACTGTTGCGCCCGCAACATATTCATCAATACTCTGATGAGTCTTATATGTAGAAAAGCCATCATACTTTAAAACCGCAACTTTTTCTGCTGCATATGCGTTTATCGGTGCAATACTTGTTGTCCCCAACAAAATTGAAACTACCAACGACATGCATACCGCTTTTTTCAATACTTTCATTACATAACCTCCTATCCTTTAACAGCTCCAATCATTACACCCTTGGTAAAGTATTTCTGTACAAACGGATAAATACATACCACCGGCAGTGTAGCAACAATGATAGTCGCATACTTTATGGATTCTGCAACATTTTGCATTTGGTCAACACCTGTTTCACCGGTATTGACATCATTTTGTATCAAAATCTGTCTTAATATTAACTGAAGCGGCCACCTATCAGAATTTCTCTGGAGGTATATTGACGCATCGAACCATGCATTCCATCGCGTTACGGCATAATACAAGGCAATAACTGTGAGAGTAGGTTTTACAAGCGGCAACATGATCTTAAAAAGAATCTTTATTTGGCTTGCTCCATCAATCAACGCACTCTCTGTTAAGCTTTCCGGTATGGAAGAAAAACCTGTTCTTAAAATAATCATATTATATGTGCTTATTGAGGCAGGGATAATTAACGCCCAAATGTTGTCCATCAAACCTATGTTCTTAACAAGCATATATGTTGGTATCAGTCCGCCGGAAAAAAACATAGTAAATATAATTATCTTTGTTGCTATTGAGTTTAACATAGGTCCCTTTTTGGATAAAGGATATGCACACATAGCCGACAGAACCACATCCAAAATTGTACCTACAACAACTACAAATATTGTATTCATATATCCTGTTAATAACAGCTTATTACTAAAAACCATCTTATACGCCTGAATGTTGGCGTCTATAGGCAGCCAAAGTGGTCTGCCTCCGTTTCTGAGCAATGCATTTGAATCACTGAAAGATGCATTCAAAACAAAAATCAGCGGATAAATCGCAATAAATGACAGAAACAACATTAAAACAATGTTAAAAACCTCAAAGACTTTACGGGAATTACTTTTCTTAATCATCTATAAAATCCTCACTTAATTCACTTTTTTACCATAATGATGTTTCAGATACATGTTTACTGATAAAGTTTGTCGCAATTACAAATACAAAGTTTATTATAGAATTAAACAAACCTGCCGCAGCAGACAATGAATAGTCTGCATTCGTGATACCCTTTTTATATATGTAATATGACAATGTTTCAGCCTTTTCTGCATTGAGCGAATTTATAAGCAAAAGTATCTTTTCATTATTTGTTGTGAAAACCGCGCCAACACGCAGGATAAGCATTATTATAATTGTTGGTGCAAGGCAAGGCAAGGTAACGCAAAGCATTTGCCTAAACTTGCCAGCACCATCTATTTCAGCGGCCTCATAAAGCTGCTGATCAATACCTGCTATTGCCGCAACATATATTATTGATCCCCATGCTGCCTCCTGCCAAATGTCAGATCCTATAAATATTGTTGCAAACAAATTTGCATTGTTCAAAAGTGACTCTTTTATACTAACTCCCGGAAACAGCGAAACCATAGATGATATGACGCCATCCTTTGCCAAGAACACTTTCAGCATACCGCAAATTACAACCATAGATATAAAATGCGGTATATATGTTGCTGTTTGAACAAACTTTGTGAAAGTTTTGTTTGTCAGCTCATTTATTAAAAGTGCCAGAATTATGGGGATGGGGAAGCCCACTACTATTCCCTTTAAGCTCAGTGATATAGTGTTCCATATATCTCTTGAAAAGTACGGATCAGAGAAAAATCGTCTGTAATTTTCAAGACCCACCCATTCGCTGCCGCTTATACCAAGTCTCATATTATAGTTCTGAAACGACATCAATGTACCGTACATCGGGATATACTTAAAAATAACATACCAGATAAGCGGAACTAAAAGAATTAGATACAACTCCTTATTTATCCTCAAATCTCGTTTCAATCTTGCTGTTAAACCATGCTTCACCATCCGCGCCCCTCTCTCTCAACACTATAAAATATCAGTTGTTTTTTGAATATGTATCATATGCATCCTGATGCATTTTTATAAGCTCATCCAGCTTCAGTTTCTTTAATGTATTACGCATTTCGCTGATACCTTCTTCTGTATCAACGCGACCTGTTATGATTTTTGCAATCTGCTCATCAATATATGTGTTTATCGGTGTAGTTAAATCATTGATACTTTTTGCATTATCGCTGCTTATATAAAGCGGCGGCATCATATATTTGTCTACATCCGTATCATTTGCATACTGAAGACCCAATCGCTGTTCCGGGGTATTGTTTACCTGAAGCAGATACCACTTGCTTTGTACCGAAATCGGATTTCCGACTGAAGCATATTTTGTTAATGCATTAGATATGGAGGTTCCCGGTATGCGCTTTTCGGGATCGGTAATTATATCGGTATAGTGCGGATATACTTCTCCGTTTTCATCCGCTTTCATTGTATAGCTTACACCTTCTTTACCGAAATTCCATATTTTTTGTCCTTCTTCTGAGTAACCAAAGTCAATAAAGCGTGCTGCGAGTTCTTTTTTCGTTGAGGTATACCCTATTGCGGCACCTGCCTGGTGAACGCGCGACTGCGACATATTCCACATAGGTTTTTCGCCCTTTGTCTGCGCCGGCACCTTTGTCGGTGCGAATCTGATTCCGCTGTCTTTGCTTACCGCGCTCATATATGTGCCTAATCCTCCGCCTACCGCTCCGTAAAACGACGCGCACTCGCCGCTTGTAACAATCTGGGATATTCTTGATGAGGTCTGATCAACAAATTCGGGATCAAGCAACCCATTTTTATACCAACGCGCCATAGTTCTTAAATATTCGTAATAGCCGTCCTCGTTGGCTCCGAATTTAACGGTGTTGCCCTCATGATAAAAACCGTTCATAACACCAAATCCGCTCAAAAACGGAGCAGTAGTATTATCTATTCTTATTGTTATCGGATACTTTACGCCCATTTCTTTGAACTTTGTAAGCGTTTTCTCCCACTCGTCAACAGTTTCCGGAGCCTGAAGTCCGGCTTTGTCAAGCAAATCCTGGCGTGTTACATAAAGCATATAGCTTCTGAGAATATCATCACCCAGAATCATCGGGGCATAAAAATACCGACCGCTGAGAGCTTTTGTCTGCTTATCGTATTCAGGGTTCTCATCGAGAATTTTTTTCAAATTGGGCATTGCTCCACCGCTTAAATACGGCGTTAAATCAGTCAGCGTTTTATCATCAAGATACGAGTCGGCCTCAGGATTTCTCCAACCCCCGCATATAATAACATCAGGAAGGTCATCCGATGCAAGCATCAGATTAAATCCATCATCTTCACTGCCAACCGGCGCAGATTCAAAATTGGTTTTAATACCGGTCGCTTCTTCGAGATATTTTTTGAATTCGGTGTCATTCAAAGAACTCACATATTGATTCGGAGTAAAATTCTTAACATACACTCTTAATGTTTCATCAGTTTCGATTGGATATTTATCCGAAAGCTTAAATTCCGGCACCTCATCACTTACTGTTTTTTTACCGCAGCCTGTCACAGATACACACAGAGCTGCCGCCAGCATTCCACATACAACCTTGTTAAATAACTTCATAAAATTCATTTCCTTTCTTTATGCCCAAAAATCAGGCATATTATTTTTGTAGATTTTTCTCATCAATGCTTCAATCAAAAAATAATCTCCCCATACACAACCCGCGTTATGCAGACCGCACTGACCCCCTTCCAATATATTATCCGCATCATCGGATGCCATATATTCCGCCAGTAACACCGACAAAATGTCATCCGCTAATTGAATGCAATTCTCTACCGGCCCGGTAAGCCTACATTTGTTATCTCCATACCCCAGTTTAAGCAGCGCAGAAGCCATTATTGCTGCCGCCGATGTATCTATCATATCCGTGCTTGCTCCAACACAGTTAAAGTCCCATGTCGGTATAAACCGGTCTTTTATTTTTGAATACAAATAATTTATTTCACCGTTAATCGTAGGCAAATACAACTCCGTATCCGATGTTGCCGCAAGCGCATTTATTCCGCCATAAAGCGCCCACATCTGTCCTCTCGACCACGACGAGCCGATTGAATACCCGCAGTAATTCAATTCACCTATCGGGGTACCGCTGTATATATCAAACAAAAACGAATGTCTAAAGCTATAATCACTTCTCATTACATATTGATATATCTTTTGTATATGCGATTCAAACACATGTTTGTAAAACTTATTTCCTGTTTCGGAATATGCCCACATAATAATAGCAAGATTCATCATGTCATCAACTATAGTTTGAGCACGCGGCGAATCTACTCTCCCAAAACCTTGAATTATACCTGCTTTAATTCTAAAACGCTTGATCATTTCATCCGCAGCCTTCAGCGAAACTCTGCGCGCCGCCTCGCTGCCCGACACTTTATAGTAAGCGACTGTTCCGAGAGTATATGTAAATCCTGTATCATGACTTATGTCATCAAGCTTTGAATATAAATGTTCCTCATATACTGGCAATGCCTTTTTCAAATAATCAAGATACTTTTCATCTTTATAGTGAAAGTATAAAAGCGCTACCGCACCGTTTAAAAAAGAACGCGTCCAGCCGTCGCCCTGCTCCATGTTAAAATACCCCGGTTCGTACCTGTGATCCTGATTAACCGATTCTTTTTCATACAGTTCGGAATATGGCGGATTATTATTCATTCTTCGCTCTATCTTTGGTCTGATAACATCAATTATACTTTTATATTCCATGTTTTTACTGCCTTTCCATATTAACGTTAACGATAATGTTTTTTGTAATGTTAGCATATCACATATATACATATTTGTCAACAATATTTTTTTGTTTTTTGAGCAATTTTATAATAAAATTTTGAGTAAAAACACTCTTGCGCATCCTAGCTTTAAAACTTTTTCAATATAAAACATTGACAAAATCTGCCGATTACTGTATTATTATGATTGGATATTTATATTTAACTTTAACGAAAGGAGTGTCATTATATTCTGATTGCTGAATAATGACAATTTCTGGTATGAGTGTAACATTGGCAGATATAGCAAGAAAAACCGGTTATTCCGTAAATACAATATCGCACGCATTGAACGATAAACCCGATATCTCAAAAAAGACAAAGGAATACATTGTTAAAACCGCGGACGAAATGGGGTATATTCCCAATTCTTATGCGAGTGCAATGCGTTCCGGAAAGAGCAAAAGCGTCGCTATTATAGTAGGCGATATCTCAAACCCTCACTTTTCCATAATGATTAAGGAAATGGAAAATAAGCTGAAAGAGTACGGATATACGGCTATTGTTTTTAACACAGACGAAAGCAGCGAAAACGAAAAGTCCGCAGTTATATCTGCAATAAGCAAAAACGTGGACGGCATAATTATCTGTCCCACACAAAAAAACGCAAGCGTTACCAAGCTGTTAAACAAGCAGCACATTCCCTATATATTCTTTGGCCGTAACTACGAGAACGACAACTCTAATTATGTTGTTTGCGACGACTTTAAGGGCGGGTATTCCGCCGCCGACTATCTTATTAAATTAAAACACACCCAAATATTATACATTAACACCAACGAATATATATCAAGTGCAAAAAAGCGTCGTCAAGGCATCATCAAGGCGTTCGTCGAAAACAATATTCCTGTATCAAATCTGATTGTAAAAGAAATTGACACCAAAAGCGACACCGCCTCTATAGAGCAGGTTTTAAATCAGGAAAAAGGCAAATTTTCGGCAATCATCTGCTTTTCCGACTTTATCGCGCTTGAGGTCATGTACCTTGTAAGAAAATCCGGGTTAAACATTCCCGACGACATTTCCGTTGTCGGCTTTGATAACATTGCGTCAAGATACCATTTTCCGATTCTTCTCACAAGCGTATCTACCTCAAAAACAAAAATGTCGTTAAAATCCGTTGACACACTCGTAGGTCTGATAAACAAAGAACTCACCGCTCCGCAGCAACACATATTGCCGACAAAGCTGATTGCAAGAGAAAGCACCTGTGAGAATAAACATCTTTAATCCCGTCTGTTATGCGGCGAGAGCGTTTGATGCTCTCGCCGTTTTGCCGTTTTGCAGCTCTGCGCCCGTACGGTTTTATTTACTGTATTTATATGACTTATACTTCTCTGTTTTAAATTTTTTTAAGTCGCCAAACGCCGTTTCCTCATCAGCGCTATAGCAACACAGTCTGCAATAATACTCATCATCCTTCTTATCATAAAACAATTCCGAATCAATATCCCTGCGCATACACTCGGGACACCGGATTACCTTATTTTCAGCCATGTCACAACCTCCTCTCCCGCTTTAACCGTAGTATGTTCACAGATCATTGTATAATACGGACGGAACATATAGCCCTCTTCTGCCGTAAAGCGCGCATTTTTATCCTCGGTTATCAGCTCAACGGTTGTATTAAGCTGCGGAACATAACACCCCACGCATGACGCATTATTCGATGCGATTTTTCTGTCCTCATAATTTGCAGAGAGGCTCAATTCACCGTTTTTATCATCTATATACAGCCTTGTTCCTTTGTAATCTTCGGGTAGAACCCCCGTTCCTTTAGTTCCGCGGAACTGTTCTTTAACACTGTATTCCTTCTGAGGCTCTGATGATGACAAAATCTTTCTCCTAATTGCAATTCTGCCATCTTTTTTGATTAAAAATATGCTCTGTACATCAATAGTCGCATTGTCAACGTCCAGCTCCACAGGCTCCAATATCAGCGCTATGTCCCCGTTTTCTTCTTTTTTTACGGACGCTGTTGTCCTATGTTCAAAAAGGTTCTCGCCGTTTATAAAGCAGGTATGGCATGATTCTCTGTGCCAATTATGCAGCACATACGGATAACTCCCTGTCCACATAACATCGCTGTCGGGTCCCGGAACAATGCTCAATCTTCCCGCATACGGTCTTAAATCAACAATAGCGCCGCCGAGGTTCGGGTCTATTGTTATTCGGTATTCACTTCTTGAACACCAAAACAGCTGCCTTTTACTTCCCATGAGCAAATCGTTCCAAAGGTTAATATCCGCCGTGTCATAATTACACAGCTTATTATGTATATCGGCATACTCTGCCATAGTGCAAACCTTTGCCTCACCATTATCCTCATTGTCTTTATAAATTCTAAGCGTCTGACAATACAAATCTCTTGAATCCTCAACAGTTTCTTCAAAATTTTTGCCTTCATCAAGCCATAACGCATTTACAAGAGTATTATAATATACGGCTTTGTTGTAACTGCTCTGCTTTTTCCATTCATCAAAAAAGTCATACAAATACTTACATTTGTTCCCTTCGTTCACCATGCCGCGCTGTACATTGGCGGAATGACTGGAAAAGCAGTCGTCGCGCCCTATGTGCGCCATCATCATATCCCTGTTAAGGTGCGGCACCGCCACTATTCCGATAGCGTCCGCCTCATCATATGCCGGACACATACTGTTTTTCTTTGACGGATAGTACGCTCCCCACGGACTGCCCTCACAAAACAGATTCCAGCCGTGGCGGTTACCATCGTACATATGTATGCCTTCCTCAAAGCAATTCATTATTGCTATCTTAAACTCCGGATATTTTTCCTTCATCCAAATAAGGATAGGTGCAGACATATAATAAAACGCAACCGATTTCGGATAATATCCGAACGCCGCCTTAAACCTTTCAAAATGCTCCTCAACCATAATTTTCTGCTGTTCAAACGGCATCAGATGCAGCTGACCCTCTCTGGTTTTACTGAATTCCGAATACTTTTCGCCTATTAAGAACTGCATATTTAATCCAAGTTCATCGCCGTACTTTTCCGACTGCTCTATGCAATATTTTACATAATCCTCCACAAAAAGCACATCATAGCTGACAAGAAGCGTAGTTTTTAATCCGAGTTTGTGCGCCTCGTCCTGTTGAAACTTTAAAGGCTCTATTGTATAATCAACAGAACTGTCATTGGAAATTTTGTGAATAACATTACAGTATAACACTTTAATCGCTCCTTTATAAATTTTTTATTCAACAATATTCAGCTTGCCGTTATCATAATACGCATATGGGCCGTCCTCAACAAGTTTGATTTTTTTGTCACAAACATATTCTATTGATTTTGGTGTAATAAACTTATCAACTCTGCCTATCGGCGCATATCCGTCTTTAAGCGGAATAAATATATAAAGCCTATATTCATCATTATCGTCAAGCCGTATTTTAAACGATTCTCTTTCTTTGAGTACCTTAACCTCTCTTGAAAAGTATTCGTATGCCAAATACTCGTCCGCCTCAAATCCGCAAACCATTTTTCCGCTTATTTCCGCATCAACAGCACGATTTTTTTCGTCCACATTCAACACAGACATTATTCCGCAGCCATTCGCCATGTTTTGCAGCTTTAACGCCTTTCCGCTGTCTAACGCATTTACTACAAGGCAATCCTCGGTCGGCATACATACGTTGTCGCACCTGAGAATTCTTCCGTCGTTTAATATAAGCGGCTTTAAAACATCAGACCTTGTTCTGCCTATCTTGTCGCTGACATATATAGGTCCGCCGCTTATTGCACGAATCAGGCTGTTCTTTTCGTTCTGTCCGTCGTCCGTCCACCACATATCCCAATCGCAGTAATAAAACTGTCCTTGCAATATTGATGTATATGCACACTGCATAACATGGTTGGAAAACCACTCTTTATTTTCCGGCAGAAAGTCACCCGACACTCTTGTAATGGGGCTGGTTGTCCTGTTCCACATATCCTCGCTTGATGTTCCCATACAGTTTATCATACAACCATCAAAAAACTCGCCGGCAGCAGCCTCAAGTCCGCCGTGATATTCGCGCGCAACCCTTCCTACCGTTTCAAGTCCGTAATAATAGCGTCTGGTCATTGACTGATTATCGATTTTTATAAAGTCCGCCCCGCATTTTTTGAAAAATTCAAATACGGTATAATAATACATATATGAGTTATTTCTCTTCCAATCGGGAACAACATAGCCGTTTGACGTTTCAATCAGATAGTCCTTCAGTTTGTCATAAGCGGGTCCGTATTTGTCTATCCCACGCCAATAACCGGTTGTCGGATACCACATTCCCACCTTTAAACCGTATTCCTTTATTTTTGAAATACATTCTTTCAGTCCGTCCGGAAACCTTCTTGGGTCTGCCTCAAAATCGTACAGCGCCGAACGGTGCATTATGTCAAACATTCCCGTATCATCATCATATTCACGATCATAAAAATCCTTCACATGAGCCCACATATCATCAATTATTGCCCACTTGACCGGTACCGATTTTTCCTTCAGCTCATCGCACTTTTCAATAATTCCGTCCTCTGATACGCGTATCTGCATACTGTCCCAGGTACACCAGCCAAGGTATTCAAAAATGTCGGGATAGTTTCTGTTTTCTATGGTATTCACGGGACTTTGCATTGCTTTCAGCGCTGTATCAACACATGACTTAACCAACACATACGGATTTTCGCCTTCGGCACAGACAAACGCCAAATCATCACAAACATAAACATTTTTCTTCCAACAAAAAACCCGTGCGGATAATTCACCGTCTTGATCGCCGCCGACAAAAACGCACTTAAAATGTTCGCCGCAAACAGGCAACAAAACGATATACTTATTGTCACTTTTTTTGATAATTAAAAGCTGCGTTTCGTCCGGAACATCACTCAGATTATTTCCGAAATACGGCTCATTCCAAAACTCACCGTATTTATATACCGAAACATACCCCTCCTGTGCAGCCTTTGCGTGCAGCTTAATAACAATTCCGTTATCCGGGTCAAACGAACCGTTTTCGCTAAGGTCTCCTGCCCTCTCCGCCATTCCGCTTACAAATACCGCAGAAACATTACCGTATTTTCCCTCGTATAAATCAATTTTATTTTCCGCGCTTCTTCCGTCGCAGGTATTAGTAACTACCTTAAAGTCAAAAAGCCTGCTTAAAATGTTTACTCTGTTCATATCCGCTTTCCCATCTCCTTTTATCATAACAATACTGCATTTTCAAAATATTTTGTATAATCGTCTTTTCGGCTTTCTCTGTCTGACAGCTTGTATTTCATTCCAAGCATAGGATATTTCACTCCTGCAAAGGTATTATATCTCATAAGCTCCGTCCTGTGTCCCCCCACAAATTTGGAAATCTCTTTAAGATTTTCCTCCGTATCCGTTATATCCGGTATCAGCGGCACCCTGAAAACAAATTTCTTACCGCTTTTTTTTAAATAATCTATGTTATCCAAAATCTTGGAATTTTCTACGCCCGTATACAGCTTATGTTTCTCCGGATTCATTATTTTTATATCCTGCATAACAAAATCTACCTTGTCAACCACACTCCTGTAGGCATTGCTTTCCGCAAAACCACTTGTCTGTATTGCAATATTAAGTTCGCTTATTCTGTCAATAACCGCACAAACAAACTCCCATTGCAGCAATGGTTCACCGCCCGAAAATGTTACTCCTCCATTAATAAATTGTAACATATTCTTCTGCTTTAGTAAAGACTCGGCAAGCTCCGCGTCACCTATCATTTTTCCGCTGACCGACAGGCAATCGTTTGGGCAGGCATATACGCACCTATTAAATCTTTGGCAAATATCATGATTACACTTAATGCGGCATTTTCCGCACCGACAGCAGCGATTTTCTTTGAACATCAACTGCGGTTCACGGCTTAATCCTTCAGGATTGTGACACCACATGCACCGCAGCGGACACCCCTTCAAAAATACCGTTACTCTTACTCCCGGTCCGTCATGCATCGAACATTCTTTAATATCAAAAATCGTTCCGTTCATAGGGTATATTCCTGTCTTTTTATAACATGATTTTGGAATTCCTTGTCCAACTCAACAAAATATGCACTCCAACCCCAGATACGCACAACCAACTGCGGATATTTCTCCGGGTGCTTTTGTGCGTCCCTCATTTTCTCTATATTGACCACATTCAGCTGTAACTGAATACCCCCAAAAGTTATGTATGCTTTAACCAAAGCCGCAACCTTTTTTACACACTCATCATCAGACACCATACTGTGATGAAATTCAAGTGTCAGCGGACCGCCGTTTACCGCATTAACAAAATCCTGTTTTGTGAACGACTTGATTACAGAAAACGGTCCGTTTATTTTTGCAAAAAGGCTCGGTGAAAAATTAGTTCCAAACGGCTCGCCTTTTCTTCTTCCGTCTGCCGAGGCGCCGATTTCATTCGCATGCCACAAATAATACATCGCACTTCCCGTTCCCGCTCTGAAACTCCCGCCCATGCAGTTTTTGCGCTTGCTTAAATTATCCGAAAAGCATTTCAGCAGGCCGGTTGCTATATTATCAACCCTGTCAATATCATTACCCATCTTCTCTGTATGAAATCGCAGCTTGGGCAAAAGCTCACTGTGCAGTTCAAAATCGCTCTGCACCGCCTCAATCAATTCCTCCTTTTGTATGTCCCGAATCTCATAAATGTGCTTTTTTATTGCATACAACGAATCGGTTGCCGTTGCTATTCCCGTCCCGTGTATACCAAAGTTATGATATTTTATTTCGGGCATATAAACCTTCATAAGCGGTGACGGAATAGTCCATATATCCTTTATCTCGCCGCATATCGAGTCACATTCCTTTGCAATCTCATCATAAACCTTTCCTTCAAAATCATCGAAGGTCTCGCAGGACATCAAATGCTCGTACATTGCCTTGTTTACAACCTTGGGAAACGAAAGCGCACCGATATTGGGAATATCTGCACCCTTCCCCGGTATTATAAACTCCCAACACGCCGCAACGGCATATTCCGCTGCGTCCCGCCTGTCATAGCCGACTCTTTCAAGTCCCTCTATCACAATATCATCATTTGAATACTGCGGAAACCCAAGCCCGGCCTTTGTCAATTCACTGCCGAGTTCAAATATCTCCATGGGTGTATTTTTATTTACGCGCAGATTTATTTTGGGATCTATCATCATCAGATTTTTACTTGCCCTTAAACACAGCTTTGACAGTAAGTTAAACACATAGTTTCCATTCTCGTCTACACCGCCGAGAACCATGCTTTGTCCGTTATCGCCCTGCTGAACGCCCGTATACAAATCACTGTCCTTATTAAACGATATAAAAAAGTCCTCAAGCAGTTCAAGAGCGCTGTCCTCCGTATATATTCCGCCATCCATATCCTTTTTAAGATACGGATACATATATTTATCAAATCTTCCTACAGTATTATGATAGCTCCCCTCAAGCCAAAGTGCGTAGTGTAATATTCTCAAAAACTGCAATGCCTCTCTAAAATTTGCTGCGCCGTACCGCGGTATATTCACCAATGATTCTGCTATATCGGTCCGTCCCTGCTTTTCAGCTTCGGCACGATATCTGTCAGCCAAATCTATTATAGCTGCAATTTCTCTTTTCCCATATTCATCTGCAAATTCCGCTCTTTTAAGCAATCCATCCTTGATTATTTCACCATACTCCGGACACATATTAGACACAAATCCGGATTCATGAACAAAATGCTTTTTCTTTATTTCTATCCACTCTTCATCGGATATAATTTCCGGAAGATTCTTCACAGTCCTAATAAAGCAAATCTTTTCACCCGGTAATATTACAGGGGTTTCAAGCGCACACATTTTCTCGAAACGCTTGCATACTCGTTCCGCAATACTATCGCTGTCTTTTAAGTCAACCACACCTGCTTCGCGTCTGAATTTATAATGCTCTTTATTCAAAATATATTCTTTTAACATATATAGTCATCGCCTCATTCCTTATCGTTAATGTATATATAACAATACCTTATTTTTTGTGCTTTTCAAGAAAGAAATTAAGCAAGTAAAACCTTTTTCCTTGTTCCTGCACAAATCTTTGCAAGCCATATTTTCTTATCGTTCTCATCAGGCAATGTGATTTTTCTCTCATTCATACCCAAGGAATCATATTTTGCACTTCCTAAAGAATGATATGGCTCAATTTCAATATGCACAATGTTTTCCATACTGTCAGCAATATTAGCTATTCCGTTAAAGTGTTCCTCCCGGTCATTGTATCCCGGAATAATCGGACATCGAAGAATAATACTTTTTCCCATTGAATTCAAGGTTTTTAAGTTATTCAGTATAATAATATTATCAAAACCGGTAAATTCTTTATGTAATTTTGCGTCAGTTTCCTTATAATCAAACAAAAACAAATCTACATATTCTGAAATTTGCTTTATTCTAATTTGCGTTGTAAAACCACAAGTTTCGATTATAGTATGTAATCCGTGTGCTTTCGCTTTTTTTAATATGTCCAATAAAAAATCAAATTGAAAAAGTGGTTCGCCGCCGGAAACAGTTATTCCGCCGCCGGAATTATCATAAAAGATTTTATCTTTCATGACTTCTGTGATTATATCATCAGATGAGATTTCGTGTCCAACCTTTTCTAACGCATTACAATTTGTTTTAGTACACTCAAAACACTTTATACACTTATGTCGATCAAATATATGACTGCTGTTGCAAAGACTATGACAACCGGACTTACACATTACAACGCATCTGCCGCAATTTACGCACTTATTCTTATAAAACATAAGTTCAGGTTCAGCTTTATGAGATTCCGGATTATGACACCATACACACTTCAAAGGACACCCCTTCAAAAATACCGTTGTCCGTATCCCGGGACCATCATTTACACAAAATCTTTGTATGTTGAAAACTGTTCCGTTCATAAAATCACCCTATGCTTTATATTGTGTGCGGTTTATAATCGCAATCTGCTGCCACTTGGGCAGACTTATAAAATACTCGCTGAAACCATACATCCTCACCGTAAGGCTTTTGTACCTGTCCGGATTTTTCATGGCATCTTTTAATTCCTCCGAATTAACAACACTTATCCCTATATGTAATCCGCCAAGTTCAAAATATGATATAGTAAGTGCCTTCAGAATTTCGGGCGATACACTTCGAGAAAAAGTAATATTTAATCCTCCTGTTGCTGTCCTGTCAAACGGAAGTTTTGACAAACTTTTCAACAATGCGGTTATTCCGTTTTTATCTGCTCCGTATGTTGGCGATTGGTTTTCGCTGAATACCTCGCCGTCTTTCCTTCCGTCAGGTGTCGCTCCAACCTTCCATACATTCTCTCTTTCTAGTGAATAAAATCCGCCTATTACATAGTAGTTATCTTTCAGGTCAAGCATATCTACTGCATCAAGAAAAACCTTCCCTGCTTCAGCAGTGTATTCGTCCATATCTGTATCATTACCGAATTTCGTATAACTCTTTATCTCACAACAAAGCTCATCCTTGTTTTCAAAATTACTATCTAATATACCTATAAAATCAGCATAAGTATACCGTTTTTCCCTAAAAACAAGTTTATCAAGCACCATAAGTGAATCTCCCAATGTTGCAATTCCTGGGCAAAATACATTAAACACCACATATTTTGAGTTGCCATCACAAGGATATCTACTCTCCTCAGCTGTATCTGTAAGAAAAAGACCATCCAGAACAAAATATTTTCTGGCAAATTCCATATCAGAAAACGAACACTCTTTTTCTGATATATCACTTTGAATATCATCTCGTATAGCTGTTTTCAATGCCCTCTTTATATCGTCTATATTGGAATACTCATTTTCTTTTAATATCTTCAAAAACAACTGAAGCACCGGCACAAAATATTCCAAACGATACGAATGATAATTCAAATCAAATGTGCAGCATGCTGAATAAGTAAACTCTTTAGCAACATTGTATGGAATACCTTTTTTCAGAAGCGTATTTAGAACTAAGTTATAATTATATACATGCAATTTATCTGTCAGCACGCTCATCGCCTTAAACACTTCTTCCAAAAATACCTCATCAGCATTTGATTTTAATAATACGGTAATCTGCGGTTGAGCCATGTTATTCATAACCGCCGCTTTCAGCACAACCCTTGAAAACTCATTAGGTGTTTCGCCGCCTATATTGATATACTGTTTAGACGCCTGACATAAAACCGGTTTTTCTTTATAATTCCATGTTCCTCTACCACATATTTCATTTGTTTTTATAAAAAATCCTGATAAAAGCTCGCAGATTTTGTCATTGGACATTCCGTTCTCTTTTGCATGCGTATAAAACGGATGCATATACTCATCAAATCTTCCAAAAGCATAATCGCGGTTTCCAACATAACAACTTGCTATCATATGTATGATCCATATACTTTGCAACGCCGAATAAAAGTCATAAGCCGGCTCGTATGGGACCACTTCCAGCGCCTTTGCCATTTCCATTCGTCCGAGTCTTTTCGCTTCTGCAGAATATCTCGCAGCATAATTGCGGATGGCTTCAACCACTATCTCCGCATTCATCGCAAAAATCTTTGATTGCGTATCTCCTTTTTCTTCCGCACTATGTTTTATAGACGCAAGTATTCCTTTCAGTCCACTATTAAGGAGCGTTTCATAGTCAAAGTTCATATGTCCGGTTGAACAAAGCAACCTGTTCGGCGCATTCATTCCTTGATCCGGTTCTGCCTCCGGTACCCGACCCGCAAAATAATCACAGTCATATATCGGTACAGACACCTCCGACATCAGTTCAGAAAATATACGCGCGTATCTGTCAGGCTCATTATAATCCGAAAACTCTGTTTCCAATCTGTTCAGTATTCTCTCCCGCTCAATGAAGCAAGCCTCATTGTCGCTTTCAAACACAAGTTCCTTCAATCTGTCTAATTTTGACATTCTAATCCCTCAAATCAATTTGCGCAAGCGTCGCCGGAAGCTCATGCGCAGTATTTATCACTATATCGTTCGTGACGGTATCAAAGCAGGAAACGATCAGCTTACCGTTCCATATAATCGGTTCGCCCGGCTCGTCAAGTTCGCCGTTAAATCCGTCCGTATCTCCGTTTTGCGCAAGCTTTGTTACCGTCCCATCAGGCAATACCTTTACAATCGCATTTGCGCAAAAATCAGCAATATATATGTTGCCGTCATCGTCAAGGATCATACCGTCCGTACTTACCAGATTTTCGGGGTCCTGCGCCCATATCTCATTCGACTTTACCGATAAATCATTGTTGAACTTTATCCTGTATATAGCTCCGTCCCCAAAATTTCCGATTAGCAAATCTCCGTTATGATCAAAAACTATACCATCGACGCCATATTGATCATCAGGATTATGCGTAATAAAAGTTGTCAGAATGTTTTTATCTTCCAGTGTATTTGTAACATTTATGTTTTCATCATCAAGTTTGAACCTATATACACAACTAACCAGTTTCCCCGATGGGTGCTTTACAAGCTCCATTGTGCTTTGTGTCACATATATATAACCATCCTTAATCCTCATACCATTGGGATGCTCCATATTTCTTGCCACAACAGTTGTTTTTACTATTCTGTCATTGTCAAGTCTTACACGCAAAATTCTGCCTTTTCTCACTAACTCCGTCTGACCGCTCCATCCCTGATTGTCGCATATATATAAATCTCCGTCAGGACCAAAAGCAATTCCCATAGGTCTCGCCACTCCTGTTTCCTCACAAGCAGGCACATCAAACCACTTTTTTATATTTTTATCCTTGTCAATTTTCAGTATGCAACCCGGCATATCAGGAATAGCATAGTTCGGACACGCAAGTATAAGATTGCCTTCCTTATCAATTGCCATGCCATCCGGAGTTGAAACATAATCAGGTAATTTTGCAAATAATGTTGATTTTTTCATTTTAGGCACTCTCCTTACATTTTTTCAAATATCTCGTTTAACGCTTGATAGGTATTCTCAAATAACTCCTTCATTTTTGAATAAATATGAGCATTTGTTAAATCCGGTATATTCTTTTCGTTTATATCTATAAATTTGCTTATCGCATTAAAATCTTCAAACATACCAACCCCTACTCCGCCCGCTACTGCAGCTCCCATAGAAGTTGCTTCCTCAAGGTAATTTGGCACTATAACAGGCGCATTGAAAATATCACACAATATTTTTTGCCATATTTTATTTCTTGCACCGCCGCCGATTAAAATCAGTTCATCTATTCTCGCTCCGTTGTTCTTAAAGATATTCAATATAATATCGAGATTATAGCCTACACCTTCCATAACAGCCCGCATCATGTCTCCGCGTTTACTATTTAGAGTTAGTCCGCTAAAAACACCTTTTGCTTTAGTATTCCAGCGCGGACTTCGCTCCCCTATAAGATACGGCAGAAACAATACTCCATTCGCTCCGACAGAAGAACATTCAACTTCATTTTGCATAGTTTCGTATATAGCATTGTCTAAATCGGTTTGATCGTTAATTCCACTATACATGTTTTTAACCGCCCAACCAAGTGCTCCGCCTCCGGTCTGCATTGTTCCGCATGGCAAAATATACCCCGGAACAATGTGGGCAAAATTAAATGTTTCCATATTTTCGGCGTAAATCGGTATTTTAGATGCAACGGATATCCATGATGATGTGCCAAGACAGCAGTTAGCTACCCCCGCCTGAACAATTCCGCTTCCTACTGCCGCGCAACAACCATCTCCACCTCCACAAACAACTGCCGTTCCTTCCGCAAGGCCTGTTTCCTTTGCTGCCCGACTTGAAACTCTGCCGGCTATTGCGACCGAGCTTATTATATCCGGCAATTTATCTTTATCCAGACCGCTGACTCTCATAATATCATCCGACCACATAAGAGTATTCAAATCAAGCATGCAGGTTGATGACGCATCTGATGGTTCAGTTACAAAACTACCTGTCAATTTGTAGATTATATAATCCTTTGCGTTAAGCATCTTATATGTATTTTCATAGATTTTCGGCTGGTTATCCCTAATCCACATAAGCTTAGTAAGACTATATGAAGCGCTCAAACGGTGTCCGGTTAATTTATAAAATTCTTTTTCATCCATGTGCTTCTTTATGTAATCCGCCTGCTTAGTTGTACGCATATCTGCCCAAATCATCGCATTACGCAGCGGTTTTCCACATTTATCCACGCAAAGACAGCCCATCATTTGTCCACTGAATGACACAACTGCTATATTTTTATTCCCAACCTCTACCGCAAGTTGCCTTGATGTTTCGCATACAGCCTCCCACCAATCATCTGCATTCTGTTCCGCACTGTTATTTGTCCCTACATACAATTCATATGGATAGACTGCACTTTTAACAAGTTTTCCGTCTTCATCAAATAATGTTGCCTTATTGCCCGAGGTACCCAAATCATGTGCTAATATATATCTTTTCATAATATTATTCCTTAAAACTTAATTACCATTTTCATCATGGGAACATGATTTTTAATGTTTTCAAAAGCCTTATCAATATCCTCAAACGGATATACATGTGATACATATTCCGATGGATCTAAAATTCCCATTTGAATCCAATTTACAATCTGATCATGTGCTTCAGACTCTGCTTTTTTTGAAGGGAACTGATGGAAATGAAGTTCCCAGTTATACGGACACTTACTCCAGTCTACCGTTTCTGTCATATTTTCTGAAATACCATAAACACAAACCTTTGCATCCGGCTTTATAATTTCGAGTGAGGTATTAATAAAGCTTGTTACACCTACGGCATCAAGTGAAAAATCAACGCCTCCGGGACATATACTGCGTACGCACTTAACAATATCCTCGTTTTTGCTGTTTATAACAAAATCCGCGCCTCGATTTTTAGCAAGCTCAAGCTTTTCATCCGAAATATCTATAGCTATGATCGGCCCCATGCCCGTAAGCTTTGCAAACTGAACAAAGCTCAAACCAACCGGACCGAGTCCCAATACGACAAGGCTTTTATTTGCCGAAAAGCCAAAGCCCTTCATTGTACTCAAAACCTCGCGGAAAGTAATAATCATTGCCGAGCTTACCGGATCAAAGTCCTTTGGCAGTTTTCTTTGACCATATGAAAATTCCTCCGGTAAAATTCCATCCTTTTCCTGTGCCATTGCGTCTGTTACTATGTTATATTCCGAATATGTACCCCAACCGCTCGAATAACCTTCCGGCACATCAGACCAGTACGGCATTAAAACCAAATCTCCGATTTCAAAACTTGTAACCTTACTGCCCTTTTTTACAACACGACCAACACCCTCATGTCCAAGTACAACCGGGTACTTGTCAATCCCCTTAAATTTACCGTGTATAATTTTTGTATCAGTACCATTGCAAACACCGCAGCTTTCAATCTTTACGAGCGCATCATAATCTCCATATTTCGGCATCGGCATACCATCAACTATTTTACACATCTGATCCTTATAAACCACATAACTTTTCACTTCCATTTCCTCCTTATCAACATCACTTTTATTCATTTACTATTTTTTCGCATTCAATACTGCCGTTTTTTTCTACTATTGGTATAAATACAGGTTTTTCCTTCAACATCTTATTTGATGTATCTTGTGGAGAATGAATAGAAAGATACTTCTTTTCATCAAGACCTGTAAATATCATTCCATGTCCGCCATCATATTTTCCAGATATCTTTTTGGAAAATAATAGATTTTCTTCCTGAATCCACTCCCCATCAACTTTTCCATTGTTACTATGCGCAATGCCCACGCAATAGTTTTCATCTCCTTCAAAATTAGACCATATCATCAGCAGTCTTCCATCTGACATAGTATACATGAAACATCCATCTGTCACACGATTAGATGACCATTTTGGAGAATCAGCACGAAACAACTCTATTGGCTCTGAGATAAAATGTGTTAAATCATCCGCAAGCTTTGCTGCCGCCATTCTCCCAATACCATCATCTGTTGATGTCCACTCATGTACGAAAACCATCCAAGGTTGACCATCGTCATCTACAAAAAAAGTGCCATCTATACTATCCCAATCAACAGGCGTTATGTGTCCGCCGCTTATTTCCGAAAACGGTCCCTCGGGCGAATCAGCTTTCATAACCGTACAACCTCTATGCTTTGTCAACAAGGAATAATATGTGGTAAACATATAATATTCCCCTTTATACCTATACACTTCGGGCGCCCATTTGTTTCCTCCGCAATTCGGCGGCACTATAACCAATTCACCTTTTATTTTTTCCCACCTTGTTAAGTCTCCGTTGCTCTTATATGCTATCCAATCCGTTCCATACATATAATACTTTCCGTTTTCGACCAACACGAATGGATCTCTGAGTCTATCAACATTGCTTTCTATAATACATATGCTCATTTTGTATCCTCGCTAATATATGCCTTAATAATTACTTTCTATACTCATCAGCTATTTCGCAGCTGTTACTGCAACCGATTCGTTCTGCCCCCGCTTCAATCATTGCAAGGCAGGTTTCAAGATTTCTTATTCCGCCCGCCGCTTTTACTTTTACATCATCGCCGACATATTTTTTCATAAGCCTTACATCATCTATCGTTGCTGATGACGGACCGAACCCCGTTGATGTCTTTATAAAATCGGGTTTTACCTTCTTTGCTATCTCGCAAAGCCTTATTTTTTCGTCATTATTCAGATAGCAGTTTTCAAATATAACCTTTACTGTTTTACCCGCATTCCGGCATATTTCAACTATTGATTTCATTTCATGCTCTATATATGCAAAATCACCTTCCTTGACCTTGCCTATGTTAACAACATAATCAATTTCACCGGCACCGTTCTTGATTGCCTCGCGGGTTTCTTCTGATTTTAACTCAACGGTTGTTATTCCAAGCGGAAATCCGACGGCAGCGTCAACCGGCACACCCGTCCCTGACAAATACTTTGCACATTTACTTACCATGCCCGTATTAACAGCCACAGAGCAAAAACCGTATTTAACCGCGTCATCGCAAACCTTTTTCAAGTCCTCCGAAGTCGCAGACGGCTTTAAGATTGTATGATCAAATATCTTGTTAAAATTCTCTTTCATCTAAAATCCTTCTTTCTCAAATCTTTCTGCAAATTCTTTTTTTGATTCAATTGACAGGCTGTTAAAATAGATGCTAAATCCGCCAATTCTGACAACCAAATTCGAATATTTTTCCGGGGAACTGATTGCTTCGCGTAAAAGTTTTGATGATAACGAGTTCACCTGAAACTGCAGCCCACCATTTTCCAAGTATACTTTAATCAAAGACGAAATTTCTTTCTTGTGATTACGCACCAAATCCGTCTGAAAGTTGACATCAATTGGCTGCCCTCCGAAAAATTTGTATTGCGGCAGCTTTATTGCCGACAATACCATTGAGGTAGGATCACTCTTTCTTACTTCATTTGAAGGTCCGGCATTCTTGGCAAACGGCTTTCCCGCACTTCGCCCATCATAACTTGCCCCCCATGTTTTGCCGTACATTACATTATGGTCTAATGTATGCAGTGATGGTAGAAAATACAGATTATCGTGATTGTAGTTTCTTATAATTCTTTGCATTATTTCAGCTGTCTTAACGGCATATTCATCCGCCCCGGAGTTTTCCCCATACTTCATACAAGACTGTAAATCGTCTTTTATCTCTTTGTATTCAATAAAATCACTTTTTACGGCTTGATTTATTTCTTCAAGAGTATATTTCTTATCTCTGAAAACCAGTTTATCTATTGCACAAATCCCGTCGGCAGCATTTGCCATTCCCATGCATTCAACGGTCACATTATGGTATTTTGCTCCCGATATTCTATCGCAACGCTTTTCTATACACCCCTTTGTTAAAATTGATACAAAACAATCCGGATCTGTTTTTTCACTGAGTTCTGCTTTTACTTCATATGACCGGACGCAAATATCCATAAGATATTTCACGCATTTTTCAAAGTTTGCAAACACCTCATCTGTATTCTCCGGCACTTCTATATTCGGAACTCGGATCTCACATCCATGCCTTAGTAGTAGACCGGTATTAAGCGCGGCTTCAAGGGCTGCGGGAACCATAAATACGCACCCCCACATACTGTTAAATTCTTCAGCCGGGATGCTGATCCCCATACAAGAATTATTTGAAAAGTTATCCGTTTCTTTTTCGCTTACACTTTTCTCCCGAAGTGCTTTTTTGCATGCTTCTTCTCCGTAAAATGTAGGTTGTCCCATTGAAAACAATTTTTCATCAATTAACATATTCCAGATCCGCTCAGGCGTATTCCTGTCAATACGCACTCCCAATATCGGAGCAGGCATAGAAAATTCCTTCTGGCATTCTATAATAAGCTCAGAAAGTTCGTTATATGTATCTCCACCGATATTAAGCATACATGCACCATCAGCATAACTATTTAGAAGTCTATATAAATTGTGTATTATCTTTTTTGCTTCATCTTGAGTCATTCCATTTTTAAGTGAATTAGCATAAAACGGATACATATATTCATCAAATTTACCAAGAGATATACTGTACCATGCATTTTCCGCAAGAGGTAAAAGAAAATGAATTATCCACACCGATTGAACCGCTTCGCGAAATGTATCCGCAGGGTAGTACGGAACCTTTTTAATCATATCTCTCATTGCAGACATTTTTACATCTTCAGAATTACACTGTGACATCCGCTCGTCAATCAAAGAAGCCATACGCTCCATAAAACACCTAATTGACCTCAGCGTATCTTTCATTGCCGCGAGATACTCATCTTCGGGATAGTTTTTTATTTTTTCATTTATCTTATTTTCGTATGCCACGAGTCCGTTATTCAAAATAAAACCATAATCAACAAGGGTATGTCCTTTGTCAACATTTGTTTTACTCCCGAATATTTCCGGCATATTCATAATACCCTTTGTATGCTCGTCTATCTTTTCATCATCAAACAAAATCCTATCTGAACACTCATTTCCAAACTTAAACCAACCTATGATTTCATCATCATTCTTTATTTCCAAATCCAATGATTCCAATTCAAGTCTAAATTTTTTCGCAAACCTTTTTGCCGGCGTCATCGCGTTCAGATCGTTATAATTATTCATCCGCACAAAAAATTCAACGCTGCTGTCACACAATGCCATGTAAACACCCCTTTCCGATTTTCCTTTATCGTTAATGTTATATTATCATATTATGTCTTATCTGTCAATAACCATTTTAATTTTTTGAAACCAATTTTACTTTGAGTTTCCCCAAAAATCAAGAGAGAAGTCTTGAAAACGGCATAACAAAGCGAAAAACAAGGAATTAAAATTTGAAATCAGAGCAAAAAATAATGCAATATGACTCCGAATGTGATATAATGCAGTTGAACAAAACCACAAAGGAGATATTGCATTAATTTAGTTGTATGTTATGGTTTTGACAAAGAGCCGATGCTGCTGATGAAAAAATGGGGAAACTCAAAAATTTTACCTATTGACAAAAGTCTAAACTTACTATATAATTGTTAAATCATTATCGATAATGCTTAGAATGCGAGGTGTTCAAATGAATTTAACAATCAACGAAAACGGTTTGACCATACGTTTTTTAACCAATTCAAAAAATCAATTTTGCCTTGATTATATGGGGCTTACCGAAAATTATCCGAATGCTGCGGGCAGCGACAACAGCAATGACCAATTTAAGCCCGCTTTTCACATTGGAACCGTTCCGGGACACGGATTTTTGGGCAAAAAATTTGGAAGTGAAAGCGAAAGCTATATCTATAGCTCTCACAACGAATATCAAAATAAGTTCGGCAAAAAACTTGAAATTGTTTTAAGCGGCAAAGACCTTGAGGTCACTTTACATTATCAGTTTTTTAGCGGAATAAACGCATTGCAAACATATACCGAAGTAAAAAATATCAGTCAAAGCAATCGGTTGCTTTTATACATTACCTCCTTTCACCTGAGCAATATTGAATATCCTGAAAAAATTATGTTGGTTAACAACGGTTGGTGTTCTGAATCTGACGCGCATTTCTTCTCTCCTGCAGATTTAGGGTTAGTTAAGAAATCGCACGGAATGCCAAGTAAAAGAATTTTTATATCAAATATCGGAACACAATCCACAAAAGATTACCTCCCGGTCGGATATATTGACGGTATGTTTTGGCAAATAGAAAGCAACACCTCGTGGGAATGGGAAATTGCCGACTGCGGAGAGCTATATTTGTCGCTTTCCGGACCTTCCGACGAAACCGGCTGGCACAAAACGCTTACGCCGGGTCAAACCTTCAGCAGCGTTAAATCCACCGTTGCGTTCGGCAAAGATTTTAACGAAGTTATTGCGGATATTACTAAATATCGACGTATAATAAAGGGCAAAAACAGCGCCTTTCTGAAGCAGCCGGTTATATTTAACGACTTTAACAACTGTCTTATGGCGGAACCAACATACGAAAAGGAAATTCCATGCATTGATGCAGCCGCAGAAATAGGAGCGGAATACTATTGCGTTGACGGCGGTTGGTTTAGCGATGGTTCTTGGTGGGACGGAGTCGGCGAATGGAAAGAATCCCGCGCGCGCTTTCACGGAAAGCTCAAAGAGGTTTTCAATTATATTATTGAAAAAGGTATGCGTCCCGGAATATGGTTAGAACCCGAAGTCATGGGGATCCACTGCCCTGTTGCAGCGTCTTTCTCCGACGACTGTTTCTTCATGCGTCACGGCAAGCGAGTTATACACCGTAACCGTTACCAATTTGACTTTAGAAACAAAAGGGTTACCGAATATCTTTCATCTGTTGTAGACAGATTGGTAAACGACTATAATATAAAGTTTTTCAAGTTTGATTATAACATTGACGCAGGTGTTGGCACCGAGCTTAATTCCGACAGCTTTGGCGACGGACTGTCCGAACACGGCAAAGCTATGCTTAACTGGGTTCGCTCAATAATGGACAAGTACCCCGAAATAATCATCGAAAGCTGTGCCAGCGGCGGAATGCGTATGGATTATTCTACTCTTTCCGTATTCCATCTGCAATCAACATCGGATCAGGAGAATTATATCGATACTTCCCTTGTGTCTGCCAACTCGCCCATCGGTTTGTTGCCCGAACAAGCCGGAGTTTGGTCATACCCGTTAGCGTGCCAGGATACAAACGGTATTATATTTAATATGCTGAACTCTATGCGAAACTGTATGTATATCAGCGGCGAAGTAATGAAGCTTAGTTCAGAGCAGCTTGCCACCGTTAAAACCGCTGTTTCGCTCTACAAGGAAATCAGAGATGATATAAAAATTTCCATACCGTTTTTTCCGCTCGGAATATCATCATATAATAATCCTTTAAGATGCGTTGGATATGACTCCGGTGATAAAAAGTATATTATTTTGTGGAATTGTTCGGATAAAGCAACCAAAACGGCTATCAACATAAGCGGAGGTTCGGTAAAATCGGTTTATCCGCTAAATACAAAAGTTATACCTCTTGAAAATGAATTGGAAATATCGCTGGACAAAATGTCAGCCTGTATGATTATATACAGTTAGTCATATACATTTCAACGCTTAACCGCAAGCTCTCTCATATTATCATGTTTTGAGTTTATTAGCTAAAAGTTTAACTTCAATGTAACCTTGTTCCAAATTGGAATAAGGTTACTGTTAACTGCTGTTATCACTAAGAAAGATGTTTCTTATCGCAACGCGTGAAAACTCTAAAACGACTTGCCTAACAACTTTTTAACCAATTATTTTTGACCATCGCCGTTAGTTTTGTTTGCTATGCCCTTTTAACTATTATTTGCTTTTGTTACTTCATTTCGCTTTGTTGATGTTTTATCCACTTTATGTTCAAACCCGCGGCGCTGCCGCTCGCTGTCGGGAGTTCTTCCGTACACACGCTTGTACATTTTGCAAAAATAGCTTGTATCGTTAAAGCCGCACGCCGCGGCAACCGCTTTCAGCTTCATGCACGGGTCGATTTTAAGCATTGTCCTTGCATGATCCAGGCGTATCTTTGTGAGCATTTCAAATATTGTTATTCCGTACCTTGCTGAAAAATCACGGCACAGCTTTGCTTTGGAATACGGATAAAACTCCATAATGTCGGCAAGCGTCAGCGGCTTGCCGAAACTTGCCTCTATATAATCGCGCACAAGCTCGGTCGGCGTTCGCTCCTTTTTCAGAGCCTCGACAAAAAACGCTGCCACTGTACGGTATGTGTTCGCGGAAAGCAGCGCAGAGTCCGTCATACTCTCCGTTCCGTCGTAAAGCTCCTTTATTTGCAGCAGGGACAGTTCAAAGTTTTTGCCCTTGTACACACTGCTGCTTTTTACTCCGTAATGCTCAAAAATACTGTGGCACAGCTCACCGTCAAAACCGAGAAATGTGGTCCTGAAATCGGCATCTCCGCTGTATGAATGTGCCACACCCTTTGACAGAAAGAACATATCCCCGCGTTCAAGCGCAGAGCGGCTGCCGTCAATGCTTATACTGCCGATCCCGCCCGAAACGACAAAAATCTGCTCCATATCAACACCAAGAGGGCGGTTTATATCATCCTGCTCAAAATTAAATCCCACAGTAACCGGATATATCGGAAACAGTTTTTTGGCATTAAAAGTATAGGTTTTCATAGTTCCTCCGTTCTGATAATATAATTATATAATTTCAACAATAATTATATTGATAAGTCTTTATTTATATGATATAGTTATATCATAATATAAATACAAAGTCAAGTGGCATAAAAATTTATTGTAGGAGATGTTTTAACAAATGAAAAAGGTATGTATTTCAAAGGACTGGACATTTTCGTGTCCTGAGATTCAGGGAAAACAAATCATTGACATTCCTCACGATTATGTGATAGGTCTTAAAAGAGACGCCGCCTCACCCGGCGGTCCGAGCATAGGCTTTTTTACCGGGACAAGGGGATCCTATACAAAGTATATGAAATTCGGGGACGAAAAGCACATTATTCTCGATATTGACGGCGCGTATATGTGCGCAAGGATTTATCTTAACGATAACCTTCTGGATATGCACCCGTACGGATATACGCCGTACCTCGTTGACCTGTCGGACAAGGCATGGCGCGGCATGAGCAACAAGCTCAGCATCGATGTATCGCACCTTCAGCCGTCATCACGCTGGTACTCCGGCTCGGGCGTTTACCGCGATGTTTATTTGTGGACGGGCGGCAGCGTAAGGATTGAGCCGTGGGATATGTTTGTAACCACAAAGGAGCTGCGCGGCGACAGCGCGGCAATCAATGCGAACATAACCGTCAGTGCGGATTTTGACTGCGATGTGGCATTAACGGTTAAGGCTCTTGACGCAGACGGCATATGCGTTGCGGAAAAGAGCGTTGACCTTGGTGCAAAGGCGGGTAAAAACGGCTGCAATGTATGCCTTGATATAAAAAATCCAAAGTTGTGGAGCTGTGACACGCCGTATCTGTACACGCTTTGTACCGAGGTATGGGCAAACGGTCAAATTGAGGACACTGCGGAGGTAACCTTCGGTATACGCACAATTTCGTTTGATGCGAAAAACGGGTTCCTTCTGAACGGCGAGCCGACAAAGCTCCGCGGCGGCTGTATTCACCATGACCACGGAGTCCTCGGCAGCGCGGAGTTCCCCGCGGCGATACACCGCAAAATCAGCCTGCTTAAAAGCGTCGGCTACAACGCGGTAAGAATCGCGCACAATCCGCCGTCGCTTACACTTTTGGAGGTCTGCGACAGGCATGGAATGTTGGTTATGGACGAGGCGTTTGATATGTGGAATATACCGAAATCAAACCTAGACTACAGTCTGTGGTTCCGTGACTGGTGGCAGAGAGATATAAGCTACATGGTGCTACGCGACAGAAATCACCCGTGCGTGATTTCCTACTCAATCGGAAACGAAATCCCGGAGCGCGACGGGAGCTCGGACGGCGCGGAGTGGTCGGAAAAGCTGGCAAACGCAATAAGAGAGTACGATAGCACAAGACCTGTCACATCCGGAGTTTGCGGCATATGGTTCGGAATCGACAAGGACGCGCCTGTGGACTACAAAGTCGCAAGAATGGGCGGCTTTGACGACGTAGGAAGCGGCACGGTCGAGTCCTCTTGGGGAAAGCGTACGGAAGCATATATGAAACCGCTTGACATTGTGGGATATAACTATCTATTTGAAAGATACGCAAACGATGCGGGCGAATACCCCGACCGCGTGATATGGGGCTCGGAAACTCACGCAATCAACTTCTACGATTCGTGGAAGGCTGTGCTTGAAAATCCAAATGTCATAGGTGATTTCACATGGACGGCATACGATAATCTCGGCGAGGTCGGCACAGGTCGCTATGAATGGGCGGAAGAAGGCTTTGTCGATACTATCTCGTTCGGCAACTTTCCGTGGAGGAGCTGCTATCAGGGCGACTTTGACCTGTGCGGCTACCGCAGACCGCAATCGTATTTCAGAGAGGCAATATGGAAGAGCGACACAGAGCCGCATATTTTCACGACCCACCCAAGACATAACGGTGACGATTTCAGCGGAACAGGCTGGCACTGGTACGATGTTGCCGACACATGGACATTTGGCGACGAATACATAGGAAAACCGGTAAAAACGGATGTATACACTACCGCCGATGAAGTAATATTCATTCTGAACGACACCGAGGTAGGTCGCGCGGTGCCAGAAAAAGGCATAGCAACAGCATTTATCCCCTACGAGAAGGGCGAACTTACGGCGATTGCGGTAAACGGTGGCAAGCAAGATAAGAGCTTTACACTGAAAACCGCGGGAGAAGCATACAAAATCCGTGTTGTATCGGAGAAACCGCAGATAGCTGCGGATAACCGCGACCTTTGTTACTTTGACATTTCTATCGAGGACGAAAACGGTAACAGGATAGCCGACGCCGAAAACGAAATCAAATGCGAGATATACGGCGGCGAGCTGCTCGGCATTTGCAGCGGAAACCCGAAGAATGACGACCGCTACGGCTCAGCCGTCTGCCATACCTACGAGGGCAGAGCTATTGCGATTGCCCGCAGCAGCAAAGAGGGCGATTTGAAAATCCGCATAACCGCAGAAGGTCTGAAAGGCGGCGTCGGAAATATAGTTAAAGTAATTAAATAGAAGGTAAAAAAATTCAAACTGCAAAAAATTATTTTTTCTATCTTACAAAAAACACAGGGAGAGTAAAAAGTCACCTTTTACTCTCCCTGTTTCGTGTCTGGTTGTTTTCTGCAGCGTACTGTAAAGCGAATATAGCTTTGCATATTCGCCACCCTTTGCTATAAGCTAGGCGTGCGCGTGACTTCCTCCGCTATCCCGTCGGTTGTAAGCACGGTTATGCGCGTTGTGTTGCGGATTGTGGTAAGACGGTGCGCAATGGTAAACGTAGTCCTACCCTTTGAAATACATTCAGGCGAGCCCTGAACAATAAGCTCGCTTTCGTTGTCCAGTGCGGAGGTAGCCTCGCCAAGAATGAGAATCGGCGAATTTTTAAGGAACAGCCGTGCGATTGAGATACATTGCTTTTGTCCTCCCGACAACTTTAGTTCGCGTTCGCCGACATATGTGTCATAGCCGTTTTCAAGTCCGCATATGAACTTATGCGCGCTCGCTTCCTATGCGGCGGCAACAACCTCATCGCGTGCCGCGTTCGGTTTGCCGTAGCTGATGTTTTCATATACCGTGCCGCTGAACAGGTAGACATCTTGCTGCACCATGCCTATATTATCACGGAGCTTAATGTAAGCTTTTTTATATCGTGACCGTTAACACGGGTTGTGCCGTCTGTCAGGTCGTAAAACCTCGGTATAAGGTTGCAGAGTGTGGTTTTTCAGCCGCCGGACGGACCGACAACCGCAATGTTTTCGCCCGGACTGACATGAAGACTAAAATGGCTCAAAACATAATTGCCGTTGTCGTTGTAACGAAAGCTGACATTATCAAAGTCTATTTTACCGACCGCACAGCCAAGCTCCTCTGCATCGGGCGCATCAGCAATTTCCACAGGCTCGTCCATAATCTCAAAAAATCTTTCTATGCCCATTATGATGCGCTGGACTGATCGGTGAACTCCACTATCTTGCGTATGGACGCTATAAGCGTTTGGATATAGAGCAAATATGCAATCAGGTCGGCGGAATTTATCTTTCCGTGGAGCATGAATGTAGTGATTTTACATTATGTATCTATATCCCCTTAATTTCCGATAAAATGTGGCTATGCTCATATATAATTTACAGAAAAAACTTCACACCCGGGTATGCGGACATAATCTTGGACTGTTTATATAGCTAATCCAAGACTATGTCTGTACTCTACCGGACTCATATATCCCAATGACTGTTTGATTCGTTTTGTGTTATACCAGTTGATATAATGATTA
>NZ_JADCKB010000021.1 GCF_014982785.1 Ructibacterium gallinarum
AGTGATTTTTTAAAATCTTCGTCATATTTTGTATAATTGTTTGTACCCATAGTATCTCTCCTTTTTTGTGTCTTTTTTATTATATCATATATTGCATCTTTGTGTCTACTTTTTTAGCGTTGATCCATTCACCTATTCAGATAGTAATGTAACAGGTAAAGCGGTAGACCATAAGTGGCTAAACAACAGCCAGTACCCCATTGATTGTCTTGAAGTTGGCAACGAATATGATGTTGAAATTTTCCGTCATATATTTTGCTTATTTCATGATGTAAAAACTGAGGAAGAATAAGAATTTATTTATTATTTAGGAGGAATTTTTATGTATATAGTTGATTTAACACCTGATGAGGTGTACGCAGTAATGCGTATGAACACTAAGACTTTTGATGAACTTATTAAGTCAGAACAAAGTCTTGATAAAAACGACCTCGAAGGTTGTCGCAAACATCTACAGCGTGCTTATAATATTTTATCAAGCGCACATAGTTATTTGTACACAGTCGATATGTAACAGGAGGAATCAATATGAATAACAATACTACACCTAAAATGAGATTGATTCGTGAAGTTTTTGATGAACTTCACCGGATAGACCCAAACAGCGCAATTACAATGTATGCGCTTCGTCAGTTAGTGCGTTCTGGGAAAATCCCGTCTATCAACATAGGACGTAAGATATTAGTCAATTACAATGATGTCATTGACTATTTCAAAGCCGCTACAACCGTTGTTGTTCCAGAGGAAACAGATGGCATTCGCAGAGTATGTTAAACTGGATAAAGCAGGGGTAGATATAATGTTTACCCCTGCCATCTATAAAATTTATGACGAATTCATAAAAAGTTTTTGCTTTTTGTAACAGTATTTGCTATAAATAAGGTGGAGTGATTCCAAATTATGTAAACCAAAGGAGGATTATACAATGGAAAACAATGTACCAAAAATGAGGTTAATTCGTGAAGTATATGACGAATTACACAAGATTGACCCCAATAGCGCAATCACCATGTATGCGCTTCGTCAGCTTGTCAAGACGAAGAAAATTCCGTCTGTGAATGTCGGTCGAAAAGTCTTAGTCAATTACTATGATGTAGTCAAATATTTTGAGACACCTACACCAATCACCATGCCATATGAAGAATTTGAAGGCATACGGTGCATTATATGAGGAAAGAAAGGTAATACAAATGGCAACAGCAAGAAAAAGAGGACGAGGATACGAACTGCGTGTATGTTGTGGATATGACATCACAGGTAAAAAATTGGAAAAATATAAGCGGTGGTATCCAGAGTATGGCATGACGCCAAAACAGATTGAAAAAGAACTGGAACGTCAAAAGGTATTATTTGAAGAAGAAGTACGGAGCGGAACAATTCAAAATGGAAATATCCGTTTTTACGACTTCTCAAAACAATGGATGGAAGTTTACGCCGAGCCTAAGTTGACGCCTAAAACGGTATCACGCTATGGGGAATATCTAAAACGTATCAATCAGGCAATCGGGCATATCAAGTTACAGGATTTAACGCCATTACATCTAAATTCATTCTATCAGAATTTGGGTGAAGATGGTATCAGTAAACGCCGTAAGCATGATAAAAATGGAAAATGTATTGATAAAGGACGACTTGCTCCTAAGACAATACTGGAACATCACAGGTTGATTTCTAAAATATTGTCAACTGCGATAAAATGGCAACTGTTAGATAGGAATGTAGCAGAGCGGGCTGACCCTCCAAGAGTGCCGCCTAAGGAAATGTACTATTTGAATGAAGATGAAGCAAGGCATATGTTACAATTACTGCGAAATGAGCCTATCCAATACCGTACTATGATTTCCATACTAATATTTACAGGGTTAAGGCGTGGAGAATTGTGCGGATTGGAATGGAAAGACATAGATTTTAATAACCGTATTTTACATGTGGTAAGGACATCTCAATTTATTAACGGTGGATTTATTACCAAAGAGCCAAAAACAAAGTCGGGCAGACGGGAACTCACGCTAAGTATGGGAGCTTGTACAATACTGAAAGAGTATAAGGCATGGCATGACGAGATGAAATTAACAATAGGCGACCAATGGATTGAAAACGACAGGCTATTCACACAATGGAACGGAAAACCTATCCACCCCGACACAATCACAGGCTGGTTTTCTAATTTTGTCGCAAAGAATAATCTTCCCAAAGTAACACTCCATTCCCTCAGACATACAAATGCTACCTTGATGATAGCAGAGGGAACGGACATACGGACAGTGTCGAATAGATTAGGACACGCTCAAACATCAACCACACTCAATATTTATACCCATGCATTAAAATCCCGTGATAGCATTGCGGCTGATAATTTGGATAATGTTTTAGGTACAAACATTGTATAAAAATTCGCTATTTGCGAAAAAAGATATTGACAAATTGGTCTTAACCTGTTATAATGAATTTGACAGTGAAATATTGGATTAAATCCGATAGGTCGCCTCCTCTAAATTGAAGTGTACAATACACTTGCGGAACACATATTGTGTTCTACCTTAAACGGGGCTACATGTAGCTTGACCAGCCCAACATGGCATGCCCGTCCGTGCGCCACAGGAGCTTGCGCACGGTTAACAAATGAATTAGATAGACTGTCCTGTTTGCACCACCTTTTTTCACAGGAGGGAAACAACTTAAAAATCTGTTGTTTCTGAAAGGAGGTTGCTCAATGAGCAAAAAATCACTGTACAGGCAGGACGCTCCCGGAACGCCACCCCCCAAAAGAATCCGCAGACAGTTTTTTACAGCTAAAAGACGAAAAGCTATTTTCTTAACTGGATTTAAGCTGTTAGAAGCATTGGAAACATTGGTAGGGATAATTGCTACAATACATGGGTTCTTTAAATAGGTCGGCTATAGCGGGAAAGTCTATCTAATTTTGTAAATTCAGCTTTATGCTTTATATATATATATAACAATTAGGAAAGAGGTGGTTATTATGATAGGCGAAGTTTTAAAAAAGACTCGAACAATTTATGGATATAAAGCAAGTGAAATGAGTGCGAAACTTGGTATATCTAATAGTTACCTTTCTGAAATTGAAAATAATAAAAAACAACCATCCCTTGAACTTCTAAAAACATATTCAGAAATCTATGGTATGAAATTATCATCGTTAATTAGTCTTTCAGAAAAGTATGAAGATGCAATAAATGCAAACAAAGGACAAGACATAATTAGACGAACTATGATTAAGTGGATAGATTATATGTCTTCGGATTTGGAGGCTGACGATGAATAGCGCTATGCATAAATATGAAATAAATCAATGTGCCTTATACAAATGTTCCAGTAAAAAGAGACTGGAACATTTGTTGCTATTGAAAGAAAATGAGTTAAAACAAATAAAACAATATACTAGGTACTATAATTTCTCAACTCCTAAAAAAGATGGTTCACCACGCAAAATTACAGCACCTTGTGATAAACTCAAGAAAATTCAAAGACGTATATTAAGACTATTATCACCCATAAAAAGACCAGACTGGTTGATTTCGGGCGAAAGAGGAAAATCATATATTGATAATGGAAAGAGTCATATAAATTCAAAATATTTTCTTACTATGGATATAAAAAATTTTTACCCAAATTGCCAAAGAGAATATGTATTTCGATTTTTTACTGATGTATTATTGACTGCACCGGACATCGCAAAAATATTGACAGATATTATTACCTATAATAATGGAATACCTACCGGTTGTCCTACCAGTCAGTTAATAGCTTATTACGCTTATGAAAATATGTTTAAAAGTATATATGAAATTTCGTTAAATTACGGTTGCAAATTTACACTATATGTAGATGATATGACTTTTTCTAGTAATTTTCCATTTGACCCTAAAAAGTTAGAACAAGAAATTGATATACAACTGAGAAGATATAATCATAAACCTAAATATTCAAAAGTTAAATATTATCCTGCTAATACTTATAAGTTAGTTACAGGTACAACCGTATCACCAGATAATAAATTATTGGTAACGAATAATTTGCGTCAAAAAATAGTTGAGAATTTTAAAATTTTAAAGAATTATCAAAAATTATCAAATGATGAACGGAAAAAGAAGATTGATTCATTAAAAGGTCAAATACAAGCTGCTCGGAATGTAAATAAAACTATTTTCCCAGAGATAAATAGGTTGACAAATGATTTAAAGTAAATTAGCCAGTTTCACTCCAATCTCGCCTATTTTCGTCCGATTGGGGGGCAACTGGGGGGCAATCCGTATTTTTAAGTAAATTTCAAAAATATAAGAAAAACCGCCTAACCCTATTGGTTAAGCGGTTTTTAGTTGGTTGCGGAGGCAGGATTTGAACCTACGACCTTCGGGTTATGAGCCCGACGAGCTACCGGACTGCTCCACTCCGCGATATCTCACTCATCAGTTATTAAGCTATTCATAACTTGTATGATTTCATTATACATTTTAATAAATGCCACTTTTGGTGCCGGAGACCGGAATCGAACCGGTACGGGAAAAATTCCCACGGGATTTTAAGTCCCGGGCGTCTGCCAATTCCGCCACTCCGGCACATACAGCCCCTTTATCATAGCCAGAATATAATATCATATTTTTTAACCTTTGTCAAGCTTTTTTTTAATTTTCTTTTCTCTTTCTCTGGTGCGGACGCCATTTTAAACTAATTCATCTTCAGCGGCGTCCGCATTCTATTTCTTACCTTTCCATTCTCCAATAAACAGCACCATATGGTGGCAAAATACTTCCTCCTCCAAAATCATGCATTTTTCCTGTTAAAAGTTCCTCTGCCCGGCCGCATCCAGCATCAAAATGTGCTTCAAAACTTTGATTATCCGCATTAATCCCAACCAAAATTCGTTCATTTTCTGTTTTACGTTCAAATATTACCTGCCGGTTCGTCAATAAGACCTGTCGAAAACTGCCATAACAAAGTGCTACACTGTTTTTATGAATTTTCGATAGCTGACTTATCCATTCTGTCAGTGCGTTTTCTTGCGGGGTATCAAAATAAGGCCGTAAATCTATATCCGAACCCGCTTTCTTTTCTCCTTTTACTCCCCACTCGCTTCCATAATATATGCATGGAATCCCCGGCATTCCAAACAGGAGCGCATAAATCAATGGCAAATGCTCCGGACAACTAAGTACACTTGCAATACGGGATACATCATGATTATCTACAAAGCAAAGCAAGTGCTTCCCTTTATAAAGTGTCCACGGTTCAGGTCCAAACTGCCGAAGAAGTGAATGTGTTATTTCAAACATATTCATAGAATTAAAACTAGAGTACAATCCTTTATAGCACTCATAATTTGTACAGCTGTGCAGCAACTGATCGGATACAAACTGATTATAATCACCATGAAGAAGTTCTCCTATCAGAAAAAATTCCGGTTTTAATTCATCACACAGCAAACGCAAACGCCGAAGAAACTCCTGGCGCAACGAATAAGCCACATCCAAGCGCAACCCATCGATATCAAATTCTTGTATCCATTCTTTCACACACGAAAAAATATGTTCCACCACCTCCTCATTAGCAAGATTCAGTTTCACTAATTCAAAATGACCTTCCCATCCCTCATACCAAAAGCCATCTTGATATACACTGTCCCTGCAAAAATCAAGATAAAACCAATCTTTATACCGCGAATGTTCTCTTTTTTTCAAAACATCCTGAAATGCCCAAAATCCCCTACCCACATGATGAAATACGCCGTCGAGCACAATGCGTATACGATTCTGATGAAGTATACTGCAAATTTCTTTAAAATCCTCATTACTGCCGAGACGAGTATCTATTTTACGAAAATCTCTGGTATCATACCCATGAGAATCCGATTCAAAAACCGGAGAAAGATAAAGCGCATCAATCCCTATTTTTTTCATATGCGGAATCCAATCTTTCAACTTGCGTATCCGAGATACCGGAATACCATCATTGTGCTGAGGTGCTCCGCAAAATCCCATAGGATAAATCTGATAAAAAACACTTTCATAAGCCCACATGGTCTCGACCTCCTTTTTTATAAGACCAGTATACAGGAAAAGCCTCATTTTGTCACTCTTTTTTTTAAAGACAAACACAAAAAATAAATCTTTTCATATTATAAAATATCCAAGTTTGGGAGATGACGAATATGCCAATCCTACTGCGAAAACTAAAATATCGTTTCCGCCCTTCCGCAAAACATCGTAACAAAAAGCGTCCGCATTCTCCGCGTCATATAGTATGGATTCTTATATTGCTTATGATACCTGCTTTTTTATATATTTTTTATCAGGCAGAAAGGCGCATTGGTCCCTTGGCACAGCAGGCAGCCGTTTCTAAGCTAAACGGCGAAATCACTAAAAGTACTAATCAGGTTATTCAAGATATCTTGAAAGCTCAGTCTTTAAACACACAGGATTTAATTTTATCCGAAAAAGACGAAAACGGACATTTGACAGCTATGTCCGTAAACTTTTCTGCTGTCAATCAAATCAAATCAACGCTTGCTATAGAAATCCAAAATTGCCTGGATCAGATGGAAGTGATTCACACTAGTGTTCCTGCCGGGATGCTTTTTTCGGATACTCTGATGACCGGTATGGGAATTCAGATTCCAATTAAAGTTTTTGCCGTCAGCGCTATAGAAGTGGATTTTATTGACGAATTTTCTTCAGCAGGAATTAATCAAACCCGTTATCAGCTCATGGTTGAAGTACGTGTACCCGCCAGGGTCGCTGGCATTTTTCTACACGAAGACACCGAAATCGTAACACAGGTACCAGTTGCGGAAACCATTGTAGTTGGTGATGTACCAAGCGCATACCTGGCTCCATCCGGGAATTAAATGCATGACCACTGCTCGTACCAGTGGCTTGCACTTCCCCTTAGTGCATATTTAATTTTAAATTTGCGGCAAGGAAACATGGATTTTTTATATGTCCATTCCATTATACCACTCTTGTTTCTGTCCATCAATTCGGGGATGGGGCAAATCCATATTTTGCGATAATATGGGCGTGTATATGCTATCAAAGTTATATTTTAGGGGCCTTTTAAACTCATAAAATACACACTTTGTCAACAGTTCCAAAACGCTCACACCGCCAACAAAAATGACTGCAATAAATTCATTTGTGAATCTTTTGCAGTCATCTATTTTGCCACTTAAGACCAAGCTTATGTGTCCGTCATATACTTTCCATCAACTGATGTAACACAAAGCGGATTATACAATCACTGAGATATATGATTCCTGTTAAGTACAGACATTGCGTAAACCAGTTCAAGAATATATCCGCATGCCCTTCCCTTCTTTATTTCCCTCACTGCTTAGATTTTTCACAGAATTTTGCTCCAGCACCATACAAGCTGGCATCTCTTCCGAGGACAAGTCATGATGTTCAATCGCACTGATCACACGGCGCATGGCCATTTTCCCAATACTTTGAAAAGGAATTTGAACGGTAGTAAGCGGTACGGGAAGGTATTCGGAATAATATTCGGTATTGGCAGCAATAATGGATAAATCCTCCGGTATTTTAATTCCAGCCGTCAGCGCCATATCCATCACCTTTTTTGCGGTATCTGTCTTATTGGTTACAATACTGTGAAATTGTTTCAGCATCTGCGGAGTTAAATCCTCTACCGCACGGCATAAACATGGCAGTCCTTCCTCTTGCATTCTTGTCATATATCCCTTCTGCCGCAAACCCACCTCTCTAATTTCTTCACCATACTTCGGTGCAATATAGATAATCTCCCTATGCCCTTTGGCAAGCAGGTAATCTGTTGCAAGATAAGTGGTCTGCGCAAAATCATACCTAAAGCAATTTCCTTGAGGCAGATCTGTATGGCCATTGATTACCGCAAAGGGAATCTTAGCCTTTTGCAAACGGCGAATATGTTCCATCTCATTAAATTCTGCCATAGATGTAACGGGAGCAATCAAAACAGCTCCATCTATCCTTTTATTCTCATAATAGCTAAGATACGAATAGGAATCCGCAGAAGGGCAAATAACCACGGAATATCCCAACTTTTCCCCCATTGCAGTAATACCTTCTAAAGTTTTAATAAAAACACGGTTATTAATTTCCCACCAGTTCACAATTCCTATCGAATAAGAACGCTGAGAACGCATTCCTCTGGCAATGTGATTGGGATGGTAACCCAGTTTTTCTGCTGCACTGTATATTTTCTGACGCGTTTTTTCAGAATACTTCTTCTCTGTGCTCTGATTGAGAACATAAGACACAGCCGATACACTGACTCCCGCTAACGCTGCTACATCCTTAATCGTTGCTTTTTTCACTTTTTCACATCCTTTATATCACACACAACGGCGTTTTTATATGTAATTCAGCATCCAGCTTTTCAAGTTGGGATCCCTCGCATCGAAAAACCGTAACATTATCAGACAGTTCATTAGTACAAACCAAGTACGCACCAAACAATTGAAAATCCCGGGGGCAACGGCCGCCACAACTGGTTTCGCTTTGCAAAATCAGCGTTTCCCCCTGCACCAAGAAACAGGATATAGAATCCTCCCCTCGATTGGAAACATACAGATATTTCCCATCTTCTGACAACCGTATAGCCGCAACTGTATTATTCGGATTCGGTTTTTTTAAGCAAGAATAGGTGCCGATAGGATGCAAAACATCCCTGATAAACGTAAAAACAGTTACGGTAGATCCAAGCTCATTGGCACAGTATATCAAATGCCCGTCTTTAGAAAACGCCAAGTGTCTTGCACCGTGTCCCGAAGGTACACAAGCGCTAGACCGAAGCTTGAGATCCGAATCATAAACATAAACTCTGTCTGTCCCCAGGTCTGCCACAAAAACATTCTCTTCTTTTGTTATTGTAATAAAATGCGGATGAGATTTTTCCTGCCGCAGAAGATTGGGACCGCTGCCGCTGTGCTGGACAACGCAGGAAGGCATTTTAACCGCCGTTTCTGATAGATAATTCACAAGATAAACCTCCCCATTCCTAACACTAAGGTGACAAGCCACCTCTCCATGCGTGGGTGCAATTTGACCACAGGAAGATAAACTTCCCTCTGAATCTATAGAACATACCTCCAACCCGCTCTCTTGAGATCCCTCAAACGGAGCGCGAAGTAAAATATACATTTGATTCCCTTCCCGCGCCATATACATGGGCCGATCTGCAAAAAAATAACTACGAATGCTCAGCTTCCCGGATTCTTGCAGCGTGCACTGATAAATTCCGCCGTCCGACACGCAAGATGCAATATAAAGGTTCTGCTCCATAAAATCGCCTCATTCCCAAAATAATTTCTGTTTGATTATATCCAATTCTTCTGCAAAAGTCAACCGCCTATTGACAAATCATGCAGAATATGCTATGCTTTTGTAGAAACGTTTCTACATCGTTTTAATTGGAATTATTGATATAAAAACGGCTGAATGTGCGGCGCACATCGGCAGAAAAGGAGATTGTTATGCATTTTAATGTAAAAGAAGAAATCATTGCACTTACTCCTCAATGGAAAGGGGAGCGATTTCCGGACGGACGGCCCAAGGTGGCAGACAAATACCTTTTGGCATTACGGGATTTAACCCTGGAAGAGGTATGGAAGCCAATTTTTGTCAAAGGTTATGAGAATCAGTTTGAGGGTCGTCTTCGGCTTTTGCACGATGATGGCCGCAAACTGATTGGCCGAGCAGTAACTGCCACCTATGTTCCTACTCGTCCGGATTTGCACGAAACCACCTTTGCAGTTGGTATGCAGGAAGGCAGGAAAGGCAATTACAACCAATGGGTTATTGACAGCTTGGTAGAAGGCGATGTGGTGGTAGTTGATATGTACGATAAAATTTATAAAGGGACATTTTTGGGCGGCAACCTGACCACAGCCATCAAGACCAAAACCAAAACAGGAGGCGGGGTTGTATGGGGCGGTATCCGGGATGTAGAACAGATGAAAAAAGTAGATGGCGTACAGGTTTATTACAGAGGCATTGATCCTACCCCCATCCGGGATTTTATTATGACTGGCTTTAACACGCCTACCAGAATTGGAAACGCCATTGTACTGCCAGGTGATATTGTGTTTGGCGCCGAAGGCGGGGTCTTGTTTATTCCCTCTCATTTAGTAGCTGAGGTGGTAGACGGTGCATCCAAAACCCAAATCAAAGATGTTTTTGGATTTGAAATGATTACCCAGAATAAATTTACCACTGCACAAATTGATCGTAACACATGGACGGTAGAAATGCTGGATATGCTAATGAATTTTATTCAAAACGACAGTCGTGGGGCGCAATACCGGGATCTTGACTGGTCCGAGGAATATGATCTGGCAATCAATGGTGACCCCAATGATACCCAGACTGCATTATAACAAAGAAAAGAGATGAGAAACATGAAAAACATTTTAATAACTGGAGGGAGCCGCGGTATCGGAAAAGCCATTGCCCTATCGCTTGCCTCCCCTGAGACCACCCTCTACATTAACTATGCGGGGAACACTGAAAAGGCAGAACAAACCAAGCAGGAGATAGAGGAAATCGGTGGCCGCTGTGTCTTAGTACAGGCTGATTTGCAAAAAGAAAACTGTGCTGCCTTAATCAAACAAACTGTACCAGAAGCAGATATTTTAATTTTAAATGCCTCACTTCAATACCGAAAAAAATGGATGGATATTACCATTGAGGAATTTGACCGGCAAATCAACTGTAATCTGCGTTCTTCTCTGCTACTAATGCAGCAATATCTGCCAGGTATGATAAAAAAAGGCTGGGGGCGGGTGATCACCATCGGCAGTGTACAGGAAGCAAAACCCCATCCCGACATGCTGGTTTACTCTTCAAGCAAAGCCGCTCTGACACTGATGGCACGGTCACTGGCACTGCAAGTGGCAGATACCGGCGTCACAATCAATTCCGTCGCGCCAGGAGTCATTGACACGGATCGAAATACAGACGCATTATCGGATCCTGCATATGAAGCTGCAGTCAAAGCCAAGATTCCTATGGGATATATCGGCAAACCTAGGGACTGTGCCGGCATTGTGACGGCATTATGTACAGATGCCTGTCAATACATAACAGGACAAAATATCTTTGCCGACGGTGGAATGAGCATACGATAAGCATTCATGAAACAAAGAAATCTAGGAGATTGTAATGATACTAACTGATTATTTCCGATATCCCCGGGATCTTACCTGGGAGTATGCACGGCAATGCGGTATCCGGCACGGAGTTATCCGGCTTCCCGAAAACGCTGAATTTGATATATGCAATCTTTTCCACTGGCAAAAAATACACCGTGATTTCTGTGATTTTGGCTTAAAGCCAACCGTGGTGGAACCCTTACCGAATGCACTGCACGATCACATCAAAGCCGGTGACAGCAAAAGGGACGAGTCTATTGAAAAGGTCCTTCAAATGCTGTCCATTATGGATCAGCTGGATATTCGAACACTATGTTTCAATTTCATGGCATATATCGGCTGGCTGCGCACAGATCAAAAAGTTCCACAGCGGGGCGGAGCCTATACCACCGGCTTTCGGCTAAACGATTTTACGCCGCCGGAGAGCCCGGCTATTACCCATAGAGCATTATGGGATAACTATACCTATTTTATCAAGGCAGTGCTGCCCGCAGCAGAGCAGTACGGTATCCGCCTGGCACTGCATCCGGACGATCCACCGGTTTCCCAGCTTGGCAATGTGGCACGAATCATGACCTCTTTTGCAAATATTCAAAAAGCAATGCAAATTCTGCCCAGCAATTTTCTTGGCGTGACAATGTGCCAGGCCACCTACCACATGATGGGGGAGAATCTCTTTCAAGTTATCCCGGCGCTCAAAGATAAAATCTTTTTTATACATTTTCGAAATGCTTCTGGGAATAAAAATGATTTTCATGAAACCTTTCATGACAACGGCGATCTATCCATGGCGGCACTGATGAAGCTGTATGCTGATTGTGGCATACATGTCCCCATCCGAGTTGATCATGTTCCGGCCATGACAGGGGACAAAGACCTGTCGGGATACGGTACAACAGGCCGTTTGTTTGCCATTGGCTATTTAAAAGGTATCCTCGATGCACACTTCATTTCTTATTGTTAAAAACCTTTGCCACAATTTAAATGCGGCAAAAGCAAACTGTCGAAAAAACCTGTTCTGGCAATCACACCAGAGCAGGTTTTTCAGCAGTTTACGGTTTTCTAATATCAATGTATCAGAACTTAACCTTAAGAATCAGTATTGTTTTTCGCTTTAATATAAGAGGTAGGCGACATACCAGTGACTTTTTGAAATGCCTTATAAAAATTAGAAATACTCTGAAACCCGCACTGTTCCGCAATTTCCAATTTAGTAAAATTATTGTGCCTCAATAAATTCATAGCTTTTTCAATTCGTTTGATGATAATATAATCCCAAGGAGAAATCCCATTGTACTTTTTAAAAATCGTAGAAAAATAAGCCTTACTCATGGTAGCCTTCCGCGCCACCTCTTCTAAAGTCAAAATATCCGTATAATGCAGATTAATAAAAGTGATAGCATCAGAAAGTTGCCCCAAAATTTTTTCATTAGCACAAACAAAATCCTTTTCCTCTATATCAGTATAACTTCGTAAAATAAGCAACAATACGTCATATAAATATAAACGGATTTTTAATTCGTATCCAATTTCTTTTTTTTGAAATTCTTTTTCCATTTCCAAAATCTTAGGAATCATCTCCAACGCAAGAGGGTTTTCTCGATGGATTTGATTTGAAAACTCTGCGCTTCGGTTATGAAACACCCGCAACAACGGTAAGGCAGCCCCACCTTGACTATCCCATAAAATTCTAGGCTCAAAATGAATATTTAAAAGATCAAAAGGCTCCTCATCAAAAATATTTGTAATACAATGTGTTTCATCACTGCCAAATAAAAAAACATCTCCTTTTTGAAAAGTATAAGTTTGTTTACCCACAGTATAAATACCCGCTCCATTACAAAAAAGAGATAACTCACATTCCGTATGATGATGTTCTCTATAAGCTCTGCGCCCTGCAGGCACCACCGAATGAAATAAGCGAAGCAAGGGTCTTTTTCCGCTGTCATACAAAATAAATTCCTGCTGTTTCATACCGTTTCATGTTCCCTCCAATAAATCAAAATATAGTGGACAAAAATGTAAATATTTAAGTTGCTTTTATGTTGTTTTTATTATATTATAAAAAAAATAGTAGAATGTCAAGTAAGCCGTTGCAAAATATAAAAGAGCAATCTACCAAAAATATTGAAAACAAATTTCTTAATGCGCAGCGGCGGAATGGAGAAATGTATGAATGAATCAACTTTAAAAGAACAGATTTCAGAAAATGTCAATTTATATTCCAACCCGTCAGACTTAAAAATTACGGATTTGCGGGTTACCCATCTGAATGGAGCTCCCAAGCACTGTATTTTGCTAAAAATCTATACCAATCAGGGATTAGTAGGCTACGGCGAGCTACGGGACGCCTCCAGTGCGACCTATGCACTTATGCTAAAGTCCCGTCTTATAGGAGAAAATCCCTGTAATGTAGACAAATTGTTTCGCAGAATCAAGCAATTTGGCAATCATTCCAGGCAAGGAGGAGGGGTTTCGGGCATCGAAATAGCCCTTTGGGATTTAGCAGGAAAGGCATGGAATGTGCCTCTGTGGCAAATGTTAGGCGGAAAATTTCGGGATAAAATCCGAATGTACTGCGATACCGATGTAGATGGCAAACATACCGGAACGGATATGGGACATGCCCTAAAAAAAAGAATGGAACAAGGTTTTACCTTTCTAAAAATGGATCTCGGCATTGAACTTTTACTTGATGAACCGGGATGCTTGAATGCTCCATCTGGCTTTTTGGACGACATTAAAAAATATTCCTTAAAAGCCATTAATCATCAAAAAGGCTCTATCGATCGCGATTTAATGTTAGGAAAAAATTACGAGGTATTTACCATTCCTCATCATGCAACAGGAATTCATCTAACACAAAAAGGAATGAATTATTTAGAAGATTATGTCCGACAAGTTCGAGAGGTCATCGGATATGAAGTTCCCCTTGCCATTGATCATTTTGGCCATGTGTGTATAGAAGATTGTATTTTATTTGGAAAACGTCTGGAAAAATATAATATTGCATGGATGGAAGATGTTGCTCCATGGCAATACACTAAGCATTATGAAAAAATTTCCCGTGCTGTGCACCTTCCAATCTGCACAGGTGAAGATATTTATTTGGCAGAAAATTTTGTGCCATTAATGCAAAACGGTGGTATTTCTATTGCCCACCCGGATATTCTCACAATTGGCGGAGCAATGGAAATGAAAAAACTAGGAGATCTTTGTGAGAATTATGGCGTGGGACTTGCCATCCATATGGCCGAAAGCCCTATCGCATGCATGGCAGCTATTCATACCGCAGCAGCAATACCCCAGGTTATGGCTGTGGAATTTCATTCCATTGATATACCTTGGTGGAATGATCTAGCACACGGCATTGCCAATCCTTTATTTGATCATGGATTTGTGCGTGTTCCAGATAAACCAGGCCTTGGCATTGATGCTTTGAACGAAGAGTTAATAGCACAGCATCTTCATGAAAAACATCAGGAACTTTGGCCATCATCTGATTGCTGGAATGACGAATGGGCCAACGACAGACAGTGGAGTTAAACCCGCTTATCCAAAACAGAAGAACAATATAAAGAGAAAAGAAAGCTTACACCAATTTGAAAAACAACAGTCCTATATCCATGCTGGCCTTAATAGGTGTATAGCAACACACATAAAGGTTCCCGCCGTTACTGAGGTATATGATCAAAACAGCAACCCTTTATTCCGATGCAACGGCGGTGTTGGCTTTTTTCTAAAAAGTGAAATTTCGGCCATTTATAGCACAAATTTAATGGCTTGTCAAGAGCGCCCTTGATTTTATGGGCGTTTATCTTTCTCTTGGTATCCAGAAAATTTGTGCTATGAGAGCTGTCCGTCGTACATGTTGTATCAATTACCTTTCTGACCTCTGCTGAAAGCTTAAACATCGGCGATATAACATTCCAATTTCCTTCCCACCGTTTCATAACACTAGGATATCCATCTTCCCATTTTTCTTTTACCTTGCGCATTGTTTCATGCCGCTTTCTTCATTTGGTGCATGATAAATATTTTTCTAATCCTTTATATTTTCTTGTATTGAAGCATATTACACCATCACAAAATAATCTCATTCTGCTCTTGCTGCGTTTTGCCTGTAGAATATGAAAAGTACTTACTAAGCTTTTATGAGATGCATTGCTTGACAATGGCGTAGGTGGGATGATTTTTCTGCAATAGAAGTATCTCTATTTCAGTTTCAGAACGCATACACCGTATTTGTCAATTGTTCCGCATGTCAGATCTCCATACAATATGTCAAAATCATAAGGCAAACTAATGTTCTGAGGCGTTTCAGTATAATTTATAACAAATGCATATGCCTCTCCATCGGTTCCATAACGCCACTGTACATTAACACCTCGCGGCGTATCCGGTATTTTCTCTTTCGGCAGCACCGGCTTAAGTGCTTCACCATATGCTTTTATAAGGCCCTCTTCCTCCAACTCTGCTGCTATATAATAGGCTTTTCCATTTCCAAAATGATTTACTGTAAAGGCAGGCATACCCGCATAAAAATCCGTCTTGTATGTTCCAAGCGCTTCTGCTCCGTTTAAATGGGATAACTCACAGTAACGGGTTGCCCTGTATTCTTTGCCAAACATCTCCACCGTATTTTCGTGGATATCATACAATGCATCTGTTTCCTCGTACAGTATTCCAAGGACGTTTCCAAGCGGATAGTAGTCCTTCCCCTGCCAACAAAGATTCTCCTCGTCTACAATGCCTGTACAATAAGTCGAAACAAAAACGCCGCCGTCTTGAACGAATTCTTCAATTTTTTCGACAAGTCCTCTTCGTAATATATACATCATTGGCGCTACAACAACTTTATAGCGCGCAAGAGCAATACCCCCGCTGACAATATCCTCTGTGCCGATAATGTCCACGCCTGCGTTCAAATGCCAAAGCGCACCCAGATTTTTAAACAGGGTGGTTTCAAAGCCCTTTCGTTTTTCAAAGTTTCTAAAACCTTCAATAATATCGAGCGTCCATGCACAATCGTAATCAAACAGGAATGCAACATCATTATGCGAAAGAGTATCCTGAATCTGCACAAGCTGTTCAAGAGCCTTACCTACATTCTCGACCTCATGAAATATTCTTGTCTTGTCCGTTCCGTCATGACCGATTGCCGCTCCATGAAACTGTTCCAGCTGGCCTCTGCTTTTTCGCCATTGGAAAAACTGCACCGTGTTACTGCCATGTGCCACTGCCTGCATTGACGACATGAGATGAAAACCGCAAGGCCGTAGCTTTGCCGCAGGCTGCCAGTTGGTTGCCGAAGGCGAGCTTTCCATCATCATAAACGGTTTGTCAGGTTTCATTGCATTGTATAAGCTGTGATAAAACGCGGTTTCAACTGCTATTTCACAATTATCATTTTTTGAATACCAATTCGGGTAATTGTCCCACGAAACAATATCAACATGTTTGCACAGCTTATAATAATCAATCTCGAATGTATTCATGATATTTGTTGTAACCGGCAGATCGGGATTATATTTTTTTACCGTCTTCACTTCTTCTCTATAAAAATCCACCAGTAGATCCGATTTAAAACGCTTCCAGGCCAGCTTTAAACCTACTGAATGTTCTTCTCCTTGAAGATTGGGCGGCTGTATCTGTGAAAAATCGCTATATTTATGGCTCCAAAAGCCATTCCACCAAAACTTATTCAATGTATCGATATCCTTATACGTTTTCTTCAGCCATGCTCTGAAATTTTCCCTGCAAAGTGGACACAGACAATCATATGGCGCATTGGTGTCCATCTCGTTTGAGATATGCCACATGATCACACCCGGATGATGTGCATATCTTTCTGCCAGCTTCTCATCTATTATGTGAACCTTTTCGCGATAAACTGGAGAAGAATAGCAATGATTATGCCGAAAGTTATACTCATATCTATTCCCAGCACCATCCATACGATTTACTTCAGGATAGTTTATGCCCAGCCAAGGCGGCCTTGCCCCTGACGGGGTCGCAAGAATTGTGTAAATCCCATTTTTATACAGGCTGTCGATGACTCCATCAAGCCACTCGAAATTAAAAACACCCTCCACAGGCTCCAATATGCTCCATGAGAATATACCAATGGACATGACGTTACACTTTGCCTTTTTCATATATTCTATATCCGCTTTAAGCACATCAGGACAGTCAAGCCATTGGTCGGGATTATAGTCTGCTCCATGCCATAATTTAGGTAATTTATTATTTATCATTTTCTCTCTCCTTCTGCCTTATACAAATATAGGCAGAGCAACATAACATCACTCTGCCCAATATACATCAATCAAAATTATAAATGATATAGCATCTTCCTGCGCCCTCGTGTGTCTGAATTAACAACCTCGAAAACTTCTCGCCGTATTCCACATACGGACGCAAATCATCATATGTGCCAACTCTTATCGTTGCTTTGCTCGGATCGTCCTGCGGTCCTTCATAAACGATCGTTCCGTGGTACTGCCACGCGATATTGCTAATTCTTCCAGTTGCACGCATGTCATAGCTTCCGTCGGCCAGCTTATTCCCATACATGACTGAAAAGTCAGGTGAATCTGACAATTCATACACACCTGCATAAAAGTTAAGCTCCGTATTAAGTCCGGCAAACCCATTATAGGTTGTGCTTAACTCCTCTGGCAGATTGCCAACTGTTGCCGGTATGGTACCCGCTGCATCAAAATACACTAGCTGTATTTCAGTTACAAGGTTAACCTTACCATAAAGCCTGATCAACTGTCCCTTTTCGAGCCCCTCACAAATTGAGCTATCCTCACATTCAAACGTCCTTGCGTTTTTGCCCGATATAACATCGATATAGGTAGAGGAAAAGCCATCATCATTAAGCTGCTTGTAGGACTGTACAAACATTGCTGTTGCAATAACATAATCACCATCCATAATTTCCGATGCAGCCGCACTCTCAACATACTGTACCATCAAGCCCGGCCTTTGCTGCTCTACATCGTATACTTGTGCTTTAATACCTGACTGCCATGTGGGTTTTTGTGAGCTGTAATAGCTCTCATCTGTGGTTTCCTGTGACGGTACGACAAAGTATACATCAGGATTAAGATACCGGCCAACCCATTGTCCGTTTTCCTGTTCAAGCACGCGGTATTGGAACTCGCTGCCGATGAAAAAGTTGTCGGAGCTGCCGGCTATGTCAAGATGTGTTTCTTCCTCAAAGCCTGTTGAAACACCTGTACTGGCAGTGAGAACTTGCAGCTCGGTTATCATATTATCTTTTGTCTTATAACGCACAACCTGCGAAAGGTCAAAATCGGGATTTGCATATTTGGCGCTCTGTCTCAAAAGCGTTTCAGCATTGTCTTTTGCTTTTTCACCGTTAATTTTTAAATTGTCAGCGCACTGAAATTCTGTAATTTCACCGTCCTCGGTAAACAGTCTGACTGCCATTAACTCGCCTTTGGTCAGCCCTGTACTAAATGCCGCAGAAACCAGATATCCGTATACAAAATCACTCTCCGATTCGCTGCCAGAAAGTGCTGTAAGCTTGCCTCCCGCGTCAAGCAGGAAAGTCCCCTCCTGCGTATCGTTCAGTCTGTATAAACCATCCCCGAAATAATTGGTGTTAGCTATATAATACACATTGCTATCCAATTCAATTTTTCCTTCATTTGGATAACGGGCTGTGACCGTGCCGCTGACAGTCCTTTGGGAAACAACCATTTTGGCATAAACAACATTATATTTTTCAGCATAGTCAGCAACATTATAAACTGTCTGCCCATACGGCATATAAACACTCAACACCGCACCGCTCTTAAAAGCCGACGCATCAAAAGTCTCTTCGCCGCTCTCAGTAGTTTTATAAATACTGTCTGCACCCGTCTCCGCATTGTACACATCGACATAAATATCGCTTGCGTCAATGGTAAACATGGTAGTATCATACTGCAATCTGACAGTTAATTCGCTTTCATCAAAGCTCGCAGCTCTTATTATGTAGTTTGTATATTCCTCAATATCAACAACCGTGTATCCGCTATCGGTTCGCACATATCTGATGCTTCCGTCTTTAATTTTAAAAATATCCTCATTGTAAGCTAGCTCCGGCACAGTGCCATTATATAAAAGAGTGGCGCCGCTAAGGTTAACCGTCACCTGTCTGTCCGCATTGTTATAATGAGTGAGTATGCCATCATGAAAGCTTACAAAATCCTCTGCGGCAACGATGGTCTCCGTGGTTCTTTCAGTGGCCGCCATATAGATAAGTTCTTTGGTGTCCGTGTCATACCAAAAGTTTACATCATAACCTAAAAACGCATTAAAGCTGTCGGTACAGGGATACATCTTTCCATCGATGCTAAGCTGTCCCTCAGCGGGTGTGGTTTTGCCGTCAATGCTTGCAAACCGGTTTGTCTCGACCAACCCTCTATCCTTTACAGCATGATATATATGAAGGAGAGGGGCATCCCCATCCGAGGCTGTAACTATCGTTTCATCATTGATATATTCCAGGCGGGCCATTGGTGTTTCAAGCACATCTGCAAGGATTCTGGCCATATCAATACGGGTAATAGCCTGCTGATTATTCACACTATTTGCATTCAACATTCCCAATCTTGCTGCTACTGATTTGAACCCTGTCGGATAACCGCCAAGTTCTTCTGCAAGCGATGCATAACCCAGTGCACGCAATACCATAACCATCGCATCCTCGAATGATATGGTATCATTTACACCAAACGTATTGTTTTCAAATCCTGAAACAATACCAAGGCGAACTGCTGTGTAAACCAAACCATAATATTCGTGATCTTTAGGAACATCGTAAAACTGTCCTACCATTGAGCTATTTTCACTGTCATAGTCAATTTTAAAAAGCTTCAGCAAGCCCTCTAAGAATTCGGGGCGGCTAATATAAACATTCGGTTTAAACATACCTGTTCCGTCATAGTCGCCCATAATACCAAGTGCGCCGAGTATCCCAACCACAGATAATTCATTTGTATCAGGATAGCTGATTAACCCCTGCTGACTGACCAAGGTCTCAGTCTCGCTTTGGTCACCGTTCAAATCAACGCCATCATATTCCTGACCGGGTCTCATGATAATGACCTCTTCATCATCGTCAGCATAACCTGCAATGCACGGGAGTGCAAGTGTCAGGATTAAAAATAAAACACCTAATCGTTTTAACAAATTTATACGCCTCCTCTGCACATGAATACTGCATTTAAAGATTGCGATACAAACGGCAAACAACCGCAGCCGCCTCTGCCCTGGTTACAGGCCTGTCAAGGCTAAGTGAACTGTTTTCATAAAGTCTGGTCAAATAGCCTTCTTTTATAGCAAATAATACGTTTTCCTTTGCCGATTCGCTTAAATTGCTCATATCGATTTCACTGATACTACTTTCATCAGATGTGCCGCCGCTTATATTATGGTTTATGCATATCTGCTTAACCGCTCTGCATATCTCCTCAAAGCTGATTTTGTTTTCGGGATAGAAATACGCGTCACGAATAATCCCTTCTGCATACGCAACACCTGCTCCGTCTGCGTACCAGCTGTCAGCTGAAACATCCTCATAGAATGTGCCTGCATACTTACCCGTTACATGCAGCATTCGTGCAAGCATTTCATAAAATTCCGCTCTGGTAATATCATTTGACGGATGAAACAGACTGTCTCCGTTGCCGCAAACGATACCTGCCTGACGAATGATCTCTATCTCATTTTTTGCCCAGCTATCATCGGTATCAGCAAATGCCCCTTCTGTAAACGTAACAGTTTCTTCTATCACCTCATTTTCTGTATCACCGCCTATTTGCGGAATGTGTTCGGTCGTTTTAAGTCTGAGTGCAACAAGACCGTTACCCCGAAGCTGATAGCTGGTAAAATTCGGCTCATTTTTTTCTGTTTTAATGTATTGCGTAAGCTCTGCGCTTTCGGCATCATAGGAATATGTCAATGGATTCGGTGCAACCACCTGCATCTCCTCTACCAATGTAAAATTGTGTGGAAGGTCAAATTCTATATCTATGACATCATCTGCGTTTTTGTTGGTCAGAAGCAGAATCAATTCATCCGTTCCATTTGCCATTGCATTTACTGAAAAGCTCTCTGATTTTTCAGCAATTATCCCCTGTGAATTTGGAGTCGGGTCGACTGTATAACCATAGGTACTGTTCCATCTGGGTTCTACGCCGTCTTCTATCCAATGCCAATCCGTGAATATGACACGGTCGCCCATTGCATCGTGATACATTCTGTATACCTTTTCAATTGGGGACGGGAAAACGCCGTGCTCAGGATTATATATCCAATAAGCCCAGTCCGGACAGTCTATACCGCTTGTCTGGCCAAGAACACCGTGATAGTTGTTACCATCCCACCAAGGTGTCTGAAAGGTTAAGTTAAGATAATGCATTACACTGGAGGCTGCCTCAAATGTACTGCTTCTTTTTAATCTTGTCCCGGACGTCCATCTCGCATGTTCTGTACACGAAATCTTTATATCCTTGAGATTTCCGTTTTCGTCTCGCAAGTCGAGTTCTGCGACATTTTCGTCAATGATGCTTTTCATATCCTTACAGAAGCCCAGTAGCATTTCCTGTGAATTTCCGTCATAATAGCCGTGCCATGACATCGCATCAACATACGGTGCGAGCACATAGCTGATCTCATCCACCCATTGCCGGTATGTATCACCTATTCCCCATGGAGCTGTCGGCCCACAGAACATAACCTTGGCATCCGGATTGACCTCTTTAATCACTTTGGCAAGTCTAACCGCGACGTCCTTGTACCAATCCATTCTCTTTTGGTTAGGATACGGCCTCAAATATTCAATTTCATTACCAAGCTCCCAATAGAAAATCTTGATGGGTTCTTCAATCCCATAGTATTCCACTCTCAGCCTGCCCCACTCGGATTCGTCCTTTTCGTCATAGCAAAAGGCCATAAAACTACGCAAATCCTCCTCTGACATGTACCATGGCGTAATACATGGAACAAACGAGGTTTCGGGATTGTTGATATACGCCAGCTGGACCAGTTCGCCAAACCCGAGTCTTCTAATCTCAGAATTTACAGTCACTTTAGGCTCATAACTAATCATATTTTCCTCTATCGGTGCTGTTCCGCCCCTGTCTTCCACAGGGCCAAGCGTATCTAGTAGGTTCACCCGGCTCGATGCCGTACCACCAATACGCCAGCATGGAATCGGCGCCATTCCTTTCAGCTGATCCACAATTTCAGGTTTGAATACGCCTCCTTCATAAAACCAATCATACATATCAACATATTCACATTGTACGCCCAGGTTTTCTTCAACAGCATCCCACATTTTTGTTTCATCTATCGTGACAAGTGCTTTTTTATATGTTTCTTCGCCGCCGTAAAGCTGTTCTGCATTCATCTCTGCTATGGTTGCCTTTTTATTTGCCGCAAGCAGAGCGTCAAGCTCACTGGTACGGGCATTGATGGCGTCTTTTGATAAAGCATCATCCGCGGCCGATACGCCAAGCATGCCAAGACTCATTACCGCTGCAAGTGTTACTGCCACCCATCTTTTAAAGCTTTTATTCACTTATAGTCACCTCTACTTCTCTCTGTATAAGCTCGTAAATCATCTTGGCACTTTCTGCACGGGTAATGCTGTCCGCAGGGCGCATGGCGCCATTATCGCCGTTGATTACGCCGCCAACCTGTAGTTCGGAGATGGCATAAACCGCCCAATCTGAAATAGCATTCGCATCGGTAAAACGGATCAGTTCATAAACCGGTGCAAGCGTTTTTCCTTGTGCTGTCATAATTCTATGAAGAATTACCGCTGCCTCTTCACGGCTGATTGCCGCATCGGGGTTTGCGTTGTTTTGGTTATCGCCCTGTAATACTCCGGCATCTGCGGCCGCCTTAACATACGGATAGTACCACGCGCTGACATCAACATCGTTAAACAACGGTTCATCTTCCACAATTTCGCCTTCCGTTGTTTGCTCTGCTTCTTCTGCCGTCGTCTCATCCGCTTCTTCCGTGGGTTCTTCTGTAACCAACATATCTGAAGCCACCAAAGAAAGCTTTAAAAATTCTGCACGGGTAACGGAGGCATCCGGCATAAACATCCCGTCCTCGTAGCCATCTGCGGCACCTATCGCATTCAAATACCGGATTGGCTCATATCCCCAATAGCTTTCAGGGACATCGCTGAATATCTGCACTCTATCAACAACCGGATCGGTGTCGGGTTTGGCTTCCGGCAGGACATCTAAATTCTCCTCGAAGCGAACGCCGCCCCCAAAACTACCGCCGCTGCCACCGCCTGAACTGGGCCGTCTGTTTCCCGTACTGCCGGTATTGCTGTCATCAGCTGCGGTCTCACGATAACTGTCAATGGCTGTTTTAAGTTCCGCCACTGTGTTGATATCTGCACTGATCAGATTTTTGGCCAATGTAGTTTTGTCCTTAATTGCGCTGTAGTGATCTGCATCATATCCGATTTCGGCCGCACAATCGTCCAGCATGGTTATCAGATATTTCTCCGAAAGCCCCGCATTTTTATATGCTGCCATGACGTAGGCCTCCTTAAAGGTCTGAACAAGTTGATCATAGCAGGTGAACTGTAGATTGCTTAAAGCTGTGTGAACGGCTTTTTCGCACTCTATATAATACTTGTTATCAATAGGCAGATTTAAAATCGTGTTATTTTCTTCTATTGCGGTCTTGATGGCATCGGTCTCTTCGGTCGGTGCAGCAAGATTGCAAACTCTGCCCGTGTATAGCTCTTTTAAGAGTGATTGCTCCATCTCTTTTATTGCTTCAATACTGCTGCAGATATATTCCTTACCAGCTGCCGCCACTCTTTCTGCAAAATAATCAAGTTCGGTCTTTTGCTGCGCATCTGCCTGGGTATTGTCAATTTCAAGCAGACTTCTGTTGCTGACAGCATCTACGTTAAAGATGCTGTTTGTCTGAACAACCGAAAAGAAATCTTTGATAGCAGCAATATCATCATCCTTGACCGCCCGGTTAAGGGTATCGACGATATCCTGCTGATCTGCAAGATACTGATTCATTACAGCGGGGTCACCGCTTTCAATCGCCGCAGTCATCGGGCCTACAATTCTAAGCTTTTTTGTCAGCGTTCCGCCACCTGCAAAGCTGTATGTAACGGCTGCCTCACCCTCAGCTGTACCATATACGGTATCATTTTCATCATCGACAACCGCAATATTTTCGTCATCAACCGCAAGACGCACACCATCGTAAACGGTTATGCCCTTTACGGCATAGATGTCATACTTTTTGGGATCTTCCCCTGCTCTCGTCTTCGTTATATCCATAGCAATATCTCCCACAATTGCATATACCTTCATATCGGCAGGGATTTCATCTGTTCCGTCCGGCAGTGTCAGCGCCGAATACTTTATCTCTACATCGTCTATCGCGGGCATCCATTCTCCATCTGCATTTAGTACTGCAGAAATTATTTCTCCATCTGCAGTTGTGAGCATAAGAGTTTTACCCGCAAGCGTTGGACTGATGATACCTGAGATGGCAGCACCATTCTTCTGGCCGAGGTCAATTCTTCCTTCCACAGCAGTTTTGTGTTGAACACCATTAATACAAAGATTAACATTTCTTTGCTCTATGCCTTCGTCCCATATCCTTAAATCTTTAAATGTGACATCGTCATAACCCGCTGCCAGAAATTCAATGGTGTAATTTTCTGCATTGGAGAACAGATTACCATAGTCCGCATCATTATATACAAAATCCTGATTGAATTTAGCGCTGTCATCAAAGTTAAAGCGGTTATTGGCTGCATCGTACGTCTGCGGTATGTTGGACTGCGAAGTGGTCGGGGTATCCCCTCTGTCCGCAAAACCGTCAAGATAGTTCGTCACCCGCCACGCAACCGTCTCTCCATTATTGCTGCTTCCCTTGCCTGTCGCAAAGGCCTCCCAGCCAATTCTCTCACCATCGGTAATAATGGTCCATTCTACCACCTTTTGGTTTGGCATAAAATGGTTGACCACATGCCCGCCAAAGCTGTAGTTGGACGTATGTTCTCCTACATTTGCATTATGTGCTTGCATCACGGCCACGCCATCTTTTACAACCTTGACATATGCAGAGGAGATGTTATCGCTCGCCCAGACAAACGCCGCAGGACGCCAGCCCTTCATGCCAAACTCCAGATAGCTTGTCTTATCCTCATTCGTGTAAATTCTGATAGCACCAAGTGGCGGCCAGTTGCTGTTTGTCATGTCCAGCGTAAAGGTCAGCTTTTTGATGGATGTAAATGCTGTGTCAAGGCTAATCGATATGGGGAGCTTATCTACAGTTGCTCTTGCCGCTATTCCGTCCGAGACAGGCTTTATATACCAGTCGTTGGTGGTGTCTGTGTCATGCCCCGTCCATATGCCGCCGTCGCGCCTTACGGCAAAATCGGGCTCTCCATACATGACACGCCCGTCGACATCATCGTCTTCAAGATCATCATAACCGTATCCGTCCAAGCGTATCAGTGTTCCATCCGGGTTGGTATCCGCATCGTACACACCCCAATTTTCAACAAATACGGGCACAGGCTCTGCAGATACAGTCGGTAAAATGCCGGCTGCACAGAGTACAACAGCTATCACAGTCAAGCCCGCTGCCGCTCTTTTGCCAATTCTTTTAAATCCCATGTGACATCCTCCTCCAGTATTATTCGCATAGATAGCTCTTTACAAAATGCGGCGCAGAGACCATGATTTTTTGTACACCGTTCTTAATAAAATACGGTTCTTCCATAGCCTGCAAATAAATTTCTTTTTCTCCGCCGCCCTGCACGGTTGTACTTTCTGATTTTAACTTGTACAGCCTGCCTTCATCATCATACAATCCAATCGTGTATTTGATGGTCTCTGCTGCTGCGAGAGGATTTTTTACTGTCAAGGTGTAGGTATTGCCCGACCTTTCCGGTTCTGTAACCGAAATTCCCGCAGTAAATACAACATCAAATGTTGTGGTAACCCCGCAGAACTCCAGCTGGACCTGCGCTGTACCGCCTGCACTGTCATTCCATTTTAAATTGCCGTTTTGGTCAACCACCGCGTTTCCGCTTTTGACTGACCAACGCTTCATATTATTTAAATAGATCCTTTTTTCATTTCCATTTTTATCCGCGCCATAACAGGCCAGCGCATTTAAGTTAACCGTGGTATTTGCATCGGCCGTTGTACCAACGACTCTCAAAGAATACGGTGCAACCCGGATAATGACATCATCCACATACAGTTTTCCCGAAGAAGGTGTAAGATACATAAATACGCGTATCCCCGCTTGTCCCGCAGGAGTTTTGCGGTAAGCAGAATATCTTGACCAGCCGTTTTCATCCGTTTCCCGTATTGTAAGCCGGGTCCCCTGCTTGTCGCCTGATGGCGCTTCCAGCCATATATTTGTGATATCATTTATTTCAATCTCCTCTGTCTTGAGATAGGCTTCTGCATAATACGCATACTTATCATACACCGTCACAGTATTTGTATGCAGATTTAGGTTTGCATTGGCAACTGAGAAATCGGTCATGTAGGATTTCTGTCCGCTGTGTGCCGTATCCTGCACAATTCCGCCGCCTATTCCAAAATCATATGCAAACATATATCCTTCAAATGTATTAATAGATATGATGTCACCGTAGTTTAATGCTTCTGCCGACTCGGCAGAACGCACCTGTACCGGGCACAGCAGCAGGCCAAGCAACATGACAAACGCAAATTTTTTGAAGATCATTTTTCCCTCCCTTATGTGATATCATAAACCTCGGATAGAGGTTTGAGGCAGCCTTTTTCCCAAACATAAACCCTGATGGCGTCTATACTCTCCGCTGTTATACTAATCGGCATGGGGACAGTCCCTTCTGCCCTTGCTGCCAGTGTATGGATAGCAGTTTCTGCATGTACAAGTGATTCGCCATCATAGGCCGCAGCCATAAATAAAAGCTGCATGATAGCATCTGTTCGGTTAATCACCTTTATGTAAAGGCTCTTGATGTCTGCAATATTTTCAAGCGTAACCATCTCTCCGTTTTCGTTATACAGCCAGTCGCCGAGCAGGATGATTTCATCTGGCTTGTAAAAATCGAATTCCGCAATTCCTTCGGCTCTATCACCTGGGCAACTGACAGATATGACATATCTGCCCTCTATTGCATCCTTCGGCATTTTTATATGTACGGTGTCAAAGCTCTCACTTCCCCTGGTCTGTGTCTCCATCGCCACAATGTTATTACTTTCTTTTTCCACAACCGTTATGATATATTCTACTCCCGCCGCAAATTCTGAATCAAAGGTTATTTTACAGTCAAAGCTGTAATCGGCGTTGTTTACCTGTTTTACACCGTTTGCATATGCTCCGTCCGGCACAATACTGCGCACATAGCCGCTTACCATTTGCGGACGGTATTCAAATTCCACTATGTTGCTTGTACCGCCTCCTGATAAAACCGCTATGTAAGTACCATTTACGTTATTTGGCATCTCTGCATCAAAGTAGACATGATCCCAACATACCCTCTGTGTATCCGTGTATACAATTGTATTTGACGTATCCCTAACTGTAAGCGTAAGGCTTTCTGCATCGGCCGCTTCTTTGTTGGCAAAAAGCTGGCCGCTGAAAGAAACGATCCGGTCTGTCGGAGCCACGATTATCTTGCCGTTTAACACCTCACTGTTTTCAACCACCAGTTCGGCAGCCTGCTCTACCGTCTGCGCCGACATAGGAACCAGCTTAAGCACAACCGCACTGGCCGGCGAAATTGTATACGAAGTAAATGCAGTCTGACTGTTTATAAGATTGCATACGGGATATAGAGCCTCGGGTGTATTCGGTTTGTTATCCGCCATTAAATCATCAGCTGTCAGGATATATTCCCTCTCCAGCCTATATTCGTTTTGGGCAGAAAAGCTGATCTGCTGCGCTGCGGTTGTTTTCTCATTATTCACAAAAACAAGATTTAAGCCGCCATCTGGGGTTGTATGCGCCGACACCGTAAGCCTTGCGCCCGAAGAATCTCCGCCTTCTGCGCAAGCATTGCCGGATAGGGTTGCTCTGACAACATTTTCACCACTTTTTCCGCTGCCATAGGCATAGTTATACAATTTCAGCAATGCGCCGATCCCTGATATATAAAGCTTTCCATCGTCTGCATGTCTTGATACAACATGCCAGAGAATGGGATCGTCATCCGATTGCACACCTCCGTTACCCATACCGTGGTATATCATTCCCGCAGTATAGCTGTCGGTCGTTGTCAAATTGATGATCTGTCCGCTGATCAGTACCCCCTTTAAGGCAGAGGTCTCAAGTCGATCGACTGCATCCCTGTCGTTCGCCGTCCATTTTGCGTGCTCAGTAAATAGAATCTTCGGCCTGTCCGATGCTTCTATTTCGTCAAGATAATCCGTAATCTCGGGCATCCTGTAACGTTCCAGTTCATCACTGCTGGAGCCGTAATAGTAGTGAAACGAAACATAATCGCATTTTCGTCCAAGTGCATCGATAATCTTTTCATTCCATATACGGGGTTTGGCGTTTGCCGCATGCGGCACGGTAAACATCAAAGCCGCAAACTGTAAATCTGGTTTAACGGCCTGCATAACGGCCATATGTTTCTCGCACAGTGTGATATACTCCTTTGCCCTTGCGGCAATCGCATCTGCATCGGTGTAGTCGGCCGCCAAGTCATACTCATTGCCAAGCTCAATAATAGGTACAATTTTCTCACGCCATCCTAAATCCACACGCTTTTGCGCCCAATTGGTTCCGTCGCTGCCAACCGCTTTTGGGTCGCTTGGGTCAAGACATAAAAAACGGATTAAATCAGCATTGTTTTCAGGCGAATCGTTCAGGTTTATCACAAAGTCAAATTTTGCAGCCTTATCAACCGCTCTGGTATACTCAAGCCATTCGATAATGCCGTGGCTTACTTTGGCGCCGTTTGTCTGCGACCCATAATAGCCTCTTTCATCTGCGGTGCCGATGCTGTCCTTCCAATAAAAGCTTTGTGATTCGGTTCCAGCAAGCCTGGATACCGCAATCGGGGTCCCCGTTTGCCGAAAGGCATCGACAAATTCTTCACTGATCTCCGCAGAGTCCTGCTTCACCGCAAGAACGTTCTGCCATCCGTCATTAATACCGAGAAAGGCGCGATCGGACGGCTTGATGATATCATTCTCATTGACTGAAAGAATGGCTGTCTGTGTTTCTGCCGCATTGACCGAAATACAGAGGCATGCTGTCAGCGCCATTGCAGAAAGTATGCCGCATATACCTTTTTTCATAGTAAGTCCGTCCTTTCTTAACTGTACGGCTGTTGTGTTTAAGCAAAATCTACTCAAGCGAAATCTGCAAAGATTGATCTTTGTCCCCAAACGCAACAGCCGCGCACCCACACGATATAGTTATCCTATTTTTCAACAGAAATGGGCTTCATAAGCGGCTGCAGATTTCCTGCCAAGCCGCCGTCCCACACAAAGATGGTCCGCATCGTACCGCTTTCTGGGATATTCATTACGACTCCTTCGCTCGTCCATTCAGGCGTTGTCAGTGTAAGAAGCTGAATGTTCTGGAGCTTCTGCATCCCTCCATCTGCTGTGTAATCTGCCGCAACGGCAGTAAATTCGCTTGTGTTGCCCAGCAAGCCGCGATCCAGCCGAAGCCGTTGCTTCGCCACGCCGTCAATCATAACGGGTGTAATACTGGCATCTGCATATACCGCTGCATCCTCAAAGATCACTTCCGCATCGCCGACAGTTAAAAGAGAGACCGTATAGTCTTCCGCATCAGTAAACATATTATCATATTTTGTATCATCATATACATAATCCTGTGCCAACAATGTGCTGTCATCAATAACAAATCTGTTAAGCTCACCATCATATGTTACAGGGACATTGCTCTGGGTGGTCATATCCGCGCTTGATCTGTCATCAAAACCAGTTAACCCGTTTGATACTCTCCAGCAGACCTCCTGACCGAGATTATTGTTATGTGTTCCCCGGGCATAGACTTCCCAGCCAACTTTCTCGCCATCGGTTATGACCGTGATCTCCGCCTCTTTGCTGTACATCAGGAACTCATTCAGCATCTCACCGCCGACCGTCACACCCTTATCGGAAACAAACGAACCAACATTCGCATTATTCGCCTGTTCTGTAACTACGCCGTCTTTTACAATCTGCGCATATGCAGAAGAAATCTCATCTGAGTTTCCCCAAACATACGGGGCTGGTCTGAATCCTTTCAACCCGATTTCGATATAATTTTGCTTTGTATCATCGGCATAAACTCTCACCGCGCCAAGCGCTGGCCATGATGTTGTCAGATTGAGTTTCACCGTTATCTTTTTAAGACCTCTGTACTTTACATTGGAATGCAGCTCAAGAAGGTTATTTGCATGTACAGCTTTGGCTGCAATACCGCCTCCAGCAGCCGAATTGACATAAAACCTCATGTGGGGAGATGGTAAAGACGCTGTCCATGTGGCGCCATCATTTCTAATCGCAAAATTTGGATTACCTTCGGTTGAGCCATTGTCTTCACTACAACTATAAGAAGTAAGGCTGCTTAAGTCACCCAAAACATTGTTACTGGCGTCATATACACTGAAGTTTTCGCTGAAAATAGGGGTGCTTTTCTCTAAGACTTCTCCCCATATGCTTAAATCTTTAAATGTGACATCGTCATAACCCGCTGCCAGAAATTCAATGGTGTAATTTTCTGCATTGGAGAACAGATTGCCATAGTCCGCATCATTGTATACAAAATCCTGATTGAATTTAGCGCTGTCATCAAAGTTAAAGCGGTTATTGGCTGCATCGTACGTCTGCGGTATATTGGACTGTGAAGTGGTCGGGGTATCCCCTCTGTCCGCAAAACCGTCAAGATTGTTCGTCACCCGCCACGCAACCGTCTCTCCATTATTGCTGCTTCCCTTGCCTGTCGCAAAGGCCTCCCAGCCAATTCTCTCACCATCGGTAATAATGGTCCATTCTACCACCTTTTGGTTTGGCATAAAATGGTTGACCACATGCCCGCCAAAGCTGTAGTTGGACGTATGTTCTCCCACATTTGCATTATGTGCTTGCATCACGGCCACCCCGTCTTTTACAACCTTGACATATGCAGAGGAGATGTTATCGCTCGCCCAGACAAACGCTGCGGGACGCCAGCCCTTCATACCAAACTCCAGATAGCTTGTCTTATCCTCATTCGTGTAAATTCTGATAGCGCCAAGTGGCGGCCAGCTGCTGTTTGTCATGTCCAGCGTAAAGGTCAGCTTTTGGATGGATGTAAATGCTGTGTCAAGGCTGAGCGATACAGGAAGCCTATCTACAGTTGCTCTTGCCGCTATTCCGTCTGAGACAGGCTTTATATACCAGTCGTTGGTAGTGTCTGTGTCATGCCCCGTCCATATGCCGCCGTCACGCCTTACGGCAAATTGTGGCGTTCCATACATGACACGCCCGTCGACATCATCGTCTTCAAGATCATCATAACCGTATCCGCCCAAGCGTATCAGTGTTCCGTCCGGGTTGGTGACCGCATCGTACACACTCCAGTTTTCAACAAATACGGGCGCAGACTCTGCCGCAACCGCCACCATGCCCGCAGGTATAACGCTGAGCATCATCATGAATGCCAGACAGAATACCAGCATCTTTTTTAAAGCATTTTGGCCTTTCATTTTCACTCCTCCTAAATAAGATTAGAATTTTAAATATGTGTTAATTTTATATTTTAAAACAAACTATCCTTTGACTGCTCCTGCAGCAAGTCCTGATACAAAGTACTTGTTGCCGAAAGCATAAGCAACCAGCAGCGGCAGTAATGCAATGACAGAGCCAGCCATCATTAAATTCCAGTTTGAGGCCGCGCCGCTTGTACTTTTAAGTGCCATAAGTCCGACCATAAGGGTTTGTTGCTCTGGCTTAGTGGTTGTAAATACTGTGGGCAGTATATAATCATTCCAGTACAGATTAAAACTGAGGATTGCAATGGTTGCAAGGATAGGCTTAAGCAATGGCATAATTATCTTAAAAAAGGTGCCTATAAAACTGCAGCCGTCTATCTGTGCTGCCTCATCCAGCGCTTTCGGCAACGACAGTACAAAGCCACGCACGAGATAGATATTTACAACCGGAATACCAAACAGATGTATAATCATCAGTGCCCATAAACCCTTGTTTAGATTCAACGCATTTAGTATATCAAACTGCGGATAGACTGTAATATTGCCCGTTTTGACAAACATCAAAGCGGTAAAGCATGCAAAGACAAATTTTTTACCGAAAAATTCACCTCTGGCAAAAACGTACCCGGCCATGGAGGATATCATTACACTTATAAACACATTAATCAATGTATAGTACGTACTGTTCCAAAGCAAACGTCCAATATTAAATCCGTCCGAATTCCATATCAACTCATAATTTTCAACCGTTGGGTCAACAGGCAAAAGTCGTCCCGGTTCTGTCATAAGCTCCATATTTGTCTTAAAGGAAGATGTAAATGTATAGATAATCGGAAACAAGGTTAAAAGCATCAGCAACAAAAGTATGGCGTGGCTTATCATCATAGTTGTCTTATTCTTTATATTCATTTTACTTACCCTGCCTCCTTAATATAAATCATTCATTTTTTTGCTTGCCGCATTATATATAAATGATATAACCGCAAATAAAATTGTTGTTACAACCGACAGAGCACAGCCATAGCCGAGGGCGGGGGTTGCCTCGGAAGTAAATCCGGGTACAAACTTCTGTGTCAGATATGCCATTACCGTCATGGTCGAACCGCCAGGGCCGCCGCCCGTCATAACAAGGATAAACTCGTTGATCGAAAGCGTGCCGATCAATGATAACAAAAGCATGATCTGAAATATGGGCGCAATCATCGGCAAAGTAATGCTGAAAAACATTCTTACCGAACTCGCTCCATCCAGTTTGGCCGATTCGTATACATCTTCAGGCACATTTGCAAATGCCGCCATCAGATACATCACATTTACGCCGAACGTATTCCATATACTCGATATCACCAGAACCGCCAGGGCCGACCCCTTGCCTGCAAACCAGTCTATCCCCTCGGATACAATTCCCAAATCTATTAAAATACCATTCATCAATCCAAAGAATCCGAACAGATTTGAAAAAATCAAACCAATAACAACTGCGCTGATGATACTAGGAAGATAATAGACTGCACGGTACATTCCTTTAAGCTTCAGCCGTTTCTGATTGAGTAAAAGTGCCGCAATCATTGCTATTATGTATTCAAGAGGAATTTTGCATATTGCAAACTTAAAGGTATTTAACCATGCCTTCCAATAATCCAAATCGACAGTGAACATTCTGATAAAATTATCAAGCCCGATAAACCTCGTCTCTGACGGAACGCCGTTATAAGAAAACACTGACCATCTAAATGTCCACAGAATCGGGTAGAGGGTAAACACAAAGAAACCGATCAGGGGCAGTGCTATCATCAGATAGCACTGCACATTCATACTGAGTCTCTTCTTTGCCATGCCTTTACTTCTTTTTAACAGAGGTATTTTGGCATCATAGCTATGCTTAAACATTGTTGTATCATCCTTTCGATAAAGCCCATGGCAGTATGAAAAGCTATTCGCTTATTTTAACATTCCAGTCAGGCTTGACTGACGCATTAATATCTTCATCAGGATGCATCTCATAATAAGATGCCCTTGCCTGATTCTTTGATTCTTCAAGCCGTTCCACAAACTGCGCAGGCGTTTCTTCTCCTGACCACACCTTGTTTACAAACTCCGTGTTTTCTGAAATTGTATAGGTGGCATCCGTTTTTGGCTGCGTTACCGGCTGTGCCGACTGTGCAACCAGATCTGCAAACGCCTGCCACTGTGGGTTATCGGAAATTTCTATCCCCTCGACAAGCTTAGCATCATACGGCAAATTGATACCTTCCTTATACAGTTCCTGTATGACCTTGTCGGATGTAAGGAACTTGAACACTTCCATCAAGGCTTCACCGCCGACGGTTTCAACCGATTTGCTGTTTATAAACATACTCATGCTAATTGAAGCGCGTGATTTATATCTTTCACCCTCCACCGTAACAGGCAAAGGTGCTACACCCCAGTCGCACGTGGCTGGGAATTGATCCGTAAGCACGCCGACATCAAAAGAATATGCCAGCTTCATGCCGATGTTACCTGCCGCAAACTGCGCTCTTGCGGGGTCATTATCAAGTCCCTCTGCACCAGGATAAACCGAACCATCAGCCTTCATATCAAGATAGGTCTGTGCAATCGGGATGATTCCGCTGTAATCATACTCGCCCGTAACGGGATTATATCCATCGAAACCGACGCTTGTCTGCAAAGTCTCGCCAATGTCGCTGCCATACCAGTTTGAATATTTTGCCGGTAGAATAATTCCATATTCCTTTTTTTCGGGATTGGTCAGTTTTTTTGCAGTTTCCCTGAGCTCTGCCCAGGTTTTGGGCGGCTTTGCCTCACCGTTTTCATCGACAATACCGGCAGCCTTAAACATATCCTTGTTGTAGATCAGGCCTCTGGTTGTCATCGAAACGGGAACTCGATAGGTCTTTCCGTTATACGAGGTTCTGTCTTCTTCAAGATAATCTTTATATTTTTCAAGATACTCAGGGCCGCCCGGAAGGTCATCAATAGCAACAATGTAATTCTCTTCAACAAGCTTATCCATCGTTCCGCTGAATATATCCGGGGCATCACCGTTCTTCAGTGCCAGCTCGATCGTCTGGTTATATGTAGAATTATCCTTTACCTGGTAGTCAAGATGAACGCCTTTTTCCTTACCTTCGCCCTCGTTATATTCGTTAACGAGTTTCTCGTAAGCTAGCTTACTGTGCGTCTCACCCGACCATACTACAACCCGCTTTACGCTACTGTCAGAATTGCTGCTATCTTGGCCACAACCAACAAACAGTCCAGCTGTCACAGCAATTGTCAAACCAACCGAACACATCTTTAACCATTTTTTCATTAGGCATCTCTCCCTTAATAATTATTTAGGCAGAAACCATTACAACCTCTGCCCATTTTTCTTAATTATATAATATCATCAATTTATCCAAAATAACAGTTGATCTTTTGTACACTTTTGGCAATCTTACAGACTCTATGGATGACATTTTATGTCTCCGCCTTTTTTCAACTTCTATCTATCAAATATTTTTAACTCTTTCATTGCAATAATCAACTCTTTCATTGAAGGCATCTTAAACTTTCTTATAATCCTAGACGCAAGTGTTTTGACCGTGCTTTCCTCCACAACACGCTTTTCTGCGATTTTCTTATAGGTCATTCCATCATATATATCGTGCAGCACCTCATATTCAGAAGGCGAAAGCGTGACAAATACATCAATCATCTCAATCATATCTGCCTTTTGGAGCAGCAGCTTTTTTGCTTCCTCCTGAAAAACATCAAAAATATGCGGCTGCATTCCATTTTTGTAAATCTTATAATTCTGCAATATCTTGCGTACATCCTCCAGTACTGAAAAGCCATCTGCCACCTTTATGATGTAGCCAATTGCACCTGCACAAATTGCTGAAAGGACGTACTGGCTGTCATCGTGCCCCGTAAGCATAATAATTTTTAGATCCTCCATAATGCTTCTCAATTCCGGCAATACATCTATGCCTGTCCGCTCCTCTCCGAACTGTATATCCAAAAGCAGTAAATCCGGTTTATGCACAAGCAGCTTTTCTTTGCAAGAATCCAGCGTATATGCTACTTCAACACACTCAAAATCATCGCTAAGCTCCATATACGCCTTGTAGCCTTCACAGATATCTTTTGAATCATCACAAATTATAGTCCTAATTTTCCCCATGTTTCTTTCCTCCTTCGTACTCAAGCAATACAATCTGAAATGTTGTATATCCTTCTTCTTTGGATATGACACGGACCTCGCCGCCATGTGCCTCTACAATTCTTTTTACATAATACAAACCAACACCTGTACCGTTTTCCCCCTTTGACGAATAAAACAAATCAAAAATCTTTTTCCGGTCGGCCTTGTTTATCCCTATTCCGTTGTCCGTAATCTCAACCATATAGTAACCATCATCATGTATTACTGAAATATCAAGTTCTGGAGCTCGGTCACATCCTGTCATTGCCGTAACAGCGTTTTTAAACAGATTGACAAAAACCTCTGTCAAATGAAACTTTACACCTCTGACATAAGTTGCTTCGTTTCCGTAATGCCTGGTCAGTTTCATTTTGCTAACATCAATAATACGCAGGGCGCTTTCGATACACTCCCTAAGGTCAACGCATACGAATTTTTCTTCTACGTTCCTTAAAAGCTTTAAATTTCTGTTTAACGTTTGCTGATATTGGGACGAAATTTTTTTACCCATTGATAAATGCTCTTTTACTGCATCAAACTTTTCCTTTTCCAGGTAAAGCTCTGCCAGACTCAACCTTTGTTCTACCGCAATGAACGCATTTTTGTACGCGTGCAGCTGCAGCTCAAGATTCTTTTTCATAACTTTGGTAAATTCCTTAGATGCATTTCGTTTATACTTATACACAATCATCAATGTCAGGTATACACCTATCACCACTGCGACAAAGATGCATATATATGCAAGCATCTCCAACTGTCTGCCATCGAAATATACCGGCAGCTTTGCAAACCCTACCACACTAAAAAATATTGGTCTGTAGATACCAAGTACAAAGAAATAATAAATTACGGCTGATATAACAAGCGTACATATTCCCATTACAAAAAACAGTTTTTTCTTTGTAAAAATTTTTGCTTTAAACATCACATAGAATGCCGCGGCAGCAGGTATAAACAGATATATAAAGTAAACCATCTCCCAAATTTTATTTACAATCAACACAATATTTGATAACCACGCAGAGTGATATGTAAATATGTGAGCATATTCTGCTGTCTCTGGATCTGCCCAGATAAGCAGTACAATCGGTGGTATTGCCATTAGGATATTTCTGAGTTTACTTTTTTTCAAAAAAAATGACAAATATGCAACCGCCATAAACATTTGTGATACAATACATATATTATAAACTCTTGACAGGGTTTTTATTGATATTCTCATCTGCAATAAGTAATAATACAGCGTGTAATCCAGCTGATTGACATACGGATAGCTGATACTTTTCGATATATAAATATTTGCAACCAAAAAAAGCGCTATCAGTAGTATGACTTGCACAGACACGATGTTACTGAATTTATTCCTGTGATTAAAGCATAAAAATATAAAAACAAATATCAATACACCAATAATTGTAGGTAGCATAATTTCACCTGTAATCCATAAATTTATTTCATTTATCATTGTTTTAAAATGTTGAGGTATAATGTAGTTGTAACACCTTGATCTAATAAGATATCATCTTAGGAGGAAAAGAGGCTTGTTACAAATGAGTCAACATTATGAATTAAAATTCAAAAAGAAGATAGTCCGTCTTCATCTTGGGGATGGAAGAACCCCTAAAAGTCTTGTAGATGAATACAGTGTTTCACATGCAAGTATTTGTAACTAAATAAACCAGTTCCGCACAGAATGCCAAACAAACGAAGAATTCCAAGCCGATTACAATTTCATGAAAGAGAATCTTAAACTTGAAAAGCAACTTGCAGAACTCTAAAAGGAAAATGATTTTCTAAAAAATGCAGCAGCATTCATTGCGAAGAGAATCGATTAGAGGCTTGTCGGTTTATTCAAACATACCGTCCTGCATTCGGACTAAGATGACTATTAATGAAATTTAACATCTTTTTCAATGCTTAGTATATTTATCTAAAAATCAGAAGGCTGATTATTGTCAGCACAAGGATGAAATCAAACCTTCTATCCGTGAAATCTACCATTCTCATGGTGGAGTGGATGGCAATGGCCCCATTCATGCTTATCTGATTCGAAAAGGGTATGATATAAGCCGCTTTACTATTCATAAATACATGAATACGAAATGACATTTGTATTTTGTCTCACACCAAAGAAAATTATGAATATTGTACGACACAAATTTTTGAAAACAATCGGAATCAGGATTTGAGCGCTAATAATATCAATCAGAAATGCTGTACAAGAGATTTCACTTATCTATCCTTACTGACGGAAGCAAATGCTATTATTGCTCCATAATTGACCTTTATGACCGGAGTACAATCGCAAGCATTACAGGCAGAAATATCACTGCTGCTCTTACAAGGAAAACTCTGCAAAAAGCGATTGAGTCCCAACCTGAAATGAATTGAAGCAAGCTCATCATACATTCCGATCAAGAAGGTCAATACACACCGCCGAGTATACTAAGGTCTGTGAAAACCTTGGCATTTCACAAAGTATGAGTCAAGCAGGATATCCATGATAATGCTCCAATAGAGCAATTTTTCAGTACTTTAAAAAATGCCCTGATGGTGTTGTACAATTCCCCTATAATATTTTATTCTATCATAGAAGAATTATTTTTTCCAGATCTTTTTTCGCACGCTCTTTTAAAATTCGATTATATTCATAATGTATCCAAGCATATCATTCATCCTCAAAACTCGCACACTTCCAAGAGCAATGCATGCAAGTGATACAATTTCCGCTTGTGATTTCATTCCGGTATATTTCGCTTTTTTCATTAAAAAAGATGGTTTCAACTGTATCTTCTTTTACGTTCCCTGCTTTAAAATCATAAAAATCCGTACAATAAGTTACATCGCCGTTCCAGGTGATGTGCATATGCCAAAAAGGCGACATACAATGGATATCTGTGCGATTAGAGTGCGCTTTATGTTCAATGGTATAATTCAGATCTGGTGTATGGTCTATAATACTGTCAATCTCATCTGCAAAATTAATTTCTCCGTTATTCTCCCATGCGTCAATCTCTGTCGCATCAATACCAAATACACTTTTTGCCCAGGCTTTGTAATGATTGATTTCATCAGTCGTGAGCCCTATCATATCCTGCAGATACAGACTTTTGATATTGAATTTCTGAAGCTCTGTTAAAAAAACAGGCAGCACACACATCAATTTTTTTGTCACAACCGACATAATGGTAATATTATTATGCTGCAATTTCTTTAAATTATTTGCGACCTTTTCAAACACACCATTACCCCGTATTTCATTGTGAACCTCTGCTGTCCCGTCAAGCGAAACATACACTCTATCTGCATATGTTTCTAATATTTCCTTGTGTTCTGCTATGAGTACACCGTTGGTTATAACCTCGGTCTTAAATCCTTTCTCATGGATCATACGCATCAGCTCATCAAAAATCGGTGATATAAGGGGTTCGCCGCCCCAAACCGTTATGAGGATATTGGCGCCTGTTTTCTCCCGATATTTCTCGAGCTGAATTATAACATTGTTCCAATCCTCACAAGTCATTTCTATACCTGAACTGTCGGCAAAAAAGCCTTTTTTTCCCCATTGTCCGCAAAAGGGACATCTCAGATTACAATTTCTTGTAATCTGAAAATGTACCTGCTTTATCTTCCTATCCATTACTCGCCAAAATATTGTTTGCTCATTAGCAAATCATCTATCGCCTTGATCTGTGTTTCCATAAGTCTCGGAGAATAGAGACCACGTTTCGCTGCAATTCCATTGTTCTCCATTGCCTTTGCAAGACAATTGTTTGCACGATACATATCATCAAGGCTTTCTCTCACATTAAATCTGCCCGGGCTTGTAGGCGCAGGCGGCCAACGGCTGTCGGACACCCATGCACTTGCAAGCGCCTTCATTGCATTATCCAGGTCATTATCAAGCGATTCCAAATTCATCCGGAGCTTTTCTGCGACTGCTTGAATTCCATTAAAAATGGAGAGACAAACCGGATCCATAATTCTGGAATACTCCGTATTCGCCCATGCCTTTGCCGTTCCGCCGTGCCATGCGACACCATTTTCAATATTATCAACATAGTTGTTTTCTATTGTACTATTCAGTACCTCACTCGGCAGAGCAAACACATAGCCAGATTCTTTTGCAGCGTCAAGAATTTCTTTAAATCGTAATACGCTGTCGGGTTCTTCCTCAAAAAAACGTGCCTGATTGAACTGTTTTACATAGAAATATGCACTGGAACCGATATACTCTGCATCCTCGGCATAAGGCATAACAAAGCTGCCCGTCTGTGCAATCCTTTCTTTCCAGTTTTCAAACATGGTTTTAATCTCGTCCATATTGATGGGCTCATCTCGCATACCCTCAGTCGCGCCCATTAAATACCACAACAGCAGATTTGCCATACAATCGCTGCGGAATATCAACTTTAGTCCATTGGGAGCAACCGATGCATTTGTAATAAATTTGAGGAAGTCAGGCTTATCTTTTATGTATTCTTCGATTTTAAAGAGATGGTTTTTGTTTGAATGCCCCGAGACATCAAATTTAAGACCCGTAGCCTTTCTTATCTCGTCAAACGAAAGCATGAGCGAATCAGCATCCATAACCAGAGCCTTAAGTCCCGCCTCTTTGTATACATCGGGAATATATCCCGCCCAGCCGCATTCGGGATTCCAGCCGATTTCGGGACGTTTTCCTGTGTGCTTTTCCCAAACCTCCATTGAGTATTTAAGCGAATGCAGGCAAACTTCTTTCGGAATATTTGCCAGCATAAAATGGATATACGGCGAGCATACCGGTTCAACCTTGCCATCTGCTATTAACTTCTTCAGCTTCGCAAGCACCTCCGGCGCCTGGCGGGCTATCTCGTCAATTGTAATGCCGCTGGCTTCAAAAGCAATTTTATAGTCGCCCGCATCGATCAAATCAAACAGCTTTTCATAACCGTTTTTTATTACCCATTGTCTTTTTTCGGGGTTAAGCTGTGAATACTGGATATTTGCATGTGGCAAAAATATAACCTTGGGTTTATTCATTTTCAATATTCCTTTCTATTATGTAGTTATAAGACTTAACAAGTCCTTCTTCTATGTCGTCTGTATTCTCGTATTCAAACAGGGCAAAACCTTCAACCCCCTTCATGGCGTTAAGGATTGCACCCCAATCCATATCACTATCGCCGCAATAAGACGGCTTCAAATGCCCTGATGGAAGACTGGCAAAATCCTTGAAGTGCGCGTATGCTACCTTGCTCTTGATTTCATTATAAAAATGTTCGGGATTTTTTATGCCTACCGCATAAAGATTGGCAGGGTCATAACAAAGCTTTGCATTATCCGGCAGAGCTCTTAAAATTTTCTTTAGGGTTTCAAGATCGGTTGTGGTACTCATAAAGTGCTGTACACCGTCATCAAACTCGTTTACACCGCCATGCGTTTCTATTGCAGGTGTAACACCGGCTTTTCCTGCATACTCACAAACCTCTGTCAGCAATTTTATCATATTATTGAATACTTCTTCGCTTACATCTTCGAGCGCTGTAAATCCTGCAAAAATGCGAAGATATTGAATTTCAAGCTCTCTGCATATATCAATTACCCGTTTAACCTTTGATATATCATTTCTTCCGATCGTAAAGTCGTTGCCTGTTGCCCCGGCAAGTATTTTAATCTTATATTTTTCAGACAGCCGTCTGATTTCATCAAGTCTATCTGCTGTTACATTGAGAGGGATATCATTAGGGGCATTTGCAATACCTATTTCAAGAATAGAAAGTCCCATCCCGGCAGTCATTTTAAACTGTTCCTCTATCGGCGTTTCTCTAAATCCCCATGCTGCATTTCCATATTGCATATCACTTGCTCCAATCAAATACTATTTTAAATACATCTTCGTGTTTTTCCTCAAGATATTCAAAGGCCTCCTTGCACTTGGATACGGGCCATACCTCTATCGGAAGCCCCTCTGTGTCAAACTTACCCTCTGATATCCATTCAAGCACCTGCTCTTTGCAGCCTGCGCGAAGTGCACACGTCATTGTGATGGTTGCATTCTTAACAAACCATCTGTGATAGTGATCGAATATTATCTTTTCGGGATAATCACCCTGCAGGTGGATATGGGCCGGAATGTCATGCTCCTCCCATCCGCCGTCCTTTATATATTTATGAAGCGTACCGACAACCTCCGGATTGCCGCTGCACTCCATAAGCTGGTCAGCCATCTTTCCGCCCGTCGCCTCGCTGATTTTCTTCACAGCATCTTCAGGGCTTACAACCAAATCAGCATACTTTTCTGCAATACTTCTTCTAAATGCATTTCTCTCAATACAAATCACCTGCAGTGTCGGTTCCAAAATCTTAAGCTCCTGAATAGCAGAGATACCAACCATACCTGCGCCAATTACAACGATTGTCTCGTTGGGGCGGAGCGTTAGCCTCTTTATCCCTTTAAGCGGAACACACGCAAGATATGCCAGAACCGCCTGAACGTCCGTTACATTGTCGGGAATTTTAACCATATAATCAAACTGGTCATTTGTTGTAAAGCTATCTTTAATGGTATACTCGCTTCCGCCTCCCCATGCCGCACAGACATCACCATACTGACGGCATTCGTTGATCATAACCCGATCGCCCACCTTTAGTTTACGGGCACTTTCAGGCAGTCTGCTAAGGTCTACGTTCTCCTCCGGTGCTGCTACAATAATTCCTGCCGTCTCATATCCCGGAACAAGCGGATAATAGCATTGTTCAGGATGCTGCATTCCTCTGTAAGTTTTCATATCTGTACCTGTGCTGATACTGCTGCATAACGTTTGGGCAATAAACGCATCAGCTCTTGGTTCTGTCAACTTAATTTCTCTTAAAGCAGCCCGATATGGCCTCTCTATCACAATGGCTCTTGTTGTTTTAAAGGCATTTGCTTGCATTTGCATTCCGCTCCTTTATTGGTTTTATTTATAAATATAATAACATCTTTTAATATGAAATCATAGTGGATATTTCGTCAACCATAAAACCAATATGTGTTTCACGAGCATGTCAGACTGCAATAGATGATAATTACTTCGAAGCAGACCATTCCTTTCCAGCTATCACAAACAATACTGGATTGCAAAAAAAGAGGTGAGGCAATCTACCCCACCCCAGTCTATCCCAAAAGACTGTTTATATAAGCGTTATTCAATCATTGATTTCCGTAACAATGTAGCCATATGGTTCCATAACAGCGCCCTTATCTAACAAAGTCACACCTGATACTATATATATTTCTTTAGGATCGATATCTATATTAACATCCACGTTCTTATTTTTAGTATTTACTGCTACCAAAACTTTTTTGTCTTGATAGCTTTTTAGATATGAGATAACCGCATCTTCCGCATCGTTATCTACCCATTCCAGCATCCCATCGTTAACAATATCACATTCATGGAAAATAGTATGTATTTTCTTGATAAACTCCATTCTTCTGGCACCATCGTGTGTAAAACCTCTGGACCAATTGGCTGCACTTCTCCTCCCAAAATCGCGATTGGAAAACATACAGTTCTCGGCATTATCACAAACCTCATATCCATTCCAGAAGAAAGGCACCCCTTCATACGTGGTTGTTATAACAAGTGCTGCCTCAACGCCTCTTGTTGTCATTGTAATCTCATTTCTATTCAGGCCGGCATCACTTGCAGTATCATGTGTGTCTACTGTACGAATTAATTTTTTTGTGTGATCTCCGTATTTTTCTTTTTCTTGGATACAATAGTTTCTAAACACCTGTGCAGATGCAGCATTGGCAAAAACATCAACAAGATTTTCAGTCCATTGGAAAGCGTATTCCATATCAAAAATTCCCTTGATATAATTCAGGTCAGTACCTTCATTTAATGTAATTAAATCAGGCTTTATTTCTTTTAAAGCTTTAAATGATTCTTCCCAAAAATCAAGTGGTACCTGATCGCCTACATCACATCTAAATCCATCAACAGCATATTCTGTTACAAACGTTTTCATGTTTTCGAAAAGATATTTTCTCAAATCCGGATTTTTAAAATTCAGCCTTGCAAAAGGCCATTGTTCACCAACGGCAATGGTTCCGTCTGCATTTTGCTCGACAAAGTCAGGATTTTCTTTGATGAACACGGCATTTTTTCCACAATGTAAGTATACAAGATCAAAAAGAACTTTAAGGCCATTTTTATGCGCTTCCTTAACAAAATCTTTTAAATCTTCATTTGATCCGTATTCCTCATCTACATTAAAATAATCTGACATCTTATACGGATTTTTCGGATTATTTGTATTGGTTTCGATTTGCCTCGGGCTCCATGTTGTCCTGTCTTCGTCATTGTCAGCTTTAAACACAGGGCATAAATAAATAATATCGACATGTAAAGATGCAACATGTGTCAAAAGCTTTTCCGCAGCTTTTAATGTTCCTTCCGGGGTAAAAGTACGCAGGGCCATTTGATAAATAATCTTTTTATTACTCATACTTTTCTTCCTTTCCGACACCATTGAATATGGGTATCATTGTTAGATTTAACTTAACACGAATATACGGAAAAGTACACTTAAAAAGCGTTCCAAAAGGTTGATTTTTCGAAACTAATTTGTTATAATTTTTGCATTACAGGGGGGATCAGTCATGATTTTCGAACAAGATGCGATAGCATTTCAAATTTTAGATATTTTTTACATAAACCAAAGATGTACAAAAACATACAATTTTAACCGTAATTTTGATGCGCTTTCCTTCAGATATGAAGCAGATACAGTCATAGACACTAAGCATGAGCAAACAACACTGTTTGACAATTCAATTTGTTTTTTTCCATCCTCTGTTAACTATATGCGTACAACAAAAAAAGATAGACTAATCGTAATCCACTTTAAAACATTTAACTATCATTCAAATAAAATAGAACGTTATATCCCGACTGATTACCAAAAATATATTACTCTTTTTGAAAAAATTTTAAATTGCTGGAATCAGAAAGATATTTCATACAAACATAATGCTGCTGCACTGCTCAACAGTATTTTTGCTGAACTCTACAGGGATAACAAACCAGCAGAAAACCATAAATCAAAAATTTACCCATCAATTAAATATATAGAGGAGAACTGTTTGAAAAAAACCTTTTCGTTGCAAGTTGCTGCAAAAAAATCTTTAATAAGCGAAACATACTTTCGAAAACTTTTTAAAGCTGAGTTTCATATTTCCCCAAAAAAATATGTAATAAACCGCAGAATGGAATATGCTGCATCACTGATACTTGCAGGCTATTTCACTTTACAGGAAATAGCAGACATGTGCGGATATGATGACTATAAATATTTTTCTGTCGAATTCAAAAAAATGATAGGCGTATCTCCATCTAAATATACCTACAATCATAGAAATAGCATCACATGGTCAAAATGATGTCCGGATGCTATCAAGCTGTATTTAACACACCCGATATATGCCAAAAATAAGGGTAGTCGCTATAGGGATCGATCCTATGGCCCTCTGTTTGTAAGGCAAATGCTCTCCCATCTGAGCGAAGCAACCAATTGCAACAGCAAAAGTTGCTATACATATATTACCGGCAGCATTTAACTATTGTGAATCTTGTTTTTGTAAATATGTATATCTACCTCTTATTTTCTCTTAAATTGTCCGTTTTTCTTTCATTTATATGCCTTGCGCATTTTCTCAAAGCATAAATATTTATATATCTAAACTTAACCAAACAGTTCCTGATTGTCAAATCCCTTTACTTCGCATACTTCATGATTGTTAGTTTGGGCAAAAAGCCACTGGAACAGTTCTTTACTATTATATGCATTTATCCATGAATTGTGACCTACACCATTGCAAACGGTTAATCGAGCATCTCCGCCTGCGGCATTAACTGCATCTACCATTTTAACGCTTTCTTCAACAAATACGGTTTCATCCTCACTACCATGATATGCCCAGATTTTAATATTTTTCAGTCTGCCTGCATTCCAATACATACCGCCTCCACAAATGGGCACTATAGCGGCAAAAAGATGGGGCATGGTCATTGCCATCTGCCATGTGGCGTATCCTCCCATACTTGCACCTACAAGATATACCTTTTCCGTCATTATAAACTTGTGACTTACGGCAAATTTGATAAAGTCTTGCAGCGCTTCAAAGATGTCAAACCAAGAATTTGCATAACACTGAGGAGCAAAAGTCACAGCATCAAATTCATACTTACTTGTTATTTCAAAATACGGATTAGAGCAAATCATATTTATATCAGTTCCTCTGCCCCCCGCTCCGTGCAAAAATACTATCAAAGGATATTTTCTATCTTCCGAAAAATCGTCAGGAACAGACAAAATATAGTCTAATTTTTTATACTTTAAGGTTGTAGTTTTCATAAAATTCATTTCCTTTATAATCAATATTTATTTTCAAAAAAACGAGTTTATCGTTTTAAATTTAAAATTTCTTTTGCAAAAATTTTTTATTCTGCCGCATAGATTAATACAGTTCATACAATATATTTTTATCTGACATAATACACACAGTTTTCCTTTCGGCAGCGGCATCTGGTAGAGCGGCATCCCTCCTCACGGTGCTCCGCAGACATGAAATACTGTAAATATGCTGGATCAGCACAATCTTGAACAATACAATCGGATAGATGCCCGGCCTACGATTATCCTCGCAGTACCGCTTCTCTACAAATTCATAATTCTTCTTGAAGTCGATTGCCTTATCGAGCTTCCGAAACAGATGCTCCTCAGGTACATTTTCTTCCAGACTTACAAATTTCCTCTGTCCTCAATTTTCTACGTTTTTTCCCAACATTTTGATTACCCCACTATTATACCATTCTCCCCCTACACGAGAAAAAGATCACCCCCAGGTGACCTTTTTCGACAAGCTAAAATGACTTGAGTCTATTCAGGTCACATTATACACCTATTTTTACATAATTCTTTAGGCAACCAAAAATTTCATCAGGTTTTACTCCATGGAACGAATGGTTCTACGCGAAGATGCTTTTACAACATTCATTTTTTCACAAATTGGTGTAAATCACCGCATCTATGATTCTTAAAAACCGCATAAACACTGGGTTTTTCGAATTTTATTTATCGATCGGTTTTATTGTGGGGATATGAGTTTTGTCTTTTATATAACTTCTTATAAGCTCTTAAAACTACATTTTTACGTCATCTGTTAATATAACATTTTATATAAGTTTTTATAAATTCTTATATCTTCTTAGTGAAAAGTGGTAAATTAGACAATCTTAATTTTATCCTCAAGATTTGAAAAACTTTCTACCTTCTTTTCCATTATAGTTATGACTTTTTTTGATTTCTGTCATAACATTATCAGTAGAAGTTCTTCATATAATTATTTCTAATAGCAATATTAAATACTAGATGTAATATTGTGTGAAGAATTTCCATGCTGCGTGGTTTAAATCCCAATTCATAAATTAAAGAAATATAAAATTTTTTAATATCTGTATATTACAGATTTTTTATTACCAAGAACAGGTTTAATATATTTATAATTTATTCTTGTTGATTGCTTTAATTCATATTTGGATTTCATATACTCATCATAGATCTTATCTAATGTTATTTGTTTCGCTTCTTGAGGTGCAATATCATCTTCCAAATCTCTTTCAATCCTGCATTTCATATCTCTTAGAGATTCTTCACATTTTTTACCATTTGAAATTTTATAAGCCGAAACCAATTTCCAACTATATATACTATGTTTCATCCCATTTCTATCAATATATCTGTACTCATATTTGCCATCCGAATATTGTCTTTCATTTGTTATCTCGTTTTTTCTCTGCCATAAATCAACATCTCCAATCCGAGATAACTATAATAGGTATTAAACATAATAACATAATTTTCCCCTTAGTTCAAGCATTAATTAAATACTATGCATATTATTTATAACATTTTCAAATTTTTTCTTTTAATTTGTGGTCCATTCCCATTCCACAAAATAAAATCCGCATTCCTATGTTCATTTATATGTTGTGATATATTATAGTTGTAATTGAACCATAGTCAAAAAAGTGGATACAGGAACGAGGAAAATGGGATAGCGGCAGTTTAGGCTTGCTCCCAATGCAAAAGTTCAGCCTAATTGGGAGCAAGCACGCCAAGGGATCCATGAAGGTGTATGGAATTGTATAAACCATCAATATATTCCATTTTATGTTATATACATAAAATGCACGTCAGTTTCAATAACATATTATTGCGATTTTATCATAATATTATTTTGCCATAACTTTTGCTGTCCCACATAGATTAAAAAAATATTTTCTTTCATTTTATCAAACATCGCAGCGCTTTCTAACTTCTAAAATTTTTCTATAATTCCATAATCTGCATAATCAAAAATTGGTGCATTCGGATCAGGATTGACAGCAATAATGCTTTGTGCTCCTTCAATGGCACAGACATGCTGAACCGCGCCAGAAATTCCCACTGCGATATAAATCTTTGGGCTTACCGTTTTTCCGGTCAGGCCTATTTGCGCAGAATACGGCATTTGATCCATGTCTACAAGCCCCCGCGAAGCGGCAAGCTGTGCCCCAATCTTTTTTGCAAAATCTTGCAGCTTATCTATTTCTGACGCTGCGCCCCGGCCACCGGCAACAATAATATCCGCACTATCCGATTTCGTTCTCACCGTTGCCATCTGCGGTCTGGTCAGGCATTCGATTTTCGCTGTGACCCGGCCGCCCAGCGCCGGTCTGTAAATGTATAGCTTCCTGCCGTCTGTTTCCAGCTGCGTGCAGTCTGCGCAAAGGCCTGTCTGTAATGCGGCTGCGGCAATCGAAGCATTGATTCTTCCCCACGCATCTGAGTTCCACAGAATAACTTCTGGTTTTTCTGCCGCGGCTCTTTGGAGGATTTTTTCAACCGGCTCTTTGGGAATCCGTACCACTTGATCTGCGATTGCCTTTGCGTAAGGAAAAACATCTTCTCCGACAGCCCAAACACATGGCAGGCGCTGACTGCTCTGTTCCTTTTCTTCCCATACCCGTCCAGTCCTTTTCATTTCCTTTTTTAACTGTTCTATTAAAGGAAACAGATTGTCCATAGAAACAAACTGACAATTTCGCTTTCCCCGCTCACTTTCAAAAGTTTGAAGCACTCTGGTTGCAGATCCCCGCAAGCCGCAGTGATCCGGACTGCATCCCAAAACCGTATTATCCCAAAGGATCACCTCCTGTGTCCTGGAAAAAATACTTGGAAAACGCAGCCGATATTCTTTCTCCATCGTAATTAAAGCCGGGAGAGCAGAACGCACCTGTCCCTCTCGTGTTCTAACTGTTACCGCATCTTTTTCTGCCGTAACTGACAATGCCCCGGTAAGCAAAGAGCATCCTATCATCTGCGAAAGCATAACCCCCACTTGGGCAGTACTTCCGTCAATGCTCTGCCGGCCGCAAAGGATCAAATCAAATGGCAATTTTTTTATCGCAGCCGCCAAAACATTAGCAGTTGCAAGAGTGTCCGAGCCGGCATACAACTTATCTGTTATCAAAATTGCTTTTGCACCCAAACGCGTCAAGGCCGAAACTGTCTCTTTTGTATGCTCTGCCCCCATCGATAAAATGGTGACGTCTTCTGACAAGGTAAGAGCACATTCCAAGGCAGAAGCATCAAAAGGATTGATTTCCCCTTGAATAATTTTGACACAAACCAAAATTTTCATTTTATTTCTCCATTATAAATAGGCTCCAGCGCTTTTTGCACCGCTTTATATTTTTGAAAGATCTCGGCATATTTCTTCGTATTTTCCGTACAAGGCACAGTTTCTGCTACCGTTTTGTTGCACAACCCTACTGCCTGCTCCAAGTTTTCAAAAATACCTGCTGCGGTTCCTGCCAGCATTGCGCTTCCAAAGGAAGAATCCGCATGTTTCATGGTAAGAAGCCGGATTCCCAAAACATCGCTCAACATCTGTCTCCAAATGGGACTTTTCCCGCCGCCGCCAATGATTGCCGCCGTGTCCTCATGGGCAATGCAAAGATGATCCAGCATGGTCTTGCAGTCCAGCATGGACATGGCGACCCCTTCCATGACAGCTCTGGCAAAATGGGCTTTGGTATGAGATGCACGAATCCCGATAAAATCCGCACACAGTCTGGGATTGGCATAGGGTGTCAGTTCTCCGTTGAGATATGGGTGAAAAAGCAGGCCGTCTGTTCCCGGCGGAATTTTTGCCGCTTTTTTATCCAGCTCTTTATAATCTCCTCCAAAGGTATCCCGAAACCATCGGTAAGAAGCGGCACAAGATTTGGTGGCCGTCCCCGGATAAAACAATCCATCTATAACATGGGAATAATTGACCAAATTGGCATCCGGATACGGACGATCGGTAACAACACAAATTCTGCCGGCTGTGGCCAGTTTGACCACCATCTGCCCTTTTAAAACCGCCCCGGCCGCAAAAACCTCCATCACCGTATCCGTTGTTCCGCAAATAACCGGCGTGCCCTCGCAAAGTCCAGTCAATTTTGCAGCAATTCCGGTAATGCATCCAGTCTGGTCAGAAGGGCTGACAATTTTGGGCATCCGCTCTATATCAATGTCCAAAATACCGCAAAGTTCCTTGCTCCACTCCATCTTTTGGCTGTCAAACATCATACTGCCCTGTGCCTCTATATAATCGGTCACATAATCTCCGGTAAAACAATGCCTGACATAATCCTTAGCAAAAAGTATTTTCCGCATCTGCCGCCAGGAATCCGGCTCATTTTTCTTCAACCACAAAAGCTGCGGCAAAGTCCATATGGTATCGGGATGATGCAAAACCTGCTTTTCAATCAAACCCGCATATTGCTCCTTTAAATATTCTGTTTCAGCAATGCACCTGGTATCGGTCCAGTAAATAGCCGGACGGATCACATGAAAATCCTCATCCAAAATTACTGCGGTATGGGTTGCGGCGTCCAGCGCCAGCGCAGCAATTTCCTGCGGTCGAATCCCGCTTTCTGCAAGGACCGCCTGAATATTTTTACAAGCCGCCTCTACCCAATCCTGCGGATCCTGTTCTGCGTATCCAGGCTGCGGATAATATGTGGGGTACTCACAGCTGCTCACTGCGCACACTTCTCCGTCTTCCCGCAGAAGCGTGGCCTTGGAAGCCCCGCCGCCAAAATCAATTCCAAGAAAATATTTCATCACTGTTCCCTCGTTTGCCTTTTTATTGATTCAGCCATGCATGATCTTGATCGGTAGTCATGAAAAAGCCCCTGTCCTTACCGGCCATGACCCAAAGGTAATAATTGTCATAGCCCGGTGCAGCATGAAATGGATGATATCCTTTCGGAATTTCCACAAAATCACCGGATTTTACGGTATAGATCTCATCAATGTCTCCTTCCATGGTATAAACCCTCTGTACACCAAACCCCTGCGGCTTCTTAAATTCATAATAATAAATCTCTTCCGTTTCTGCCTCAGTTGGCATATTGTCATCGTCATGTTTGTGCGGCGGATAACTTGCCCATTGTCCGCCTTTGACAAAGGCTTCGCCGATATAAAGCATATCCGCTTCGGTCCTTTCATCCAATATAAAATGGGCTTCCCTCTCCCAGCCCGGCTTACCCAGCTGTTTGATTACCACATCTTCCGGCTGAATCAAAATCGGTTTACGGCGGCTGACAGACGGTGATTTACAAACCGCAATAGAGACTTCTCCCACCGCAGTAACAGAAAACGGCTGATTTGCCGGCAGATATACACATGTGGCCGGGCCATCAAACACATCCTTTCTTTTTCCAACGTTTTTAAAGGAAAAATCTTCGCCTGTAACCGTACATTTTCCACCCAAAACTACCAGCGCATACTCCTTGTCTTTTTCTTTATATCCCTTGGTTTCGCCGTCACGCAAGCGAAGCATGTCGATCTCCACCTTTTGGCAACCGCTGTTTTCTTTTGCATAAATAACGGATTTTCCGTATTTTTTATTCCATGTTCTTTTCAAATTCATGATATCCCCGCTCCTTTAAAAATTGAATTACTTCCTCATATGCCGGTACACCCTGACGCGCTCCCAGTCTGGTGCATTTAATTGCCGAAACCGCACTGGAAAAAACACAGGCCTTATAATAGTCCATCCCTCTTACGACTGCAAAAGCAAAGGCTCCGTGAAAAACATCTCCTGCACCATTAGAATCCACTGCAGATACCGGAAATGCCGGATAGGCAGAAACCGTTTCTCCATCAAACAAAATTCCGCCTTCCTTTCCTTGGGTAATGACCACCACACGTGGCTGATACTGCGCAAATAGTTTTTTTGCGGCCTCCTCTGCTGATTCTGCTCCGGTATATCCCAAAGCAAATTCTTGAGAAGGGATCAGATAATCCGCCATGGGCAGAAGCGACGCAATGCCGCTGTAAAGCCCTCCTGCGTCATAAAGCACCTTGGTACCGCTTTTTCGGGCAAGCGCTGCTCCTTCTATAGCCGCGCTTAGTTCATTGCCGTCCACCATCAGCATCTTCGCTTTTTGAATACCCTGCTTTTGTTTTTCGTTCAAAACAAGCGGCGGTATGTTTCCTTTATCAAAAACACAAGTTCTGGAAACCGTTTTTTCAGAAAGCCAGATATAAGAGGTAAACGCCTGATATCCGGGCTCGCTGACAATATATTCCCGGGAAACCCCGTATTTTTCAAAATCATCCGCCAAAAACCTGCTTGCGGCATCATCAGAGAGGCATCCCAAAAAGGCCGTGCTTTCTCCCAGTCTGGAAGCGGCTGTCAGCCCAGTGGCACAGGGTCCCCCACCACTGACTTTGATCTCTGATGCACGCATTTTTGTATCCTCATCCGGATAACATGGGAGGGTAACCAACGTATCATATACATTTGCACCAATTCCTACAATATTGATCATGCTTGATTCTCAGCTCCTAAAAGTTCCATCTTTCCTTTTGCAAAAGCAGCCACATTGGGAATGACATCCTTCATAAACATATCAATCGCAATCTTGTCACGGGAACCTGCAAACACAGCATCCAGGAAAGAATAACAAAGATCTGTTCCAAAATTCACTTTGCGGATTCCAGCTTCAATCGCCGCTTTGATCTGATCATCCGGAACGCCGCTGCCGCCGTGAAGCACCAACGGAATCTGTACAGCATCCTTGATTTCCTTGATTCTTTCAATATCTAGTTTTGGTGCTTTTTTATACCGGCCATGCGCCGTTCCCACCAAAACTGCCAGCGCAGAAACATGAGTCTTTTCCACATATTCTAGAGCCTCTGCCGGCTTGGTATATTCATCCATCACGGCATCATTGACGCTTCCCACATGTCCCAGTTCGCCTTCTACCGGGATATCGACTGCACTGCACAGTTCGGAAACCTGCTGGGTGATTGCAATGTTTTCCTCCAGTACACAGGCAGATGCATCAATCATGATACCAGTACAGCCATAACGCACTGCCTTCACTACCTCATGCATACCTGCACCGTGATCAAGATGAAAACATACCGGGACTTTAGCCTGCTGCGCTGCCGCCAAAATCACAGGAGCCAGAAAATATGCTTCTTCATTGGTAAAAAGCCGGGAATAACTCTGCAAAATAACCGGGGCATTGGATTCCTCTGCGGCCCGGATCACCCCCATCACCGTTTCCATATTATACACATTGAACGCCGGCACTGCATAACCGCCTTTTTCCGCTTCTGCTAAAATTTCATTTAATTTTACAAGCATGCCAGTACCGCCTCCTCCAGTGACAGCAGGTTGATATTCTCCGGCTTCACGGCATTCAGCAGAATATATTCAGCAGGACTCTGTGTAACCACATTTTCTGCCCCCGCATTTTTCGCATTTACCCAACGGTTTGCCGCTACCTTTTTCATGACGTCCGGCATATATTCATTCATTATCAAATTTCCTGCCATCATGGTATTTTCACCATACAGCAGCATCTCTTTTACAGTACCGCAGGCGGACAGAATGTCCCGCATAGGCTGTACTTCTTCCAGGTCTCTTGCAAGCAAAGGGCTGTCCTGCGGCGTAAATGTCAGATTCTGCTTTTTCACCTGCAGTTTTCCGGAATGGATCAGTTCGGCCAAAAAACCGGTAAAAGTTATTACTTCCGGCACAAGGTCAATGCCCCATTCCTTATATTCCCGCTTCATCACTTTCGCATCCGCGGGATCATAGCAGATCACTCTTTGAAATGGTTTCAGCACATCCGCACATTTTTTCATCATGTCTTTTGTTTCTGCCGCCGCGCCTACCATGAAATCCATTGCATAGCCGCTGTTTGGCTCGTCTCTCAGGATTGTAAAAGGAACTCCCGCTTTCTGCAAGAGCAAAATTGCAGCTTTGCAGTCCCCTTTGACTCTTGCATCCTGACCCAGGAAAAACAGCGTATCGCTGTCTGGCAGTTCCGGGATATCCGCTTTCGGTTCCTCTCCATAAATATTTCCCGTTTCCTGTAAATGAATCAGCATTTTTTGAATATACGGCGGAAGTTTCCCCTCCAGCGCCGCTGCCAGCCGCGCTTCTTTGGTAAACATTACAGGATCCCAGCCGGTTACACACTCATGAACACAGCCGCCGCAGAGCGCACATTCGTATACGTTATCAATCATATCCTTCGAATAGGGTACAGCCCCCCTTGCCACCAAGGAAAGACCCAGCGCCCTTGCACGGGCTGTATTTCTCTCCAAGCCAGTTGCATTTCCAATGGGACAAATATGATGACACATCCAGCAAAAACGGCATGAATCAATATGTTGTTTTGATTTCTGTGAAATTTGCATACCAGTACCTCCTTATAATCCCAGTTTATACGGATTGAGTATTCCATTAGGATCCAGCTGTTTTTTGATCCCTTCAAACACCTGCATGGCAGGGCCATATTGTTCCTTCATCAAGCGTCCCAGCTTTAACCCCACGCCGTGATGATCGTTGATCACACCGCCGTTTGCCAGAGCTGTCCTGACACCGCAGCTCCAGATCGCATTATGCAGACGCAGTGCTTCATGCGGATCCTTGGGAACATCATCAATAATAAAACGATCATAGATCATACATCCCCACTCATACCAGTGCGAAAAATGTGCAATAAACCTGGCCATAGGGAAATTGGTCTCAACGGCTTCCTTCATTGCCCAGTAAATCTTTTCGATTTTGTCATAAGGCGCAATGGTATCCATAGTGCCAAACATCTGCGGCAAATCCATCATATGTCCGGGATAAAAGAAGGTTATTTTTTCCTTCCACCATTTTTCGCCGTACTCCGATCCCAGGTCCTCCGCTCCATACTTTTGAAAGGTGCTGAGCAGTATCTTCTCTTCCAGATCCACCATTTCCGCCACACCCTCAATGGCAATATTCATAAAAGCGCCCGGCTTTGATACGCCGACAATATCTTTAATCAAAGATGAGGTTTCTGCCTCATCATAAAGACGCATGACAGAGGGTTTAAACTTTTGTAGAAGTTCTCTGCCCGCTTGGAAAGCATCCGTCATGTTATGAAATAAAAAGCCTCTGAATTTTCTGGACTCTGGCTGCTGGAAAATACGCATCTGCGCTTTGGTCATGATTCCCAGGGTGCCTTCTGACCCGATAAAAATCTGATTCAGATCAGGACCGGCCGCATGCTTGGGGGCTGGTGAAGTATAAATAATATCACCGTTGGGCAATACCACCTCCATCTGCAATACCATATCATCAATTTTTCCATACTTGGTAGAACAAACGCCAATCCCCCGGTGCGCCAGAAATCCACCTACTGTAGAACAAGTAAGAGAGGACGGATAATGCATGGTTGCATAGCCTCTTTCATTGGCTGCCCATTCTACATGCTTATAAATGGCGCCAGTGCCGCATTCTATGTACATTCCCTGCTCGTTAACTTCAAAAATTTGGTTCATTCTTTTGGTATCCAGCACAATACCGCCGCAGACCGGGATCGCTCCGCCCTGTGTCCCGCCTCCAGCACCCCAGGTCGTAACCGGGATCTTATAATAATTTGCAATTTTCAATATTGCCGAAGTCTCCTTGGCATTGGCAGGCGACGCAATGATGTCCGCTTCAGGCATTCTCAATCCCCGATCCGCCCACATTCTGGAAAGCCAGAAATAATCCACGCTGTGGGTGATTTTATCAATGGTCCGGGTAGAGCAGTTTTCTCTTCCGACTGCATCTTCTACTTCCGACACAATCATATCAAACAAAAAATCATTCATTTTCCTCTCTCCTTCTTTCTCCTATTCTTCTATCGGGTCATACTGAAGTCCAGGAATAAATTGACAAAATTCCTCCAGCACATCTGCATAACTGCCGTAAATTTCCGACATATGATGAATGTACGGCCCGTAAATCATTTTCTTCTCTATCTTCGGCCAATCTTTAAATTCCGCCCACATATATGTCCCAAAGGTATGCGGACCTGGTACGGTTTTGAATTCTCCTCCCAGCAATGTATACTTTCCCCGGTCTCCTTGGAACCTTGCAATGGTATACTGTCCGTCTTTTGCTTTAAAGCTGGGTTTGGTATTGAAAAGCTTTGCCTTTGCTTTTTCATCCTTCATGGAATAAGGGAACGGCCCGCAGTGCCACAAAAGCTCTGCATTCGGGTTCTCCGGGTGCCTTACTGTCAGCTCTCCGAAAGCCGGTGCGCTTTTCCCTCTTGCGGCACACATCAAAAGCGCGTTGGTAATCGCACCATGAATGTCAGATTCACAAGTTACGATATATCCCATATCATACAAAACACTCATGGCAAGACAAGGATTCGCACCCACTGCAGCAGGCATTGCCGTCCAGCACTCACTTGCCAAAACATCAGATCCTGTCTCTTCAAATACTTTCTGGTAGGCATAAACAAAAGCAAGCATCTTTTCTAAAAGCGCATCTTCTACGCCATCCACATCATAACGCTTTTTGATTTCTTTTGCTTCCTCTTGCAGCATTCCCTTTTTTTCCTCCATAGCATGGCGGAACTTCTGCTCAAATACTGCCATATTAAGGTTATTCATATTGATGCCAAATTTCTCTGTAAGTTCCAGTTCGTTGTACATAACACTTTTAAACGGCGTAAGCCGCGTTCCTACCTGAGTTACAGTAAGATTTTTAAAATTTTTTACCATGGTCACCACAGAAAAAAATCTTTGCAGCCCTTTGGCAAAGACCTCACTTTCCACTGGTGAATTCTCAATATAAGAAAAGGGAATCTGATACCGCCGCAACTGCTTGCTAATGGCAAACAAACCACACTGCACGTCTGTATACCGCTGTCCGTTTTCTTCAAACACCATATCCTGCGCCCCCCACAATAAAACAGGAAGCTTGAGTTTTTTAGCAAGCCGTCCGCAGGCTTCTTCATTGCCAAAATTACAGTTGATCAAGAAAATTGCATCCACCTTTTCTTTCTGCAAATATGCACAAACCCTGTCAACATCCTCGTTTTTATAGAGCACTCCCAACTCATTCAACCACTCTAAATCACAGAAATCCGTCATATCATCCCGAAAATGTTCTTGTATATAACTGCGTACCCTATTTTTATTTTCCGCTCCTTTTGCCGGTTCGAAAATTCCCTTTCGTGTAGAAAAATCAAAGAGATCCCGTATGACAGGAACCATGCCAATTTTTATTTTATAATTCAGCATTTCATCACCTCAATGAAAATCATTTTTGTTTTTATCTTGTTTTACAAACATAATGATACCATATTATGAAAATTATTTCAATAGTTTTTTAAAAAAATTTTCATTTGACAAATATTTTTGTTTCATATATAATTAAAAATATAAAATTTTTTTCGAGGTACAGCAAAATGAACAAAACTTCACTTAACATACAGGTCCTTTACAAAGAAATGGGAAAAACTGAAAAGCGAATTGCCGACTGGATTTTGGCGCACCCAGGGAAGATCATCTCTCTTTCTATCGTAGAACTGGCAGAACAGTGCGGCTGCAGCGAAGCTACTATTGTGCGGTTTTCCAAACGTTTGGGATTGAGCGGTTATCAGGAGCTGAAAATCTCATTGGCGGCAGAAAGCGGCACAGAAACAGTCAGTACCAGCATTACTGCCGGCGATTCCGCCTTTACCATATACGAAAAGGTCTGTAACGACATTTACTGCTCTCTGGAACTTACTAAAAAATCATTGGATCAAGAAAAATTCTCACTTGCGGCACAAACCATTTGCCATTCGGATAAAATCGTCCTTTTCGGTCTGGGCAATTCCGCCTCAGTAGCTTTGGATGCCAGTCACAAATTTATGCGGACCGGGCTGAATGCTGTTGCATATTCAGACAATCATATGCAAGTGATTGCAGCCTCCCATCTGAAAGAAAACGACACGGCCATTGCCGTCTCCCATTCCGGCTCCTCCAAAGATATTGTAGATGCCTTAAAAATCGCCAAAGATCATGGGGCACGTACCATCGCCATAACCAACCACGGCAAATCTCCCCTGCTGAAATACACAGACATTCCGCTTTTTACTTCTTCCGCAGAAACGCAGTATAATATTTTAGCGCTGAATTCCAGGATTGCTCAGCTGGCCATTATTGACACTCTGTATTTTTATGTAGTGTATCACGGCTCGTCCAAAACGCTGGCCTCCATACGGGAGACAGAACAATCTTTACTGTCAAAAAAATACTGATACGGCAAACCAGGAAAAAGGCAGACGGCGCAATTCTGTGCTGTCTGCCGTATTTTTATTGTGAAAACGGCATATTTGAGTTATCATATTTTAATCTAAATACTTATAATATTCGTTGGGTTACAAAAATGCTTGACCACAACATATAAAAAAGATGGTACGCCAAAATTAACACATTCAAATAAGCAAACCGGGGTATCAAGTAAAGTATATCCTATGACAGATGAAGAAATACAACAGATTAAAGATTATTTATATGATCAAATTACAAGTGCTGAAACAGATGAAAAACAGTTTTTTGCACTAAGAAATTATACTATGTTTGTAGTTGGTTTAAATACTGGATTACGTGAATCAGATTTAGTTGTGCTGCGGTTTGATCATTTCATGTTTGATTTTAATACTTTTCAACCGTGCATTAGAATCTTCATGAAAAAGACACATAAATGGATTGAAATTGCTATGAATGAAGAAATCAAAGACACCATCCGTTTTTATTTAGATTACAGTCAATTATTAGGTTATCATTTCGATAACAAAAAATATTTGTTTCCATCTCGTCAGCGTCCGCATATTGGTGCGGCAAGATGGCATGATGTTATGAAACAAATATGCACAGAGGTCGGAATTAAAAGAAATATTGCTACACATTCTTTAAGAAAAACTTATGCAGAGAAATTCATAGAAAATAATTTTGATAATCCAAAGGCTATTTTGGGGCTTAAAAATAGATTAGGACACAGCACTATTGAATCTACCAT
>NZ_JADCKB010000022.1 GCF_014982785.1 Ructibacterium gallinarum
TTTTACTCAAAAATCGTACTGAAATCAATCAGATACAATGATTTTATCCATAAACTCATTATGAAACTTTTGAAATTGTAAGAAAAACGGAGAAAATTAAAGAAAAACTAAGATTATATAGGGAGGAGAATCTTATGCAGAAGCTTGCGTTAAAAGGGAAAATGGCTCTTTATAACTTTGGGAAAAGGACAAGGCAGATTATGCAAAACGACGACGGGGATCAAATTACCGGCTGGCTTATTGTAATTCTGCTGGTCGTTGTTGTTGGAGCGTTTTTCTTGAAAACATACCAGGGGACAATCGTTGAAATATGGGAAGCGATTGTCGATAAGATTTATGCTACGTTTGGTATCTGACGGGAGCCGACTTATGCCGGCTCTGTTTCTTTGAGAGGAGTTGGTGACTTGAAAAAACGAAAGGCGGCGAGCGCATATTATGAGCTGATTATCAAAACACTTGTGTTTATTACGCTGATAGCAACTGCTATTTCATTTTTCGGATTATTTACCACATATCTGAATCTGAATTATGCAGCAAGGCGCGTGGTAAGAGAGATAGAAATATCCGGACAGGTAAGCGCGGCGACGTACAGCTTGTATGAAGATATGAAAGCCAATACCAATATACCGGATAGCGCGACAATGAGCGTAAATGCGGCGTATTACAATGCTGCGCAGAAAAAAATACAGCTGCGGGATACGTTTGCAGTTACTTGCAGCGCAAATTATAGAATCAATGTTTTTACACCGCAGGGCGGTACGCCCGTCGGGTTTGATATTCCGCTCAAGGTTAGGCTAACGGGTATGAGCGAGAAGTTTTGGAAATGATAAGGAGAGAAAAATTATGAGGCAAAGAATGATGAGACAAAGAAACAAGCAAGTGAGGTTGATTGTTTCATCGTTGCTGATTATAGTAATGATGATAGTCAGCGTATCGTCTGCATTTGTAGTGATAGCAATGGAGCAAGATGACTATGTTAGCATACCAAATACCACCACAAACGAGTTGAGCGAGAAAAATGATGGTTTAATTTTATCAGGCGGCAGTCCGGATGATGTAATTGAGAAGTTTATGGAACCACTTGAAATGGAACAGGAAAACACAGAAATCTTTGTTTCGGATGGCATAATGCCTAAATTATCAGAAGATGATGATGTAACACTATTTGCCGCATCTGAAATAATCGCAAGCGGCGAGTGCGGGGATAATCTTACCTGGAAAGTTGACAGCAGCGGTACGCTGACAATCAGCGGAAACGGAGAATTGTTTAAATACTATAGTAACAGCGAAGTACCGTGGAGCAGTTATGCCGCAGATATAAGGTATGTCAATTTGGATATATATGACAGTACATTGTGTGCAAATGGAAACTGTTATGCTTTCAATATGTTGGACAATGTAGAAGAAATAGCAATCCCCGAAGGTATAACGGCTATCAGAGAAAGTGTATATATGTTTCCGAGAAAACTCTCTAAACTGATTCTTCCAAGCACATATACAGGTGGGCTGTCAAACAATAATCTCATTCGGCATATGTGTCATCTTGACATAGAAGTGGCAGAAGATAACCCTGTATATTGTTCGGTAGACGGGACGTTATTCAGCAAAGACAGAACCAAAATTGTGCAGTATACAAAAAGTGCAATCGAACCTAACTATGTAATACCTGATTCAGTGACAGACATAGACAGTGCGTTTTATCACAACCTCTATCTGGAAACCTTAACGATATCTAAAAATGTGGAAATAGTAGATAAGGATACCTACAATCATGACTTTTGGGATTGGGGTATGGGAATGGACGCATGTTATTCCCAATGCAGGGCAGTTTATGTAGACGAAGAAAATCCATATTTTTGTGACGTTGACGGTGTTTTATACAACAAGGATATGACAATCCTCATTTGGTGTCCGCCGCATAAGTCCGGGGATAGCTATATTATACCGGATAGCGTAAAGGTCATTGCACCGGGGGCGTTTGAATATTCAAGGTTTTCATGTATACCGATACCTGATGGAGTAGAAATATTAGGACGCGACGCGTTTTCTGATTCAGCAGTGAAAAATGTCACATTGTCGGGAAACTTAAAAGCGATTTATGGTGCTTGTTTTTGGTGCTGTTACAATTTGGAAAAAGTAATTATTGAAAACGATGAGATTGCGTATAGTTATAGTTGTTTTGCAAATTGCTATAATTTAAAAACAGCGGGGCCGATAGGAAGCGGGTGCGACATTGAGTTTTGCTGGACTGCGGAAATTCCAGATTATGTATTTAGCAGTTGCAATGCATTAACTGAGATAATGATACCGGATAGCATTACTGCTTTAGGAATGTACTCATTTAGCGGCTGCACAAGTTTAGACAACATATCTTTGCCGGATGGTATATTCTCAATAGAATGCGGAGCATTTGAACAGTGTGAGTTTACATCAATAACCATACCCAATCGCGTATCTGCAATCGGGGAATATGCTTTCTTCGACTGCGCAAATTTAGCGGAAATAACTATTCCATATAGCGTATCGACTATTGGAAATTATGCTTTTGAAAATTGTGCATCATTATCAAATATATATGTTGACAAAGTGGAGGGGACTACATCAGGCGCACCGTGGAACGCTCCCAACGCCAATATAACATATCTGCGTAAGTTAAACATTGCGCCTATTACGGAAAGTTATACATATACCGGAAATCCAATTACACAGACCGTGAGTATAACAGAAGCCAAAGCAGATGGTGCAGAAGAAAAAATTTTGACTATTGGAAGAGATTATGTTTTGTACCATTCCCGAAATAAAAATGTCGGAACAGCTGTAATAACAGTTAGTTACATCAATGATTATGCTAATCTTAAAGCAGAAAGGCTGACATTTGCAATCACGCCGAAATCGTGCAATAATTTGCTGATTGCGCCTATCCCAAATCAGGCGTGTACCGGGCGGGCACTTACACCCAACCCAACAATAAAAGATACAGAAATTTAAAAAATGAAAAGAGAGAGGTAATTCATTATGAAAAAGAATTTGAAAAAAGTAGTATCAATGGTATTAACAATCGCGGTAGTATTCTCAATGGCAACAGTTTTGGTATCTGCGGAACCGGAACAGGCGGCGGAAACAGCGTATACAGGCGAGGAAATTACGCCGGACATTGCGGCGTACAGTGCGGGAGTTCAGCTTGTAAACGGGAAAGATTACGATTTGACCTACGAAAACAACATCAATGTTGGTACAGCAACGGTAATTGTTACATTTAAGGGGAATTATACGGGTACAAGAACTACAAGTTTTAACATTGTTGCGCGGGCATTGTCCGGTTCGGATGTTGTGTTTTCGGCAGTTGACAACCAAACCTATACAGGCGGCGAAATCAAGCCGAAACCAACCATTACATATGGCGATGTGACGCTTGTTGAGGACAGGGATTATACATTGACGTATACGGACAATGTTAATGTCGGTACTGCGACAATCCATGTGGCGTTCATCGGTAATTTTGAGGGCAGCGCAGAAACAACGTTTGAAATTGTCCCTGACGAATTGAGTACAGAAGATGTATCATTCTCCGAGATTGATAATCAAACCTACACAGGCGGTGAACTGACGCCGGAGCCGACAATTACATATCATGGTGTGACATTGGAACAAGGGAAAGATTATACCTTGTCATATGAGAATAATGTAAACGCCGGGACGGCAACCGTAAATGTAACATTTACCGGAAATTACGCCGGAAGTGCCGGGACAACTTTTGAAATCATTGCAAAAGCGGCAGACGAAAGCAATATTACAATCAGCGCGATTCCGGATCAAACATATACCGGAGCAGCAATCACGCCGGAACCGACAGTAACAGATACAACAAGATAATTTAATTTTCAGAAGTGCGGCAATTTTCTTGCCGCACTTTCTTATATAAAGGCGGTGAAATCTTGAAGAAAATAATATCAATGTTTTTGGCTCTGTCAGTCTGCGTGACAATGATTGTTTATGCGAATGAGAATAATATAACCGAGCACAGACGGAAAATCCGGAAACGATTTCGGAAGCGGCTGATATTAAGGAAAGCGCTGAGGAAGAATTTTTGACAGAGGAAACTTTAGAATTGCCGGAAAGCAACGATGTCACGCTATATGCTGCATCTTCCACTGTTGCATCCGGAAACTGCGGAGAAAATGGCAGCAACATAACTTGGAGCTTGGACAGCGGCGGCACACTCACGATAAGCGGCAGTGGAAACTTGGCAAATTATCAAAGTAACAGCGAAGTACCGTGGAATGGGTATGCAGAACAAATTAAGAACGTGAATTTAGATGTAGTGACGGAAACACTATGCCCGGCAGAAAATTGCTGTGCTTTTGAAATGCTGTCAAAGATAAATGAAATAAAAATCCCGGAAGGTGTAACGGAAATTCCGCAAAGTCAAAAATTGTTCCCGCGGAAATTGAACAGGCTTGTATTGCCAAGTACATATACGGGGCAACTGACAAGAAGTAAGTTGATAGGAGAAATGTACTGCACAGACATTGTAGTTTCGGAGGATAATCCTGTGTATAGCTCCGTAGATGGAACATTGTTCAATAAAGACCAAACCAAAATAATTCAATACACACGGAGCTATAAAGAACGAAACTATGTAATACCTGAAACAGTTCGGGATATTGACGGCGCTTTCTATAGCGCTTCATTTTTGCAAACATTAACTATAACAAAAAACGTTGAAATAGTGGATATGAATATCTATAACAATATGTTTAATGCTCGCGGTATGGGGCATGACACATTTGCAACATTCACAGAAGCAATTTATGTAGATGAAGAGAATCCGTATTTTTGCTCAGTGGATGGGGTTTTGTATAATAAGGATATGACTATACTCATATGGTACCCGCCGTACCACCAACAAGGTGAAAACTTTATCATTCCGAATAGCGTAAATGTTGTGGCGCCGGGAGCTTTTTTCGGTTCCAAATGTTCGCGTGTGCAGTTTCCGAACAGTGTAGAAATATTGGGCTTTGAGGCGTTTTGGTTGTCATATATAGAAAGTATTACTTTGCCTGAAAGCATACAAACCATTTATATGGCGTGTTTCTTTCAATGCAATTTCTTGTCAAAGGTGTATATAGAAACAAAGGGAGATATGTATTGCGGAAGTCAGATTTTTGACGCTTGTCCCAAATTAAAGACAGTAGGAGGAAAGGGAAGCGGCTGTGACATAGAATTTTGCCAAATGACAGTCATTCCTGCAAATATGTTTTCTTATTGCCGTTATTTGACGGAGGTAAATATTCCAAATACAGTAACGGAAATTAAATCAAGCGCATTTAATATGTGTCCCTCGTTAACAAATATAACTGTTGACAAAGCGGAAAATGCTATATTCGGCGCACCATGGGGGGCATCAGGTGCAGCAATTACATATTTGCGTAAAATGAATATTGCGCCTATTGCAAAAACACATATATTCACAGGCAATGAAATCAAGCAACATATAAGCATAACGGAGGATAGAAAGGATGGTACGGCATCAACGGTGCTTGTGGAAAATGAGAATTATCGTTTAAATTACTCTAATAATGTCAATGTTGGAACAGCCGAAATTGAGATTGATTTTATGAATGGCTATGCGGGACTTAGCAATGAGAATCTGACGTTTATCATTACACCCAAATCAAGCAGTGAATTGTTAATTACACCTATACCCAATCAATCATATACAAGTCATGCGGTTACGCCTAATCCGTGTATAACAGACATGGAGCGGTAAGGCTCGCAGAAAGGAGAGAAAATATGAAAAAGATAATTTCAATTTTGTTGACGCTTATATTGTGCGTAGGCGTAGTAAGCGTGAGCGCTGATGAAAGCGCAGGATTGGCGGACGAGACTTTAGAAAATGTTACGGTAACGGCACAAGGAAAGATTTTGCAAAAGGATGTTGATTATACCCTTACCTATCGAGATAATGTCAATCCCGGAACAGCAACGGTGACGGTAAATTTTATCGGTAATTATACCGGCACAATGGAAAAAACATTTGAAATTGTGCGGAAAAAACGTACAAGCTCCGGCGGAGGTTTGGGTGGTGGCTGGGTTAATACTGTTGGCGACGCTGTATTCGACCAAAATGAAGAATACACTGCGCCGTATATTACCGGCTATGAGGATAACACGTTCCATCCGAACGCAGAAATTACCCGTGCTGAAACTGCCGTAATGATTTTACGTGCTGAGAATGGAGCCGATAATATAGCGGAAGAACCGCAAGCCGCTCCTGCGTTTTCAGATATATCTGCGCATTGGGCGAAAGGCTACATCAGCGCTGCTGCCGACAAAGGAATTGTCAACGGATACGGTGACGATACATTCCGCCCGGATAATCATATTACCAGAGCAGAATTTGCAAAGATAATCGCCAAAATGCTTGGCAGCGCAGCTCAGAATACTAAAGCGGATTTTACAGATGTTGTCGGGCACTGGGCGGAGCCGTACATTGCGTTGCTTGCGGAAAAGGGTATTATTACAGGCTACGAGGACAATACATTTCACCCCGATGCGCCGATTGCCAGAGCGGAGGCGGTGGCAATTATTAACCGAACTGTTCCACGCAGCGGAAATCCTGCAACAGTTAAGCAATTTGCAGATGTCACGCCTAATCATTGGGCGTATGAGGAAATTATGAAAGCAGCGGGAAGAACCGACAGTGAATAGAAGAAAGGAGCGGCGAAATGGTATCGGTAAAGGTAATATTTTTTATGCTTGGCGCTGCCCTTGGCATATTGTTATGTTGGTTATTGCATGCGGAAGAAATAAATCTGAACAAACGACAGCGAAGATTCCATTTTGCGGCAAGCGGTATCTATATGGGAAGCGCTTTTTTATGCGCTTGCTGTTATATGCCATCCGAAGGTTACATAGAAGTGATACCTGTTTTTGCAGGCCTTATTTTTTTGGCGTTGTATGCCATTCAAGATATGCAGGAAATGGCTGTATATGCCGCATTCTTGCATCTTGGAATATTAGAGGTTGCTTTGCTGAGAATTTTCGGATATCTGGTTGTGTATGACTTTTCGGCGTTGTGTATGTTTATACTTTCATCAATTGCTGTATATGTAATTATGAAAATACTTGCGAAGAAACGTCCGAACATGATTGGGGACGGAGATTATGACATCTTATTTATCGTTTACATGCTGTGCGGGTATTCCGGTATCGTGCAGGCGGTGTTCCTCTCTTCGGTTATTGGGCTTATTATCTATGCGCCGCAGCTGTTATTAAAAAGATTGGATAAGCACCGGAAGATACCGCTTGCGCCGATTTTATATTTAGGCACTCTGGCATATTTTTGGTTGTAAGAGGCTCTGAGAATAAATGATTGCGGTTTTAAAAATTTTTTCGTATAATACAGTAGGAGCTAACTATATAAAAATCAAGTAGTTTTTAAAAATAAAATTTAGTTAGCTAAGTATGAACATTGAAAATATATAAATAATTGTGGATTTTGTGGCACGACAAATAAACCCTCTGTGAAAGGCGAATTGTAAATGGCGATTTTATGTTTGGTTACACCAGGAACTCCGGAGTGAATTGCTGTCCCGTGGTTAAGAGGTGATAGATAATTCTTAAGAGCTTTCTGATACAATGACCTTGAGCGCATCTGTGCCCCTTGCCTTCGGACAGCTTTTTGTTGTAATAGGCATAGAAAACCTCATTGTTGTTGATAACAGGTAAAATAATCTGATATAGAGTTTTTCTAAGATACCGAGAGCCTTTCTTCGTAATAGCTGTATGCAGTGCCGTAAACTGACTGGATTCATAGTGATATGGAGCAACGCCTGCAAATTTAATTATCTGAGAAGCTTTTGTATAGTTGCAAACATCTCCTAATTCTGCTAAAATAGAAGTACCGGAAAAATGTGATATGCCCGGTATTGAAAGGATAGTAGAGTTGTTTTGGATGGAGAACTCTTCTATCCTTTTATCTATCTCAGAAATTTGTTGTTCCAATAATTCAATTTGGCTTACAAGATGTCGGATTTGGATTTCTTCAGCAGAAGAAGGTATGCCGATAGAAGACTTGGCGGTTAGTTTAAGCTGCTCGGCAGAAAGGGAGATTCGTTTCCCCTGACCTTTGACTTCAAAACATTTACGAATACTTCGTATATCAGCATTTGCAACAGCTTCGGCAGAAGAGAATGTCTTTAAAATATTCATGTAGACAATTCCGTATTTAGAATGAAACAGAGAGTTAAATTCAGGAAATACAACGTCGATACATTTTTGAAGACGGTTTTTGTAAATGTTTAACTCTTCTTTCAGATTGTGATGATGACGGGTAAGCTGCTTCTGTTCGTAGAGGTCAAAACGGTTTACTTTCGTAATGCGGTATGGCTTCTTGCGTTGATTAGAGGCGATTACATCACAGATGGTAAGAGAATCAAGAGGGTCGTTTTTGGTGATACCGCCCTGAATTTTCCTTGTAAGGTCAGTGGTTGTAGGGTTAATCAGAGCAACTGTATATCGTCTGTCAAGAAGATATTTAAGCAAGGCAAAATGATAATGCCCTGTATCTTCCATGCCGATAAGAAGTTCCGATTTAGCATAGCTACCTAACTTTTTGATGAGAAACAAGAATCCGTTCTGATTATTACTAAAATCAGAAGGGGGAGAAAGTATTTCTCCGGAATCTTTCTCAATTATGGAGAAAGTGTGTTTGTTTTTACCAATGTCGATTCCAACTAAAATCATGATAATACATTCCTTTCATAAAAAATATGTAATGTGTTATCCACAGCACTTGTTCCGTAAAACCTGGTACGAGATACGAATTCAAAGACTCATCTAACTAATCATTACTAAGAAACAAGGTGTGGTAAGAACCTCCTACAAGTAGTCAAAGCCACAGGACACAAGTACAAATCCACATTACTTATTTATATAATACCAATGTTTAAAACCGTAATCAACCACGGATTAAAAGGTTGATAGAAAGGAGAAAGGTATAATGACAAATGACTGTTAGATGAGTCTTTTATCATTATACCAGGGCATAGTGAACAAACATTTTATTAAAAAAGAATGCGATGGCATGCTTCTTACCATGATAATTGTATTTGTGCTTGTGACGCTGACCGTCACGGTAGGAGAATTTTATCGGATCCACCTCTTACAGCAGGAAATTGAATACAATCTTCAACGGACTGTAAACTGTGCAGTGGAATATGCCATGGGAGACAGCTATCGGCAGGATAAAATAACAAATCTAAATGTAGCTGAAGCCAAACAGCAGTTCTATCAATATCTGCAAAAGGATGTAGAACTTGATTCGCAGTACCGGAAACATAAAAACGGAAAACTGAGTTATCAGCTGCATTTTGTATCTGTTGATGGCTCAAGCAAGCCTGCTGTGTTGACTGCAAAGGGAACTGCAGAAGCATCGAGCTTGTTTGTATTCTTGACCGGCGGTATTAAAATACCGTTTGAAATATCATCAACAAACTACAGAGTAGACTAAGAAGAAAGGAAGATGGCTATGAAAAAATTTTTAAGTATTGTGCTGACGGTTAGTATGCTTTTGGGTATCGGTGTTCCTGTGTTCGCTGTTGGCGGAGAAAAGGTAAGGGTAACGCTTGACGGCGTTGAAATCGTTTTTCCGGACGCCCGGCCGTTTATTGATGCGCGTGACAGGACGCTTGTTCCAATCAGATTTGTGTCCGAGGCAATGGGCGCAGATGTTGACTGGGAAAACGAAACACGAACGGCAATTATCCGGAAGGATGGAGATACGATTACATATAAAATCGGCGACATGAAAGCATTTTTGAACGGCGAAATGCATGTGTTTGATACCTATGGCATTCTCAAGGAGGACAGAACCTTTGTGCCTCTGCGTTTTATCTCGGAAATGCTCTCCTGCGGCGTTGATTGGAATGGAGATACTATGACGGTGCTCATTACTTCGCCGGGCGAGGTGGTTAAATTTCCGGAGCCGAAGCTGACCATGCATTTTCCAGATTCGGAAAGCGATAGGCGGCTATTCTGGATTACACTGGATAATTACCGGGATTTTGAAAGGGATTGCCCTAATTATGAATTTCGCATAGAATTTAAAAATCCGGTGGAATTCAATGTATTTGAGCAGGATGAAGGCGCGATCAACGGTTGGCAGAAATATAACCGGGATCAGTTTGTTACGCTGACAAATTCGGGCAATACGATTGTAACTATACGGCGTGCGTACTATACGACACGGGAGAATGCAAAGACATTTTCTATTGCAGACGGAGATACGATTGATTTTGAACTTACCATCCACAGAAAATGCAGCGATGAAAGCAAGATGTATTCTTTTAGCGAGGCACTGAAAATGCCGTATCCATTGGAAAAAGCGGGGGAATAATGCAATGAAAATAAAATATTGGAACGTGATGGCTGTCCTTGTGGCAGCCATTTTTATATTATCGGGAATCCCGGTATCGGCTGAGTGGAGCAACCGGCATGCAGATAAGGACTATCGTATGATGGAAATCCTAAATAAGGACGGGGTGGTAATCAATAAACCAACCGCGCAATTTGCCGCCAAGCGTGTGGTGAACGGCGAGGTTGCAGACTCGGTCATCAGCGATGCAGGGTATGACTGTGCGGCCGCATTCCCGACGCTTACCTGTTATGTCGGCGATACATTGACATTTGAAGATTTGAGCAGAGATAATAATCAGGGCGGCAGTATTGTGGAGTGGGACTGGCAGCGGTCCGGCAGTCTCGGAGACGCTTACGCAATCTACGATTATAATATCGTAAACAATACTTCGATTTATTTGGATTCGCCCGGGGAGACTATATTTTATCTTTGCGTGAGAAATAATGTAAAGGTGAAAACAGGCTGCTGCGACCCATGGAGCGAGAATGGCAGCCACCAGACAATTGGAACGAATAAGTGGTTCCCTAAAGGCGCGTACTGGTATTTTTCGGCAGTCCGGGTAGTTGTAAAGCCAATGCGTGAGGCAATGGTGTTTGTCAGATGGTGGGACGCGCAAAATAATCGCATTTTTCACGAAGGGTATGTAAATGCGGGGCAGATCTTGCAGGATGCGGATACCGTAGAGACGTCTTTCCACATTGACGACTGGGAAGGCTATTTGTATTCCGGCTGGAATGTGCAGCTTATGGACGGGATAATACAATACAGCGGTACAGAGCGTGATGTTGGCATTACCCTTGCCGGATGGGTTCCGGAAAAGTATCTCAATATTGAATTCTATCCGTATATGGCAACCGGTGTTGAAGTACGTTACTGGGATACGGCGGAAAACACGATACTGAAAACTGAGTTGCTGACGGGGGAAAAAGTTGTGAAAGAGCAAGAGACAACCATTACAGCTGCATTAACGCCACCGTCCGGTTACACAATAAAAGGATGGAATGTGCAGTTCATTGACGGTGCAATACAGTATACGGGGACAGACAACCCGGTAGATGTGATTTTAAACGGGTATATTCCTACAAAATATTTGAATGTGGAATGCAGCCGTAATTCCGGTACGCAAATGATACCGGGCGGCGGTATGGGAACGGGAGAAACATCCGAAAATGAAAACCTGCCCGATCCGACGGTTTCAATTAAACCAAACGGTGTGTGCAATGGTATCATTGAATGGACAGAGACCGATTCGCACAGGGTTCCCGATGGATACACTTCAAAAGGAAAACGGAAATACAGAACTTGCACTCATACTTTTGAGTACAAAGCAGCGCTGACCGCTGATGCAGTAATCACACCGGACACATTAAAATCGGGTTATGGGTTTGAGGTCGGGGTAAGTTGTTCTCTGGAAACAACGCTTGTTTCCAATAAGGGCGGCTGTTCCGGCTGGGGAGCAAATCGGCGCGCGCTTATGACGGTAAAGGATCCGGCAAAGGCAACGGTATATCTTCCGTGGAATATGACAAACCGATTGGGTACACAAAGCAAGACGATTGGAATGGAGCCAAACGGCAAGCTGAAATTTCAGCTTCCGGTGAGCAATGTTTCGGAAGCCGGGGCAAGAAAGATTTATACCCCGGTAGAGCTTCCGGGGACAGAAGAGGAACCGGTGAATCATGAATTCGAAATATATATCAGCGGCGGCGGGATAGAAGGCGTGGAATTTTGTCAGAAATTGATTGGCAGAATTACTGTAAACGGCGACATGTACAGCGATGACTTTTCCGGAGCGGACTGATGCTTACAATATTATTGCTTACAGCAGGATATATAGACTGGCGGTATCGAAAGATACCGTTAGCCATGATCCTGCTGTTATTATTATATGCGCTGTTATGGAGTCCCGTATCCTTCTATGAGAGGATAACGGGATTTTTTGTTGGCGCTATACCGGCGTTTTGCTTAGCTGCGGCAACCGATAAGATAAAAGGCGGCGATGTGAAATTTCTTACGGCGTTGGGCGCGGCGGCAGGAATGACATGTTTTGTGCAGACGTTGCTTTTTACAACGCTGTATGCGGTAGTATATACGATGATAAGCGAAAAAAAGAGTGTGCCGCTGGCATTTTGCGTATTGCTTGGCTGGCTGACGCTGAAGTGTGTTATGGTAAGAGTATGAAAGAAAGGAGAATGGAGATGTCGAAGTATTTCAAAAAGATAAATGCAGGGAAAGTGTTATATGTGATGTTCGTCATAATTACGGTTGCGTCCATGATGACCATGACTGTATTTGCAGAGGATATATGGGACATGGCTCAGAAAGTGTTACAGGATGTATATAACAAAATTTTATTGATTTCCACGATTGCAGCCGTTGTAACAGCGTCCATTGCGCTGCTGTTGATGAACTTTTCGAAATCCGGAAAGACGGTTGATGAATCACGGGCATGGTTAAAGCGGATCGTGATTACATGGGTCATTCTTAACAGTTTAGGATTTTTCATTTCATACATAAATCCGTTTCTGTCCGGCGGTAAGTGGAATGGTTGACCATTGTTGAATGACAATTAAGTTTTACAATAAGCGTATATAAATTAGGGCTTTGTGTAAAACATCAACAATATGATTAGAAAAATGTGATATTATAAATTGACAAGGCGGGAAAAATGTGATATGATGCTTGCGGAGGTGCTTAACATGGAACTTTTAAAAAGAAAAATTGATAAGTATCTGATAGAATGGAAAGCCAATCCGCAAAGGCTGCCGCTCATTGTAAAGGGAGCAAGACAAATTGGGAAAACGGCGTCAATTGAGCTGTTTGCCTCAAAGCATTATAAAAGTGTTGTTGAAATTAACTTTGTGCTGCAAAAACAGTATCAGAGTATATTTGACGACGGGTTTGAGGTGGATACGATTTTAAGAAACATATCGCTGATCAATCCGGATTTCACATTTCTGCCGAATGAAACGCTTTTGTTTTTTGATGAACTGCAGGCCTGTCCGAATTGTGCCACGAGTCTCAAGGCGTTTAAGCTGGATGGCAGGTTTGACGTCATCTGTTCCGGTTCGCTGATGGGAATCAGCTATGAGGAGATTGAATCGAACAGCGTAGGATACAAAGAGGATTATGAGATGTATTCTATGGATTTTGAAGAATTTTTGTGGGCGAAAGGGTATCGTGCGCAGCAGATTGAAGCGATGTATGAAAAAATGCTGAACGTCACGCCGCTTTCAAAGGTGGAGTTTGACGTAATGATGGAAAATTTCCGTGAATACATGGTACTTGGCGGAATGCCCGCAATTGTGAATTCGTTTGTAAGGAATAAAAACTACAGCGGAACGCTGAAAATGCAAAAACAGATTTTGCTTGACTATGAAGAAGATATTACCAAATATGCTAAGGGACTGGACAAGGGAAAAATCTTAAATATTTACAGAAAGATTCCTACCTTTCTCGGAAAAGAAAATAAGAAATTCCAGATATCCAAGGTTGAGAAAGGCGCAAGAAACCGTGAATATACCGGTACGGTAGACTGGCTGGTTTCCGCCGGAATTGTCAATATATGCTATTGCATGGAGCAGCCGGAGCTGCCGCTGAAAGGAAATTATAATCCTGATAATTTTAAGCTGTACTTTGGCGATTCAGGGCTGCTTGTAGGTTCGCTTGACGATGAAGCGCAGGAGGATTTAAGAAACAACAAAAATTTCAACGCCTATAAAGGCGCAATTTACGAAAACGTCGTTGGGGATATGCTGGTAAAGCAGGGGTATCAGCTGTATTTTTATAAGAACGAAAAAGGTACGCTTGAAATGGACTTTTTTGTGAGAGATGCAGACTCGCTTGTGCCGGTTGAGGTGAAAGCGATGGATGGTGCGACAGTTTCGTTAAATAATCTGATTGATAAGGAAAAATATGCCGATATTCAATACGGCATAAAGCTGGGATACAGGAATATAGGGTTTAACGAAAAATTCTATACCTTTCCGTATTTTCTGGCATTTTTGATTAAGCGATTTTTGAAGGAGAAGAAATAAGAAAATATCATATGAAGAAGCAATCAGCTATATGTTGATTGCTTTTTTGTTTTTCTGAAAGATTTACAAATACGGAAGGAGTGATGAATTGTGGGAATATTGGATGGTATTGTGTCATGGCTTGCTGAACAGGTAATGAATGTGCTTGATATGATTTCAAGCTCGGTGCTTGGGGCGCTGGGATGTGATATGGGTACGTTTGTCAGATATTTTCCGGCGGCAGACACGATGTATCACATATTTGTCGCTCTGGGGATTGGCCTAATCCTGTTAAACTTGGTGTGGCAGCTTTTCAGGAATTTTGGCTTAGTTATGGGCAGCGAAGCGGAAGATCCGGTAAAACTTGTGATTCGTTCCATGTTTTTTATCATGCTGGTCATATTTTCTGATGAAATTCTTGACATAATACTCAAAATCGGCGGCACGCCTTACAGCTGGATTATGACGGAGGAACTGCCTCCGCTGAATTTTGCAAATTTCAACTCGGTGCTTCTGGTTATATTGGGTGTGGTTGCAAGCGGCTCGGTAGGCCTTATTTGCTTGATTCTGATCCTGATTCTTGCGTGGAATTATATCAAACTGTTGTTTGAGGCGGCGGAGCGGTATATACTGCTTGGCGTTTTGGTGTACACTGCGCCCGTAGCATTTGCACTGGGCGCATCACAGACAACCGCAAATATCTTCAAATCATGGTGCAAAATGCTCGGAGGACAGGTGTTTCTGTTACTGATGAATGCATGGTGCCTGAGAATATTTACCTCGATGGTTGGCACATTTTTGTCCAACCCGCTTTCGCTGTAGGAGGTGTCGGCAAATGAACAAGAAAATATTTAAAATTGGTATTGTGATTACAGTATTGGCGCTTATGGCGAGCGGAACCTGTTATGCAATTACGGAATCCGAGGTGCATACTGCTGTGGAGGCAGGCGGTAAAGAAGCAGTGTCCGGCAACTTATTTGTATGGTTTTTATGCGCAATAGCGTTTATGAAGGTTTCGCAGAAGATAGATTCGTTTATGAGTTCGCTTGGGATTTCTGTGGGCAGAACAGGCGGCTCTATGCTGGGAGAAGCCATGATTGCAGCGCGAGCCGTCGGCAATGCCTTCAAATCAGGCGGATTTTCCGGGTTTGGCAGAAACAGCGGTTCGGGCGGCAGCAATCCGGCGGGAAGCGGTTTTTTTGGCGGCAGAGTCGGAAGAAGAATGGCGGACGGCGCGGCAGGTATGGTGACAGGGAAAAATTCGGCGGGCGGTATTATGGCGAGTATCGGTCAAAAGGCGTATGAAGGGTCTGTCGGGAAGAGCGGAAGCTTTGCGGCAAGTGTGATTGGCTCTGTAGCCAGAGGCGACATATCCAAAATGGGGACAATATCAGGCGCAAATGGAAAAACCGCAATGGAATCATACTTTGGCTTCCATACCAATGCCAATAAGCAATCTGCACAGACAGCTGAATTGCATCAAACTTCCAAGACAATGCTGGAACATGGCGGAGCGACTGCCATAACCAATAAAGAAGAGGTCGGGGGTACGATGGGCGTGGATTCCTTTAACAGCTCCATAAGCGGAGATGCGCCGTCGGAAACAGTACCGGTTTTCTCAGAAATCGAAATGGGCGGCGGACGAATTACGGGAATGGAAACTACGGATGAATTCCCGGAAGGGCGGCAGTTTGCAATGTATGACTCAGAAAAATATGCAAAACCGGATGGCAGTTTTGAAACCGTAACGGCGGTTGATAATTCAAAATGGTATAAACAGTATACGACTCCAACCGTTGAAAGAACACCGTATATGGATATGCAGGGAAAGGTACAGTACAATGAGAAAATTGTAGAGAAGCTGCCGAGAGCGCCGATGCGAAAGGATAAGATGTAGTATGGCGGAAGAGAATAACAATGCTGCAGTTGACGTGCTTGCAAAGAGCGCGCATGCAGCAAATCAGATAAAAGGGGCGGTAAAAGCCGGAAAAGCGATAGCCGGCGCTGCAAAAGGTGCGGCAGCCGGAGGTCCGTATGGGGCAATCGCCGGATTTGCATGGGAAAACAGAAAAACAATCGGGAAAATAATGGCGGCTGGAGCATTTGTTTTGGCAATTCCGGTTTTATTTATCCTTATGCTTCCCAGTCTTGTTTTTGGAGATTTAAGTTCAACTGCCGCCACTGACGTTATGAACAATGATGCGGCAATTATAGCAAATGTGGAATGCGCGCAGACAACGGTGAACGACTGTATCGGACAAGCACACGCAGACGTGCTTGTGCGTATCAATAAAGCGATTTCTGCCCAGCCGGAAGGGTCTTCCTCGCGCATAGAGGACAGTTTTACAGGCGGGATTCTCATGGATACCAATATGCTCATATCCCAATATTGTGCATCAAAGGATATGTGGAACGAGATTAATATAAATGATCTGAAGCAAGTGATAAACAATCATAAAAACGAGCTTTTTACATATTCGGTAACAACAAATACAGAAAAAGACGGGGAACAGTCAGTTACGGTGTATACCTATACCGTACAGTATGTTGGCGGAGAAAAGTTTAAAGAAATATTTAAACTGGATGAACAGAAGGAGCAGTTGTCGCAAAGCTACGCCGAAAATCTGTCAACCTTCTTGTACGGCAGCGCATTAGCGGCCGGTACGGCGGCTGTATCGGCAGATGTAGAGAGATATTCGGATAAAATCAATGCTTACGCTCAACAGTATGGTATCCCTTCATTCGTTGCTGTAATTAAATGTGTGATGATGGCTGAATCCGGCGGCCGAGGAACGGACGTCATGCAGTGCAGCGAGTGTCCGTACAACGAAAGGTTCTCGAAGGCCCCTAACTCTATTACCGATGTCGATTACTCCATAGAAGTGGGTATCAAATATTTCGCTGAATGCCTGAAGCAAGCAGGATGCACCTTGCCGGGCGATATGCCAAGACTCAGTCTTGCGCTGCAGGGGTATAATTATGGCAATGGTTACATCGGCTGGGCGCAGAAAAATTATGGCGGCTATTCGCAGGCAAACGCACAGGAGTTTTCAAATATGATGAAAGCAAAGCTTGGGTGGACGGGATATGGCAACCCCAATTATGTATCAGCGGTATTGAAGTATTACCTGGACACATCAACATCGGGCGGTGGAAGCGATGGCTGGGGCAGCCCGTTCCCGGGAAAGGATTGGAAAAGCGTTGTTACATCGGAGTTTGGATATCGCATTGATCCGGTGACCGGAGCAAAAGTAGCATTCCATGCGGGGATAGATATCGGATTTCCGTCAGGAACCATAATATCTGCCGTAAAAGAAGGGACGGTTGAAGCGGCCAATTATTACACGGCCGGGTATGGGTATCATGTGATTATCAATCACGGCGGGGGTTATAAAACATTGTACGGACATTGCAGTACTCTGCTGGTGCATGTAGGCGATAGGGTGACAAAGGGACAGGCGATTGCCAAGGTAGGCAGTACAGGAAAATCCACAGGACCACATCTGCATTTGAATGTTTATGTGAATGGGGAAACACAAAATCCAAGGAATTATATTAACTGATTATGTTGGATTGCATTTGCAGCCGGAGAAAGGAGGAGAAAATGAGTAAGCGCGAACGCGAGGAACTTGACATGTATGTAATACCGCCTAACTTTGTGGAAGGCGGAAAGATATTCGGCGGAATGTTTCGGCTGCGGAATGCGATAGAAGCCGGGGCGCTTGGCGGCGGGTGTGCACTTCTTGTTTTTCGCCTGCCGGTATCCCTGACAGCGAAGATTATTATTCTCTGTGTTACAGCGCTTCCGCTTGCCATCTTTGGATTGATAGGTATTGAGGGTAACAGCCTGACAGAGTTTGTCATGAATGTCGCTAAATTTGTTAGAAACAGGCGGACATTGTGCCGCAGCGATATAGAGGATTTTGATGGAGTGAGCCGCATGAGGTTAAAAATCAAGAAAATGAAAGCGCTTGATTGTACTCTGGGAAAAGTAATGGATTATCAGAGAAGGCAAAAAGTCAGAAAGTACCAAAAGCGCCGAGAGCGGGCAAAGCAAGAAAGCCGCCCGAAAAATCCGATAGATATAGAGAGTTATTTGCCGATAGATAAGATAGAAAACGGAGTTGTTTTTACGAAAGACGGCAGGTATCTCAAAATCCTTGAAATTGAGCCAATCAATTTTCTGCTTCGAAGTGCGCGGGAACAGCGCAATATTATTTACGCGTTTGTGAGTTATTTGAAGGTCGCGCCGGTAAAATTGCAGTTTAAGGTGCTTACGAAAAAAGCGGATTTGAATAAACATCTGAGCCGGATCAACAAAGAAATCCGCCTGGAGACAAATGAAAAGTGCAAAATGCAGCAGATTGATTATATCAGGTTTATCAAACAAATCGGGCTGAGAGAAGCGGTGTCGCGCCGCTTTTTTTTAATATACGAATACGAGCCGTATATGCCCAATCGCAGAGGCGATATGAATGAAGTATACAGTGTTTTAAAAACAGCGGAAAGAAGCGCAAAGAATTATTTGTTCCAATGCGGGAACGAGGTGATAGAGCATGAAGATGAGAACGAGTTTCTAACAGATGTGGTTTACAATGTTCTGAACCGCGCTTCTGAGCACTCATTAGAGGAACGGGCGGAGGAGGTTGTGAGAAGATATCAAACGGAAGGAAAAGACATTGAAACAGCACACATTAATGAGTTCATTGCGCCGGAACGGATAGACTTTTCGCACATGGACTACATTGAAATTGACGGATTATTTCTCACCTATCTGTACATACCGTCCGATGGGTATAAATCGCATGTGGCGGCCGGGTGGCTTTCGCTTTTGGTAAATGCCGGCGAAGGAATTGATGTTGATTTATTTGTTTCAAAACAGCCAAAGGATAAGGTGCAGTTTAAGCTTGGGCAGCAGATACGCATTAACCGTTCCAAAATTAAAGAAGCGTCAGATACCAATACGGATTTTGACGATCTGGAGGGCGCAATCCGGTCCGGTTATTTTCTGAAAGACGGGCTTGCAAACAACGAGGATTTCTATTACATGAATGTGCTCGTCACGATTACGGCAAAAAACGTAATAGAGCTTGCGTGGCGTGTGAATGAAATGAAAAAGCTGCTCATTTCGCGGGATATTACCATCAAGACCTGTAACTTTTTGCAGGAGCAGGCGTTTCGGACGTCCCTGCCGCTGCTGCATCCGGAAAAGAAGCTATATGAGAAATCCAAACGCAACGCGCTGACAACGGGAGTTGCAAGCTGCTACCCGTTTACCAGCTTTGAAATTTCCGATGATAACGGAATCCTGCTTGGTGTAAACAAACATAACAATTCTCTGGTCATTGTGGATATTTTCAATTCAAAGAAATATAAGAATGCAAACATGGCCATTCTGGGAACCTCCGGCGCAGGGAAAACGTTCTTGCTCCAGCTGATGGCGCTGCGAATGCGGCGTAAAAATATACAGGTGTTTATCCTCGCACCGCTGAAAGGCCATGAGTTTTACCGCGCGGCAAAGAATATCGGCGGAGAAGTAATTCAGATATCGCCGGCATCCACAAATTGTATTAACGTCATGGAAATTCGCAGGATTGACAACACAGCAAACGAATTGCTTGACGGACCGGAACTGAATAAATCGCTTCTTGCAGCCAAAATACAAAGGCTGCATATTTTCTTTTCGCTGCTGATTCCGGACATGAGTTACGAGGAAAAGCAGCTTTTGGATGAAGCGATGGTGGAAACCTATGCGGAAAAGGGAATTACGCATCAGAACGAATCGTTGGAGGATGGAACCGGCGGATATGTCGAGATGCCTGTACTTGGCGATTTACATGCAGTGCTTTTGAAAAAGACGGAAACCAGACGGCTTGCCAATATATTAAACCGATTGGTAAACGGCAGCGCCAAGACGTTTAATCAGCAAACCAATGTGAATCTGGATAATAAGTATACGGTGCTGGATATCTCTGAATTATCCGGCGATCTGCTTACGGTGGGAATGTTTGTCGGCCTTGATTATATGTGGGACAAAGCGAAGGAGGACAGAACAAAGGAGAAAGCGATATTTCTGGACGAGCTTTGGCAGTTGATTGGCGCTTCCTCCAACAAGCAGGCGGCGGAATTTGTTTTGGAAATATTTAAGATTATTAGGGGTTACGGAGGAAGCGCAATCTGTGCAACCCAGGATTTAAACGACTTTTTTGCATTAGAAGACGGAAAATATGGCAAAGGGATTATCAACGTATCCAAGACAAAGATTATATTAAATCTGGAAGAGGATGAAGCGGCAAGGGTGCAGGATATATTAAAGCTTTCCGATACCGAACTGATGAATATTACGCATTTTGAGAGAGGCAACGGTCTTATCTCAACCAATAACAACAATGTCACTGTGGAGTTCCGCGCCAGCAATTTGGAGCAAGAACAGATTACAACGGATCGGGCGGAGCTGCAGGCGATAATAGATAAAAAACGCAATAAGACGTAATAATGCGTATGGATGAGGTGAAGAAATAAAAACATTGTTTCGAAAAACGCAGTAATGCGCAGTAATACGCGGGAGAGGTGAAAATGATTGAGGACAAGAGAGGCGGTTATACAGGATGCAAAGGAACTGCTGGAGATTATTACAACATATAAGGTTTTGAAGCTGGAACAGCTTATCAGAGTAATGGGGGATAAGGATAAGGCGGCAAAACAGTCTGTAATCCGGCTTTTGGAAAGAGAAGACAGGCTTTTTATTCACGACAGTATGGTGTCGGCAGAAGAAAAATGGAGTAAAAGCTTTGACCGGGGGATGATTGCAGCATTTTGGGTGCTGCTTGATTTTTGGCAGGAGGTGTTGTATCACACCATAGCCGGGTTCCCGGCAAAGATCGAGTTTATAACGCCAAATGACGCCTATGATATCATCATTGCGGAGCAAGGGATGGAGCATGTACTCAGTACATTCTTTCATAAACAACGGGATGATGCAGTCAGGCATTTGGTTGTGGTAGAGAATATGGAACAGATGTATCGCCTTTTCTGCCCGGGTATTGTGTTTTGTATGGTAGAAGACAGCGGCAGCGTCAGTTATTATCAGGAGACAGAGGAGGGATAACGTGAAAAACATCACGTTAATCCGCTCCGCGAGGAATGATGCGCCGCCGAAATTTTCGTGCCGTACGGCACGAAACGGCGATGCGCTAATCGCCACTCTACGCCTTATCCGCCCGCGATAAGGTATCGTTGATATTATTTAATTACTATTTGCGGGCAGAAAGGCTATGGCGATTAATGTGTGCAATGAAAATGAGCAAGAAAAAATGCTGAAAAGCATTACCAAACAGCTTTGTGAGCTGCTGGTTATCAGCAAGAATATGGAACAGGTAAATGGCTGTACCGACGAGGTGGCTTTAGGGAGGCTCGTAAATGATTTCATTGCGAAATGTGAAAAGATTACTTGCTATGCAAGAAACTTTGCGATTCGTTCATTTTTGGCGCCGTCGGAAATGCTCTTGAGCAATGCGGCGCAGATACAAGGAATTAAAGTGAGGAAGAATGGCGAGATTTTGGAGATTGAAATGCCGTTTTTGCTGCCCAAAAAGCTGCATAAAAACAGTAAGTTTATCTGCGATCCTTTGTATTATGTGCTGACGGAAGTTTCTGAAACCATTGAACTCAAGGTGGAGGAAAGGGCCGTTGTCTGCTTTGTACATATTTATGATAAAACAGATAAGCATGTTCGCCCTCGTGATTATGATAATGTAGAAGCAAAGCGAGTGTTGGATATTGTCGCGTTGTTTGCACTGCGGGACGACGGCGCGGAGTTCTGTGATATTGTGAACAGCATGGAGTATGGAGACGAAAACAAAACCTGTATCTTTGTTATGCCCGAGCGGTGTTATTTTCGGTGGAAATTTGACCGGGGAAAACAGGTGGAAAACGGCCGATAAAAGTTCGGCAGAAATCAGTGGCTTTTCCAAGGTGAAAATGCAGATGTGCAAACCTTTACGGAATCAGCGAAGAATGCAGATTTTGAGGGCAGATTTTACCGAAGTTAAGAAGAGTTCGGTCAAAAAACAGCTCGGGAGGAGATGTCGCAATGAGCAAAAAATGCAGTGCGGTAAAAAGGGAGATTTTAGAAATAATTGCTGCATCCGGAGAGGTATACAGACAGGATTTGATGTATGTTTCCCGATATGCCGCAAATTATATCCGTCAGATTTTGAGTGAACTTCGGGCAGACAATTTGATAAAAGAATCCGTGTTTAACAACTGCCGTACCGTACGGCTTACCAACATCGGGAAAAAGTATCTGCTGCAGATGGCTTTGGATAGATATGAAAGGTATCTGTCAGGGACAGCGGAAACAAACAAGCTAAGGTGCGAGCCGCAGCGGCGGGAACGAAACCTGAAAATGGCGCAGATTATTATATTGCTCCGGCAGACAAATGGAAAAATATTTCCGGATGAAAAACGACTGCTCTATAAGCATACTGTGCCCCCCGCAGACAAAGCAGACAATATACAGGCAGAATTCTATACCTCGACAGAATTAAAAGAGCTTTTTGCTGACTTTAACAAATCAAGAGGTTCGCGGGCAATGGGTATTTTGATTACAGCCTCTTGCTTGTATATTGTGTATCATACCGGAAAGGAACCAATGAAATGGCAGGAATCAACGGAATTAAAGTTCAGAATTACTGTGGAACATGAAATTGTGAGAAAAGTGTTCCGTAATCAAAAGGAATTGAAATGGCTGGTGATTGGGAACAGCGCCGAGGTTCCGGATAAATTGGTGCAGCAGAGTGGCGCGGGGAAAATAAAGTACATGAACATTTCGGATAACAATTTAGAAAAGCATTATGTGGAGTTCCGGCGTGGATCTCTTCCTGTCATGCGACTAATTGCTGATGACTTGCTCTGCGAAAAAGTCAGAGGTTACATAAGGCAGAGCTTCGGAATTTGGCAGAGCGGCAGCGGACAGTTTTGTGAAACAGACGAGGACGGAACACCTGTGTTTATTGCATTGGATTTTAATATGCAGCGCGTGCATCGTTTTGCCGCATACCTGTGCGTAAACAATAAGAAGGGGCGAATGATTTGTTTTGATTTTCAAGAGCAGTATTTGCAGCTGTGCCGTGGAGCGCTGATGGATGTTTACACAATAGACAGCCGAAAATATGAAGAGGGGATACTGTATGAAAAAAGCAATTAAAATATTGATTTCCGTTATTCCGTTGTTGACCGCCTTGCTGTATGGCGGCGGAATTGCGGCGCAGTTTTTCAGGAACTATAGCGTTTGGCAGCGCGGCGGCGGAGTGATAGGCGGTGAAAGCAGTCCGGAGTTCCCGAGTATTGCAATTTCCGAGGTGTTGACAGCGTTGTTTTCCTATCCTTATGGATTGATAGGATTGGGACTTTGCGTTGCTGTATTTGGAATCTTGATTTTCATGACAATGCACATGGGCGACGGGGATCATAACTGCAGAGACCGGGAGCGCAACTTTGACTATTCCGATAAAGGAACCTACGGGACGTCCGGCTTTATGTCGGAGCAGGAAATGCGGGAGGTATTTGAAGTAGACTCTGTTCGGAATAACGATGGAATCCTATTGGGTCTGTATCACAATAAGCCGTTGTTTTTGCCGCACGATACCTTCATGAATCGGAATATTGCGGTGTTTGGCGCTTCGGGTTCCATGAAGTCCAGAGCCTTCGTCCGTAACTATATTTTTCAGGCAGTCAGGAGGGGAGAGAGTTTGGTGATTACCGACCCGAAGTCGGAGATTTATGAGGATATGTCGGAGTACTTAAAGAATGAGGGATATGATGTAAAGGTTTTTAATCTCATTTCTCCGCAAAACAGCGACAGCTGGAACTGCATCGCGGATATTGACGGCGATGACTTAATGGCGCAAACTTTTACGGATGTGGTCATTCGCAACACCACTGTCGGTAAGGGTGATGAGTTCTGGGACAGTGCATCGGTAAATCTGTTGAAAGCTCTCGTTTTGTATGTTTCAATCGAATTTGATGCAGAAAATTGTAATATGGGCGAGGCATACAAGCTGATTTCATTAAAATCGGCGGACGAGCTTGACGCCATGTTTTCCATACTTGATTACAAACATCCGGCATATGCGCCGTATAATATTTTCAAACAAGCTTCGGAAAATGTGCGTTCCGGCATTATCATCGGACTTGGCGCCCGGCTTCAGGTATTCCAAAACAAGATGATTCGGAATATTACCGCGTATAATGAAATCAATCTTGTCGATGCGGGAAAGAGAAAATCCGCTTATTTCTGTATTACTTCTGATCAGGAAAGCGCTTTTGATTTTCTTGCTTCCCTGTTTTTTTCGTTTTTATTTATCCGCCTTGTGCGGTATGCGGATAATCACTGCGACGGCGGAAGGCTTACTGTGCCGGTGAATATGGTCTTAGATGAATTTCCGAATATCGGAGTGATTCCGGACATTACCAAAAAGATAAGCACTGTGCGAAGCAGGGCAATCAATATCTCGGTCATCTTCCAAAACCTTGCACAGCTTCAGAACAGATATCCGTTCGGTGCGTGGGAGGAAATCCTCGGCGGATGCGATACCATGTGCTTTTTGGGCTGCACCGATTCTACTACGGCGCGGTATATCAGCGATCGATCGGGAGAGGTGACGGTAGCGGTTGCCAGCAAAACAAAGCAGCTCAATACCTGGCGGGTATCGGATTATACACCTGAGTATCGCGAGGCAAGGTCAATCGGTAAGCGCAAGCTGCTGACGCCAGATGAAGTACTGCGGCTGCCGATTACCGATGCGTTAATTCTGATGCGCGGGCAAAAGACGCTGAAGGTGCAGAAATACGATTATACCCTGCACCCATATGCCAAAAAGCTGATACCAAATAAGGCGTCAGCACATGTTCCTGATTGGCGAAAAACCCTGGAGACCCAAGGGGATATTGACAGCAGGGCGGGAGAAGAGGCGTCGCCGGCAAGGATTGCCCTGGGGAGAGGCAATGCTGTTCCCAAGCAAAAACCACCGACGGCAGAGACAGCACGGAAGGGAGGTGACGCCAATGTTTCAGCCCCGAAATTTACCAAAGTAACAAAGAATGTATTAAAAATTAAGTAACAGAGGAGGAAAAGCGTATGCCAAGAAAAAAAACAGAAGCTCCCGAAACGGAGAAAATGGAACCGATTGCAGAGGAAACAGTCGAATCAGTTGAAATGGAGGAACATACTACAGTTGCCATTGAGGAGGAAGAGGCCGGGCCTGAAGCAGAAATATCCGAGGCGACCGAGCCGATATCCGATGAAGCTGAGATGCAGCAGACGGAACCGGCGCAGGAAGATTTGGAGGAAGACGCTGCCAACAGGAATGAGCCGGAGGCGGCGGAAGAGGAGCCGGTATCCGAACTGCCGGAAGAAAATGAGAACAGAGAAATCCCGTCAACACCACAGCAGCTGCATTTGGGAGTATTGAAGCTGCGGGCAGATGAGGAAGACCGGCAGGAGATGAGTACGCAGGAGCTTATATGGAACGAGCTGGCAAACTACAATCGGACAAAGCGTACTGTGCCGGTCACGGTAACGGGTCTTGAAACGACGCAGCTGGCCGGAGACGTTGTAGTTGCATATTACAAGCAGCAGCGCGTTATTGTGCCCATGAGCGAGATGGCAATCAATTTGTCCGATGATATACGATACCTTGACGGCAGTGTGAAAGACAGGCTCGCAAGAATATGCAATACAATGCTTGGCGCAGAGATTGACGTAGTTATCAAGGGAATGGACAAACAAAACAGCAGTGTTGTTGCCAGCCGGAAAGACGCAATGAACAAGAAACGGGAACGGTTCTATTTAACGCCGCTCAGCGATGGCTTGCCGCAGGTACGTGAGGGCAGAGTTGTGGAAGGTCGGATTATTGCCGTGACGCCGATGGTCGCGCGAATTGAATTGTTTGGCGTAGAGGTGTCCATGTCGGCCAGTCAGCTTAGCTGGGACTGGATTTCGGATGTATCGGATAAGTTTCACGTTGGGGACAAGATCAATGTCCTGATTGAAAAGCTGGAAGGAGACAGCGTTGACAATCTGAGGATTACGCCGGATGTGAAAAGCCTGATTCCGAATGTTTCCGTTCAGAATCTTGAAAAGTGTGCAGTGCAGGGAAAGTATGTCGGCGAAGTGACGAATATACATAACGGCACGGTGTATTTACGGCTCCAAATCGGAGTGAACGCGATTGCTCATACCAATTATGACAAACGCAATCCCGGTAAAGGCGACATTGTGAGCTTTGTCGTTACGCGCATCAATCCGGACTATGGCAATGTCACCGGAGTGATAACACGAATTATCAAGCAACATATTTAACAAAATGCGGCGAAGAGCTGAAATATGCTCTTCGCTGCTTCTTTTTAAAGAAGGTGTTTTTAAAAATGAACAAATGCTATACGCATTATGAGAATATCAGTGCATTTCTCCGTAATATAAACGGGAACTGGAGAAACAGCATGTATATTGCCTGTACCATATGCAACTGCCAAAAAGAAGAATGCTGCGGCGATATGCTTGTCAGTTTCGGCGCTGATGGCGTTCCTGCAATGATTATGGTAACGGATGCAAATTTTTTGTTTGGATCTGTGATAGATAGAACCGAATGCCTTTGCGAAATCAGCAACGCAAAATTTCGGTGGCTTTTTGAAAATTATTTACAGCGGCATGCAGATACAAATCCATCGCTTTGCCCGTTTCTACAGTTGACAAAATGGAAAAAATCCCCGTGATTACAGGGGATTTTTGGAAAAGTGACTCATATTTAAACAGTTATTTGGATGAGAGGTATTTCAATTTTCCGATAGCAATTTTAAAATATAAGCAAAGACGCATTATTGCGTTTTAGAGATAAAGGATGGTGAAAAGAAAATGAAGAAAAGAAGAAAAATTACCTGCCCGTATTGCGGTGCGGCAGCAGTCCTGAGAGAAGGTGCATATGTATATGGCGAACGCTCCAAAGGAGAAATGCTTTACGTATGTACAAATTATCCGGCATGTGACGCATATGTGGGCGTACACCACGGAACCAAGCGCCCGCTGGGTACGCTCGCAGACGCAGAGCTGCGGAATAAAAGAATATGGGCGCATAAATTGTTTGACCGAATTTGGCAGAATGGTCTGATGACGCGGAAAGAGGCATACCGCTGGATGGAATATTTTATGGGAATTCCAAAGGATACCGGGCACATTGCCAATTTTTCAGATTACAGGTGTGAAGAGTTGATGAAAAAGTGCAGGCAAATACTGATGAATCATCATATTGAACTGCCAATCGGAGCGTAGGAGGTGCCGGTTATGATGAACTGCAGAGAAGAATTCTTGATAGAGCATATGCAATCGATTCGCCAACTGGTGAAAAGTGCAATGAAAAAACTTGGAATCCCGCAGGCAGAATATGAGGATTGCTTGCAGGAAGCGTATATTCTTATATGGAAACAAGCGGATAAATTTGATCCGGATAAGGAATTTGGACCTTTTGCGCGCCGTGTAATAACAAATGGATTGATTGATGTATACAAAAGAAACCGGGAGCTAAAGAAAGAACTCCTTTCGTTAGATCACGATATTCGGGATGAGGAAGGCAACGGGTTAGAATTGATCGATTTATTGAAAGGCGGGAATGAAACTGAAAATCAGGCCTTGCAAAATTTGACCGTTGAACTGCTGCATAAATATATCAAAAACTCCAAAGAAAGCTGTACGGCAGCGTCAACGGTAAAAGGGTTTGAAGCGCTGGAATTAAAGATAGCAGGATACAGCGGCGAGCAGATTGCGAAAATGTATCATGTTTCATCCAATTCGGTCAGAAGCTGGATGAGCAATGCAAGAAAGATTTTGTGCCTTGAGGAAAATGTTGCGGCTCTGCTGAAAAACTGATTCCTAAGGATGGAAAAACATTGCGTTTTCAAGAACTTTTTCGTAAGGGTATAGTAGAACAATATGAGGAGGCATGGTCAATGGTTACATATTTGACGGCATTGGGCAGGTTGATTACGAAAGAGGATAACGGAACGCAAATCCCGGTTGTTGTAATCGGGAGCGAGGAATATCATTTGGATGCGGATGAGCTTATGGTATGGAGCAGCTTGCACTGGAACTTCCTGAATCAATCGGATTTGGAGAAAGAGTACCTGAGCAGACGCAGCCGGGCAAGAATTTACAATGACGTATCGTTTGAATCTCTCGTGCAAAGACTCAAAATACGAAAACTGATTGCAGAATACACAGATTATTTGGCGGCAGATGCATTGTACGGGTTATTGAGCGAGTTGCAAATTCGTCCGGTTCGGTTTGGGCTATGGGATAAAATCCGGAGCTGTTGTTATTTATATTTTGTAAAAGGCATTCCGATGCGTGAATGCATTGACGGATACTTTGGCACAGCAATAACACCGAATGAAAAGAAGGTGCTGCTGCTCTCCAAATCAACAGGGGTCACGGCCGCAGAAATCATACAATGCGCCGAGAAAAATATTCAAAAGTTAGGTAGCGAGGACGACGTCATGGATAAATTGTATATTGCTTCGGATGAGACAGCGGATACCCTCATGACAGCCTCCAGATTCAGTAGGTTAAAGTCAGATGTTCTGCAAGCGGTTGCAAACTTATATTTAAAAAAGAAAATTATATTTGAATAAAAATCGAAGCAGTCCAACGCGCGTTTGTTGGGCTGTTTTTTTGAGGAGGAATATCATGCCGGACATAATCTTTAAAAGAATTATGGGAGGAATCTTGCTTGGAAGCGGCTGTCTCGTTGTAGGTGTTGTCAGCTTTATTGCATACGGCGATAGCGTACTGCTATGTCTTAGTGTGATAGTGTCAGCGGGTATGGTTTTGAAAGCGTGGCTGCTCTGCAAACGTTTTAAGAATAACCAATTTATAAAAATTGTCGGTGTTTGCACAAAAGTGGACAGACCGTTGTTTTCCAAGACCAAGTCGGCAGAAATACAGACTGACGATAAAACGATGCGCGTGTGCATTCCGAAAGAAACAAAACTTGCTGTCAATAAAATCTACGCCTTTTATTTTGCCAAAAAGCCGGAGGAAATGCCAAAGAGTATCAATCAACGTATTGCAAACAAAATGAATGCAGATAATTTTCTCGGTTGTGAAGAAATAGAAGACCAACTATGAAATGTCAAGAGAAAAATGAAAAAAATTTAAGCGGGTAAAAAAGAGTATGGCAAACAAGGGATACCTAAAGTACCCCAACCACAGAAATGATACAGCAATTACGGCAGATCAAACCGAATGTTTTTTGTCAGCAGCGTAAAAAGTACGCGCACCAGTTTGTGTGCGGTATGACCCAAAGCACAGTAGTGGGACTTTCCTTGCGCAACTTTTGAAGCGTAATATTGCGCAAACGTATGGTTGTTTCGAACTACATTATGCGCGGCATTGATGAGTGCGTAACGAAGCATGGAGTTACCGCGTTTAGACATTCTGGTGCTGCGTGCCGTAAAATTGCCCGATTGAATCACAGCCGGATCAAGACCTGCGAAAGCAAGAAGTTTGGCGGGGCTGGAGAAGCGTGTAACGTCCCCGATGACAGAAAGAATCATTGCGCCATTGATGTGCCCGATCCCTGGGACTGTCATGATGGGAGAATTGAGGTTGTCCATAATGCCGACAATCTCGTGTTCCACTTGGTTGAGCTGTTCGGAAAACAATTCGATTTGCGCTATGGTTTGTTTGATTTGCAGAGCTAGAGAAGGATGGTCGGTACCAATGGATTGCCTTGCCAGTTCGCGTAAGTGCACAGCATCGGCTTTGGTGTATTTTCCTCTGGAGGCTTTCTGAAGCAGGTTTGAAAGGTATGTAAGGTGTAGGGATTGTACCTCTGAGGGGCGGGGATGGAGTTTGAGCAGGGTGTAGGATACATTGATATGAAGCCCTGCCCGGAAAAAGCCATTCAACTCTGGAAAAAGCTGGTCGACAAAAGCACCAAGCTGGATTTTACAACGTGTGCGCAACAAAATCAGGTTTTGTCTGGTCTTGCACAGCCCACGAAGTTTTAGCAATTGGATGTCATCCGGTTCAAGCGGACAGTAACCATCGATCATCATAGATTTGGCAATAAGAAAGGAATCAATCTTGTCTGTTTTGGTTTTGCGGATTGCACTTTTACGCAGAGCGGCTGTTTGCAAAGGATTAAGCAGGGCGACTTGGTAAGCGTTTTGAACGAGGTAAGCGATGAGATTTTCGCCGTAGTGGGCGGTTGATTCCAATCCGATGAGCAGGGAATCGCAAGGAAATTCGTCCAGCCTGCTTTTGAGTTTTGCAAAACCGGAGCAGGAATTGTTGAATGAAAAAGGTTTTAAAATCACCTCGCCATCCGAGGTGATTGCCGCGGCAACATGTGAGGCCTTGGCGACATCGATGCCAAGATAGATCATAGTGCATATCACTCCTTGAAAGTTATTGTGACGACTGTGTTCCACAAGCATCTATCCTTGTAGCCTTGCATGAAATAAAAGCTCTGCGGCTTATCCAACCAATTAACAATTAAGATAGAAGCTGTGGCCATACACTCCTACAAATAGTCAAGCTATAGGCAAAATCAACAGTCCACAGCGTCTGTCTCAATTATAACAAAAACAAAGAAAGGAGCGTATGATTACGCGTGTTTTTGTCACGTATATATCATACAAGGTATAAATGAATAAACCACTTGACCGTATGGCATAATTATGGTATAATAATACCATAAAAGGAGGGCGATAGTATGCCGCAAATTATTCCGATAAAAGATTTGAAAAACACAAGTGAAGTATCAGAAAGATGTCATAGCATAGACGAGCCTGTGTTCATCACAAAAAACGGTTATGGAGATATGGTTATAATGAGCATAGAAGCATATGAGAAGATGGCGTATATGAATGATATTTACGAAAAAATCCAGCAGGGAGAAAAATCAATTGATAACAACAGAGTTATGACCGCTAAGCAATCTGTTGAGGAACTTAGGAGTAAATATGAAATATGACATTATTTTATCAGAGGAAGCACACAGCGATGTTGACAGCGTTTTGCATTATATTGTCAATGTGCTGAAAAATCCGACAGCTGCCAAAAATTTACTTGATAAGATAGAGAAAGTCTATACTGACATTGCGAATAATCCGTTTATGTACGCGTATTGTAATAACAGCCGGTTGCAAAATGATGAATACAGAAAAGTGGTAATCAACCATTATGTGCTGATATACCGTGTTGATGAAGCGAAGAACACAGTATTTGTTGTACGACTTTTCTACGGCCGACAAAATTATATTGCATTGATTTAATGAAATAAGAGTGGATATTTTTAAATGAATTGCATAATATATAAAAGCAGATGTATAGTAAAATGCTTGACATTTGCTTTAAAACGCGATATAATATCTGTAGAGAGGAGTGAGCTGCATGGCACAAATTAGTTTGCGTGTTGATGATACTGTAAAACTGAATGCGGAAAAAACGTTGGATGAAATCGGTTTGAGCATGTCTTCTGCAATCAACATTTTTTTGAAAACGGTAGCAAGGGAAAAGCGTATCCCATTTGAATTATCTGCCGATCCGTTTTATTCTGAAAACAATATGCGTTATTTGGAAAGCATGATGCGGGATATAAAGGATGGAAAAGCAAAATTCTCAGAGCATGAGTTAATTGAGGTGGACGAATGAGATTGCTGTGGGAAGACAGAGCTAGGGATGATTATTTATATTTTGGCAGCAGCAGGACAAAAAAATACTTAAAAAGATAAATGCTCTCATAAAAGATATTCAGAGAAATACGTTTGAGGGAATCGGAAAGCCTGAGCCGTTAAAAGGAACCCTGAACGGATGGTGGAGCAGACGTATTGACGAATGCAATCGTATTGTCTATTACGAAGAAAATGGAATAATATTTGTTGTTTCCTGTAAAGGTCATTATGAACAATGAAACAAAAACACAATATATAGATAAAAACGACTTGACAAAATCAATATATTGTGTTATTATAAAATCATAAATTATTTATGTGCGTGGAAACTTTTCCGAGGATTTTTTATAAAATCTTTAGCATACGAATGTCGTGATTGTAATCAAAGCCAATAGCATATCTATGCCCGTTTGGGGATAGATGCTATTGGCTTTTTTATATATATCAATAAATTTAAAGCCAAATGGCAGAAAGGGGAATGGATTATGGTAATCATAATCGGACGAGTGACCAAAGACCTGGAACCGCAGACAAGCCCTACCGGGAAAACCTATATCAATTTTGACCTTGCGGAAAATATAGGCTTTGGCGAGAATGCAGAAACGGTGTTTCACAGATGTACAATCTGGGGCGAAGAGCTTGTTGACCGGATTGTAAAGGCGAAGGTTCAGAAAGGCAGTTTGCTTCAGGTGATAGGAGAGCAAAAGCTGGACACCTATGCAAGAAAAGACACCGGAGAAATTGTGGTCGCCTCCAATATTGGGGTGTGGCACTGGAGTTATGTACCGCTCGGCAGCAAAAAAGCGGATGACAAAACCGGAACTGAAAATGCAGGCCCGGAAGGGTATTATGATTTACCCACCGAGGACTGTGACGATGGATTGCCGGCATAAGCTGCGGGCATAGAGGGGAATTGTATTGAGTTTGACTCGTGCGATTCCCCTCTTTTTTGTTTTATGATAATTTATTTGATTCAGAAAGGATGAAGAACATGAGAAATTATTTGAGAAAAACCGGAATTGCAGCGGTTATCATGATTGCGGTGACCGCAATTGCATTTTTGCCGAAACAGACGGCGCAATGGACAGTATTGATTGCTGTACTGGCGTGTTGTTTGTGGAACGGGGTTAGATTTGGTTTAGACCACAAAGGCTTTTTGAAACGCAGGCGTTTTTCTGCAAAAGTAAAGGAGGCGGCAAAATCCGATACGGATAAAACGCAGAATTACTTAACGATTGCAACACGGCAGTTGGCGCACCGTATTACCGACAAGCTGCATTCCGCATATCCGGATAGTACCTGGCAGTGGGTAGAAAAGCCGGGCATGCAGTTGTTTGAGGAAGGCGGACATATCCGGATTGCAACGGCACAGACAAAGGAGTTTCATGAGGCGGATGTTCGACTGGATACGATTGGACGTATTGGGATTCAAATGCTAAAAGCGAATCCAATCGAAGAAATCATTGCCTCACAGTCTGAAAAGGCAGAGACGGATTTTACTGTTGACCCGTCAGTCTGGTATGAGCAAAGGGGTAGAAAGCTGCTATTTGACGTCATTACCGATTTGAATGCACAGGGTACAAAAAGCGTACGGATTGATGAAAATGGATGTGTCACTCTTGCCGATAGCCGTGAGGTTGCAAAGCTGGAGGCATTTCCGACCAAAAACCTTTGGAAAAAGCTGACGGAATTACTGGAAGGCGATCAACTGAAAGCAGTTGAAGCGGAAGACAGTATTGAATTAAGCTGGTGATACGGAGGTAATGGAAAATGCCGAATTTATTGTTTGACAGTGTGACCTTTACCATGGCCTGTCCACCGCCGTTTGATGATACGAGCATTGCCCGCGAGAGTACGACAGCGAACTCAAGGTATAATGTAGCTTCTGTAAAAAAAGCAACGCTGCACGCACCAACGCTGCGCGCGGTCATGGCGTACATAAAATTGTATCAGGCATTTACCGAAGGCGGTTCAACAGAAAATTTGGGCGCTATCGGAAAACAGGGAGACAAGAAACTGGTAGCGGAGTATGTAAGCGGCAGAGGAGAGATTCAAGGCGTGGTGTATAACCGAGAATCCGGCAGTCTTATTGCGGGTGTGTTTGAAACCAAGACCTCGCCGCCGACGCAGTTTAAGCATCGGGCGTCCGGCGGTACGGCTACAGGCACGGCGATGTTCTTTGCCGCAATGCCGGTCTTTATGGAGGACAACGAGTTTAAGACGTATTATGATATACTATACGATGAAATTGCAGGCGGAACGCCTAATTTAAGCACAATAGCGGAAGCGGGGTATATATTATGCGATAACGTGTACCGCCGAGTAAATAATCCGGCTGATTGCGGAAGCGCAGGGGTAAAAATGGAATTTCCGACTTCGGGAAACGTGAGACTTTTGACAGCGCTTGCGTTGTCAAGGGGTTCGTATTCCGCCTCCGACGTCTTACTGGGACAGTTTGAGGTCATAAAGGCCGGATTGAGTTCCAAACGAAGCAGGGTTAAAATTTCAAATGATGATTTTGTCGGAAAGTATAAGCTTTCGGAACGCTTTTTTAGCGACAAGGAAAAATCTTTGATTCCGGAGCTGCCGAGCTGGTATGTTATCCCAGAAGAGGTAGCAACCATCTGTGAATATGCGCAGAAAACTACAGATTCTCAGATGCCGATGCGCAATTTTATGCTGCGCGGCGCTGCCGGTTCCGGCAAGACTGAGGGCGCAAAAGCAATTGCGGCCGGACTGGGACTGCCATATATGTTTCTGACCTGCTCTGCAGATGATGAAAAGTTCGATTACGTCGGTCAAATACTACCGAACATCGAAGGGATTGATTTTGCTGATCCCAAGAGCGGAGAGTATATTCCTACTACGGCTGAAATTGATGCAGATCCGGTCGGGGCTTATTACAACATGACCGGCGAGTTTTCAGATAGCATTACAGCTGACGAAGTGAAGAATGCGCTTGCCAAGCGCATGACTGAAAAAGAATCGAAAAAGGATGAAAAGGACTTCCGGTATGTGTATACGCCGTTGATTGAGGCAATCAAAAACGGCTATGTTCTTGAACTGCAGGAACCTACCGTCATTAGTAAGCAGGGCGTGCTGGTCGGCTTGAACTCTCTTTTGGATAATTGTAAGGCGATACAGCTCATTACAGGCGAGGTTATAGAGCGTCATCCGGATACGGTGATTGTTATTACGACAAATACCGATTATAACGGATGCAGGGAATTAAATCAATCGATTATTTCGCGCATGAACCTCATTTTTGATATGAACACGCCGGATGCAAAAGTGATGACAGAGCGTGTTCTGGGCATTACGGGATGCAAAGAAAAGTCGCTGGTTCAGAAGATGGCGGAAACCGTTGAGAAGATTGCAAAGCAATGCCGTGAAGATATGATTGGCGATGGAAGCTGCGGTATGCGGGAACTTATCAGCTGGGTACAAAGCTATATGATTTGCGAAGACCCGCTAAGCGCTGCCGAATACACGGTGCTTGCATCGGTATCGGCCGACGAGGAAAACCGTGCCGCCATCCGTTCAAAGTGTATCAATCCGGTATTTGAGGGGATGTGAAAGGAGTGAATTTCAAATGAATGAAAAAACGAACAGTATTGGTCAGGAATGAAGAGCTGCTTTTTGCTGAGAATTTGAAGGTACTCAGAAAAACGCACAAACCATATCTGTCGCAGGGAAGAATAGCGGAAAGGCTGGGAGTATGCCGTACTACCTATATCAATTATGAGATGGGCAGACGGCAGGCACCGGCCTTTTTTGTTGCTAAGGCAGCAAAGTTTTTTAAAGTCTCTGCCGATAAGATGTTATATGAAAAATTATGGAAGGAGTGAAACGATTTGAGGACGTCGCACAAAAGGATCAATCGGTTGATAAGAGAAGAACACTCAAAGCTGACGGATCAGGAACTGTTTTCGTCCAATGCGTTTGCCGCGTATCTTATGGATATTGCCGAGGCGACATCGGGCAGATATAAGCGCAAACTGCGGGTCAAGACAATCTGGGATGAGTCGCCGGGCGCATTCATAGCCTATACGGATAATCGTGAGATAATGCTGAACTGCGGTAATGTAATTACGGCAGACTATCCGACACGGGAATTAAAGAGCCTAAGCTTAATCGGACTGCTTGGACATGAGGAGGGGCATATTTTATACACTGATTTTACAGCGCTTTCTATGTTTATGCAGGCAGTGGATAACGCAGTAATGTACCCGTTCGTACCCAACGATCTGGAGGGGGACGAGGAGGCACATCTTGAAAAATACCTTGAAACAATTAAGCAGAAGGACGAAAAGACAAATTGCATTATTAAATATGTGCTGCATACAATCGCCAATATTCTGGAAGATGTTTATATCGAAGAACGAATCTGCTGTGATTTTCCCGGCAGCTTCAAAACGGGAATCCGGCTCAACAACGTAAAACTGACGGAAGAGGCTATGTCAGTGTCGGTGCAAATGGAAAAGGAAATTCCCAATGCAGCGATACTGACCAATGTGATTTTGCAATATGCGAGAATCGGGGAGTTTAACAATAGCGGCGGTTATATCGGGGAATTGATGGAGGTATTTTATGACTGTATTCCCCTGATTGATGAAGTTGTTGATAAAACGGACGCCAAGGTACGGTATGATTCCGCAAACCGCATTTTTCTAAAAATGTGGCCGTATGTGGAGGAGTGGATTGAGCAAATCAAAGCCGATCCATCCATGACGCCGCAGGAGGTTCAGGAAATGCTGGATAAATTGTCGGAGAAATTGGGCGAACCCGGCGGAACTGCCGGTTCCAAATGTCCGAGTGGAAGCGGAAAAGGCGTTGGCGGAAAATTTAAGCCTGATTTTTCAGATAAAAGCGATGAAACGAAAGAAGCCCGAAAGGTGCTGGAACATGAGGGCGGTCGGATGGAATTGGTCAAGACGGATGAAATAGAAGAAGGTGCATCCGGCGGCGTGGAATATGACAAAACCTTTATGGGAAGCGGTTACAAGCACGCGGCGGAGGATATAGAACGGATGCTTATGTCGGCTGCGGAAGAAAAGGCAATGGTTCGGTACAACGAAGAGCTGGAAGAGGAGCTTCAGGCTGAGGCAAATGAAATCCGGTATGGAAACGCACATAGGGGGATCCATGTTAAGGTGAACCGCATGGCGCGGGTATCTGATGAACTTCGCACTTCTTATATGCGTGTGGCGCCGCCGCTGTTGGCAATATCAAAACGGCTGCAGCGTCAGATAAAGCCCAAACTGAGAGACGAAAGTGAAGGCGGACGGATGAACGGATTGTGTATGGGCAGGAGAATTAACGCAAGAGCGCTTGTCGGAAATGATGGAAAGATATTTTATAACAAAAAACTTCCGTCGGATGAACCCAAACTTGCAGTTGCCGTACTCAACGATGAGTCAGGTTCCATGTCATGGGGCGACCGAAGTACAAGCGCCAGAGCTGCAAGCATTGTGCTGTATGACTTCTGTACTTCGCTTGATATTCCGGTTGCCATATATGGCCATACGGAATACAGCGATGTAGAAATGTATGCGTATGCAGAGTTTGATTATCCCGATAAAAACGACCGATATCGTCTGATGGATATATCGGCGCGCAGTGATAACCGCGATGGAGCAGCTCTTCGTTTTGTGGCTGAAAGGCTTGCGCAGCGGTCGGAAAAAATCAAGTTGCTAATCGTTATTTCTGATGGTCAGCCGGCAGGTTATGGTTACGGCGGAACGGAAGCGGAAAAAGATTTACGAGGAATCAAGCAGGAGTACAGAAACAGGGGTGTAACTATGTTTGCGGCGGCAATCGGCAGTGACAAACCCAATATTGAAAGAATCTATAAAGAAGGATTTTTGGATATTACGGATCTGAACAAACTGCCGGCGCTATTGACAAAGCTGGTATTGAGATATTTAAAAAATATTTAGGAGGGATAGAATGAGTGGAAAACAGTATATTTCATGGCAAATCGCCAAGTATGCGACGGATAAGAAGCTGATTGAGTTTACAGACAAGCTAAAGCTTCCGCCGGTTGAGTTTTATGCTCATGTGCAGGCGAACGGAGATAAAACTGCGGATGGAAATGCAATTTATTCTAATATCGGAATGAAGCTGCTTGATTACTCGAACGGTACAGGAGATAAGACAGTTTCTGTCGAGGTAAATGTTTCGTCGGATGAGTTAATGTTTGTGTTTGAAAAGCTGCGTCAAGGTGTTGAGGAATTTTCGACAAGTCAGGAAAAGATATTCGGCAAGCCGGATGAAAAGGGGCGTTGTAAGGTTACCAAACTATTAATCATAAGGGCGACAAAAGATAAAGCCGGAAAAGAGCGTAAATATCCATGGTTTATCCAAGTGGAAAACGGCACAGGTGTGAAAGTGAAAAACGACAAGACCGGCGGAACCTATATTCGGGCAAACAGTTTTGTTGCAGACGCAAAGGTATATATCAATTTAAATGATATTGATATGTTCAAACTTTTGTCGCGTGTTTCAAGCTATGTGTCAGTGTGGGAGGTTACTTATGCGCCGCGTCAGCTGAGGGCGGCAAAGGAAATCATGCAAAATGCAAAGGAGGTCGTACAATGATTTTACAAAACCAAGGGGAATTTATAGAGAACGACAATGTAAAACTGGCGATCGGTGATAGGATAATCGCTGCCGACAGCGACTATGCCGGATTGAAAGGCTGGATTACAGAAATCAGGACGGGAGCGGACAAAGAAACAGAGAATACTACCGATGATGTGTATTGTCGCTTTGAAATTCCGGAAACGGCAGAGAAACAACAGCTGCTGGAAGAACACTTTTCTGCATTGTACGGGGAAAAGAAGACGATGGACGATTTGTGTCTTGATATGGTGATTATGGCGCCGGAAGAACTGAGGACGGTGGGAGAAGATGAGTAATTTATTCGGAGTGTTTCAACTCATCGGCGGAATTATCTTGTCTATCGGATATATTCCGCAGGTAGTGCAGATAGTGAAAACCAAGACTGCCAAAGGGTTGAATGCTAAGTCCTTTGGAATGGTGTTCACCGGCATTTTGCTGTACGAAATATATGCGATTGCCTTGGCGGTTGAAGGGAGCGGGCAGATGTATCTGATAACGAATACTGTATCGTTGCTGTTGGTCGGAACAGTGTATGGATTGATTAAAGTTTATGAGAAAAAGGAGAACAGAGAAAAAGCAATTGACGATACAGTAAGTGAAAACACCACATGGCGCAGAAGGGAGAAATAACTATGTTTAAGCATACAGGAATTGTTCGGCGGCTTGATGACCTTGGAAGAGTGGTAATCCCCAAGGAAATCCGCAGAAAATTCCGTATTCAGGAAGGCGATCCTCTTGAAATAGGTGAGGGAGAGGACACGATTCTATTAAGGAAATATAGCGTTCTTGAGCTTTCGGATGAGACAACACAGAAAATTCTGGGCTCTTTCTCTGAGATTACACAGCTTCCGGTGCTGCTATGCAACACGACGCATGTTTTGCATGGCGTCAGATTGCATAAAAATATCCGCAATATGGAACTGACGATGGAATTAAGCGATTGTTTGTTGGACGAATTAACTCCTTGCAGTGGAATGAAAATTGTATACGAAAACGAAATTACTGTTGATGAAATAGAACGGATTATCATAAACGGTAATGTGGAAGGTGCGCTGATTATTCCGGCTAGCGGGATAGAACTGACAGAATCGGACAGGAATTGTTTGAAGCTGTGTGCCGGTGCGCTTGCGGCGGTTGTGCAGTAGATATTATTTGAGGTGAGCAGGATGGGATTTCTCATCCTGCCCCTGATAGGGTGAGGAGAAATTATAATGTTAAGGATTGAGATGTTATTACGTGTGAAATTTAATCGGGCAGTGGATAGGCATAAGGACAATATTTCACCCGGCGGATATGAAATGATTATGAACGGACGTAGCGTACAGTTTGATTTTTGTACGAGTCATGCAGATGTAAGTCAATATAATCCGGCGATTGTTGACTTTACATTGAATGATGCGGATATTACAGCATTCCCTGATTTTGCAAACGTGACGGAAGACGATTTGAACAATATTTCGTCTATTACGGAGTGTTATGTTTACACAGGAGAAGCCGAAGAGACAGATTTAGAACCGGTTTCTATAAAGAAACTATCGTTCTTGATTGTGTTTCCGTCTAAAGTGGTCAAAATTGCTGTTCCGGATCGAGTGATTGATGCCTATAATGAGCGGTTTAAAATAGAAAGAGTGGTGATACAAATGAATGAATTAAAACAAAAGCCAGAACTGTTTGCTAAGAAAGCAATTCATAAGGGATTGGATTATGTGAGCCGTTTTCTTGATATGCCGATAGAGGATTTGGCAGAGAGGTCAAACGATCAGTTGATTGCAATGATTCAGAGCATTGCAGAGCAGATGCCGGAGGAGATTTTTGAGCAATTTCTAATAGAACTCAATGGCGGAAAGAGGCGTTTTTGATGGATGAGAAAATGAAAAGGGCGGCGCAGCTTTTGGAAAATGAGTTTGGCAGCGAATGGCTGACGGTAGCGCAAATGTTGGGCACCGAGGATTTACGCAGGCGGGTTGGCAAAGAGCTTACCTCTTTTATGGCGTTTCCGGAACGCGGCAGCGGAGGAGACAACAAATGGCGCGGCAATTGCTCGCCGGAGGTTGTGCGCAGTGTAGCAAAATATGTACTGGATACCAAAAAGTATTACGGTAAGGATATCAAAGATTTTACGGTACTTGATCCGATGTCCGGCTCAGGAACGACCAAAGATGCAATGGACAGGCTTGGCGTGAAATCAATCTTGTATGACTTGAATCCACAGCCGCCGGCCGGTAAGGGCAACTGGAATGCACTGAAGAATGATGTTGAGGATTCGGCAGACCTTATCTTTTTTCATCCGCCGTATCATTCTATTATTCAATATTCAGGGAATATGTGGGGTAAACCGCACCCGGATGATTTGTCAAGATGCGAAAGCTACGGAGATTTTATAGAAAAGCTGAACTATGTAATTAAAAAGCTCTATATGGCTCTTAGAAAGGACGGGCGGCTTGCGATTCTTGTCGGGGATATACGCTCAAAAGGCAACTTCTATTCTATGCAGCACAATATTATGCGTATGGGCAGATTTGAGTCCTTTGTTGTAAAAGCGCAGTTTAATTGTGTTTCAGATTCCAGAAGATATGTAAAGCCTTTTGTGCCGATTGTGACGGAGTATATGCTGATTTTTCAAAAGGAAGATTCGTTTTTGATTACGTTTTCAAAACGGATAGGAAACAGAATTGATATCAGCAAGAAGGATGCAGACGTGCTGACCTGGCATCATTTGATTCGGTCCATGATGGAACAAATGGGCGGCGAAGCGAAGCTGACGGATTTATATGATATATTGTCCGCACATCCAAAAGCGCAGAAGAATGTACATTACCGTGAGAGAATCAGAGCGACTATATACGAGCATAGGGATCAGTATATTCAAACGGAATCCGGTTCGTATAAACTTACCTATGAGGTTGCGTAAAAGGGTACGGCTTACTTAGATTTGAGAAAATGATATGATAGAGTTACTTTAGCAGACGGGAATGATTAAAATACAGCAGTTGTATTTTGTCATTCCCGTTTTTTTAGTTGGAAAGGATGTGTGAAGTATGAGATTTTACAAAGTGAAAAATATGCGGGATGACGTAGAAAGTGTATTTCGGCATGAAAAAGGTTTCGGGTCTAAGAAATCGGCAAAACGACATTTGTGTGAAACCGGTTTGTTTGGTGAGAATTTGCCAGATGAGGAAATAGAGATTGCCGAGATAGAGGAAGAGAGCTACACGGAATTTTTATTAGAGAAAATAGCGGTGTTGTTTGCAGAGCAGCTTGATGAATTAAAGCGGCATTTCACCGAGCTTTCTTTTGAGGATATGTCTGTTGATGAAATTGCAAGAGAATGTTATCGGTTTGACATTATGAGCAATTTAAAGTTTGTGCTGGAAGACGCTGCTGCGTCGTATTTTGAGTATAAGGCGCTGGAACAGTGGCTTGCTCATCCTGACAAATTGGTTGAAAGGCTATGTGATCGGGTATTTAACAGGGATTGCAGTGACGAAAATTTTGCATTATACGATATGATCAATATGGGTTGGGAGGCTTGACGTATGGGATGGTTTGGAATGCCGGGACATGACAGACGATCTGCATTTCGTGAACTTATGTCTCAAGAACAATATGTACAAAGGTTTGCATTGCTCTGGAAAAAGCATATGAAGAGTAAGAGCATTGCGGTTTATTCTCTGGATGGCAAGGTATGCGGTGAAACCATTCTTTGGGCAGAGGAAGATGGAGAACTCATATATAAACCGATATCATGGGCAGACTCAATCAAGTATATTCCCCAAAAACTGCTCTCCAAGCTTTTGGAAAATGCCTCAGACCTGGAAAAAGAATGCTATGAAGCCAGTAAAATATTTAGATTGGAGGCACAATGATGTGTAAAACAATGGTGTGTGATAGATGTACATATATTTTGAGTGATTTTAATAAAGTGTGCAGGGATTGTTGCTTTTTAAAATGCTATGTTGACAGCAGAGGAATCATTTATTTTGTTCGTTCGGGAATCATGCATAAGGGCTTTAAAACATATTACACTAAGTCCGGGGATAGAAAATCCCGCGAGTATGAGAAACATTTATTTCAGCGCTCGTTCGCCGAAGCGCAGTCGGCGCTGAATGCGACAGCAAGAGAACGGAAATGGTCGGTGTTTTACGGAGCGTCCCCAGCAGATTGGAGTACAGTAGTATGAAGATATTAAGCTGTGGAGCGGGGATGCAGTCTACGGCCCTGGCCCTTATGAGCTGCGAAAATAAAACGAAGGGGAGTCTTTATCCTAAAGTGCCGATTTATGATGCGGTTATATTTTGTGATCTTGGCTTAGAGCCTTACTGGGTTGTCCAGCAGGTAGCGTTTATAAAAAATGCGTGTGAACATGCCAACATCCCATTTTATATCATTGAAAGCAACCTTTATCAAGATTATATGGAGAAGTTTGGCAGGGGACACGCATCATCAATTCCTTTTTGGAGCATTGATGAAAATGGTAAGATGGCTAAGATGCGCAGACATTGTACTCTTGATTACAAGATAACAATAATAGAGAAGTTTTTGCGGCATCAGCTTCTTGGGTATCGGAAATATCAAAGGCTGAAACCTGAAGACATGCAGGCGCATGAAATGCATATTGGGTTTTCTTATGAGGAACGCAAACGGATTTCAGGACAGCAGTTATCTAAGTTGTTTATTAAAAAATATCCGCTGGTTGATATGCAGTGGGAAAGAAAGGATAGCTATAAATATATCCTCGAGGTATGGGGATTGGATACAAAAGCAAGCGCTTGCTGTTTTTGCCCGTTTCATAGAAACTATTTCTTTCAATACCTGAAGGAGAACTTGCCGGAGGATTATAAAAAAACGGTTGATTTTGACCGCATGATAGGAGAAATGCAGCCTCATACGGCGATTAAGAGTAAAATATATATATCGCGGTCAAGAAAGCGAATAGAAGATTTGACAGATGAAGAATGTGATGATGCACAAACATTTCCGTACAAAGAAAAGCAGATTTGGAACGGATTTTAAGGATAGGGGGAAATTAAATGCGTAAGAATTATAATGAGGTAAAAGACAGCTTGCTTTACTTCCGAGCGGAATACGGCAGGTTCGGCCAATTGCTTATGTGTGGAAGATTTGTAAACGAACGTGTTGACAAAAAAACAGTCCCGAATGGAATTTATACTTACGAATGCAGTAGAGGTGACAATAAAAGGCATAAAAGACCGGTGGCAGTGAAAAAAGGGGCTTCAGAGGATTTTTGCGGTACTTTGTTTCTGGAATCAAAATTGGAATTTGAAGGTATTGGTGAATGCATACCGGTTAAAAATGTTAGTATAACGAAAGAGAAAAAGATTAAAAAAGTTTTTGCCGGGACAATAGAAATTAAAGCGGACAGGATCGATGTAACCGATCCGGGCTATGATAAGGATGTATGGTGTAGAATGAAAGCGCCAATCATACCGGGAAACTATGAATGCTATGCTGAATTTGAGGACTTTCCTGATTGGGGTAACAGATGCGTAAGAAACTACATTATTAACAGCAATCCGTTTTTTAAACGCAGAGCTTTGTACCGATTAAGAAATAATTACACATACATAGGCAATATAGGCGTTGATGCGGGCCTTGCCGGTTTTTTTGATAATAAACCGGATTTTGATGATGCTGCTTCGATGGATGTATGCAGCTTTATGGATGCAGTTGAAAAGGGAGGCTCAAAGGTATTTGTTAAACATTTTGAAACCGGCGATGGCTTTTGGACACATTCCGGATTTGGCGACGGGTTCTATCCGGTGAAAGCAGCGAAGCATAATGGTCAAGTCATCGGGCTTGAAATTGAGTTTAATTTGGAGGATGACTGAAAGAGGCTGGTAGGCTTTTCGCGGCGCAGTCACGCATTGACAAATACAGTTTTTTATGCTATGATAATAATATAAATTGTTTATGTGCGTGGAGAATTTCTCCGAGGCCGACAAAGGCCTCAGCATACGAATGTCGTGATTGTAAGTAAGAGCCAATAGGATTGCTATGCCCATTTGGGTGTAGGAGCTATTGGCTCTTTTTTGTTTATTGCGAAATTCGTACTTATATAGCGGGAATGAGGGGATTATTATAATCTCTTTATTTCCGCTTTTCTTTTTGCTTAAAAGCTATAGTGCTTTTTAAATATATAGAAATGAGCTTTTGGGAGGTGTGGATTGTGAAGGAAGAAACGGCAAAGAGAAAGCCGGGTTCGTTTTTTATCACGGTTGATTACGACGCTGAAAGTAATTCAATTTATATCGCAGAAGAGTCGTCCAGCGGTTTTGAAGAACGGGCAGGAAATCAGGAAGAAATTTTGGCGGCAATACAAAAATATTTTGATATGTATTTGCGGTCGGAGCAGAGAGAGGGATGTAAAAATGAAAAATGATTATGAAATTAAAAATTCAAAAGAAGTAAAGCTTTCGGAAAAAGTGAGGTTTCGATGTATGCGCTGCGGCGAGTGCTGCCGGCATGTGTCACAGACAGTAGTAATAGAGCCAGTGGACGCATTTCGTCTCGCAAAATTCTTACAGTGCGGTATAGAGGAATTCTATGACAAATATACGGATATGTTTTTGGTTGATGAAAAGACTGCTTTTCCGGTTTTTACGTTAAAAACAACCGGAAATGAAAATTCCTGTATATTCTTAAAAGGCAACCGATGCACTGTGCAAGAATCTAAACCACGAACATGTCGATTGTATCCTTTCTGGGTACACCCATGTGAAGATGGATTTAGCTATAACTATAGTATAGAACGCAGGCATCACCCAAGAGGCTCGCTTGTGTGTGTTAAGGATTGGATGCATGAAAACTTTAGAGAGGAAGATAAAGCAGCAATGCAAGAGGATTGGCGGGTAATACCTCAAATTGCAGGTATTTTGAAAAAATTGCAGCCGTATGATGAATCCATTCGCGAATTTGTTTTAAGCAGAATGCTGTATTTCAGGCATTTTGCATTTGAGCTTGATAAGCCATTTCAGATACAATTTGAGAAAAATAATAAAGAGTTGATTGCTGTGCTGAGTAAAAGACTTGCTTGATGGACAGTATGATGAAATACGAAAGACGCCGATGAGATAACTCCCCGGCGTCTTTTGACAAAATAAAAATTATGGAGGTGGGATTCAATATGGAATCGAACACATTGTTCACATATGAAGCATATGCAAACGAAATCAATATAGAGTTATTTAATGATTTTGTTGCTTTTGTTATGGAAGCAGCAGAGAACGATATATTTGACTTTCGGAGAAGTATAAAAGAAAAATGTATTTGGTATGAGTGTACTCATACAGATGTACCGGAAAAATACGATTTCAGATATCCGGGCGAGATGCTGGAACGTTATGAAGAGCGTTATGGCAGTAATATAAAGAATATTAGGGCACTGGCTCTGGGCTTGGCATATTCGAATGATATTTTAGAAAAGAATATGTTTGTGGGCGCACAAAAAGCAAATTTCATTCGTGAGATAAGAGCGTTAGCAGGCGGAGATTTTTATCTTCAGGCAGCACTTTATCTATTGAATGGGAAGAAAGAGACAGCTCTGAAGAAATTGTTGGATGAGAAAACTATAGCAACAGAGAAATTGATTTTTTTGCTATCGTTATTTGATGATATGTTGAGCGGCTTTAGATTTTTAACACCAAAGCTGTTGAAAGCATTTGGAGAAGACCGAAGCATTTCGGCTTTCCAAAACTCCGGAGTATTTATTTGGTTTATAACTACATTTAAAGAACAGATAAAGAGTATCCGTAAGAAGGATATGGGATTGTTTAAACTTTTGTTGTGCTTGCGCGATAAGTTTATTGCACCAGACGGTTCGGAGTTTGTTAAGCTAAGGGACTGCGGCTATACACCGGAGGAGATTGCGTATCTCAATTATGTTATAGCGGACTATTTTAAAATATCTCCTGTCATCAACTACGGCGGCGTCGTTGAGGAAAAGATTGCGATTGAGTTTTGTAATTGTTTTTTGAACAGTTTCCAGACGCATTCGCTCAATACATATTGGCTTTTAGACGATGCATTAACCAAATATGCAAAGTTTAATGTGAAATGTTATGATGAAAGAGGTATCATAGCGGTATTGGAAGAAAGAGTTTCTATAGTCAATCCGATAACATTTGTTCAATTATCAGAACAAATCCCAAATGAATTTGTAACAGACTATAATGCGTTGGATACAAAATGGGATGTGCTTGCAGAAGAACTGGATCCGGGCAAGTATGTGGATTTCTTCTCAGAAAAACTGCAGGATGTGAAATCTTTGGAAGCAGTTCAGAAATGGATTAACAAATTTGAAACGCTTACTAATACACGATATACAGATATATTTGGCAAAAATAAATTGAATCAGAGCACTTTCAGACATTTGGTGAAACTCGGTTACATAAATCTTTCTGATTATTTTGAAGAATTTTGTTTGGAGAATGGGGAAGATAAGAGCTTTCTTTGGTATTTAGTAAAAGAAATATCGAAAATCCCTTCTCGGGAAGCTTTCTTGTTTTTGAGGTGGTTTATTAGCAAGTATCAATTAAGCGGACTGGAAACTTATTTGAGTATTACCCTGTTTCACCTTTGGTTTTTAACCGATACACGGTATGTCCAAAATTCTCGACGAATCAAGGAATTAATATTGCAGAGAGAGTTTTTGTCGCCGGAGGAGCATAGAGAATTATTAGGATGGATTGAAGAATATACATTCCGGTATGCTGCAAAAGATTATGGTGAACTTATATCGTTAATGCTGCAAAGCGGGTTTGTTGCAGACTTGTATCCAAAAGAGGAATTGAGCGGCATTTATAAGGCAATGTCAAGAATTAACCAACAAATTGCAGGGGATAGACAATTGATGGAGCGATTTTTAACAGATTTGGAATTAAAAGAGCATGATAGGGCAGAAGAAGAGAAAAAATTGGAGGCGAAACTTGCCCAGGAAGCAAAGGATAAGGAGCTTGTTGCGGAGGAGTTTTATGACAATAAAAACTCGTGGAATGCTTTGCATAAATCTTCTCAAAGGTACTATGGTTTTCGTGAAAGATATTTTTATGAAATATTGCAAAGCAACATGGCTGATTTACTTCAGTCGCTTCCGCTCTCAGAATATGAAGAACTGGAATCATTTTTTGAGCTTTGTCTGGAGTTGATAAGGGACGATGTAACAGATATGAAGGGTATTTTTAATTATATTGATTTGGCAAAGGAGGCATTTGTACATGAAGAAAATAATAGAAAGGCTAAACTTAATCCATAGTTTAGAGGAAAGTCAATTTGGAGTAGATCTTGCGGCAAAATATCAATCCGTTATCCCAGAGGTATTAGCAGATATAAAAGAAAAGGGATTGCCATATACCATGTATAGAAACTTACCAGAAATACAGGAAGCTATACTCAAGGAGCCTAAACTCATTGATTATCTTGTTTTTTGGGAAAAACATGAGATTTATGCATCGAAAATCAGTAGTATGTTGAAAAATCTTCCGCAGGACAAGAAAATGACTGATTTTACAAAAGAATCGCTTCTTACTGTGCTTCAAAATAATAAGCTTGGTGATTTTACTTACGACTTTTTGCGCTACTTTGATTCTGCTGAACTGAATGAGGAGCAAAAACTGCTTGCAATTCAAAATTTGTGTGCTATGAATTGTCATTATGCATGCAGGGAGTTGAAACTTTCCGAATTCAATGATAAGGAGCGGGCGTTTATTTATGATCCTGTTTTTGCTATTTTGCCGCTTGAGTATCTGACGGAAATGTTTCATACGCTGTCGGGAAATGAATGGATGTACAAAGTTGTGCGGTTATTGTACCGATATGGTATTTCAGAGTTTTATTATCCAGATTATGAAAAGATAGAGAAACAGAATGTGAAGGCGCTTTATGAAAAACTGCAGTCCGTGATGTCTTTGCTGGAGACATGCGATTCTGTGCGGGATTTCTTGGCGACTTGGAGAGACAACGGCTGCTCAGAATACGAATTGGAGATACTGACAAAACGGCTGCGCGGATTATCAGCTGTGGAAATGCAAAAAATATTTCATAGCCGAGCCGCTTATATAAATTTCATTTTCGGAAGCAGGATTTGTAATTTAGAGTTAGATTACCTGAGTACAGAAAAAGAGGAATTACTTATCTATGCAATCACTGCAAGAAAAAACAGTTTTCTTCGCTTGATAGAGGAGAATCCGGAGGAGTACATAGCGCTTTCGCCAAGGTCTATTTTATTTTCATCTTGGTTTCGTAACGCAGTAAACATTAACTCGCTAAATAAAAAGAATCTAATTTGTTTAAAAAATCTGTTGGTCAGAAATAGAAATGGAGATGCAGTAGATTTTCGCACGGATTATGCTTATACATTTGAAGAGGTGAAAACTCTGTATTTACTGCCGGACGATTATACAATGTTTTATCATATGCTGGATATTCCACGTATTGATGATAAACTGATTGTGATTCGACAGCTTGGAAAGCGTGGCTTGCTGGACGGAATTTCTGAGGATGACTACAGAAAACTGGCACAAAAACTGTCGCAAAAGCATCTGTACCGCTGGATGAACGAAGAGTTTTCGCACATAAAAGGTTTAGGTCAGGAGTCGGCAGTTAAACTGCTTGCTTCTTATGAGGAAATCTATCCATTTCTTTCGGAAATTGTCAATGAAACAGAAGCGATATATGTAGTAAGAAATGCAGGGGTTGTGCAGAAGTATATAACATTGCAAGAGGTAAAATACAATTTGCTGCAGATTGATTCCGCATGGCGGGCACTTTGCAAAACGCTGGAGATTGACCAAAAATTTATTGAGGCACATTCGGAAACAATATTTGCGTTTTTGACGAAGAATGGAGCGGAAATAGCGTTGACTTATTATCGTCAGCTTGATGATAAGGCGAAGGAGTCTTACCGAAGAATTGTGATGGCTGAACTGATGGGGAAATTCTATGAGCTCAAATATCATTTAGGCGATTTGAAAAGGGAAATCGGATACTCTGTTACAGAAAAGCACTGCTATTCATGGACTAAATTGTTGGATGAGAGAAAACAAGATATTTTTGTTAAGGAGTGCGATGGCTTTTTTGAAACAATGATGGTTGGCGTAAAGCCACAACGTACTTGTATGTCATATGTAGACGGCGCATATAATCAATGTTTATTATCTAATTTTGACAGCAATAAGCATATTTTATATGCATACATAGATGGAGAACCTGTTGCAAGAGCACTGCTTCGTTTGACAAAAGGAAGTTTTCAGGATATAAAAAATGCCTCGAAAGAATTCATGTATGTTGATTTAGAGAGCAACGATTCCGAGCGACATGTAAAAAGGTATCGTGAGCGTCTGACATTATTTTTGGAGCTTTCCTATTCTGCTAATATTAATTTAGATAAGAGGGGCGAAATTGATGCTATGTTCATCGAACTGGCAGAAAAGAAAGCAAAAGAGCTGGATTGCCTGTTGGTGCTTAGCGCATCGTATGAGACATCATCCAAAAACTATACACCTGTCAGGTACTATTTATATATTTCCCGTTCCAAAGCGGGAGAGCAATATTTTGACAGCTTAGGCGGTTCCTGTTCCGTATCCAGTGAGCAGAGTTATAGGGGTAATCGTTTTCTGGTTGCAGATTCCGTATTGGAAAATTCGTAAAAGTAAACTCCACGCGGTAAGTTTATTTTCATTTGAAGATATAACAGAGAATTAAGGGAGTTAGAGAGGTAAAAGCAAAAAATTATGGAAGAAGGTTATACGACAGATAGTATTTTGACAAATGTGAAAGACTATCTGTTACACCAAAATTTAGGAGGGACAACTGTGAAAACATATTTATTAATTGAGGTTTGTGACGGGAAATTGAAACGTCGCAGTTTAATACATTTAAAAAAGCTCAACAGGAGATGAAACGACGTTTTTGTAAGGCTTGTGACATAGAAAATATAGATGGATGCGAAGATCATTACAACGCCGGTGTCGATACTGCGTGTGCGTGAGCTAACGGTCATGATAATTATGACCGGAAAATTGTAGAGATTGTTTAAGAACAGAAGAGTTGGATGCGAAAAATTTGCATCTGGATTCACCTTTGAACTAATTGAAAGTAGGTATCGTTGATATTAAAGAGTATTGACAAAATACAACTGTGGTAGTATAATATAAATACAACCACAGTTGTATTTATATTGGGAGGTTATGGTATGATTATATATCACGGCAGTGAAAAGATGATTGAAGCTCCTGTTTACGGGAAGGGAAATACACATAATGATTATGGAAAAGGATTTTACTGCACAGAGAGTGAGGAACTCGCAAAGGAATGGGCGTGTTCCAACAATCATGACGGTTTTGCAAATAAGTATGAATTTGATATGGCCGGGCTGAATGTTTTGCACCTGAATTCCGAAAAATATATATTGCTTAACTGGCTTGCGGTTCTTACAAAAAATCGTACCTATTGGGAAAACAGTACGGTATCTGAAATGGCAAAGAAATATCTTGCAGACAATTTTATGATTGATACTTCAGGTTATGATGTGATAATTGGTTATCGCGCCGATGACTCTTATTTTTCGTTTGCTCAGGATTTTGTAGCGGGTGCAATCTCTTATCGGCAGCTTGGGGAAGCTATGCGTCTTGGTAAACTTGGAGAGCAGATTGTTCTGATGAGCGAAAAAGCATTTGATAGAATTGAATATATTTCAAGTACCCCGGCGGAAGCTGCTGTTTACTACAAGAAGAAAAAAGAAAGAGATAGGGCGGCCAGAAGGGAATATAGACAGGCAAAAAGTGAGCTGCTGTCCCCGGATGAATTGTTTATGGTTGATATTATGAGGGAAAGGATGAAACAAGATGATGACCGCTTACGATAAAGATTATTTATATCATTCGCAAAAAAATTTCGGGCATATGCTTGATTTTGCAGTGAATACCTGCGAGTTTGACATAGACGAGTTTTTTCAGATGTTTTTAGCATCTAATGTATGCACGCAGTATGAGAAGGGAAATCCCGCCTATATCGCCGGAAAAACCGGCTGCGAATTGGTGCGGTTGGTTGTGTCTGAAATTAGGAATCAGGAAATAGAAAATGCCGATGCGATGTATCTTGATAAATCTCCGGAGTATTGGCTTGGCTGGTCGCTTAGTTATTATGTATGGCTGAGGAATTATAAATTTAGCCGTGTTCTGAACGCTGTACCGGTCGGAGAAATGCTTTTCATGTACGATACGATGCACGAGGCTGACATAACAAAATTTGTGGCTGCGATAGATGACAGGCTTGGACTTTTCTATACACAGACAGCCCTGACAAGAATGAGAATAACCAGCGGTTTTTCGCAGCAAGAGCTTGCGGAGCGTTCCGGAGTGAATGTGCGGATTATTCAAAGCTATGAGCAGAGAGCACGAGATATAAACAAAGCGCAGCTATCTACGGCGGTGAGTCTTGCCCAGGCATTGGATTGCAATCCTGCTGATCTAATGGAACGGTAAAGCCAATTGATTTTTACGAATATTCGTAGTATAATTTTATCAATATGATTGTTGGGAGGAAAAGTGGAATGAATGGAATCAACATTTTAAAATCTCGTCGTTCCTGCCGCAGTTTTGATGGCAGACCGATTACGGATGAGCAGCTTGATGCGATTTTGGAAGCAGGGACATACGCAGCTACGGGAATGGGCAGACAGTCCCCGATTATGATAGTGGTGCGGGATGAAGAGACGATTAAGCAGTTATCTAAAATGAATGCTGAGATAATGGGCAGTGACATCGACCCGTTTTACGGCGCTGCGACAGTGATTATTGTGCTTGCAGATAAGAATATTCCCACATATTTGTATGATGGATCTTTGGTGATGGGAAATCTTATGAACGCTGCCGAGGCAGTTGGCGTTCAGTCCTGTTGGATACATCGCGCGAAAGAAGAATTTGAGAGCGAAGCGGGCAAAGCGTTGCTGAAAAAGTGGGGAATTGAGGGAGATTACGAAGGAATCGGTCATTGCGTGCTTGGTTACGGAGAAAAAGTGCCGGTAAAGCCTCGCAAGGAGCATTATATTTATAGAGTGTAGATTTAAGGATTGTAAAATGGAAAGAAGCGGGGGTAAAACAGATGAATCACGGTGAATTTGAGTGCATACTGACGGATATTATATCCTCGCTGAAGAGTGCGGGCTACGATCCGTATGAGCAGATTACCGGATATTTGCAAACCGGCAATGATTTATTCATTACCCGTTTCGGTGGTGCAAGAGAAAAGATACGGCAGCTTGATAAGCGTGAATTGGAGCGTTGTTTGGAGGATAAGCGCTCCTGATATTGCGGTCCCCGTTGACAAATGACAATGTTTTGTGCTATAATGCAAATATAAATTATTTATGTGCGTGGAGGACTTCTCCGAGACTGTCTTAAAGTCTCAGCATACAAATGTCGTGATTGTAACTAAGAGTCAATAGTATTGCTATGTCCGTTTGGGCGTAGACGCTGTTGACTTTTTTTGTTTATTGCGGAAATCCGTACTCAAGAGCAGAGATATTTTCAACCGTTATGGTGAAGTATCTCTGCTCTTTTTATATACAATATTTTTAAATGTAAAGGAGCGAAATGAAAATGAATGCTAAGGATGATCGGAAATGTATGAAAGGGTTTTACAGGCTGACAAAACAAAAGTATTTCAAGGATATTGAAATGCCGAAGAGGATGACAGAACAGTTTAATATCGTTGACAAAATGGAGGATGACGGCTGCGTTTATGAGTTCATGATCAGTTTTTATCAGGTTGGAAATGCAATAAGCGCCCGCGCAGAGGTGTTTTCGGATGCATTTGTATCATTTGAACAAGACCGAAAGCTGTTTGAACGGTTAAGTAAGGTGAAATCAATTACACCGGACGAACTGCAATGCCTGTTGCTGGAATTGGGCTATACCGATTTTTCGGATGAGAGTGAAGTGGAAATGTAAAGGCTATCTCCGCGCCGAAACGGCGCGGAAATAGATATTATCATTCAGAGAGGAGGGATTTTATGTTTTCTGCATCAGTAACAGTATCAAATTCTGTGCCATATCTGATGAGTATTGTAAAATTGCTCAGCATGTTTCTGATAGGATTTGGCGCTTATCATTTTATCCATGCTATTTGCGGGCTTGTATCAGATGAAAACAACGAAAACCAAGATGATAAATAGCTGGTGGTTTATTGTTGTTTTAAAAATATAGATTATTGTTAACGTCCATGACTATGTGAATTTGGGAGGTTAGAAAATGAAAAAGGCAGTTTTATTTGATGAATTTGCGCGCTGCTGCTCCTATTTTAATCCGGAAAAAGCGAATGGTTACGGGTGTGACCATCCAAAGCAGAGAGATACGGACATTTATGATGGAAAGAGAGTTGGCAGATGCTTTTGCCATACCTGTCCATTGGGAATAGAAGCCGAACAGCAGGATTTAACTGAACCGGATCATCCGGATGCTATTCCTAATATTGATTGGGATGGTTTGTGCTCTGATGTCGAAGTCTATGAAAGTGAATATCTGTTGATTGAAATTGGTGATAATGCGACTGAGGAAGAAAAACGTGAATTGTGTTTATACGAGAGGCACATGCATAGATACGATAAAAAATGGTTAGATGAGCATGGTATTCCAAACTTTCTTGTAGGATAGGAGCATTCCTGTTAAGTAACAAAAATGAGGTTTGACAAAAAGGAGTTCACTCCCTTAGAATGTAACACAGGGTCAAAGCCCTAATAAAAAGAAATCCACTAAGGGAGGAACTCTAAGATGAGT
>NZ_JADCKB010000023.1 GCF_014982785.1 Ructibacterium gallinarum
ATTGGAGTAGTTGAAATTTTAAACTTCTCGGAAGCTTGTCGATAGGAATGTCCGGATAAAACATATTGTACTGCTTCTAGTTTTATTTCTTTACAATATAATTCTTTGCCCATAATATACACCTCCAAAATCTCAACTATGTATGTCCAACTTTTGGGGTGCATATCACTATCAGCCCTTGATATCCCCGCTTCGCCACCTCTGCATATTCGGCCTCAAGATAGCCAAGTCTTACCGCCTTATGTATCGCATATGTAAACAAGGCACTGCACGAAGCCTCTGTCCAATTGCCCAACGTCCCCGGGCGGTCAACGACCTGATACCAAAGACCGCTGTTCTTATCCTGATAATTGCAGATTGCTTTCAGCAAAGACGCAAGGTTATCGACAAAATCCTGCCGTTTCGGATATTGTGCCGGGATATCGTCAAGCATATCGACAATTTCCAAAGCCACCCATCCCATTGCTCTGCCCCAAAATATAGAAGATCGTCCAGTTGTAGGATCTGACCAGTCCATATTCTTTGAAAAATCACAGGCATGATATAACAGCCCGGTCTTTTCATCTCTGAGGTATTGAAACATAATTGTCATTTGCCTGTGCATCAGATCAAACAAATCCTCCCGGCCAAAGGCTGCGGCATACGGGACCAGAACGCTGCCCGCCATGTATAAACCATCCAGCCACATCTGATGTGGCTTGTCATACATATGCCAGAAACCGCCCTGCTCTGTAACCGGCCAGTTTGTTATGTATTGAACCGCCCTGTCCAAAACCATCTTATACTGTTTTTTTCCTGTTGTTTTATACAGATTGAACAGCAATCTTGAGGCTTGCCAGTCGTCCAATTCGGTACGGTTCTGAAATTTTACCTCACCATCTGGCAAAATACAAAAATCCGCCCACTCTTTAATATAGTTATAATACTTTTCTTCACCTGTTGCAAGATAAATTTTCTCCATTCCCGACAAAAATACACCCTGATGATAGTGAAATCTGCGTAAAGGACGCAAATTGGCCGGTTTAAAATCGGCCATTATGGTGTCACATGCCAGTTTTCCATAGTCAATTGCATTCATTGACAGTTAATCTCCTTTTTATAATATTTGCAGATGTATACATGGCAGACCGCCATGTATACATCTGTATCATCCTGAAATTATTATGACTATACGCTTCCGTTCGCCTCATATACTGCGCTAAGTGGTTTCATGCCGGGAATTGAATCCCAAACCATTACCTGAACACTGGTATTTTCTGAATCATTGACAGTTACCGAATAAGAATCGGCATCCAAGCTGCCAAGTTCAATTGTTTCAATACTCTCAAGGCTCCGACTGCCCGACATCGAAGTATCATACACAGCAATAATCATAACGCCCTCGCTTGTATAGGGTGTCACCGTGATCTCTCCCGAGGTATACGTGCCGCCGTTTTCAATGATACTGCCATCTTGTGTCAGGATAAACGCCTCAGACGGCACAACCGTGTAGTACTTATATGTTTGATATTTCTTTCCATCCAACGTATTCTCTGCTGTAAACATAAGGACATCTCCGTATTCCACAGCGCTGTCATTTGTCTTGGCCAAGGTAAAGGTATGGTCAGAATACACACCAAAATTTCCACCGTAGTTAAGCTGTGTCAGCAAATCACTGATTTTGTATGGATCTGTGACAAACCAGTATGGAACCTTAATTGTATTGCTGACGACCTCCAATTCCGCACCGGAAGCAGCCGAAACACTCTGCGGATATGCCTCTTCTATGCTATACCCCGTATAAACGAAAATATCGTCAATATATACTGGATTTTTCTGATACGTCGTTTCAAAGCGAAGCACTGCCAACCTCTGGGCAACATTGACATCTATCCCCTCTTCTGCTGCAATCTGTGTACCATTGATACGAATATCCATCTTGTTCTCTCCCGGATAGAAGGTATAGGAAACTCTGTTCCATTCACCTGGAATGTAGTCACAGTATTCCTCTCCAATCCCGCCACTGCTTTTTACATCTTTATAGACCTTTCCGTTTGCAAATCCGAACTTACTCTGCAACGACTCTGCGGACTCTTCAGCTGAGCCCTGCCATGCTGATATACGAAAATATTTATTTTCTTCTATCTCTGGCATATAAACATTGGCAGAAACCGTGACAGGCTTGTAGGAATGAATATTTTTCAGGCTGCCGGCGGATCTGTTTTGCAGTGGATAATCAATATACCCCTCACCGGTGTTTCCTTCCGCTTCTACATTCAACAGAGAAAGCGAAATGTCATCCTGGGGCTTGCCTCCCTTTTGGCTTGCTGTTTTGTTTTCAGCATCCAACCTGTTCCAACTCGTCCAGTTGCCGGCATCGTTGCAAATGTCACTGAGTTCCACGTTATTCTGTGCGTCAAGGCAAATGTATCCTATAACCGCACCTTCTCTCCTCAGTTCGCCATATGCCTTTCCGTCAACTATAGCGCTTTCGTCCAAAAGATCGCCGTTCGCATTACGATAGGTCGCTGTGACATTCTCAAGCAGTATCGGCTTGACGGTTTCCAGCGTGCTGCCGTGCTTTACATAATACGTATTGCCCGCAATCCACTTATCCATCATCCAGTCACCGCTCTCTAATGTATATATAGCCGAATCCATGACCGGCTTATGTCCAAAATATGTCGTCAGTTTTACATCGTCAAAGTATATCCCACCGGGTGCATCACGATATATCTGGCCATTGACGTCCGTCTGCGCTGAACTGTTCCAGGAATAGTTCAGCCAAAATGATGAAAATCCTCTGAATCTACTCATGCTTGTATAGGTAGCCGGATTGTTAGAAAGTCTTATAAATGTATCATTGGCGAATATCTTTTCCGAACAGATTTCCTTACCATTGAGATATGCACTGTAGGTGGCGGCCGCACCACTTTCTGCGTTTGTATTTATCACCAGCGTAATGTTGTGCCATAACTCCGGCATCAAAGCAGTATCCATAGGATAGTTCTCCCCGAACAGACGCACATTTGTGGGTGTGATTTCAACAACATTAAGTCCATTAAAGGTCAACTTAGCCTTTTTGATTGTGCCATCATCCGCCAGATAATGCGCGTATCCGTTTAGCTTTACTGTACGCATGGTGGAATCAAATGCAAAATTCACACTCAGGGACTGGCTGTCACCGGCATCATGGAAACGTGCATTGGTGTTTGTCTCAAAATTGATATAGGAATCCTCTCCGGCCTCAGCCACGGTATTATTGATATAGACCGCCTTGTTATCCTGGTCCTTACCGAATTTGCCGGCCACTTCTGTCAACCGAGAAGCATCTGAATTCATATTTGCAGGAGAAACCTTCGTCTTTGTCGGGTCCGAGAGCAAATTGTTGAATTCATAGTCGATCGCCGTCGTCTCGGCCATACTCCAGACGTCCACAACGCCGGAATATACCCTGATATCATCCAATCGGATGGAGAACCCACCCTGTGTATCTACCGATGTACATAATCCGATGGGTGTTGTGTCACCGTTTCTCGGAAACACAGGCTTTTCCGCCGCATTCATGCCGTCAATGTATATTGTACTTGAATTAGGAGCAGATGCATCATATACCCAGACAACGTCATGCCAGACACTGTGCGCAAAGTCTCCAACTTTTACTGCCTTATTGGAGGTGCTGGCTTCGCTTTGCAGACTCCACGCTCCATCACCTGTGCTGGTTTTCGAATTATAAAAACTGGTGAAATAGCCTCGAGCCGCATCATCACCCAAGGCAACTCGAAACGAGCTTCCCGTCCCTATGGAATTGTCGTGGTCAAAGCTTATACGATACATGAGGGTAAAACTCTGCCCCGAAGCAATCGGCCGACCATCGCCAACAAATTTGTATTTTAATAAAGCATTGCCCGCATCAGGCAGAGAGGCGATTTTGATATAGTGATTCTCATCTTCTGTTTCAATAGAAGCGGTGCCTCCGGAAGTCTCCCAGTTTGTATCCTTCAGTAGATTTTCAATTGTTTCCACCGACTCAAAGTCTATGATGCTTTTCAGCTGTACTTCTGCAGCCGGGGGCGTATTACCGTCCGTCCCATCTGCAAAAACACATAGACAGGTAAATGACATCAGAAATAATGCAAGCATCATTGAAATCAGTCTTTTTAATGTTTTCTTTTTCATTGCAGACTCTCCTTTATTACATTTTGGCATATTTTTATTACATACTTTTGCATTACTTGACATACTGCCGCGTTTCTAAGATTGCTCCATCCGCAAAGTCCTTCCAGATATTAACTTCCAGACTTTGTGAGGACAACAGCTGCTCCACCTCAAAGATATCGTCCGTCTGCGCATTTTCTTCAATGCTCAACTTTTTAAAAACCGTCTTTATCAGCCGATTATCTTCCCATATTGTTGCGACCAGCATAACCGAATCGGGCAAATCCGTTCCATTTTCAATAGAGGTGTGGATCTGTACCCCCTGCCCCGCATTGACAAAATCCATTGCCACGACCCGGATATCCCCGACGCCGCTTGTCGTAAAGCTTCCGTATATTGGACTGCCAAGCGGCTGCCCGACTAGCATTTGCAGGCTTTCATCCAGTCGGACGGTATATGCTGCGCCGCTGGCAAATGGCGTGGCGGGATAGATCCACACCGTATTATCCGAACTATCAAATCCTGCTTTTTCCAATGCGACCTCATTGCCGGACATATAAAGTTGAACCTTATCCGCAGAAAAATCATAAAGCGTACTACTTAAATGCAATTTTACAAACGTTGCATCTGCAGGAATTGATTCAGAGAGTACACCGCTGTCCTCTGCACTGAAACCAAGCACACTAGGCGATTCTGCAACTTTTCGAATAATAAGATTATCAAGCAGCATATAATACTTTACTTCGTCAATACCCGGACCATATATCCTTACCGTATTAGCAAGATTAAATCTATCGTTCAACGTTCCACTTGCAGAGGATGCGGCGCCGCTGGCATCCGTAATTGTAATTGTATAAGTTTTGCCTTGGATATCAATATCCGCATTCAGGTTATACCACTGACCTGCCTCATACTCTATTGCCTGTCCGCCAACCGTAATTTCACTGCCCCACTGCGCCAGATATGTACCAAGAGAGGAGGCGCCGCCGGAGGCATTTTGGAATATTTCCAGTTTTGTTTTTGATTGCGTGGTATCAGACGGCTTTTCACTGAAATAAAAATCGAAGTTTACATTAAACATTGCATCACAGGAGGACGGAGCAGTAAAATATGGATATTCACTGATACCGTAAGCCTCATTCGGCGTATCTATCCCAATCCGCATTGAGGAACCGTGCACTTCGTCCCATGTATAACTGTCAATATATCCCCTTCTAGGATAGGCAGTGATGCCGGAACTAAACTGCAAATTGGTGCCTGAAATCGAATAGGTAAACTCCGAATCTGTCAAAACGGTGTTATATGCCTGCACATATATATTTACCGTAAACGTTTTTTCGCTTTGTTTTCCATAGATGTCATATGCCCTTACCGTAACCTCTATCGTCCCAAGGCCCAGATTGCTTAAGTCTGCGGTTCCAGCCGCCGAGGGTATTACGTCAAAGATTTCGCCGCCGCTGAGCAGTTCTATCCTGTCTATACCGTCACTGTCCACAGCTGAAACCAGTACACTTTTTGCCTCTTCGGTTGTTATTTTCAGACTGTCGGCAACTTCTATCACCGGTGCGTCGTTGGCAGCGGCCTCAACACGCAACATATCAGATTTTGCCGAAGCCATAAGGGTATCATAGACAACCGCATAAATTTCATATATTCCCTGCTCCTTTTCAAATTCAAACAGAGCCTGCGGTCCGTATGCAGTATAAGCTTCGATGTTATTTACATAAAACACTGTCTTTTTAAAGAGATCAGTTGTGGCGGATGCAGTGAGAATAAGCTTCTGTCCCTCTTTGATCACTGCCGTTCCATTGGGAGAGAGCACAATTTGAGGTTCTGTATAATTTTCAGGATATACACTGAATCGATACTCACTTTTGGCGGTATTTCCCAAAACATCCCGCACATTGCTGACCATTAAGGTATAGGTACCGATCGTCAAGCCATCTACCGGTTCGATTGTGACATTTCCGCCATCTATGTAAATCAAACATTCGATCTCCGCATTATCACGATATAGTACAAAGCTGTCTTCTTGCAGTGCCCCGTCCAGTTCGCCAGTGTACGAGAGTTCAATTGTCTCGATACCTCCGACAGGAAGCTGAGCATTATCCTCAAAATTGCTTTCACATTGAAGCGGAATACCCGTTGTCATCGAAACACGGTCAATCCGCCACTCGCCTGTTGTATTTTGTGCTGCGCTGATCATGGAATTTCTGATTTTCAGGGAGAGTGCCGAATTGTTAAGTCCCCATGCGCCAAGATCTGCTGAATAAATGTTACTGTTGTCAAGATAGGCCGCCGCCTTTACGGTATCGCCGTGAAGATCAATATAAAATGTCCAGTCCCTTATAACATTTTCTTGTATCGTAAGTTCTGCGTTCACAGCCGTGCCGAAAATATATACGGTATCATTTTCCATCGACAGGATATCCAAATTGCCCAGTTCAGAATCAGAAAGCGCAAGCGTTCTTTTGGCGTTATTCAAAGGACTTTCAAAACTTTCCTGCATCGAAATTTTTATCATTTCGTCCTCAAAACTCATATACGGCGAGGCGATTTCCGCCCGTCCCACTCTCTGCGTATTTTCTGTGTCATAGGAAAGTATCAGATTTCCGTCCTCTACCAACACTTCCCCTTTAGCAACGCTTTGTGACCAATCAACGGGCAGAATGTCAAATGTTTCTTCAAAGCCAAAAGAATTTTTTGCCAGTGCGGGGATAGATGGAATCCCCGCACCCATGGCAAAAAGTAACACGATCGCAAGAGCTCTTATTATTTTCCTCACTTCTTCCCCTCCTAATCTTTGAATTTCAGCAGCAACAATTCGGTAAGATTGCTGAACTCATTATTTGGCGAAATTTCTGCTGTATTGCCCTTGTTGACAAATTTGATATAGCGCGCATTGTAAGCTTTGTCCAATCGATAAATTTCATAGTTATCTGATGTGCCGCTGCTGACAAATGTACCCGTATCAATCGGGGTATAGGAAACACCATCTTCAGAGGTATAGAGTTCAAAAGTATACTCTCTTTCATTTCCCTTCCAAAAGCCTGCCGCAAATGCGTCAAAGGTTACCACATTCCCAAAGTCCAGGATGCCTTCTGCATTCGGCTCTTTTGCACACCAACGCGAAATAATATCTCCGTCTATCGCATTTACGCCAGGGTTTTCCGCCTCCGGTTCATCCGTCACCGTTATGGACTTGGCCGCAAACTGTTCATAATAATCAAGCAAAGCATCGGACGTCGCACTGTACAAAATCCTACTGGGCATTATTTTACTTCTGTCAGCATTATAAACAACAACTTCTACTTTTTCCCCGACCGTCTTGGGGTCATGTATGACCTCAACGATCTTGGTCGGATCATTGGGTATAATCTCCCATGAGGGAATTGCATTTTCGTCCAGAACGGCTATGACAGAGGCATTACTCATCTCTCTGCCGTCTACCATCAGCTTATAGCTGAAATCCTCTTTATCCTGCAAAGCGCCTTGCGGCACCGTCCATTCAGCAATCGGCGTCACATGCAGCGACTCTACCATATACGGAGACATCCGTACGGTCAGGTTGATTTTTCCGTTACCGTTCAGTCTGATCGCAACCTTGCTGTAACCGACGTTGGGGTTTTGGTTTCCGCCCTGCGGCGACGAAGGCAGCGGCTCTGCCGCCATCTGACTGAGTTCAAACTCCGCCGCATCAGTCTCCATCTGCAGCATAATGCTCTTGCCGTTTTGTGACAACAATGCTGTGGTCTCATCAATGATATCTATATCTGCTTTGGTATGCATGAACCAGTATACTTCACTGTCTGCTTTAAGATCTATTTCATCTTGTACGGTCACAGCAGTAAAGCTATCATCAATATAAAATCCGCGGATTACACTATTGGCCTGCGATGCATAATAGCTCGTCATATCCATAACTGCATATCCGCCAACCTCGGATGATTCTGCTTTAATAAGCGGCGCAAACGCATTTACATCCTGTCCGTATGCTTCACCGTTGTTAATCGTAAGAGTATTATGCCCTTCGGTACGCTTACGATAAATCGCACTGTTGGTAAGTCCCACATTATAATTCTCTTTACCGAGATCGGTTGCCCAGCGTTCGCCGAGCATATCAAATCCAAAAGCACCGCCATCGTTGTGTGAGTGGTAATAATACGACAGTCCTGCATATGCGGTAAAGAACAGCGCATCTGGATCGCTGTAATCCTCATGAAAAGAAACAGATTCCAATCCGTTGAAATAGGACATTATCGGGAAAAGCTCTGTATCAGAGGTCTGAATATCCGGATCATAATATAGCAGGTCAAACAAACCAATGGCTGCACCTGATATCTTTTTAAATGCACCGAGTATGTGCAACTTCCGCAGTGCGCCGATATCCTTTTGACCGTATCTTTTTGCAAAATACGCATATACAGTATTCGTGATATTGCTGGAATCTCCAGTTTCATCATTATATGCTATCAGTCCGTTTGGTGACGCCATACTTGCATAAAAATAGCAGGTATCTTCAAAGCCCTGATATTCGCCAAACCCAAAATCTCTGCCATAAATACTTTCCAGTGAAGCAATAATTTTTGTCATTGCGGTAACCGTCACGGTCCAGTATGAATTACTTTCCGCCCATGTGCCTGACGGGAGAAAGCCGTACATGGTATATTCAACACTTCTCATCGCCCTGTTTAATGTACCAAAGCAGAGTGTAGGATCCACTTCGGCAAAGGCCAGAGCAGCATTTATGATCCCGACATTAACATGCGTATTATAATTACTCGTCCACTCCGTAAAATAATTGGTGACCTGCGTGGAGGTCTGCGCAGTAGATGCCGAGGCCGAGGACGGAAGTCCCCTGTAAAACGCTCTGTCCAAAACCTTCAGTCCTTTTTCCATGACAGCATCTTCAATACAGCTTCGCTGTTCTTCAGATAACGCATCATAGCACCAATCATATCCAAAGGCAAGACCTCCGACATAAAGTGCTGCATCTATTACATGGCATTCGTTAAAATCCGGAAAACTGCATATGGACTGCATTTCCTCCCATGCTCTGTCAGAATATTTTTTATTTCCTGTCAGCAAATACGCAAGTCCCAATATCTGCATACGGCCGTTGAACCCGTTTGCCGTATTATATGTCCTATAATTATCATCAAATTTGTACGTATATAAATCCCGTGTGAGGTGATTGTCGGCAGACGAAATGATCATATCAACCATCTGCTGCATATAAGTATCATTTTTCGCGATTTCAATAATATTATCAAAATCTGCTCTTGTGCCAAACAGTCTGGGATGCGCCTGTTCTCTTTCTGCCATCACCGCTTCGAATTCCTGCTTCAGTTCTTCCGGCTCCGGCCTTTCAAATATCAGAAAGGCATTGATCTCCTGCAGTGGTGTCAGTGTTGTTATATCACCGTCATTCCACGGTTGTTGATAGATTGGCACTTCATCCTCCGGCTTCCAGTACATTTTTTCATTGGAAACAATCACCATACCGTAATTGTCATCGGTAACAAACCTGCCCAGCTTTTCAACCAATTCTTTCATCGGCACATATGTGATATTGTTTCTTTGCCGCACCGAGGACGTTAATGCGACATCCTCGTCACCGCTACGAATTGTATTGCCGTCAGCCGAATACGCTGTACCGAAAATATGATTAAACTCCTCCAAAGATATATAAAATTCTCCATCTTCGTAAATGGACCCATCTGCAAGCGCTGTGCGCTGCCCCTCCTTGTAATAGATGCCCCCATAATGATGAAAAGCGACTTTTCCGCTTAAATACCGCTCGATCTCTCTATCATCGGAAAACACATAGGTATGCTCGATATCAAGGTTCTCAGGTTCTTTCATCAAACCGGTGACTTCTACATTTCTGACCTTTACCGTTCCATAAGCAGAATTTCTCTCAATGGTAAAACGCACCGCATTAAGCTGCTTCAGATTTTCATTTAGCTTGACATTTTCTGCCTTCAACTCATCATTAATATATATTTTGGCAGTATGTGTGTTAAGGTTGACCAGCGCCTTGTAATTTACCCAGGTTTTGGGCATCACTACATTTTTGATTATCTGTCCATCACACAGTACAATATCCGAGCCGTTGTATGTTCCCAAAACCGAATCAGCATTTGATGTGCCGCTTTTGTTGTCGCGCAGAAGGAACATCTGTCCTATCATATTACTGTTCTCACACCATAGATCTGTTTCAAGATAGAAATACGGATAAGTAATTCCATCATTATAAATTTTAATTTTATTTATATAGGTCTCAAAATAAGAATCATCACCCGATTGCTTTGTAATAATAATGCAATCGCCTTTATCCGGGTTTTTATAATCTGCCATTTCTCTTACGATAGTGCCGGTTTTGGCATTTTCATTATAATTAAAGTATCCCTGCGTGCCAGCCCCTCCCGTCGTGATCGAATCAGAACGGAAATATGTATAATCTCCCAAGTTTTCATTTAAATAGAGATCTTCCTCTATTTCACTATTGTAATTTTCTTCCGGTTTACAGAGCTCTCCCAGTCCGTTTTGCAGAACAATATTGTCAATATGGCACTCTCCGGCAGTAGCTTTTTTTATAAAGAAACCATCGGGACTTGACGGCCATGTGGTCAGCTTCCAATCGCAGACATAAGCCTTACCGTTTATCACCACATCCACTCTCTTCGCTTTTGCTCTGAATTTCAAAACAATCTCATTATAACGGCCAGGCATAAGCCCACTAATTTTTTTGTTATCAGGCAGCGTGATCCCGCTATTTTGTATTGTAATCAACCGATATGCGGTAGATCCGGATTTGATACCGGCCTCCATGTTAAAGCCCTGATTATTAACTAAGTCCAGTTCAAACGCCAGCATAAAGTTATTTTCCGGCTTCTCAGAAACGGTTTTGTCAAGACTGACCGCTGTACCCTCAGGCAAAAGCAGTGCTTTGTCCTGAGCCAAACGCTGCGTCACTTTTACTTCATTTCCGCTGATATCCAGACTACTTACTTCATGGCTGTTTGTAATATATTCGCCAAAGCCTTCGCCAAATATCAAGGCATTCTCTGCCGCAAAACTATACATTCCCTGAGAGGATATCAACAATATGAGAAGAAACGCTATAATTTGATACTTTATTTTCATAATTCCCCTCCTTGCTCATATACAAAAACGGAATTTCCTTTAAACCGATTTTGTCTCAGCACAACAAAATGATTATCTTCTCCATAATTGACGTAACTTCGTATTTCCTCTGCTGCAATTGGATGCAGTGTCTTAGTAACCAGATCAAACTTAATAAGGTTTGTTCCCGTGTTGCAGTTATACAAATGACTAAAGCTGTAATCATATTCGCCGAATATATCCTGGGTAGCAGAAATATAGGCGTAGCTGTCACCCCAGAAATATACTTTTCCAAGATAATAAGTTGCCGCAACGTTTTGACCGTAAAAGTTCCCCTGTGACAGCCCATTGGCTATTGGCGTACCGAGGGAAGCATCCACATCTACAGATATTGCAATAATCTCATTTCTATTATTGATAACCGCTCGGAAAATATCTCCGGGAACGAGCCCGCTTCCGGACTCCTTGGCGATAGCAATCGTCTCCGGCAGATAAAAACTATAATACAATCCATCAGCCCAGCACTCTACACTTGCCATCTGCACACCGTCCTGGTTGATGGTTTGCACGATTTCTTCCACAATATAGCTTTTGTCTGCGGAGCCGTATTCCTGCACCACCGGATCGTACCGAACAATCATAATACCCGCTCCACCCGTCTGATCCAGATCATAGATCTGTAAATCCGCGGCAGAATATCGCTTGTCATTGACACATAAGGAATAGTTTCCCACAATATAGTCTTCTTCAGATGTTATATCGTTTGGTATCTTCATCACAATAGCGTCCGAAATATGGAAATACGGCACAAAAGATTTTGCCTCTGACCGGTAAAGCAGTGTTTCAGCAGCAAATTCATATTGGGTCAGGCTATTATCCGGATCCTTTTCTTCCTCAAAAACATTTTCTGTATTCCTATCTGCAAAATCAATCCCGCTGATGAGGTTTTCGCTCGTAACCCTATATTTTATAAGCTGAGGATTGTCCTTGAGTATATCATAAACAGAAAGTGGATCTCCTCCCGCCTCCCCATCAATATTAACCTTGTCACTGAGCGACATAACCTCTATGTTACCAGAGAGCGTATACAGCTTCAGCTGTACCATATCATCGAAGCCGCCACTTTTGGCAGCATCTATGGCATAGGCATATACATAACGATCTGCGGAGCCCATCAGTGTTACAATTTTTCCATCCGGGCCAATTGTAAAATAGCCGCTTGTACCGGGAACCAGTTTGGTCATATCATGCTCTACACAATAGTCCGACAATTCATATTCCATTCCGTTTATCCTTACAGTTTTATCCTGAGCGTTTACCACCTCAAGCGTTCCCGAAACGCCATTTTCCTCACATACGATCAGTTTAATCAACGTTTTATCCAGGGATTCATATACCGCCAGCAAATCACCGGCGGATAGATCGTAAAAATCAAGCTCCGTTCCATCGGCATCTTGCAGTATCACCGTACAGTCATCATCGCCTTCTGTCAAGATCAGGCTGTCCTCCATTTGGTTGCTGTCGCCAATACTCTTGTCGACGGGATTAACGTTATCTGCAATCATATAGCGAAAGCTCTCAATGATCGCAAGATCATACACGCTTGTGCTGTCATAAGAGACTGCCAGAAGTCTTCCGCAGTCAAAAAGGTGTGCAACGGCTTCTATATTTGCCACACTCTTTCCATTAAAAATTACATTCTTGAACGAAGCGCTTCTTTTTTGCGTATCCACATAATACGTAATGGTATTCCCATCAACTTCAATAATGTCGTCAAGCTCAATCATCCGTTCTACCGGACGTTCAGGCACAACCAGAACAGCCTCTGTAACTCCTGAAGTCTCGGTGTAAAATATTGCTGCCTTTTGGCCTATCAAGTTCTCACTGTCGCCTTCATATAAATACGTGATGCCATCAACCTCTATATGATTTTCGTCCACACTCTCCACATTGGGATAAATAGAGGTAAATTCTGTGGCCGTAATCATTCCCTCTGTTTCCCGCAAGTTGTGTAGAGTATATAAATTGGTCTGAGAAGTCAACATATAGGTCACTTCATCATTCGACACATAACTGACAACTTCATCAAGACACATCAGCCGGTATAGCATCAAAGCCGTTTCTGCCTCAGTAAGCGTATTTCCAGTATCTTTTTGCATAAACTGAGTAATTCCCAATCTCTGCGCCGTTTCTATATATCCATACGGAAACCCGCCCCGGTCGGCTGCTTCAAATTCGTAATTTGCCGCACAAACTAAAATTTTTATTGCTTCATCAAATCGTATGGGATTGTCTGGATAAAATTTTTCGTTTGCCGTAATCCATCCCTGTTGCAGTGCGTGATATATCTCATTAAATGCCGCATCATCTTCACTGACATCGGTATATACACCTGTTTCCTGCGTATCAAAATCCAGCTTATACAAATCGGCTACATATTTTACAAAGTCTTCCCGGGTAACAACGGTATCATAGCCATCCTCTGCCGTTGGAAACCCTGGCACAAGATGCTGCATAAGTGCTATGGCTTTTTCTGCTTCGAAATTATAACTTACTGTCTCTGATTCTGTCGTATATACTGTCATAGATGCTAGAATAACAAGTAGTGTCAAAGTCAAAAAAATAAAATATCTTGTAAGCGTCTTCAAGCAAATTCCACCTTTCTACTTAACCTGTTCCAAAACTCTGAGGCAAATAACTGCCGCTTCAGCCCTTGTGATCGAATTTTTGGGAAAGAACCTTCCGTCGCTGCCCAGTAGAATGCCGGCTTTAGAGAGAACCAATACCGCATCCTGCGCATATGCACTCACCTCATCAAAATCTGCAAAATCACTTTCACTACCGCTCTCTCCGACAAACGCATACTCTGCGCACATCATGCGATAGATAACGGTAACCGCATCCTCACGGCTAATCTGATTTTCCGGCATGAACAGGCTATCTGAAACCCCGGTTATCCACTTCTTTTCCAGTGCGCCGCCGATATAATCCGCGTACCAGGCAGAGGAGGCAACATCAGTAAAATAGCCTGTATATGTTGCTTTCTCCCCGAACATTTCTACGATGATTTTTACAAATTCAGCTCTGCTTACACTATTATCTGGTTGAAAACTTCCATCACTGTATCCGTTTAAATATCCTGCAGCAGTCATTTCTTCAATTTCCTCTTCGGCCCAGTGTCCGCCAATATCGCTAAAAATACTTTCTGCTGTCTCTTGCATGGATGTACTAGGCGTCTGGCCGATTACTGCCACATTTCCACCGCCCACGCTGCCGCTAAAACCGCCGCCAAAACTGCCGCCTGAACCACCGTCTGAAACCGAGGGGGTTCCACTGGGCAACCGACTGCTCAAATTTTCTGCCGCTGTCTTCAATGCCTGCTGTATGTTTTCTGCCGTCAAAAAGTTGCCCTTTAAACTAAAAATATTATAAAAGGCTTGTGCCTTTTGATAGTCGCTTTCTAAGGCATTATACTGCGGTATCACTATGTCGTTTTTAGTAAAATAATCTAAGGTCAGTTCCATCAGTTGTGTACTGTTTGTAGCATGGATACACTGCGCCACATAAAGTGCCTCTTCATATAATTTATCAAAAGCCTCCGCTTTCAGATCATATGTTGAAAGCACGCTTTCCACCGACTTTTTAACCGCAGTGCTTTGCATATTATATGCTGTTTCGAAAGGGATATCTGTATATCCGCTGTATTCGGAAAGAAAATCAGCAAACGAAATATCGCTGCTGCGCCACTTAAAAATCCCTTCATACAAAATATAATTGGTCATAAATTTCTCTGCCGTATATCCGCCCGCTGGCATGCGAGAATATAACACCTCTGCAAACGCATCACCGTAAGTGGATATCGCTGTATTATCCATTGGCATATTTGCTTTCATATAGTCCGCCCATTCATCTTGCGGCTGAATATTCAAAGCCGATATAAACACATCCATCTTAGCTTTTTCAGCAGGAAACACAATACATTTTTTCTCCGTCTCACCGCTTACGGCAAATATATAATATCTTGCCATGGGCAGCCTATCTGAAAATTGTATACTGTGTTCAAATGTGCCGTCGCTTCCTGCTTCCTGTGAAAAAATATAGATATTTTCCTCAGCTTCTGTGAGCTGAGACGGGTTCATTCCGTCTGGAAGGATAAACATTTTGATTCTTTCGCCGACATCAAACTTACCCTCATACGTTATCCCTTCTGTTTCTATATCATACCTTGCCGAAAAATCAGCCGCACAAACAGCATGACTACAAAATAATATCCCCGTAAACAGAAGAAAAAGCAATACTTTTTTCATAATCAAATCTCCTTCACTCTCACGATTGTCGCATATCTCATCCCTTTACTGAACCAATCAAAACCCCTTTGGTAAAATATTTTTGTACAAAGGGATACACACACAGTATGGGAACGGTCGCTATTACAATGATCGCATATTTGATGGTCACACTTATAAAGCCAAGTTCGGCCGAAGCCACACCCTCTGACACATTGCTCATATCATTCTGTATTAAAATTTCTCTTAAAATTAACTGCAGGGGATAGGATTCCCTCTCCTCCAAAAACAGCATGGCTCCGAACCACGCATTCCAGCGTGCAACAGCATAATAAAGCGCAATAACTGCCAAAACGCTTTTGGAGACCGGCAGGATGATCCGAAGTAAAATTGTGAAATGGCCGGCTCCATCGATGTTGGCTGATTCTTCAAGGCTGGAAGGTACCGCCATAAATGCAGTTTTCATAATAATTAAATTAAACGTGTTAATCGCACTTGGAAATATCAGCGCCCATAAAGAACCGTCCAATCCCAAATCTCTGACCGCAAAATAAAATGGGATCATTCCGCCACTGAAGAACATGGTGATCGTCACCATAATCATTGCGGGCTTTACGAGACGTGCATTGTTTCTTGAAAGCACGTACGCCCCCAGAATGGTAAAGATCATACTTACCATCGTTCCTACTACCACTACAAAAATCGTATTCGCATAGCTTCTCAAAAGCATAGGATTTTTAAATGCCTGCTCATATGCGAGAAGTGTTGGCGCAAGCGGTCGAAACAAAATACCCTTGAACGACACCAGTTTTTCGGCATTTGATATGGATGCAATAATCACATAATATACCGGGTAAATCATAATAAAAGCAATTGCAAGCATGATCAATGTATTAATCAAATTAAAACACCGGTCTGAAAAAGTTTTTTTAATTTTATTGTTCATAATGATGCCTCCTACCACAAACCCATTCCGGCATATTTATTGCTTATTCTGTTAGTCATAAGCAGCAACACAAGATTGATAACCGAATTAAACAATCCAACTGCTGAACTGTATCCCCAGTTTTGCGTCTCAAATCCCATGCGATAAGTATACGATGAAATCACATCGCTCACGTTATAGATCGTCGGATTGTACAGCAATATAATTTTTTCATAGCCTACATTCATGATTTTCCCGACAGCCAATATAAAAAGGATGATGATAGTGTTGCTAATGGACGGCAGTGTTATGGAAAACATTTTTCGGAATCTTCCTGCACCGTCTATCTCGGCAGCCTCATATTGTTCAACATCAACACCGCTCAGAGCTGCCAGATATATGATCGAATCCCAGCCTATCGTCTGCCAGATACCGGATATAATGTATATGGGAAGAAATTTATCCTCCTGCTGCAAAAGGCTTCCGCTTGTCCCTCCCAACTGATTGACAAAGTATCCGACAAATCCGTCGCTTGCAACAAACGTCTTGATCATGCCACAAATAACAACCAGCGATATAAAGTGAGGCAAATACGATGCTGTCTGCACAAATTTTTTAAATCGCTTATTACGAATTTCATTGATCAGTAACGCCAGTATTATTGGCAGCGGAAATGAAAACAGAAGAGAAGCACAGCTAATTTTTATGGTATTGAAAAAAACCCTGATAAAATCCGGAGAATCAAAAAACATTCTAAAATTTTCAAATCCCGCCCATGGACTGCCCATAAAACCCAGTTTCGGCGTATAATTTTTAAATGCAATAAGTGCCCCATACATCGGCTTATAACAAAATAATATGTAAAATAAAAGTACAGGCAAAAACATTAAATAAAGGCTCCAGTTACGCTTAAAATCTTTGCGCCACTCCAATAAGCCTTTGCTTTCTTTCGTCATTTTAGTCTTTACTAACATGTTGTCTTTCCTTTCATAAAAAGATATCCGTATCCCCGATATCAGCATGTAATCCAACCCGAAAAACGCAGGCTGGATTACATCTGATACAATATCCTACTTATTTAAATATCTTTCATACGCAGCCTGTTTCATCTCAAGAATCCTACCCAACCCTCGATTATTTAACTCTTCAACAATACTGTCATAATTTTCTAACGGTTCAATGCCCATAATCAGCTTTGTCGTCATCTCGTTGGCATAGGTTTCGACCGAATTAGATAAATTCGCCAGCTCGTTTACTTCGTCATCCTTAACATACAAATACGGCAGCAAGTGATTGGCCATATTGGAAGTAGACCATGTTGCCCAAGCTTCTTTCTGCTCCGGAAGGGAGGCATATTGCTCCATATAGCGCTTATCCTGGATCGTAGGACCGGCATCATATGCATATGTATACATTGAAAGTGCAGAAGACATCGAAAGGCCTTCCGGATTGTTCGTGATTAAATCCGTGTAGGTGGGATAGCCATCTATCATTTCGTAGCTTTCACCCTCAATCCCAAAGTTATAGAGCATCTGTCCTTCTTGACTGTATCCGAAATCCAGAAATTGTGCCGCAAGCTGCTGGTTTTTGGAATCCGCACTAATAGCGGCAAACGCATTATTCATCAGCGGAATAATGGTGTTCATAGCTCCAAACTCACACACCTCGCCTTTGTTGCGCACTGGATAAGGGGCTCCAGCCAGCTGATATGTATCGTCCGGTGCGGCATTCATATATCTTCCGATTCCGTTACCGATACTTCCCTGCACAACACCGGCATTGCCATTTAGTATATTTGCATCCATAGTCGTCGAGTCAAGAGTTGAAAAGTCCTGATCTAACAAACCTTCATCGTACCATTTGTTGAGAAGTGTCAAGAAATCCTTATATCCATCCTCTGCCATTCCATACTTAACTTGACCGTTATCCAGATAATACCCTATTCCAACACCGTAAGCACCGGCAAAGGCGTGCACCTGTCCAAAATGTCCTATATTCATGCTGAGAGGGGCTTTACAATTTTTCTTGTCACGAAAAGCCGTAAGAACCGTTTCCCACTCTTCAATCGTCTCTGGCATTGCCAGACCCAGTTCATCAAGCCAATCCTGCCTGATAATTAAGCCGGACGAATACAGTAGCGATTCATCCCCCCTAATAAATGGAAAGGAAAATAAGGCACCGGAGTCGGTGAGCGAAAGCTTTCGCACCTCGTCATGTTTTTCCAGATAGCTAAAGAAATTGGGTGCATCCTCTTTTAAGGTGTTCAGATCAACAATAATTTTTTCATTGATGGCTTTTTGGGGACCGCCGGGATAAGAAGTCCATCGATATTGAATGATGTCAGGATATTCGCCCGAAGCGATAAGAATATTAAACTTTTCATTTACCTGTCCCTGCGGCGGATGTATAAATTCAACATCAATTCCCGTCATTTCCTGCGCTTTCTGCATCATTGGAGTATCTCCAAGATTCGTCACAAGACTGGATGCTGTCGATGTAAGACTCGTCCAATAGGTCAGTTTTCTTTCTCCATCCGTATTTGCCGCTTCATCTGCAGTATCGCAACCGGTAAGACCGAATGCGGCAATCAAAACGGTCAAAGCAAATAACGTCATGATTTTCTTGTTTTTTAGTTTCACTTTTATTCCTCCCATAATCATATTTTTATAATAAAATATTAAATAAAATTTTTTTACAAAGCATTTATTTTCTCTCCAACAGCTCTTGTAGTGCCTTATAGACACCTGCGCTCCAGCCCATCATTTGTGGCATTTTATATTCGTTATTGACATTGATGTTACCTTCAACAACATTATACTTTTCCCACAAGTTTCCTGTTTCCTCAAACACTTTATCAACAAGCATGATAAACTTTTTTGCAATTCTTTTTGCCTCGGCTGTGTATCCGTAATTCAACAAGCCGATAACCACTATATAATGCAAACAAGCCCATCCATTTGGATATCCCCATTGATATTTTTCTCTTATTGCTTCATTCTTTTCACAAGCCACAATGCCGTATTCTGTCTCAAGCCGGAAAAGATTTTCCATCAACTTTTCTGCTCTTTGTTCACTAATCAATGCCGCAAACATAGGATAAAATGACGCCGCGGAAAAAATCTCACTGTGTTTATTTTTAGCAAAATTATAATCAAGCAATATTCCGTTGCCATCATCTAAATATTTATACATAAGTTTTGCTCTCTGGTCTGCAAGCTTTCTCCAATACTCGCATTGCCCATTTTCTAATACCTTTGAGAAAAACTGCATATTTTTTTCAAACATATACAGCAAAGAATTTAGATCAACCTGTACATAGTTAAATCCCTCTAATCCCCATCTGGGGTTTGTATCCCATCCGCTTTCACAGGTCACATGAAAATGATGGCCGATATCGTTTAAATCACCGACAGGCATAACGCCTCCCATACGTTTTTTATATCCCATAGCCCAGCCAGTCCAATCTTTGTTTGGTTCATTGCCATTATATTGGTTCAATCCTATGGGTAACATCCTATTTTTCATCCAGAAATCGTACTCTTTCCGCAACATTTCATATGCGCCTATGAGCCAGGGTCTATCCTTATAGTGTTCGTAAACGTCTCTCACCATAATACTGAGAAACGGCGGCTGCGATTGCTTGATAAGATTGGTCTGATTACCGTTCGGCATAAAACCAAATTTATCAACCAAATACAGCATATCGTCTGTATTATTTTTACTTTGGTCATATCTTTCGGAACATTCCAGACCTTTATTCGTAAAATAGGTATCCCAATAATACATACAATCAAAATGTCCTACAGCCGGAACTGTATATGGATACGGCAGGCCGATCAGCTTATCCACATCATTCATATTTTCCTTTATACATTCATTCCAGTGACTGTCAATATAAGCATCAACCGAACTTTGCAATCTGTGACTCCCCCCGTTCTTGTAAAGTAATAACTAAATTTTAACACCCTATCTATGCGTGTGTAAACAGACATTTTTTCAAGAAATAGGTTATTTTTTCAATGAATAGCTTATTTTTCAAAAAAATTAACTTTTTTGCCAATATACCTTGGGGCACGCCGCACCAATGCCGATATCAGTTTACCCTTAAGCGCATTTCCTCCCCATCCGTGAAGAATAGGATCCCTGGACCAGCCAAGTTACTTTATAAAACCGTAAGGCTATCAGGTTTCACATCCCACATTATCTCAATGACACTATCTGCCTGAACATTTTCCATCAGACCGCAACATATATCGTATAGGGTGCTATTTTGGATCAACGCTAAAAAAGTAGACACAAAAAAGAGAGAAATCATGGGTACAAACAAAGATACAAAATATGACAAAGATTTTAAAAAATTAATCTTCTCACTCCATAGAACTTATATAGCTTCATAGCGTACCTCAAAATGTGTTTTGCAATTATTATAAGAATTTGGTTTGTCCAGTTAGATATGCTTGCATGTGATACTCCATATTTAACTGCAAGACTTTTGAGAGATCGTCACTCTTCAAGATGAAGGCAAACCATTTTCTTCTTAAATTCAGTTTCATAGTGTTTCATTGGTAACATCCTCTTTTCCTTCTAAGATGATATCTTTTTAGGTAGTGGTGTTACAACGATAATATATCATACAGGATTGCTATAAAAAAACGGTTCCAAAGCAGATTTTCTCTGCTGGAACCATTTTTTTACAAATTATCTTTTATTTTGCAGGAGCGCTGTTGATAGGATTCAGATAAAAATGCGTCTGATTTTTCCCATCTTCCGTAAATGGAACAGCAGTGAGGTCTTGTATTTCTACTGCAGATGCATCTATCTGATCTGTCCAGATAGTGGGCTTTTTATTTTCTTCCGTAGTATTGGTCAAAATTGCTTCATTCGACCGCAGCCGCGGCTCTGTTGTCACATCTCGTCCTTTCGATACCTCGATACCGCCAAATGAGTTATCAGAAACATCTATCGTTCCCTCGAAAGTGACATCGGCGCCATTGATCAAGATTCCAGCGTTTCCATTGTTTGCACTGACATTCTCAAGCACTGTATTTTGCGCCGTATACACCTGAATTGCATAAGCGCTTCTCCAATCAGAAGGTGCGCTTTCTGTAAACACGGTTTTTAAGTTTCTTATTCTGCACCGGCTGACGGGTGTTCCGACAGAAGACTGCACAAGCAAAAGATTTTTTGATGTCAACGGTCCTTTCAGGGTATGCGTCAAGCCATCCAGGGTTACATTTCTGCTGATAATCACTGGACTTTGCACCTCTATATCAGCAGTCATAAACACGTTTTTCGCACTTTCATTCTGCAACGCCGCCCGTAATTCTCCTTCTGTACCCGCTTCAGCAGAGGCAAAATCCGGATTGAGATAAAAATGATTTTGGTTTTTCTTAGCATTTTCCACTGCTGTCATTCCTGTAATTTCTACACTTTCCGCTGGAACATCGGCGCCATCGGTCCAAATAGTTGGCTTACGCTCTGCTTCGCTTGTATTGATAATAGAAGAAACCGCACCGGTCAGTTTGGGAACGCTTTCTACACCTACACCCTTTCCAAGCTCAATACCGCCAAAGCTATTATCCGATACATCAAGCGTTCCTTCCACAGCAACCTCTGCGCCGTTAATGAGCAAGCCAGCATTTCCATTTGACGCTTTGATATTGCGAAGAACCACATTTGATACATTGTACACCTGAATTCCATACATACTCTGCCAATCCGCCGGGGCTTCACCTTCAAATGCAATATTCAAGTCGCTGATCTCAATTTTTCCTTCTGCACGCTGCCCCGTATTCATTACGGTCACAACCTTTTTAGCAGAAGCCGGAGCCGTAATGGTATGCCCCTGGCCATGAATCGCGATGTCTCGTGTGATCATTACAGGAGTTGTTGTCGAAATATCTTCGGTTAATCGGATAAATTCCACTTCACCATTTTCTACAGCTTCCTGAAGTTCGCCGCTATCTGCAACCTCCTGCACAGTTTCATCCTGTGGCAGATTTTCTTCCAAAAGGTAAAAATGCTTCTGTACCTTATCGTTTTTCACAATTTCCTTGGCAAACATACCGGAAATATTAACTTGCGCATTGAGTTTATCTGACGCATCAACCCAAATCGTCGGTAACCCTTCTGCTTCTGTTGTATTTTCAATGGCACCTTCCTCCGCGCTGAGCGTCGGATCCTTTTCCGCTTCACTGCCTCTTGCCAGCTCGATTCCTCCAAATTCATTGCCGCTGACGTTTAACTTACCTTTCACTTGTGCAGAAGCACCGTTAAGCAAAACTCCTGCATCCGCACCTGAAACTGTTACTGTATCCAGAGTAATTTGTGACCGATAAGCCTGAATACCATAGGAGTCATGCCAGCCATTTTCCGCTTCTTCCATAATTACAGACATATCTTTAATCAAAATTCCGCTGACATCCACCGCCTGAATACCATCTTTTTTAGTATCTGCTGACTTGGTCAGCCGCAGGGTATGTCCCGCTCCATCTATAGTAATGTCAGAAACAATGATTTCAAGTGTGTTATCTTCTGTTAAATCACCTGTTAAGGTAATGACAGCAGGCTTACCTAAAGTATTGACCTGAATCAATGCTTCCCTCAGATTGCCAAATGCATTTTTCCCATACGTGTATTTTTTATTATTATACTGAATGGTTCCTTCTTTGCCGGCATAATCACTGTTTACAATGATAGCAGTATCCGATGCCTCTGGCACAGTAACCGTTCCACCTCCAGAACCACCCGAAGACCCGCCAGAGCCGCCGGTTGATCCGCCAGAACCGCCGACATTACTGGAACCGGCCGTTACTATGGAACCGGCTAAAATCACCTTGGTTCCTGAAATTTTACTGTTTCCTTGCAGAAGGATTTTATTATCTCCTACACCCGGCGCCAATACAATATCAGATATCTGCATATTTTTAAAGATGACACCCGGTGAGTTAACTAACACAATTCCTTCCACCTGATCTGTATAAGTTCCGGGTTTTTGATACAGTCCGCCGATCGTGTTATTTAAAAGTGCAATCGTATAAGACCGAGTCATTGTTTCCTGCGGAGCAAAAGTTCCGTCTGCAAATCCGCGTATATATTTTTTCTCGGCCATCGCCGTAAGATAACCAGTCGCCCAGTCTGATACCTCATCCCGGTCTGAAAAAGGCAATTCCCCTGTTTTGGGTTCAATATGAAGCGCTCTCGCCAGCATAACTGCCGCCTCTTCCCGAGTGATGGTATCATTAGGCCTTGCCATACCATCATAACCAAACAGTACCTCATTTTCCGCCGCCTTTAAAACCGCTTCCTTGTACCAATCCTCTGTCAAATCAGAAAAGGGATTTTCCGTAGCCGCCGGATAGATCATTAACCGATCGATAATGACAGCCATTTCAGCCCGCGTAATTGCATCATCGGGTTTAAAATTGCCTTCAAATCCTTCTATGATTCCATATTCAGACCATTTTTCTATGGCCTCTTGCGCCCAGTGTCCAGTTGTATCCGAAAACGGAGCCGCAAAGCCGGAATAGGATAGTCCCGTTGCCGCTATAGAAAAGCTGACTGCAGAACTAATGATTATTTTCTTTGTTTTTTTCATAGCTTCCTCCATTTTTTGGTATTTTATTTTTTATTATTCCTGTTATTAATGTTTGCAGCTTCAAACTTTTCATAAGCAAAAATTTTTAGTAAATTAAGAAAAAAATGATATAAAAAAGCTTTCGGCAAAATTACCGAAAGCTTCAGACTGTCGAAAAAGTCGTTATACCGCAAGCGTAATGAAAAATAATATACCCTTCTTTTTCATCAAAACTTATACTTTGACAAAAAAATGACGCCTGATTCATCGAGAAACCGGCGTCATTACTTGCTTTTTCCGCAATCGCTCTCTGCCGTACCTTTGTACGCCGACGAAAGCGATTACGAAAAATATAACTTCCTTTTTCAACATCTGTCAGCGTGTCGATACTTTATCGACACGCTGAAGCTTTCGGCAAAATTACCGAAAGCTTTTTACTTTATACATCTTTTTCTGAAAAACGGCGTTTTATCAAAATTTTTCGTAACAAATCCACTGGAATAATAGTAAGTGCCAAGGCGATTACTAAAATCCATTCCGTAATCGTAAGCCCAGCTGTACGCAATATGGCGCCGCCATAATAAGTCATAAAAATCTGGGTCAAACCAATGCCGCCCATAACAGTGATAAACTGCTTGTTTAGTGACAGCTTTTCCATCAGGTCAATGCTTTCCGTCCGCGCATTAAACGCATTAAAAATACAAATAAATATGAAAAAAGTAAAATATCCGGTGTAAAAATAAATATCATTTGGGGCCGGACGGAAAAAGCCATGAATCCAAGGTGAAATAAAAATAACCAGGCTCAATGCACAAATATACAAACCATTCCATATAACACTGCTCCACATTTCCCGGTCCAAAATATCCTCATCGCGCCGCTTCGGCTTTTCCAACAAATAAGAACGAAGCGCAGGCTCTCCCCCAAACGCAATGGCTGCCAGGCTGTCAATCATCAGATTGGTCCATATCATCTGGGATATATCCAACGGCTTTTCCACCCCCACAATAGGGCCGAGAATCGAAATGGTCACTGCAGCAACATTGATGGTAAGCTGAAACTGAATGAATTTTTTTATACTTTTGTAAATGGTTCTTCCATACAGCACTGCATTTCGGATGGAAAAAAAATTGTTATCAAGAATCACAATATCGCCCGCTTCTTTTGCCACATCAGAGCCGCTTCCCATTGCAAAACCAACATCTGCACGCTTTAGGGCTGGCGCATCATTGACGCCATCCCCAGTCATTCCGGCTACCATACCCATTTCTTGGGCAATGCGCACCAGCCGGCTTTTATCAGTAGGCAGCGCTCTGGCAATGACACGAATATTTGGCAATATCTTTTTTATTTCCTCGTCCGTTAATTCATTTAATTCCTGGGAAGTCAAAATGATAGCCCCTTCATCTTCAAGCAATCCTGCATCTTTGGCAATCGCCGCCGCTGTTTCTTTCCGGTCACCAGTAATCATAACCGTTTGTATTCCTGCACGTCCTACCTCTTCAATTGCCCGTCGTGCCTCCGGGCGGATCTCATCCCGGATAGCGGCAACGCCAATCAAAATCAACTCTTCCGGAAGCGCATCTCCTTGCAGAGGACTTTCACTGACCGCAATTGCCAAAAGCCGAACCGCGCCGGCAGCCAAAGCATCCATTTCCCTTTCCAGTCTATAAGCAGAAGAAAATGAAACTTGATTGCCTGCACCATCAAAACATTTTTTACATCGAGGCAAAATTTTTTCCGGCGCTCCCTTTACCAGCACCGGATAATCCCATCCGCTGATCTGGGCGGCTGAAAATTTATTCACCGAACTAAACGGAATATCCATCATGACATCAATTCCGTCCATATGTACTGCCCGGGGGCCTATAAAAGCCAACAAAGCTTTTTCTGTGCCATTGCCACCAATAATATTGTTTCCAGAAAAACGTGCAGCAGAATTTGCAAGAACGGAAACTCCCAGCATCTGTTTTAATACTGCAGGTACGGCGGAAAATTTTTCATATGTATTTCCGGCTCCGTCTAAAAACCGAATGGTTTCCAGCTCTCCTCGCGTGATTGTTCCGGTCTTATCCGAAAATAGAATATTAATACTCCCCGCAGTCTCAATTCCAATTAACTTGCGGACCAATACCTTGGATAAAAGCATTTTTTTCATATTCAAAGAGCATACGATTGCAATCATCAGTGGAAGCCCCTCCGGCACTGCTACTACAATGACAATGATTCCCATAATCAAAGAACTGATTAAATCAGAGGCCACCTGCCCGGTATCTGCAAAATATGCCAAAATATTTTGCATCTGAAACCCCTGATCCAAAACCGCGTTCTGGAAAAAACTAATCAGCATTAAAAAGATGGCGCTGATATATCCAAACCTGCTAATGCTTTTAGCAAGCCGCCCAAGCTTGATTGCCAGTGGGCTTTCTCTTGTTTCCTCCTGCGCTTCATGTGTCAATCTTCCATATACTGTAGCATCTCCCACCGCGTCCGTTTCCATAACACATTCTCCAGAACATACCACACTGCCCCTATATACGCTGTAGGAATTCCAAAAATCTACCAATTTAGATTTTTCCGGTTTCCGGCCTTCCGGGGCTATTTTAGCAATTTCCTTACTTTCTCCGTTCAGCGGCGACTGATCTGCCATAATATGCCCGCTGATCACACGTCCATCTGCTGGTATCATATCGCCGGTCTGCAAAAGTACCATATCACCGGTTACAATTTCCGAAATAGGAATTTCTTGCAGTCTACCGTCACGGTATACCTTGCATAAAATCCGCGCCGCTTCCTCCTGCAGCTTCTGAAAAGTATTTTCATTACTGAATTCAGAAAGCGAGCTGACAAAAGTGGCAATTAAAACGGATAAAAAAATCCCAGCACATTCATGCCAGTCCACACGTCCAAAAAAAGTAAAAATAATATTAATTCCCAACGCAACCAGCAAAATCAGAATAATAGGATCATCAAACTTACTCCAATAGGTTTGCCAAAAGGTTTTTCGTTTTTTTGCTGTCAAATCATTTTTTCCATACCGGCGTGCAGAATCCTCTGCTTCCTGCCGTGTCAGTCCCTGAAAATCTTTCATAGCTATACCTCCGCTTTCGTTTCTCTTCTTAAACTTATGCGGACAAGATCCGTTTTATTCCGCACCGTAACCGATCTATATCATAAAATATAAAAGAAGGCTTCTGCCTGTAAAACAAGGAGGTGAAACAGCAATATGCTGTCATTGCTGCTAATTGCGCTATCCCTTTGTCTGGACGCGCTGGGAGTTGGATTTGCATATGGCCTGCGCGCCATCCATATTCCTCTTCCTTCTAAAATTTTAATGAGTATTTTATCCGCTTTTTTTGCCCTTATAGCCGCCAGTCTTGGAAAATTTCTTTATGCCGTGCTCCCGCCTGTAGCCGGAAGCATGATCGGCATTATCCTTTTGGCCGGTCTTGGATTGTATACTATCTTAACCTCTATCCATGAACTTTATCATCCGACACCGGCAAAAAAAGTAGAAAAAAAGCAAAGCCAATATCGGTTTGTAATCGATTTTCTGGGGCTTACAGTTACCATTGTCCGACATCCGTCAACAGGTGATCTGGATCATTCTAAAACCATTGACTTAAAAGAGTCCTTCTGCATCGCACTTGCTCTTTCCCTGGATTCTCTGGGTGCCGGAATTGGCTATGGTATGGCAGATGGTTCCATCCTGCTTTTTCCGCTTTTTATTTGCATTTTCCAATTTTTTCTAATTACAATTGGTACTTTTTGCGGGCGGTATTTGAACCAACGAATCAAGTTTCGCGAAACCATTTTGGCATTTATTCCCGGAATTGTAATGATAGGGCTTGCAATTATGCGGCTATATAGTATATAATATTTATGGCAAACCTGTATTACCGCAGAAAAACGGTATTTGACTTCGGACGGGAGTGATTACATATGGAATTTGCGGAATTTAAAAAAACTTACGGTTATGATAATGACATACGCTATCTTCGTCTTTTGCGCCACCGATATCCCAATATCAACAGCGCTTCAGAAGAAATTATCAATCTTCAGGCACAGCTGAATCTTCCCAAAGGAACAGAGCATTTTTTAAGCGATATTCACGGAGAATACGAGTCTTTTACTCATATCCTCAAAAATGCGTCTGGCGTAATCAAAAGTAAAATTGATAATGTTTTTTCCAATACGCTGACAGAAGCAGAGCGAAAAACGCTGGCCACGCTGATCTATTATCCTGAGGAAAAGCTGGCTCTGGTCAAAGAGACTACCTCAAATATGAACGAATGGTATCATTTGACCCTATATCATCTCATTGAGGTATGCAAGGTCAGTGCGTCCAAATACACCCGGGAAGCAGTACGCCAATCACTGCCCAAGGGCTTTGGATATATTATTGATGAACTTCTTCACGCACAGGATGATGCCCGCAGCAAGGACCGCTATTACCGGGAAATCATTCATACCATTATTCGGATTGGGCAGGCAGACGCATTTATTACCGCCATGTCCCACTTAATTCAACGGCTATCGATTGCAAGGCTTCATATCATTGGGGATATCTACGATCGGGGTCCAGGTGCGGCAATTATTATGGATACCCTTATGCAATACCATTCCATTGATATCCAATGGGGTAATCATGATATTGTATGGATGGGTGCCGCCCGGGGAAACACCTGCTGCATTGCCAACGTCATCCGGAACAGCGCCCGATATGATAATATGGATACCATCGAAGAAGCATATGGCATTAATCTTCGTCCTCTAGCAGTATTTGCTATGCAGGCTTATGGCAACGATCCATGTTCCGTTTTTATTCCCAAGCACATTGATATGACCAAATACAGTAAAAGAGATGAAAAACTGATTGCAAAGATACATAAAGCCATTACTGTAATTCAATTTAAACTGGAAGGCCAAATGATCCTGCGGCATCCTGAATACAAAATGCAAAACCGTCTTTTGTTAGACAAAATTGACCCCAAAAGCGGCACGGTCAATATCGAAGGGAAAAACTACCCTTTGACGGATACAACCTTTCCTACGATAGATTTTACAGCGCCTTACAGTCTTTCGGCCGAAGAAGCAGAAGTAGTAGAGCGGCTGAAAACTGCTTTTATGCACAGCCAGCGGCTGAAACAACATGTTCAATTTTTGCACGACAAAGGTTCCATTTACAACAGATATAACTCTAACCTAATGTTTCACGGCTGTATTCCTATGACAAGAAATGGAAACTTTGCCACAGTCATACTGGAAAACACGCATCTAAAAGGCAAACGGTATTTGGATGCAGCAGAACGTCTGGTACGGCAAGGATTTTCCGCAGACACACCCCAGCAACAAACCGGGATTGACTTTATGTGGTACCTGTGGTGCGGTCCTCAATCGCCGTTATTTGGAAAAAACAAAGCCGCAACGTTTGAACAGTATTTTGTAGCAAATAAAGACGTTCAGACAGAAACTAAAAACGCATATTACGCCTGCATTGAAAAAAAAGAAACTTGTATAAAAATTCTTCAAGAATTTCATCTGGATCCAGAAACCTCTCATATTATCAACGGGCACGTACCAGTAGAAATAAAAAAAGGGCAAAGCCCTATCAAAGCCGAAGGAAAACTTTTGGTAATTGACGGAGGATTGTCTAAGGGCTATCAGCCGCGAACTGGGATTGCCGGCTATACCTTGCTATATAATTCACACGGATTGATTCTAGCCTCTCACGAGCCCTTTGAATCCCGCCAGAAAGCAATTATAGAAGAAATCGATATTCATTCCAATATCACTGTTTTAGAGACTACAGGAGAGAGGATTTTAATTGGTGACACGGATGCCGGCATGGAGTTAAAAGAACAAATTCATGATTTAGAACTTTTGCTGGCAGCCTATCGAGAAGGGATCTTAAGCCAGCGGCTTTAATTCAATTTATGTTTGGATCAAAAAACACCGCATAGCTGTGAATGCTATACGGTGTTTTTGTTTATCGCAATTTTTTAACCAATGCCATAATGGAAAAAAGAATAAAAACACCAATATTGACCGTAACAATACTTGCGCCAGTAGGTGTGGAATAAACAAAAGAAAGGGCAATTCCCATCAGTACACAAAAAACAGAAATTACAGCAGAACATATGGTCACGCTTCGAAAGCTCTTGCACAGCCGCATAGAAGTCAGTGCCGGAAAAATGATCAGGCTGGAAATCAGAAGCGCCCCCATCATACGCATTCCAAGAACTATGGTCACCGCCGTCAGCAAAGCCAGAAGCATATTATAAATTTCCGCCTTGGTTCCTGTTGCCTTAGCAAAACTTTCATCAAAGGTAACAGCAAAAATTTTATTATAAAATAATACAAATAAAATCAACACTGCGGCAGAAAGCACCAAACTTAATAGAACATCACTTCTGCTCATGGCTAAAATGCTTCCGAAAAGGTAATTATAAATATCCGTATTCATACCAGTAGACTTGGAAGCAATCATAATCCCCAACGCCAGAGATCCCGTTGCAATCATTGCAATGGCAGAATCTCCTTTGATTTTGCTATTGTCACTCAAGCGCAGAAGCAAAAAGGCCGCAGCTACCACCACCGGTATGGTTACCTCAAGCGGCGCCCAATTCATGGCAGTAGCAACTGCCAATGCCCCAAAGCCAACATGAGATAGGCCGTCACCAATCATAGCATAACGCTTCAGTACCAGACTGACACCCAGAAGGGAAGCGCACAAGGCCACCAGTCCGCCAACTACAACAGCCCGCAAAATAAAGGTATAGGAAAACATTTGCAAAATTGTATTAATCATGGCGGTGCCCTCCTATGTATTTTTTACCTAATTCACTGTCTATATATTCCTCTGTGGTGCCGAAAAAAGCATCATTTTCTAAGAGATGAAGAATATGCTTAGAATATTTCACTGCACAGTGAGTATCATGTGTCACCATAATTACTGCAATTCCCTGCTCCGCATTCATTTGGCGTATAAAAGAGAAGAACTCTGTTGTCATTTGCGGATCCAAGCCGGTGGTAGGCTCGTCCAGGACCAGCAACCGTTCTGCTGCGCAAAGCGCTCTCGCCAACAATACCCGCTGCTGCTGACCGCCAGAAAGTTCTTTATAACATTTTCCCTTTAATCGGCTAATCGAAAGGGTTTCCATTGCTGCTTCCACCCTTTTTTTATCAGCCGCCGAATAAAACGGGCGCAGCCCGCGCTTATTCATGCATCCAGAAAGAATAACCTCCCGCACAGAGGCTGGAAATTCCTTTTGTACCTCTGTCTGCTGGGCTAAATAACCAATTTGATTTCTCCTTAAACCATCCCCCAGCACAATGCTGCCGGAGGAAACACGCTTTAATCCAAGCAAAGCCTTAAGAAGTGTACTTTTTCCGGTACCGTTATCCCCAATAATGCAGAAATAATCCTGTTCTTCCACCGAAAAATTCAGGTCGGAAACGGCCACCAAACCATCATACCCTAAAGTAACGTTTTTACATTCTATGATCGCCATTCTAGTTCAGCGCCTCCTTCAAATTTGCTGCATTTTTCTGCATTAAATCCAAGTATGTTAATCCTTGCTCCATTTCATCTTTGGAAAGATTATGACAGGAATGAAACAGCAACGGAACCGCGCCGGTTTCCTCCTGGATAGCCCGAGCAATTTTTTGATTACTAAACTCAACATAAAATATATTCGGCGCATTTTCCTCACGCACTTTGTCAATCAAATATGCCACTGTTTTGGCTCCCGGCTCCGATTCCGCACTGCATCCGGGAAATGCCGCACGGTAGTCCAAATCATATGCCTCTGCAAAATAACGAAATGGAAAACGATCACCAAACAATAAAATCCGGCGTTTCGCATTTTGCGTAATCTCTCTAAAAAGTGCATCCAGGTTTTGGAGTTTGCTTACATAGGTTTTCATATTTTCTTCATACAGGCTGCGATTTTCAGGATCTAGTCGCATCATCTGTTCTGCAATCACCTGCGTAATTTTCACCGCATTTTCCGGTGCTGTCCAAACGTGCTCATCATATTCCGCCGTTTCACCTTCGTGATCCTGTTCCTCATCGCCCTCATGATCATGCGTGCCTTGCATTCCCTCTACTGTCTGTTCTTCCAAAGTCTCCACGCAATCCATCATTTTTATCACAGTGAAACCAGAAGTGTCTAAAGTACCAAGCAAGTCATCAATCCAGGTATCTGACTCGCCACCGTTATAAATAAACAAATCACAAGATTCAATGGAGATAATATCTGCCGGCGAAGGCTCATAGGAATGGCTTTCCATTCCTGGTTTAAGCAGCATGGAAACCTGCGCTGCACCTCCGCTGATTTGCCTCGCAAAATCATAAGGCGGAAAAATTGTCGTCACTACTGTAAGAGGCTTGTCCGGCGTTTGGACCGCATCAGAAACATCGTTTTGTACACAACCGGAAAAGAGCAAAGAAAATCCCAACAGAACAAACAAACAGATAAACCTCACGTTTCTTTGTATCATAACAGCCTCCTTTTTCTTCATCATAAAAAGCTGCCGCAGTCCCCGCAGCGCGGAACAGCGGCAGCTTTTTATCAGCCGGCATTCTTTTCCGGCACCATTTCAGTTGTATCGGATTGCTTTGTCCCGCGGTACACAATATGCGGCCTAGTACGCTTGGTAACACAGCCTTCGGTGATAACCACCTTTTCAATAGTAGGATCTGATGGAATCTCATACATGATATCCAGCATAATGTCTTCTACAATCGTACGAAGGCCTCTTGCGCCGGTTTCCCGTTCTACAGCAAGTTTCGCAATGGCGGAAACCGCCGGATCCTCAAATTCCAGCTTTACACCATCCATATCAAACAACGCCGCATACTGTTTCAAAAGCGCGTTTTTGGGTTCTCGCAAAATGGCCTTAAGCGCTTCCTCATTCAGAGAATCCAAAGTAGTAATAATCGGCAGACGGCCAATCAATTCCGGGATCAATCCGTATTTCAGCAAATCTTCAGGCTGAAGCTTTTGCAGGATCTCACCGCGGTTTTTCTCTTTTTTACTCTCCACCTTTGCCCCAAATCCAAGCGTTTTACTACTGACACGACTTTCAATAATTTTGTCAATCCCTTCAAAAGCACCGCCGCAGATAAATAATATATTGGTAGTGTCAATCTGAATGAATTCCTGATGCGGATGTTTTCTTCCGCCATTCGGCGGTACAGAAGCCACAGTACCTTCCAGTATTTTAAGCAGAGTTTGCTGTACACCCTCGCCGCTAACATCCCGGGTAATGGAGGGATTTTCTGATTTTCGGGATATTTTATCCACTTCATCAATATAAATAATACCCTTCTGCGCCAGCTCAATATCATAATTGGCAGCCTGAATCAATTTCAGCAAAATATTTTCTACATCTTCTCCCACATAACCCGCCTCGGTCAAAGATGTTGCATCAGCAATCACAAACGGAACATTCAACTTTTTGGCCAGCGTCTGTGCAAGAAAAGTTTTACCGCATCCAGTAGGGCCGATCATCAGAATATTGCTTTTCTGAAGTTCTACATCCTGATAAACCGCATTGCTCTGAATCCGCTTATAATGGTTGTAAATAGCTACAGACAAAGCCTTTTTCGCCGTTTCCTGACCGACAATATATTCATCAAGAAATTCATGGATTTCCTTGGGCTTAGGCACGTCATTCATCGATATTTCGGTATTTGCTGTTTCAAAATCGTCATGGAACAACTCCACACAAAGTGCGACACATTCGTTGCAGATATAGACATTAGGCCCTTCTATCAGCCGCTTCACCTGCTCTTCTGTTTTACCGCAAAAAGAACAGCGGCAGATATTTTTATCATCCATTTTATTCGGCATAAACTTCTCCCCTATCTCTTGGTCACAATTTTGTCAATTAAACCATACTTGACAGCTTCCTCGGCGCTCATAAAATTATCCCGTTCGGTATCCGCCTGAATTACCTCAAGCGGTTTTCCGGTATTTTCACTTAAGATCTTATTAAGATTTTCCTTAATCTTCAGCATACGCTCTACATGAATTTTCATGTCCGTAGTCTGTCCCTGCGTACCACCTAAAGGCTGGTGAATCATAATTTCACTGTTAGGCAGGGCAAACCGCTTTCCCTTAGCACCGGACGAAAGCAAAAATGCGCCCATAGATGCCGCCATACCAACACAAATGGTAGAAACATCTGCCTTAGTATACTGCATGGTGTCATAAATTGCCATACCCGCCGTTACCGAACCACCGGGACTGTTGATGTACAAATTAATATCCTTGTCAGGATCCTCGCTGTCAAGAAACAACAGCTGAGCAACCACAAGGCTTGCGGTTACATCATTGACCTCATCGGAAAGAAAAATAATTCGATCCTTTAACAATCTGGAAAAAATATCATAAGAACGTTCGCCGCGTCCTGTCTGTTCAATGACGTAAGGAATTAAACTACTTCTAAACTGATCCATAACCATTCACATACCTTTCTTCCCGCTAAGTAAAGGCGGAATACACTCCGTTTGGCTGCGGGCATAGCGCGGAGCCGCCAAAATGAACCGGCTGTCTTCCTTCCAGCCGTTTTATTTACAATAAGGTTGACTTGGATAATATATCCAAATCAACCTTAAAGTATACCTATAAAAGGAAAAACCGATTTTCCCTTAACACTGCCTATCTGTCCGTTTATTTAAAATTAGCATGATCCACAAGGAATTTTACAGTCTTATCTCCCTTGATACGCTCCTTGATATTATCTTCTGAGATGTATTTCTTCACATCTTCCAGTTTCATGCCGTTGCTCTCAGCAGTTTTATTATATTCTTTTTCAATCTCTTCCGCAGTTGCATCAATGTTTTCGAGTTCACATACTTTTTCCAGAACAAGAGATGTTTTTACACGCTTTCCGGCTTCTTCCCGGAATTGATCTTTCAGCATATCCATGGTAGTACCTGTATACTGCATATACTGATTCAGATCCATTCCCTGATAACGCATCTGCATATCAAAATCACGAATCATGTTCTGAATCTGATTTTCAATCATTACATCCGGAATATCAATTTCTGCCGCATCACAAACTGCTTTAATGACATTTTCCTCGGTTTCATGCTGTGACCGTTCTTTGTTGGCAGCTGCTAATTTTTCCTTTGTGTTCTTCTGCAGTTCTGCTAAAGTATCAAATTCGCTGACATCTTTTGCAAATTCATCATCCAACTCCGGAAGTTCCTTCACTTTGATACCATTAATTTTCACTTTAAATACAGCATCCTTACCCTTAAGCTCTTCTGCATGGTATTCATCCGGGAATTTCACATTGATCTCCAATTCATCTCCGATGTTTGCACCAATCAGTTGGTCTTCAAAACCAGGAATAAACTGCCCGGATCCAATGGTAAGATCAAAGTTTTCTCCCTTACCACCTTCAAACGCCTTACCATCAGTAAAACCTTCAAAATCAATATTGGCAATATCATCCTTTTGTACAGGGCGATCCTCTATAGTAACCATTCTGGAGTTTCTCTCTCTCAGCTTTTCGATTTCAGCATCTACATCCTTTTTTAGTGTACGATGTGTCACTTTGGAGGCCTCAATGCCCTTATACTCTTTCAACTCAACCTCCGGTTTAACAGTTACCTTCGCAACAAAGGTCACACCATTTTCCTTTTGAATTTCACCTTCTAAGTCAATTTCCGGCTGGTCTACCGGCTGCAGTTTATTTTCTTCTATCGCTTTATCATATGCATCAGGAAGTACAATGTTTATTGCATCTTCATAAAAAATTTCTTTTCCGTAATATCTCTCAATAATAGAACGAGGTGCTTTTCCCTTTCGAAAGCCCTGAATACTAATTTTCCCTACATTTTTACGATAGGCTTTCTCAATTGCTTTTTCGAAATCTTCCGCTGGAACAGAAAAAGTAAAACGCACAACGTTCTTTTCAATTTTTTCTACAGTACTCATCCACAACATTCCTCTCTACTTCAATAAGAATATACTTTAAAATTATATCATAAATTTTTGAAAATGCAAGTTTTTTTGTCGGATTTCGTCCACATATTTTAATTTTGTATTAAAACCGGCGTAAAATTGAGGTAATCGCAGGAAACAAGACGTAACCGAACACCGTCAACGATTCCTTGAGGAGCAAATTTGTGTGCGGCAGCATGCAAATGTCCGAACACACATTGCGATACACCATATTCCTGTAGAATATCCATAAAGCCCGGAAGAAGTGCATCTTTTTCCATTGGCGGATAATGAAGCGCAACCAAGATACGCCGCGGATGTTGCCGCCGGGCATCTTCCAAAGAAAGTAAAATTCTCTGGCGTTCTCTTTCGTAAATTTTTCGGTCTTCTGCCGAAGCCCCTCCTTTTGGAATGGTCCAGCCTCTCGTTCCGCAGATCGCTGTATCTTCCCAAAGAAAAGCAGTATTTTTAATAAAATGCAGCGTATCAAATCCTTTTTCCTGAACAAAATTCTCCATTTTGTTTAATGTAGTCCACCAGTAGTCATGATTGCCTCTTAGAAGAATTTTCTGGCCGTTCAGACTGTGAATATAAGCAAGATCCGCCGCAGTTTCCTGTAAATACATAGCCCATGAAATATCACCGGGAATCAACACTAAATCCTCCGGCTGCACAACTTGGTTCCAGTTTTCACGCATACGAAAGGTATAATTCTCCCACTGACTGCCAAAAACCTCCATAGGCTTATCTGTGCTAAGTGACAGATGCAAATCCGATATCGCAAGAATTGCCATTTTTTTCATCCTTTTATTCTTAAAGGTTTAAAAGTAATTAACTTCTGTAATATTTCTGCACCAATATGGCATACTAAATTCGTGATTACAAATCAAACATTTGAATCGCATAACAATATTTTCGCACAAAAGCAAAAATCATTTGCCGCAGTGCGGCAAGAAACGGAGGCTTATTATGATGGAAAACAATACCAAAACAATTCCTGGCATCTGCTGCAGCGTTCAGCAGTGCGCATACCACACAGACGGAGATAAATGCACCGCGGAAAGCATTAAAGTAGGCTCTGAAAAGGCATGCTGCAGCTCCTGTGATACGGAATGCATCACCTTTAAGCCCTGCAAATAACATTATTGTTTCATGCTCTTTGGCAGGAATCAGCCTACAGACAAATGTCTGTAGGCTGATTTTTATTCTTACAGATTATTTGTTGATATCTTTTTTCTCAGCCATCGGTTTTGTCTCGGCCTGCGCGCCTACCGTCTGACGGCGAACTGGCTTTTTTTCCGCTTTCGCAACCGCAGATTTTCCTATCACCATTTCTTCGGCTTTGCTTGCGGCCTCTTTTTTCCCCGTAGATTTTGCTGCTGAAACCCCTTTTTTCACCGATTCTTTTTGAACCTTACCCTTATTTTCTGCCTCTTTTTTCTCAACAGAAGCCAATTGCTCCTCAACCTGTAAAAAATCTCGAATCACCGAATACATATCCTCTTTTGCTGCCACCGTGGTAAAGCGTCGTTCCTTTCCACGAAGAGCACTTAACGAAGCCGGAATCTCCATATGGCATTTATCCCTAAGCCGTTCTGTCAAAGTCAAATCATCTTCGTCTGAATCCTCGCCAAGAGCCGAAAGAACCACACGGTTAAATTTATATGGACTGGCCGTAGAAGCAATCAATGTTTTGGTATAATCCCCGGTTTCGTTTACATACTGCTCATACACATCTACCGCTACCGCAGTATGGGTATCTAAAGTATACCCTGTTTCGGTAAAGGTTTTCCATATCCGTACCTTAGTAAAATAATCATCGCAGAAACCGCCCCAGAACAAGTCAGTCACCTTCTTGTGCAGCGTCTTCGGCAACTGATAACTTCCAGATTTGTTCAACTTATTCATCAGCGTAGTAATCCGTTTATCATCACAACCGCTGATATCAAACAGCAAACGCTCCAAATTGCTGGAAATCAAAATATCCATAGACGGAGATACACTGGCATAAAAATCCCGATTGCGGTTATACTCACCCGTATGGATAAAATCGGTCAATACATTGTTCTGGTTAGACGCACAAATCAATTTGTGAACCGGCAGCCCCATTTTCCGGGCATAATATGCCGCCAAAATATTACCAAAGTTTCCAGTGGGAACACAAACATTGATTTTCTCGCCCATAGTCAGTTCTCCGCTGTGCACCATATCGCAATATGCAGAAATATAATAAACAATCTGAGGAACCAAGCGTCCCCAATTGATCGAATTGGCTGAAGACAAAATATATCCTGCTTTTTCCAATTCAGCATTTTCCGCTTCGTTGGTAAAAATTGCTTTTACTCCGCTTTGGGCATCGTCAAAATTTCCATAAATGCCAGAAACAAAAACGTTGGCACCTTCCTGCGTCATCATCTGAAGCTTCTGCATATCACTGACACCCTCGCCGGGATAGAATACAATGATGCGAGTTCCGGCAACATCCTTAAAACCTTCCAACGCCGCTTTTCCAGTATCCCCTGAGGTAGCTACCAAAATCACAACCGTTTTATCCTCACCGGTTTTCTTCATCGCCGCAGTCATAAAGTGCGGTAGAATCTGCAGCGCCATATCCTTAAACGCACAGGTAGGGCCATGCCACAGTTCTAAAATATACTGGTTATTGTTCAATTTCACCACTGGCGCTACTTTATCACTGCTAAATTTATTCCCGCCGTAAGCCGCCTCAGTGCAGGCCGCAATTTCCTTTGCAGTAAAATCCGTCAAATATTTTCTCAGAATTAAGTTTGCACGTTCTATATACGGCATATCTATCATTTTTTTCCATTCCGTGTCTGTCAGAACAGGAATTTCGCAGGGGACAAACAGTCCGCCTTCTTCCGAAAGGCCTTTTTTAATTGCTTCTGCCGATTTCATTTTCAACCCAGCATTGCGTGTACTTCTATAATACATCATTCAAATCACCAACTTTTATAAATTTCCGTAAATTCTTCCACATAAGATGGATACCCATACGGCAGTATCTTACCGTATACCATTTTACCCTACCATAAAAACGCTGTTTAGTCAATACGGTTTTTATAAAATCATACTGCAAAAAAAATAAAAAAACTTATGAAAAACCTATAAAATTACATAATACTACAATAACCCTAAAAAAACACCGAATCTATATAACATAGATTCGGCGTCTTAAAAATAATTAAGCAATATATTTTTTCAGATTGGTTCCGGCTTCGCTTTCTTCTGCACTGACCATCATGGTAAAAGAAACATGGAACTGCTCTTCAAGGTTTTCCAATTTCTCAACAAAGCTTTCCAAATCCGCCATAGTTGCAGAAGGAACACTTTTGAAAATACTATCTATAAAAATATGAGTCACATCATAATCCTGAGCAATGATTCCGCAAAGGAAACCTTCAAACATATCCATATTCCGAATGTCAAAACTTTCGGTGTTTACCATTCTGGCTTTATGGCTAATATCGTGCATAAGCCGATTTCCTTCCGTAATGCATACAACATTCCCCTTCTCAACTTCAATTGCAGCATTTACAGCCTGGATCAGCTTAGGCGTTTTTCCGCTGCCCTTTAATCCAATATGAATCTTAATCATGATGATCATCCACCTTTCCTGAGTGAAATTTTTATCGTATGATTATCATAACATAAATCATTCTCATACACAATAGTTTTTTTGCGTAAATTGCATTTTTTAATAAAAAATTTACATGTTATATGTTCCTATTCCTTTTTATCCATCAGCCCACAACTTAAAGGTTCTGCAAACGGCTTTCCAGTGTCTCTTTCATGTCTTCGTATCCAGGTTTTCCAAGCAAAGCAAACATATTTTTCTTATAACTCTCCACGCCCGGCTGATCAAAAGGATTTACTCCCAAAAGATAGCCGCTGATACCACACGCTTTTTCAAAGAAATAAACCAACTGTCCAAAAGTATATTCATCCAGCGCCTTAAGGCAAAGAATCAAATTGGGAACTCCACCGTCAGTATGCGCAAGCGAGGTACCTTCAAAAGCCTTTTTATTCACAAAATCCATGGTCTTTCCAGCTAGGAAATTCAATCCATCAATATTATCTGGATCTTCTTCAATAATAATATCACGTTTCGGATTTTCTACATACAGCACAGTCTCAAACATCAAACGGAGCCCATCTTGAATATACTGTCCCATAGAATGCAGGTCGGTTGAAAAACTTGCGCCTGCCGGGAAAATTCCTTTTTGATCCTTTCCTTCACTCTCACCATAAAGCTGTTTCCACCACTCCGTAAAATATTGTAATTCCGGCTCATAATTTACCAGCATTTCAATATTACGCCCTTTCCGGTGAAGAATATTTCTAACAGCCGCATATTGGTAACAAGGATTCTGGGCAAGCTCTTCACAGGCATACATCTCTCTTGCATCCGCAGCACCCTGCATTATTTGGTCAATGTTCGCACCGCAAACAGCAATAGGAAGAAGCCCTACCGCAGTCAACACTGAATATCGACCCCCGACATCGTCAGGAACAACAAAAGTTTCATAACCTTCTTCGTCAGCCAAATTTTTCAAAGCGCCCCGCGCCTTGTCCGTAGTAGCATAGATTCGCCGGCGAGCCTCCTCTTTACCGTATTTGTCTTCCAAATATTTTTTCAAAATACGAAAAGCAATGGCAGGCTCCGTTGTGGTTCCAGATTTAGAAATAATATTCAACGAAACCTCTTTGCCTTCCAAGCAATCAAGAATCGAATTCAGATAATTGGGACTAATATTATTACCGGCAAACAAAATCTGTGGTTTGCTTCCATAATTATAAAACGGTCCAGTCAAAAAATCAATGGCTGCTTTTGCACCCAGATAAGAGCCACCGATGCCAATCACCACCAAAACATCGGAATCTTTTCTAATTTTTTCCGCTGCCAATTTAATTCTTGCAAATTCCTCTTTGTCATAATTAACAGGAAGATCCACCCAGCCCAAAAAATCGTTTCCGGCACCTGTTTGATCGTGCAATGCGCGATGTGCAGTCTTAATTTGCTCCGTTAAATATTCCAATTCTTCCTGACGGAAAAAACTCAAAGCTCTTTGGTACTGAAAGGTTATATTCTGAGACATATTGACCACTCCTTTATGATAAGTACGTAAATCATTTTCATTTTTAGTGTACCACAACTAATTGACCAGCGCAAGCAGAAAATGTCAAATATTCAAAATTTCTCATTCGTGTGTTAATTTGTTGATACACTTTTATAATGTTTGCCTAAACTGTTAATTTGAAGCAAATGTAAAATCATAAAATATTTTTTATTTTTATGGGCATCATGATTAGTGTGGAACAGCTGATAAAATTGAGATATAAAATTACCTCAAATTTCCTGAATAATTATACAGCCTTTGTTTCACACTAAACACGTAACAGAAATTATTTTTTTAAGAATTATAAGGAGTGAAAATTATGGCTAACAATACCAGCAACAGCAACAACTATGTAGTACCTCAGGCAAAGGCTGCTATGGAGCAGTTCAAGATGGAAGCTGCAAATGAAGTCGGTGTTACCCTGAACAAGGGCTACAATGGTGATCTCACCTCCAGACAGGCCGGTTCAATCGGTGGTCAAATGGTGAACCTCATTTGACCCGTACGACTTCTTAAATTTTCAATATACTTACTGATGGTTTCCCCTGTAAATATTTTAATATCCAGCTTCATTTTACCATCTTCAAAGGTAGCATAGATTTTATCAATGTACTGATCAACAAATGATTTGGTAATCATATTTTGACTGGCCTCTTGCCTTGCCTGATTTAAGACAGTTCTCATGGTTTGAATATGTTTTTTAAACTCTTCTCTTGAATTTTGTTGTTCTGTTAATGCAATCAATCTATCTTTCAAATCAATTTGTGTAGCTTTCAGGTCCTTCATCATCTTTGCAAAGTCTTCATCGTCTATTCTCCCATTTAAGTTATGGTCAAGAAGTTTCTCCTTCTTTTTATCGATCTCAGCAATTTTATGTTCCAATGTCGCTAACTCTTTCGTAACAGTAGCCTCTTCTTCTAATTTTTTATATAAATGAATATAAGTTTCAATCAATTCATCAGCATCATCGGAGGTTTCTTGAAAAACTTGAAATAATATTTCTTTCATTTCATTTTCATAAATAACACAAGAAGGACAAGATTTTGCCCCGTTATTTATTTTTCCGCTGCATATCCACTTGCTGTTGACATTTCCTGTTTTATCCGTGCTTTCCCGTCGATAATACGGCTTCCCGCAATGCATACAATACATTTTTCCAGTCAGCAAATTAGGGTGATTGCATTTTCCCTGTCTGCTTTTAACATCATCACTTCTTCTTTTTAAAATTGCATTCGCTTTATCCCAAAGTTCTTCGGATACAATGGCAGGCACAATACTGCCTGTTTCATCTTTAAACATAACCCATTCTTCCGGCGGCAAAAACTTCTGCTTTTTGGTAAACATATCAACAACCTTTACCTTATTGCCACAATAGTATCCTTTATATTTGGGATTAGAAATAATATTTGACATCGTTGTATGCGCAATTTTATTTCCATTATGATTACGATACCCTTTATTCCAAAAAATGGACTCTATCTGTTTCATGCTATATTCATCTGTAGCATATAATGTATAAAGCTCCCTTACCATCTTTGCTTCTTCTTCATTGATAACAAGTTTCTTATTATCTTTTTCATATCCAAAAATTCGGCTGTTACCTAAGACAGCAGATTTTTTAATAGATTGTGCATGGCCAAATTTTACCCTCGATGACAATTTCCTTAATTCATCTTGTGCTATACTTGACATAATTGCAAGCCGCAATTCACTATCTTCATCCAATGTATTAATATTGTCATTTTGAAATAATACGCCTACCCCCATATTCAGCAAATCCCTGGTAAATCTTATGCTGTCAAGCGTGTTTCTTGCAAATCTTGAAATTTCTTTTGTAATAATGAAATCAAACTTATTTTCTTTTGCATCAGCAATCATAGAATTAAAGCTCTCTCTCTTTTCTGTCGAAATGCCAGAGATTCCCTCATCAATATATCCCTCGACATAAGTCCAATTTTTGTTACTTTTAATAAAATTTTTATAATATGATATTTGATTGTCTAAAGAATTTAGCTGCTCATCTTTCTCAGAAGAGACTCTTGCATAAAATGTCACTCTCATGGATACATCATAAACTGCTTTTGTTTTCATCTGTTCTCTAATTGAAAAAATATCCATACCAGGCCCTCATTTCGTTGTATCATTATTATTTATAATATCATATCTCAAACAAACTTGCAATACCTACATTAAATTTTTTGCCCTGCAAAAAGAAAAGGCAAATAGCAAACGGGCGTACTATTCACCTCTTATGTGTAATTTTTTAATTATTTAGAGCTCAGTTCCTTTTTGATTTGTAATACCATTTTATTTCTTTCATCTTCTGTAATTATTTTTTTTGCAAACAAGTAATTATTAAAATACGTCAACCAAATTTCTTTGGTCATTTTCTTATGCTTAATATTCCTCACCTCATGATAATATAATAAACTAACTAGAAAACGTTTTACAAACCTACCTTGAGTTATTCTATTTGTTTCTAAAATTGATGCTCTTATATTTTGGGATGTAACAAAATATTTTTTAACTATATATTTAACTATTCCCTTTTTTTTACAATATATACCATGTGAAAACTTTAATTATGTTATTCAAAATAAATTCTCCTTCCTCTACAATCCTTTTCAGTACAAAAACGAGCTAATATTTTGCTCTCATAAACTTATACAAAAATAAAAAATACAATTTAAAATATAAAGTGTATTGCTTTTTGTAGCAATACACTTTGGGTAATTAGATCACATATATTATTTTATAAAATATGGAAGCTGATAAAAATTACAACCATTATTATCAGCAAAATTTAGAAATTGCTTTCGCAGAAATGAAACTGCCATTTCCGCACCGTTTATATCTCCACGGGATATTGAAATCACTGTAAAATTTGTATGCCAGTTTCCTAACTTATCTATTGTTCTTGGTATCGTTTTATACCGAAGCATATCCATATTATGTTGTGGTCAAGCATTTTTGTAACACAACAACCTAATTTTGCCACAGAACTTATACAGCTTCATAGCGTGCCTCGAAAGGTGTTTTGTAATTATTATAAGAATGAGGACGTACATGATTGTAATGCACATACGCAAATTCTTCTATAGCTGCGTAAAGCTCCTGCTCAGTATGGTAATAATGTTGATATATCAAATCATTCTTCAAAGTATTGAAATATCTTTCCATTGGAG
>NZ_JADCKB010000024.1 GCF_014982785.1 Ructibacterium gallinarum
AATTTCTTCTCTATACTTAAAACAGAGTGTATTTACCGAACCAAACTCAAGACCTATGAGGAGGCGCGCCTCCTCATAGATGAATATATCTATTTCTACAACAACGAAAGAATACAAATAAAAACAATACTGACTCCGCTTGAAAAACGAAGTCAGTATATTGCTTAAATCTTTAATTTATCCTACCATCAAGGGCGTTTTTGTACTGTCCGCACAAATTGGGGCAGTCCAGTTGGCTGTGGGGGTTTATTATCATTCAATTACCAAATTTGAGTCTTCCAAAGTAACTGTTTTCCCAAGCATAGTAAATAACTCTGCAGGCGCCCAGGTAACACCCGGATCTACGATATACGGCGCCTTACCATAATTCTGCGGTGCTGTCATTCCAACCGCTCCTTCAATTTTTGTCACACCGAAAATCATATCCTGCCCAATTCTAAGATGTACCGAAAAGCTATCACTTTCTACAGTGACTAGTTCACCGTCTTCATCCACAGTGTACTTGGCTTCAAAGCCAAGATCCCTGGCAACTGCGGCAACCGGAACCATAACAGTACCATTTTCATATCTTCCTGTCATATTGGGCACCTTGCCATCAAGTTCCATCGTAATCTGCTGCCCTTCCTGAAGAACTTCTTCCTCTTCTTCTATATTAGGCAAAATCATAATATGATTGGCATATGCCTGCCCCGGATAAGATTCTGCAACCGCCGAATACCACGCCATAATTCTGGTTCCTTCTTGAATATCCTCTAATGTTACAATATTCTTGGTAAGATAAGAAACTACGTCCGTTTTTTCATCTGCCGAAAGGATCAAACCACCATTATCCGTCAAAATTTGAAGGCTTCCGTCTTCTGCCTGCGTTACCTTATCCACCACATGATACATGGCACAGCCTGCATCCTGAGGTATATTACGAACTACTGCTATCGCCGCTGACTGAGGCGGCAAAGAAGCTGTCACCGCCGGACTGTGAAATACATAAACCCTTTCGTTTTCTTTCAAATCAGCAGGGTTGAAAGCGGTTACGTTTTCGCTGTCAATCCATACCGTTTCTTCCGAAACATTCATAATATACTCGCCATATCGCTCTGAATTGAGTCGAATTTGCTGTATTGCCTCTGTATCATCTCTTTTCATTTTCATAATTTTTCCATAGTAAAGAACACTGTCAGGTGCCTGTACTGTATCCTCTGCTGCATTCGGCATATTTTCTATCTCCTCCGCCATGACAGGGAACGACATACTACAAAGCATGGCACCACCTAATATAAAAGCTACAATCTTTCTATTCATAAAGCATCTCTCCTCTTTTATCAATACATATATTCTGTGTGGCCACACTAAATTCTTAAAAGAATTCATATTCTATCTATATGTGTTTGCTTTTATCCAATTAGACGTTGTCTATTAGAAAAAGTTCCCTTTTTCTCTTTTTCCAACCCCCGATTTAAAACCAGAAAAAGCACTTGCATTTCCTCTAAAAAAAGAGTATAATGTAATTTGATGTCTGCAAAAAGGCATCTGCAAGTTAAGAATAAGGAATTTCAGGAAGAGAGTGATTGTCATGATACGAGCAGGGATATTAGGAGGAACAGGATATGCAGGAATTGAAACAGTCCGTCTTTTGCTCCGGCATCCGGAGGTTAAAATAGAAAGAATTGTTTCCCAGTCCTATGCTGGAAAAAAAATTGCAGAGGTCTATCCGAATTTAATGGGGATATGTGATATTACCTGCTCTGCGCTTGACATTGATGATATTGCCAAAAGCTGTGATGTAGTTTTTACTGCATTGCCCCACGGCGCTTCTAAAGAAGTCATTCCGGCTTTATATGATAAAAATTTAAAGATTATTGATTTATCTGGTGATTTTCGTTACCGCGATGTTAAGGTTTATGAAAAATGGTATGGTCAGGAACATTCTGACCCAGAGCTCCTAAAAAAGGCTGTATATGGACTTTGTGAGCTGCACCGAGATGAGATTCCCCATACAAGACTTATTGGCAATCCCGGCTGTTATACCACTTGTTCCATCATGGGATTGGCACCTTTGGTAAAAGCCGGCGTAGTAGATAATCGCAGTTTGATCATTGACGCCAAATCCGGCGTCACCGGCGCCGGACGTGGGCTGAACCTTCCGAATCTCTTTTGTGAATGTACCGAAACCATGAAAGCTTACAAGGTAGCAACCCATCGCCACACTTCAGAAATCGAACAGGAACTGTCCCTGCTGGCTGGCGAGGAGATCATCCTTTCCTTTACACCGCATTTGGCGCCCATGAAACGTGGCATTTTCGCTACATGCTATGCCAATCTTAAAAAGGCATATACCACCGGGGCACTATTAGAACTTTACCGTACATTTTACAAAGATGAAAAATTTGTCCGGATCTACCCTGAAGGCAGCCTGCCCGAAGTAAAACACGTTTCCGGATCCAATTATGTCGGGATTGGTCTTACGGTAGACCCGCGTCTCAATCGAGTGATTGTTATTTCTTGCATTGACAATCTGATGAAAGGTGCCGCAGGACAAGCCGTACAAAATATGAATCTGCTCTTCCATTTACCGGAAGATACCGGGCTGACTGAGGCAGGAATGTATTTATAATCCATTCAAGTTGGGAGAATTTTATTATGGAATTTAGCATGGAGCAACTCATTGGGAAGGCCAGTATATTAATTGAAGCCCTTCCTTACATACAAAAATTCAATGGAAAAACTGTAGTCATCAAATACGGTGGCAACGCTATGATCAATGAAGACCTGAAAAACCGTGTAATGGAAGATATTACTCTTTTAAAATACATTGGCATTAATCCTGTTGTGGTGCACGGCGGCGGTCCGGATATTTCCGCGGCCCTGACCCGGTTCGGTATTCAAAGCGAATTTATCAACGGCCTGCGCGTTACGGATGCACAGACCATGCAGGTAGCACAAATGGTACTGATTGGAAAAACCAACAAGGAAATTGTTTCGTTGCTGGGAACCAAAGGCGGCAACGGACTCGGGGTTTCGGGTATAGACGGGAATTTGATTCAGTGCCGCAAATGCTACACACAGGTCAACGGCAAAGATACAGATATTGGATTTGTTGGTGAAATTGTCAATATTAACGAAAAGGTTCTCGCCGACCTGACACAGCGTGGTTATATTCCTGTGGTTGCGCCCATCGGCGTAGACGAAAACGGAAATAGTTATAATATTAATGCAGATACGGTGGCCGGTGCCATTGCAGAAGCGCTGGAAGCAGAAAAGCTTATGCTTTTGACCGATACAGAAGGAATTAAAGAATCCGCAGACAGTACGGAAGTGTTTTCTGTGTTATCCCGCAAACAGATCTATACTATGATCGATGAAGGCAAAATTGTAGGCGGAATGATTCCGAAAGTAGAAGGAGCCATCCGCGCCATTGAGGCAGGGGTAAATTCAGTACATATTGTGGATGGCCGTATTCCTCACTGTCTGCTGCTTGAGATTTTTACCGATCACGGCATCGGAACGATGATTACGCGCTAATAGGATACACAAAAAACACCAGACCAAAAATTCGTCTGGTGTTTTTATCATTGTCTTAATTTTTGCGCTTTTTCCTGTTTCCAGAAGGGACAGGTTTGGATTTTTCAGCAGCCGGCTCTTCTTCAGTAATAAGTATTGAGGTACAGAAAGGACAACGCACTGCATCATTATTAATTTCACTACAGCAAAAGGGACATTTCTTTTTCTCCGGTTTTTTTGGCTCTTCTTTTTTTCTTCCAAATGAGGTAATCTTATTGATCCCCTTAACCAACAAAAAAATAACAAACGCCATGATAACAAAATCAATCACCGTTGTAATGAATGCGCCATAACGCAGCTCAACATCACCAATGTGCAAAATCAAGCTATCAAAATTCACACCGCCAAACAGTCCCAAAAGTGGAGAAATCACATCTCCCACCAAAGAAGAAACGATCTTTTGAAACGCACCCCCAATGATCACGCCCACAGCCAAATCCAGTACATTACCCCGCATGGCAAATTCTTTAAATTCCCTAAAAAATTTTTTCATCCGCATATCCTCCTGCCGCCGACAAGGGCCTGCGTACTACAAAAAACAACCGCTCCGATTCCGTTTTCGGAGGTAAAAAACTCAAATGGTCAAAAATACCGGCACATTCTAAACCGCATCGCTCAATGCATTCTTGTAGTTCTAAGGCCGAATACGCCCGTTCCTCCTGGAATTCGTCTCTCCTGATATACATACCGTCTGCGTCCCTCAAAAAAATATTCAAATCAAAATAACAAATCTGTTCTTCTGCATCATATTCATTGTTCCATACACAATAAATATCATCCTGGTCATAAAGGAACGTCTGACCGTCCAATACTTTCTGGAATTTATACGGTGTATTCACATCAAAAATCAGTAAACCTCCCGGATCCAAAAAACAATGCAGTCGCTGAAGCATTTCTTCCAGTTGACCATCACCGGTTAAATAATTGACTCCGTCCAACGCACAGATCATAGCGCCTACCGTTCCATACAACTCAAAAGTGGTCATGTCTTGATTCAAAAACAATATCTCCTTCTGCTGATCCCGTGCCTTTTGCGCAGCAATTTCCAGCATCTCCACCGAACAATCAAGGCCAATCATCTCATAACCCCTGCGCGCCATAGCCAGGGTCATATTTCCTGTGCCACAGCCCAAATCCAGCACCAGTGACGGCTGACAGTTAAACTTTTGAAATATCGCCTCATAATAATCCGCAAAGGCTTCATAATCCACATCCTGAAGCTGGTCATAAACCTCAGCCAATACATCATACATGTTTCCACCTTCTCCATTATTCGCCATACAGACATCAAATTTTTTCGATCGGCGCATATGCGGCAAGCAATTTTTTCTCACCTTCGGCAAAAGCAATCCTAAGCAAGGTGTCCGCACCCATTTTCTGTGCCGCAACTATGGTCCCTTCACCAAACTTACGATGCCGCACCTTGTCGCCAGGCGCAAACTCCTGCGCGGCTGCCCTTGCTGCTGCAGGTTTTTCCCGATTTTCAAGAAATGTGCTTCGTCCAAACCCCTGTGGCTTCACTGCCCCAGAAGAAACAAATGCCGCTTGCGGTCTCTCTTCTTTCTTTTCCAAAAGCGTATCCGGAATTTCATTTAAAAACCGGGACGGTTTATTAAACTTAGTCGAACCAAACAGGGTTCGGCTTTTTGCATTGGTAAAGAACAATCTCTTTTTTGCCCGAGTAATTCCTACATAACAAAGCCTGCGTTCTTCCTCCATTTCCTCTGGATCACCCATAGAGCGTAGTCCGGGGAAAACTCCTTCTTCCATTCCAATTAAAAATACATTTGGAAATTCCAGGCCCTTCGCGCTGTGCAGCGTCATTAAGGTAACTGCATCCTGCGCTTCATCATAATTGTCAATATCAGAAAGCAGAGAAATATCCTCCAAAAGTTCTTCCAGTGTAATCGCCGCATCTTTTTTCACCGACTCCTGTACCATGGAAATAAACTCATCTAAGTTTTCAAGCCGTGTCTGGTTTTCCACCGTTTTTTCCTGTTGAAGCGCAGCCACCATCCCAGTTCTCTCCATCACCGTCTTAACAAACAGTTCAAGCCCCATGTCCTCATCAATTTCCTTTCGGAGGCCTTCAATCAGCCGAGCAAATTCTTCCAGTTTTCCTGCCGCTCTTGCAGGAAATTCCTCAAAACTTCCTGCACGCCGACATACCTCAAAAATGGTAAGTCCTTCTCCAATGGCAATCGCTTCCGCCCGTTCCACCGTCGCTGCGCCGATTCCGCGTTTGGGCTCATTGATGACACGCCGCAGAGCGATATTATCTCCATGATTCTGTATCAACCGAAGATATGCCGTTAAATCTTTAATCTCCTTGCGGTCATAAAAACGCAGTCCACCGACCACTTTATAAGGAAGCGCAGATTTTAAAAGCGCATCTTCTATAATACGCGACATGGCATTCATACGGTATAAAATCACGGTATCGCTTAAATTACCACCCAGTTTCCGAATTGTATCTGCAATATGATAGGCTTCGTTATGTTCATTTAAGGCTGTGTACAACTCTAAGTGCTCTCCACCGCCATTGGCAGTCCAAAGCGCCTTTCCCTTTCTTCCCTGATTATTGGAAATCACTGCATTAGCAGCATCTAAAATATTCTGAGTCGAACGATAATTTTCTTCCAGTTTAATCACACGGCAATTGGGAAATTCTTTCTCAAAATCTAAAATATTTCGAATATCCGCTCCACGGAATTTATAGATACTCTGATCATCATCGCCTACAACGCACAAATTGTGATACTTTCCCGCTAACAAACTGACCAAGCGATACTGTGCCCGGTTGGTATCCTGATATTCATCCACCAAGATATAACGAAAACGGTTCTGGTAGTATTCCAATACATCGGGGCAGTCTTCCAACAAACGAACTGTATTGGCAATTAAATCATCAAAATCCATGGCATTGTTTGTTTTTAATTTTTTTTGATATAATTCATACAGCTTTGCGATGCGTGAAAAATAAAAATCACCCGCATTCATCTGGCTATATTCCACCGGATCAATTAATTTATCCTTCGCCCTGCTGATTTCCGACAGCACAGCCCGGGGCGGAAATTTTTTATCATCTATCCCTAGCTCTTTCAGGCAATCCTTCATCAACGTCTGTTGATCCGCTGTATCATAAATGGTAAAGCTTCGTTCGTATCCAATGCGTTCCGAATCTCGCCGCAAAAATCGTACACATGCTGAATGAAAGGTGCTGGCCAGTATCTGATCCCCAGCATCGCCCAGTTGATGTACCAAACGCTGTTTCAGTTCTCCTGCCGCTTTATTGGTAAAAGTAATCGCCATGATCCGCGACGGCTCCGGCGGGTCTTCCGCAAGGCATGACAGCAAATGCGGTGGAAGCTCATCCAGTTCCCCGTCTGCATACCACTGCAAGATTTCCATATCCTGTTCTGAAAGTCCCTGCGGCTGGATGGCCATACTGCCAATTTCCGTCTTCCCAAACCGAATTAAATGCGCAATTTTATAAACAATCACTGTAGTCTTTCCAGATCCCGCTCCTGCCAAAACTAACAAAGGGCCTTCCGTTTGCAGTACAGCTTCTTTCTGCCGAGAATTCAAATCCGGATATTCCTTGGCTAAAATTTTTCTGCGCAGCTCCTGATATTCTATGTTAATCAACCCCTATTCTTCTCTGTCCATGATTTTTCAATCACTGCACCGCCAATCACCGTATCACCGCCAGGTTCATAAAACACCACCGCCTGGCCAGGCGTTACCGCCCGCTGGGGCGTATCAAACCGAACCAGCAAATTTTCTCCTTCTTTTTCTATCATGGCAAGTGCAGGTACCGCGGTATAACGCACCTTTGCTTCCACCCGCATCGCATCTTTCAGCTGGGCAAACGAAATAAAATTAGGCTGAGAAGCCAAAAGCACATCAGTAAACTCCGAACCTTTTTCGCCCAGCATCACCTGATTGGTTTTTGCATCAATATCAATAACAAACATGGGTTTGCCAAAAGCAATACCCAACCCCTTACGCTGCCCAATGGTATAATGTACAATGCCCCGGTGTTCGCCCAAAACATTGCCTTCTGCATCTACAAACTTACCCCGAGGTGAAACATTTCCAGTCCGCTGTTCAATAAATCCAGCATAATCCCCATCTGGCACAAAACAAATTTCCATACTCTCCGGCTTTTCTGCAACCGGCAGACACAGCTCCTTTGCCTTCTGCCGCACAGCGGCTTTATCTGTAAATTCCCCCAAAGGCATCAAAACCCTGGAAAGCTGTTCCTGCCCCAAAGCATATAAAGCATAGGTTTGATCCTTCACAGATGCCGCAGACCGTTTGAGCAGATACCGACCAGAATTTTTATCATATACCACCCTGGCATAATGCCCTGTTGCGATTTTATCCGCTCCCAACTGGTCTGCCGCCTCCAACATGGCATCAAACTTTATATAACGATTGCAGGCAATACAGGGATTCGGCGTTCTGCCCGAAACGTACTCCTGTGTAAAATAATCTACAACATAACGGGAAAAGGACTTGCAAAAATCCAGCGTATGAAACGGGATCTTCAAATGGTTTGCTACCCTTTCTGCATCTTGTACAGCTACATCACTTTCCACTCCATCGCGAAGCCGCAAAGTCACTCCTATTACCTCATACCCCTGCTCCAAAAGCACGGCGGCAGCAACACTGCTGTCCACCCCGCCAGACATGCCGATAATAACCTTTTCCATGGCCTATTCCTCATGTCCGTGGCTGCAACTTCCACAGCATCCGCTGCATTTCAGTCCCTGCGGGACTTCCTCACCACGGCGTTCATAATAATCTGCGATGGCAGACCGTACAGCCTCTTCTGCCAGAACAGAACAATGCATTTTTACTGGAGGAAGCCCGTCCAGCGCCTCTGCCACTGCTTTATTTGTCAAAGCAAGGGCTTCTTCAATGGTTTTTCCTTTTACCAGTTCTGTTGCCATAGAGCTGGTCGCAATGGCAGCGCCACAGCCAAAGGTTTTAAAACTTACCTGTTCAATCACACCAGTTTCGTCATTAATTTTCATATATATCTTCATAATATCACCGCACTGAGGGTTTCCAACCTCGCCTATGGCGTTCGCATCTGCAATTTCTCCCACATTGCGGGGATTACTAAAATGATCCATTACTTTTTCACTATACATAAAATTCTCCTTATCCGCCGCTGTGCGCCGGCACAAATCAAATTTTCTGCTCTGCTTCGCACAGATTGAGCAAACATTTACCTACCCTGCTGTTCTTTTAAATATTTTTCGTAAAGCGGGGACATATTTCGCAGCCGTTCCACGGTTTCCCGCACAGCCTCTACAATATAATCTACCTCTTCCATGGTATTTTCCACATCAAAGGTGACCCGGAGAGATCCATGTGCTTCCTCATGCTTTAATCCAATCGCCAGCAGAACATGAGACGGATCCAATGACCCGGAAGTACAAGCGCTTCCGCTGGAAGCCGAGATCCCCTTCATATCCAAAAATAGCAAAAGACCTTCCCCTTCAATAAAAGAAAAGGATATATTGGCGTTACCCGGCAGCCGTTTCTCTGGATGGCCGTTTAACCTTGCAAAAGGCACGGTCTGAAGTATCTTTTTGATATAGCTATCCCGCAGTGCCGTTAAATAAGCTGCTTTTTCGGGAATATTCGCAGTGGCCAAGGTAATCGCTTTGCCAAGTCCTACAATTCCCGGTACGTTTTCCGTACCCGCACGCCGTCCTCGCTCCTGCGCACCACCCGTAATAAACGGTTCCAGCTTGAGACCTTGGCGCACATACAATGCACCGCTTCCTTTTGGTCCGTGAAATTTATGTCCCGTAAGAGACAGCATGTCCACCTGCAAGTCTTTTACGTTTACCGGAATCATTCCAATTGCCTGCACTGCATCTGTATGAAACAAAGCTCCAGCTTTATGGACCGTCTCTGCAATTTCCTTCACTGGCATAATAGTTCCAATTTCGTTATTCGCAAGCATTACTGTAACCAGTGTGGTAGTATCGCGCATGGCTGCCTGCACTGCCGAAGGCGATACCATACCATATTCATCCACTGGCAGATAAGTAACCTCATACCCTTCCTTTTCCAACTGTTGACAAGTATGCAATACCGCATGATGCTCTACTGCCGTCGTAATAATATGATTCCCTTTATGGCGCATCGCTTTAACGGCAGAACGAATCGCCCAGTTATCCGCTTCGCTGCCCGAACCGGTAAAGAAAATTTCCTGCACCGTTGCTCCAATCGCCGCAGCCACCTCTTCCCTTGCCGTTTCTATTACTTTTTTTGCTTCCCTTCCTTCCTGATAAATGCTGGAAGGATTTCCATATACGGTTTCAAAATACGGCAACATGGCCTGTAAGACCTCTGGCGCCGTTTTTGTTGTAGCCGCATGATCTACATAAATCCGTTTTTCCATAAATTCTCCTGCCTTTCCTTACAGAATGCATTCTATGAAAAGTAGAAGTTCTGTAATATATTATCCTTTTAAAAACTTTTTTGATTCTGCAACCGCCAAACGATCACAACGTTCATTTTCCGGATGCCCGGCATGCCCTTTGACCCACACCAAGGTAACCTCATGGTAATCCAAAAGTTTTAAGATCTGTTCCCACAGGTCTGGGTTCAGCGCTTTTTCTTTTTTATTACGCATCCAGCCTCGCTGTTTCCATGAAACCGCCCAGCCATTCTGTACAGCATCCACAAAATACTTAGAATCACTGTATAATGTCACCTTGCAAGGTTCTGTCAACGCTTCCAATCCAGCAATGACAGCCGAAAGTTCCATACGGTTATTTGTCGTATTCGCTTCTCCGCCGGAAAGCTCCCGCTCATATTGTTTATAACGCAAAACGACACCAAAACCGCCTGGGCCGGGATTTCCGCTGCAGGCGCCATCGGTAAATATTTCTACATGCTTTTTTTCTGCCATGTCCTATCCTCCTTATACGCCTTATATTGCATTGTATCACAAACCCCCTAAAAAAGCCATAGTTTTTTTGACAAAATACCGCAAAAGGCCGCAGGACTTTAAAAAGTCCTGCGGCACATCATTTTCTCTAAACAGTTTTGGGCTGAGGCGCACGCCGAAAAATCAAATAAAGCGCACCAGCCGCCAAAAGCACTGCCACCGCAGTAGTAATCTGAAATTGACCAGTTTGTATAAAAATTCCCGTCTGATAAAGGATAAAGGTTACCACATAAGCAAGACCTGTCTGATATCCCAAGGCGAACAAAGTCCAACGCAAACTACCCATTTCCCGGCGAATCGCTCCTATCGCCGCCACACACGGAGAACAAAGCATATTAAACATTAAAAATGCATAACCACTGAGCGGCGTAAAGACACTGCTTATATTCTCAGTACCTTCCCAGCCATAAAGCACATTCAAACTGCTCACAATGTTTTCTTTTGCCGCAATTCCAGTCAATGTTGCCACCGCAGGCTGCCATTGCCCAAACCCCAAAGGCCGAAACAGCGGAGCCAGCAACCCACCAATATCCGCCAAAATGCTATGCGATGCATCGGTCATCCGCAAATTCCACGCAAAGTTTGATAAAAACCAAATAATACCGCAGGCGAGGAAAATAATGGTTCCTGCTTTAATAACAAACGCTCGGATATCATCCCATACATGCCTCGCCACATTTTTTGCACTGGGTATATGGTAACTTGGCATCTCCATAACAAAAGGTGCCGGATCACTGGACAAAGCGCGACTCTTTTTTAATATGAGACCCGATAAAAAGACCATTAATACACCCACAAAATACACCGAAATGGCAATCCATGCAGAATTTCCAAACAGAGACCCTGCAATTAATGCAATCAATGGTAATTTGGCACCGCATGGGACAAAAGTAGTCACCATAATGGTGATTTTTCTGTCTTTTTCACTCTCAATCGTACGACAACTCATAATTCCCGGAACACCGCATCCGGAAGCAACCAGTAGCGGAATAAACGATTTCCCTGAAAGGCCAAAACGCCGAAACACCTGATCCATAATAAAAGCAATCCGCGCCATATAGCCGCAATCTTCCAAAAGTGCCAAAAAGAGAAACAGTACCAAAAGCTGAGGGACAAAAGACAAAACCGCACCTACGCCGCTGATCAATCCATCTACCACTAAACCGGTCATCCAATCTGCTGCACTGGCTTGTTCAAGTAAAGCCCGAACCGCTGTACAGGCAGCTGCAATCAACTGCTCCATCCATCCAGCCGCCCAACCACCTACAGTCTGAATAGATATATAATATACTCCGCACATAATCACAATAAAAAGCGGGAGCGCTAAATAGCGATTGGTCATTACATCATCGACCTTGTCAGAAACCGTTGTCCCCAGTTCATGTCGAATCACACACTGCTTTACCAGTGCAGTGATATATTCATAACGTTCATTGATAATGATACTATCACTTTCATCATCAAATTCCTGTTCACACTTGGTAATTATTTTATCAATTTTCTTCTGTCTATCTTCCGGCAGATTCAAGCTCTCCATAACCCGCTGATCCCGTTCAAACACTTTGACTACAAACCAACGCATATGTAATTTCTCTGCCGTATCCGAAATCAAAGCTTCAATCTGCGAAAGCGCTGTTTCAATCCGCGGCGAAAACCTACAACCACCAAAAACAGCCTGTCCCTTTTTAGCCGCATGAACCGCTGCTTCGCACAACTCATCTAACCCTTTTTCCTTCAATGCCGAAGTCGGTATAACATCACAGCCCAACATTTGACTAAGCTTGTCTATATGTATGGTATCTCCGTTCTTTTCTGCCACATCCATCATATTAAGCGCAATCACAACTGGAAAGCCCACTTCGCATAGCTGCGTTGTCAGATAGAGGTTTCGCTCAATATTAGAAGCGTCCACCAAATTAATAATGGCATCAGGATGCTCGTCAATCAAATAATTCCGCGTTACGACTTCTTCCATGGTATAAGGAGAAAGTGAATATATTCCCGGTAAATCAACCACATTGACATCAGGATAATTTCGCATCTGTCCCACTTTGCCCTCTACCGTGACTCCAGGACGGTTGCCCACATACTGACTGCTTCCGGTCAGAACATTAAACATGGTGGTTTTCCCACTGTTAGGATTGCCTGCCAAAGCAATGGAAACTGCCATATATCCTGCCCCTTTCCTATTACTATCCATTATAAATTTATCACAGCCACTGCTAGGTGTCAAGAGGATTTCTTCAAAAATACGCATAAATATATGTTAGACTGTCCGGTTTTCAAAAGCCATGCTTAAATAAGATGAAACAGTAACAGAGGGAACCTCTCTATCCATTATGTTTTTTCCTTTCCAGTGCCAAAATTTAAAACCAAAATTCCAGCACAAATTAACACCAACGTCACTATCAACTGCACCGGAGTGACCGAACTTGCCTCGTCCAACATCAGAGACGAAAGGAGTACACCAAAAACCGGGATCACAAAACTAAATACCGTAATCCGAGATACCGGATTATACTGTAACAATACACCCCAGAGCGAGTAGGCTACAGCAGACAAAAAAGCCAGGTATATCAGCACGCCCATTCCAGCGCTGGTCGCTATCTCCACACTTCCACCAAAGCCAAAGCCAATCGCTATCATTATAATACCACCTGTCAAAAACTGATAACCGCTAATGATAACCGGATCTTCATATTGAGAATACCTTTTGATTAATACCGATGAAAAAGCATAAGATATCGTAGAAAAAAGCACAAAAGCATCTCCGGTAAAATTCATGTTCCAATCCAGTCCATTCAGATTCACTGCAATAATTCCCGCAAAACCCAGAAGACAGCCAAAAATTTTTCTCCACGTCAAACGTTCCTGCCGATACAACAAGGCGGCAATTATAATTGCAAAAAATACATTTGACCCACTAATAATAGTACCTTTTACTCCCGATGTATTTGCCAAACCAATATAAAAAAATAAATATTGAATGACCGTTTGCACAGCTGCAATTTTAACAATGCGACCCCAGTTCTCCTTTTGAGGATAAAGAAATTTTCTCCTGCTAATACTGTAAAGCGCTATTGCCAATATCCCGGCTATAGCAAACCGAATCCCGGCAAACAAAATGATAGATGGTACATTTTTCTGCGGCAAAAGGAGTCCATATCCAATCTTAATAAAAGGCGTCGCACTCCCCCATAAAGCACAACATAATAACGCCGCTACTGTTACAAAAAAAGAGTTTCGACAAATTTGCGTTTTTTTATCTGGCTGCATCATAATTCTCCCTTTCTGTTGCTTCACAAAAACAACGCATGAAGTATAGCACATTGTAAGAAAAAAAGCAACCTGATGTACCCAAAAGAAGCGCGTCTTCTTTCTTTTTCTCACAACAAAAGCAGATAAAACCTCTTGTTTGTCATACCCTGTCTGTTTAGTGCATATACTAAATCAGGTTCAAAAGCTCTATCAAGAGCAATTCGTGAAATGGGAGGCATTGTATGTGAGGTGTTATATCGAAGAAAGAACAATTGAACTCGCAAAGTACATTATCGAAAATAAATGCACCGTCCGAGAAGCCGCCAAAAAATTTGGCATTAGTAAATCTACTGTACATAAGGATATGACAGAACGTCTAATTAAAATTAATCAGCTTTTGGCAGACGAAGTCAAAGCAATTTTACTTGAAAACAAACAAGAACGCCATATCCGCGGTGGATATGCCACTCGAGAAAAATATCGGCATCAACGTGAAGCCGGATGAAATGATAGTTTTAATACATTTGTCCCGAAGTTGAAAATTATGTATCCACATTATCTGTAAATCAAAAAAAGACTTGACAACTATCTGCTATTTATGCTATACTATTGAATGTTGTCGAGGTGTGGCTCAGTTTGGTAGAGTACTTCGTTCGGGACGAAGGGGTCGCAGGTTCAAATCCTGTCACCTCGACCATACCGAGTGTTCTTACAGAACTTGAACGGTTCTGGCAAGCGCTCGGTTTTTTATTGTCTAAATCATCAGTATATCGGGTAGCTTTCACAGCTTCCGTCTGTGCTGATGATATTTTTATTGTTTTTTTCGGCGGTTCTCAAAATCCCTTGCAGTACGGATATGTTTCTTGAAAGACCGCTTATGTTTGGCATTAAAATATTTCTTACAGATTGATTTTGCAAAAGCCCGTTTAGCGTTTCACTGTAAGCGGCTAAACCGCTTCGCTGTTCGATTACAAAATCAGTAATTTCATAATCGTGTTTCTTTGCAAACTGCCTTAATTCCTGTTCTCTGTCGTTTAGCTGTTCACGGGTAGCAACCCGCATATAGCAAACAACTTTCTGCTTTTTCTTGCTCACAGGCTCACTCCCTCAGCTTGCACAGGCGGCATAATGAACATCTACGCCCTGCCTTGTATGTACCGATACATTGTTTTCGGGTAACTTGTCAAGGTCGGGTATTTCAATCGCGCCTATACAGTTATAATGAATGGTAAGCCTTTGAACGGTTTTGCCGTCAATCTTTTCGGATTGGTGTACTTCGATTTTTTCAATCAGTTCGTTTAACATTCTCGGCGTCAGCTTTCTTGCCCGCGTGTATTTACGGACGGACGCCATAAACATATCGCTTGTTACGGCCTTGCTTTTTTCGCTTTCAAGCTCCGTTTGCAATTCCTTAATGCGTGAGGAAACTTCTTTTTGCTCCGACTCGTATTTGACAGACATTTTTGCAAATCTATCATCACTAATCTTGCCGCAGACATTATCCTCATACAGATGTTCAAACAGATTATCAAGTTCCTTATCCCTTGCAGTGAGTGAATTTAATTCCTTTTGTTTTAGCTGCCGTTCCTGTTCGGCGGCTTTTATGGAATGTCCCATAACAATTTTAGCAAATTCACTTTCATACTGCGTTGCAAGTTTTGTCAGCCTTCTGATTTCACCAAGTACAACCTTTTCCAAAAAGTCAACCCGTATGTAATGGGTAGAATTACAGATTTTCCGATTACCCTTGTTATATCCCGAACAGTTGAAGTATTGTATATCGTGGTTTGCCTGATTGAAGTGATACCATAGATTACTGCCGCAATCCGCACATACAAGCAATCCCGAAAACATATTTTTCTCGCCGTCGGCTTTTTGCTTCTTGCGCGTTTTTCTGCTTCGGCGTTCCTGTATCGTTTCCCAAACAGCGCGGTCAATGATTGGTTCGTGAACATCTTTGAATATCACCCAATTTTCACGGTCATTAGCATAACGCTTTTTGTTTTTGTATGACTTTGAATAGGTTTTGAAGTTCAGAACATCACCGCAATATTCCTGTTTGGAAAGTATTGATACAATCGTTGAGCTTTTCCATTCACAGCTTAAAGCCGTTTTACTTCCCGGACGACCAATGCCCTTGCTTATCCAATAGCTTGTCGGTATCAGTACATTTTCGCTTGCAAGAATATCCGCAATCTGATGTGTACCGACGCCCTCTAATGTCATATCAAAAATCCGTCTTACAACATTTGCCGCTTCTTCATCAACAACCCAGCTTTTGCTTCCGTCAGGATTTTTCATATATCCATACGGCGGCATACCCATAGGCTCGCCTGCATTTCCTTTAATCTTGTTGCTGATACGGCGCTTTTTGGAAATATCACGCGCATACCATTCATTAAAAAGATTTTTTATCGGAGCAAGCTCGTTTTCACCCTCCTGCGTGTCAATGTTATCCGAAACGGCAACAAGCCTTATATCGTGTTCGGGTAGAAATTCTTCGGTCAGTTTGCCGACCTCAATATAATTCCTGCCGATACGGGAAAGGTCTTTTACAAACAATGCAGATGATTTATTGTTTTCAAAATCTTCTATCATTCTGATATAATCAGGTCTGTTCATAGTAACGCCAGAAATACCGTCGTCAATATAAATCAATAAGTTTGTATATCCCTTTTCCTTAGCAACCGCCGTGAGCAGCTTTTTCTGATTTCCGATACTGTAACTTTCACCGTCTAAATTATCATCACGAGAAAGCCGTAGATATAACGAGGCCGTAACCTCTCTTTTTTTATTGCTTGACTGTCTCATACGTCCTCCTTTCACCGACAGTCAATAATCAGCATACTTATATTATACCGCTTTTTATCCAAACTGTCAGCCCGTTAAATGATAATTCTTCAAATTTATTTATCCGACTTTATCAATCGAATTAAAACCGTTCCCAAAGTTTCCTTTGCCTGTTCCTTAAAAACAGGCTCCACAACAAAAGAATTTTTGTCAAAATCGTAGGTTGTGGGCTTTGCAAATTCAGCATTGTTTTTTTCTTCTTTTATATTATTTGTTTTACTATCCATAGCAATTTACCTCATAGCATAAATTCCTAATTTTTTAGCAAATCCAAACGGCGCCGGCTGCGCTCCACGGGAATTGCACCCCTGCACGGTTCTCGTCCAGCCGCCCAATGCTGTGAAGCGTTCAAGGCGGGAGTATCATTATTGCGCCCGCGCGTCATTGCTTGCAGACTGCCACATCTGCAACTACGGTAAAAATGGTTATCGCTCCGCCTTAAAAGGTATCGTCGCGCATTTCCCGTAAAGCTCGGCACGGACGGAATGTGTTTGTTTGCCTATTCTGCCGCAATGGGCTTTCTTTGTCAAAGAGCTGTCGGCATTTATCAGCCTGTCAAAACACACTTTTATAAATGTGCTTTGACGGAATGACAAATAAAAGAGTGGAGCACAGAGAGGGGTGTGCTCCAATAAATTTAAGCAGGCAGAATTTTGAAATCGGAAATGATACTGAATATCAATTTTGATTTCAGACGGTTTTCCATATCTGCGTCAACATAAAGATATTCGTTGCCGTATTCGTCTTTCAATATTCGAGTTGCCAGCTTTCGTATGTAATTACGATAGTGCTGCAAAATATACGCGATTGCAGAAGGCTCCGCATTCATTGTCGCAGTAATTACAGTTACCGGTATGTCTGAGGCTTTTATATGTCGTCCCATTGAATACCCTCCTTTTCCAAGTAATCTCGCAGCAGCTTCAAAGTGCTTGTCCGTCTCTTACATATCGTTTGCTGTATCGCATTGAGTGTTCGACCTATCTCTGCGTCGGTCATATCCATAAAATACGAAAGCAAAATAATCTCTAATTTTTCAGGGGGTAGTTTCATCAGAGCTTTCGCTAATTCGTTTCCGACAACAACGATTTCTTTATCAAGCACTTTGAAAATGTGTTCATCTGCAAAATAGGTATCATTTGCCGACAATTCCAACAATTCATCGCTTGAAAGTTCTGTAAGAGATGTTTCGTGTTCACGCTGCTTTGCATATTCCGAGTGGATATTATGCGCTTCATTTTTCAGCACCCTTGAACAAAAGCAGCCAAACTGATTGGAGATACGTTTATTGTCCTTATCTGTCATTTTCTCACCTCCTTTCATTGCGAAAGTAGGTGTTTCTTTTCCCTCTCATATAGGTAACAGAGAAATTGCAAATTTTACAACCTCGATTTTCAAAAAATGCAAAAAGGCGCAGAAGCTTTTTCAAAAGCTCCGCGCCTTTCCATATAGATGTTTTGTGCTATTTCTCTGTATAACCCGAATATAGCTTAACCAATAATTTTCAATTTTTCTGCTGATTATATCATACACTAATATTGATTGTTTGAAATAAGCTATTTGGATTATAGAGCGTTGCTGCAACATTCGCATTTTCCGCGGCTTCCGTTTCGGAGGCCTATCATTCCGTCACAAGCAATATTATCCCTTTTATCTTTCTATTCAAATATTGTCTTTTACGAAAATTTTATTGCTTATCATTCTCATCAAACACATCACCACATTCTGGACAGAATTTCGGTGGATTTGCTGGATCTTCCGGTTCCCAACCACACTTATCGCACTTGTACAAAGGTGTGCCCGCAGGCTTGGAACTTCCGCAGTTTTGGCAGAACTTACCTTTGTTAAGTGTACCGCAAGAACACGTCCAGCCATCTGCTGACGGCTGTGGTTTTCCGCAATTCATACAGAATTTACCCATATTGCCGCCCTGACCACATTCACAACTCCAGCCGGAAGGTGCCACCTGCTGAGGTTGCTGTTGCTGCTGTTGTCCCATAGCAAAGAGATTAGCCGCATTGGCACCACCTGCATTCTGCGCCATATTCATGCCGAAAAATCCGCCCATAGCGCCCATGCCGCCCTCGTTTTTCGCCGCATCCTGCATAGCTTGAGCCTGCGCACCCACCATATGCGCCGCCGCCATTGTCGGATTGCGGAATGCCGCGTTTCTTTGAATTTCTTTAATCATTTTTTCGTCTTCTTCCGAAGCGTTTACGGAGGAAACACCGAACACAACAATTTCAATGCCTCTTAAATCTCTCCATTTTGCGGAAAGAACGTCGTTTAACGCATCGCCGATTTCCATTGTGTGCGCCGGAAGCGAACTGTATCGGATTCCCATATCCGAAATTTTTGCAAATGCCGGCTGAAGCGCTGTGAGTAACTCCGTTTTCAATTGGCTGTCAATGGTTTCCCGTAGATACATTTCGTCAACATTGCCGCACACGTTTGTGTAAAACAGCAAAGGATTTGTAATTTTGTAGGAATACTCGCCGTGACAGCGGATTGCAATATCTACATCAAGACCTATATTATTGTCTACAACACGAAAAGGCACCGGTGAAGGGGTTCCGTATTTATTGCCTATAATCTCTTTTGTATTGAAAAAATATACTCTTTGGTCTTTTCCCGGCTCGCCACCGAAGGTAAAACGCTTTCCGACCTCGCCAAAGCTTTTTTTGATGTTCTCGCTCAGGTTTCCATAGAAAATGCTGGGCTCCGTTCCGGTATCGTAAACGAACTCGCCCGGTTCCGCACAGATATCAACCACCTTTCCGCTTTCCACAATCATCATACACTGCCCATCGTTGACATTGATAATCGAACCATTTGAAATAATATTATCCGTTCCTTTTTTGTTTGAGCTTCTGTCTCCGGCTCTCTTTTCGCCTTTTGCCACAAGAACGTCAGCGTCCAAACTCTCACAATAGAAGTAGTCTCTCCACGAATCGGCAAGCACACCGCCTGCCGCGCCTATTCCCGCCTTTAATAATCCCATATATAATACTCCCTTTCAAAATTATTGTTTATACTCTGTTATATCCCATACATCTTCTGTGCATATCAGTTTACCGTTTTCATCTGTTTGCGGCGTAAATTCGTGTCCGCCGTGAGTGTATATGCAAATCTTTACATCTGCGCCGCATTTTAATACAAACGGCGTACCGTCATAAAATTGCAAGCTGTTTTCCGCATCGCCAATTTTGCTGATTTCGGTTTCATCGGCATATCTCGGAATAATAAGATACATTTTATTCCCGCCAAAATCATACTGCTTTATTTTTTTCTTGCTTTCTTCGGATAGACCCGAAAACAGCTTGTCAATATAATATTGAGTGTTTTTCTCCTCACTTAAGTACACAACAGCCCAAAACGGATACCCCTCATATTCATCAAACGGCAGGGTATTTGCGTATTCGGTACGATAATCACCATCAACATATACCATACCCGGGCCGTCCAGAATATCCGGCTTCGGCGCTTTGCACCCAAACAGATTTGCAAAAATAGTAATGATTGAAATAAACTTCACAAGTTTCACCATGTTCTTAACCTTTTGACAACCCAATCCGCATATCATTACATAAAATTCTTGCAATAAACGCCGCCGCTTCGCTGCGTTTTACCTGTGCATTCGGATAAAAGGTCATATATTCGTCACTTCCTACCGCAATTCCCCTGCGATAGAGATCAAGAATTTCATATGCAAAAGCTGTTGTATCATATACATCGGGAATATCTGTCAGCGGAACATCGGGATTGATTTCATAAGGCTCGGTATCACAACGAGAGAACATATATGCCATTTCCGCTCTCGTTGCATTTTTATCCCAGTCAAAGGAAATGTGATCGTCTATGATATTGTTATAATAGCAGTAATCTACGTAAACATCATACCAATGCTCGCCATAACCTTGAAATTCCGTTTCTAATCCGCTGTTATAGGCGTGAATACACGCCGCAATTTTGGCCGTCTCCGCACAGGTAAGACCAGCGTCGGGATCAAAAACAGTTTGACTTTTTCCATTTATGATTCCGAAACTATATGCCGTCTGTACATACGGATAGTACCACGCATCATTATTCACGTCTTCAAACGGCAGAGAAACGTCCTCTAAGTACTTGCTTCCCTTAAAGCCGCAATCTTCGCAGTAAATCATATTTTCACCGAAAATATCCTTTTCGGTCATACTTTCCACAAGCGAGGAATGAATTTTTCCAAAGTCGAAATTATTGTCGCCTTTCGCATTGGATATTTTTTCTCGCATAACGTCTTCACTTACCGCACACGGAATATCGAACCGTATATAACCCGTGCCTATAAACACATCATAATCAAATTGAACCTGTTCTGAGTTTAACGTAACCACTGAAAGTTCGGAGCAGTTTGCAAAGGCATGTTCGCCTATGGAAGTCACGCTTGCGGGAATATCGACATATGCGGCAGTGCAGCCCTCAAAAGCGTTTGTATTGATTTCCTCAATTCCTTCTTCTATATATACTGAAGAAATTCCAATGTCGAAAAACGCCATTACGCCAATTTCCTTGATTTTTGTTCCGTCAATTTCAGTAGGTACAACAACATTTTCTCCGCCGTAATATGACGTTATAACGCCGGCAGCAGTATATTCATAATCTCCGTCCGATGATTTTAATACATCAGGCTCTGCAAAAGCAGTAGTATTCACTAACAAAGCAAACAAAGCCAAAATCGCCGCAATTTTCTTCATATTGCTTCACCTCCGCATCAAAATCCCTTGATTCTGTATAATAGTGCCTCGGCAGTGTCATCTGCTCTTTTTGCGCCGCAAAGCGCCAGCACAGAACCGTCTTCCATAGGAACGAATTTTTTCAGCCAAACAGCCTCTTCTACACCGAACAGTGATTTTGTTGAATCGCTTTTTCCAATAAAAGTTCCGTCGTTTTTGATAAGATGGATTGTGGAAACAGAGGCGGTCATATATCCGTTTTCCGTTTCCGTCATAGCGCTGATACCATTACCAAATAATTTCTCGCTGCTTCTTGCTATTTCGTTTCCGGCAGTATCAAACGCAACAAGTTTCTGTTCATTTTCGATTGAACCTGCCACAAGCGCATGATTTCCTACCACCTCAATTGCTGCGACTTTGGTGAACGGCCCTTTTATCTGCGCGGGGTCGCTTGATCTGAGTCGGGAAATTACCCACGGTGTTGCTGTACCCCCGGAAATTTTTGTGATAGCGTCACGTCCCGTAAAATAGGTCAAAGCAAAATCCTCTGTCTGCGAAACACTGATATTTCCGCTTTCTGCCGCTTCGCCTATCTGATTTCCTTCGCCGTCATATATTTTCGCTGCGAACACGCCTCCGTCTGCATAGAGCTGACCTTTTCCGTCAACGGCAATCCCGTTTGAATTGGAAATATTCATTTCTTTTTCTAAGGTCAGGGCATTGTCTGCAAGCGTATATTTTTTGATAATTTTATCGCCGTTTCCGATATAAACGGTATCGCCTGATACCGCCATACACGGTTTTGATTGGCTTGAAACCTGCATCGGCTCATCAAGATTGACAAGTTCTGCTGTCAGTGTAACATCACCAATAGTTACAGAGCCGGGGGTGGGGTTCAGCGGCTCGGAAACTGCCTTTTGTGTAGGCTCCGGTGTTTGTTTTGAATCCGATGTCACCTGTGTGTCGGTTTTATCATTGTTATCTGTTTTGCCGCCACAGGCAGCAAGGGATATTACACATACAAACGCTAAAATAAGCGCTAATAATTTTTTCATTGATACGTCCTCCTAAACATTAAATTTACGACAATTTTGCCTCTGCTTCGTCTGCACGCCTTGTATAAACCGCCATTCCGCCAGTATTTGCGTCCTCCACAGCGTTGATATTTTTCTCTAATTTCGCTTTTTCTTCGTCCGTAATAGAATCTTCTCCGTTTTTAATTGCCTTAAATACAGTACCGAAGGTCTGCGCCATACCAACCGCTCCCTGAAGCTGTCTTTTTTCTTCCTTGCTCATTCCAAAATCAAACAATCCTTTTGAACTGTCGTGAATGCCGAAAATATAATCAAAATGGCATTTTGCATTATGAGCATATTCGGCATCCCTTCTGTTGTTCTTGCTGAAGCAGACCTTGATTTCCTGCTTGATGTATGGATGCGGACGCAAACCCTTTTTGTTGTCCATGTTTATATTGTTCATATTTCCGCCCAAAAGTTTGATTTTCAGACCTCCGCCCTTAAATTCGGGATTCTTGCCCGGTTCGCTTGCCGGCGATTCATCGTAGTATTCCTCATAGCTTGCCACCTGGTCATATCGGAAAAGCTCGTTCATTTTACCTCTGCCGGTGTAACTTCTATACTTAATTCTGAACATTCCCAAATCATCGCAAAATTCAATGCCCGCCTCTTTAAGTGTAGACGGAAAGGGTTCCTTTTTTCCTTCTTTGGAGTAGACCTCTTCAAAAAGCCTGTTCTGTCGTTTCATATATTCAATATGCCCTTTAATTTCGTCTAAAGTCAGTTCACTTAGCCTTATGTATCTGGAACATTTATCACCGCAGCCATCGCAGAGAAAATCCCCGTTTTTGATTTTTGTGCGGCTCATCACTCCGCACTCATTCCCGCATAACGCACAGGTCTTTTTCCCAAATTTATCTTTGAAAAAACCTCCTAATCCCATTGTTCATACCTCCTTTTAATGTGTTATTTTACATTCAACCGGAATTTCGGCTTGAGATTGCATTTCCGCAATACTCGCATTTGCCGGAGCTTCCGGCGCGGATTCTTGTTGTTCCGTTGCATTTTTCACACACAATGTTGACAAAGCCTGTTTTGCTTCCCTCGCGTCCCGAAAGAATAACGCATGGCGATCCCTGCTTTTGCAAAGTACATTCACAGAATACCCCTTTTTCGAAAAGCTTCTCAAGCTCGGAAATCACCTTGAACGGCGGTTTTCCGGATTGATTTGCAAGCTCATTGATTGTCACCGTGCCATCGACATCGCACATAAAGATTGAGTTGTAACGATATGCACGCGCCGCCATTCTTCCATTTTTAATGCCGTTTAACAAGAGCAGTGCGGACGGAACAATCATGACTACATTGGTAATCAAGTTATCGCGAAGATTTTCGTTATACCCTGTAACCCCCGAAATAATTCCAAACAGAAAAACCGCCGTGAAGAATCCGCCTATGATTATTTGTATGTGCTTTTTTATTGTAAGCCTTGCAATTGCAATTTTTGAAATATATGTTCCGCCGTCGGAAAACATTTTTTTATTTGTCCCCATTTTTACTGCCTCCGGAATGCCATCATTCCAACACCGATTATTGCAAGCAATATTCCTGCCACAATGCCGAAAATCGAGCCGCCGCGCACTCCTTTTTTGTTCTCCTCGGCCAATTCCTCCGCAGTCATAATGCCCTTAAAGGTCGTTACCGAATCAATGTCCTCGGCTTTTACGATCGTATCGCCCTTTTGTATGCCGATAATCGTATATTCGAGCGGATCGTCGGGCGAAACGATGCCGTAGGATATTTTTTGAGATCCGTATCCCGTTGATGAGTACATACCTGTTGTTTTTTTCGGCAGCCAATGTTCTTTTGAAACGCAGTAGCGGCTTTCTTTTCCGCCCGAAAGCACCTTCCAACCCGCATTAAGGCTCTCCTCGTCATATTGCGTAAATTCGGTGTTTCTTATAATGGGATTGAGCAGCTTGCTTTCCACCTTAAACTCACCGAGCACGGTAGGTGCGGCGAGCACGGTCGTTGTAAGTATCTCGGCATTGATTCCGAAATTCGCCTTTTCGCTGTAGTCGGTATTCTCCGGATGCCAGTCCCACACTTTTTCATCATCGCTGCCGGTATCCTGTTTATAAGTCCAAACCGTTCTTTTCGCCGTTACCCCCGGGAGCTGAACACCCGTTATGGGATCTTGAAGCTGTTCGGCGGCTTTAAGCGTTCCCGAAACAACCACAAGCTTTCCTTCATTGTCGGGAAGAATTCTGCCGTCCTTGATTGTTACCGCAGCTCTGATTCTCTCGTAGGACTGCGGTGCTGACACAAGAGCTTTTACGGCAAGCGAAGCAAAGAGCAAGCCTCCTATAATCAGTATAACGCCAATTATTTTTTTCATAGTCATTCCTCCCTATATATTGAATGAATATTTACTCAAAATATTTACCCTTTACCCTTACAGCCTACCATGTATATTTCTGACGATATATCTCAATATCGCTTCGTTTGAGATAACGCTGTTCCCGTCCGCATCGGTAATGACGCAGCGAAGTCGAATAACTGATTTGGTACTCAGCAGTTTAACCGTATCCGTATCAGCGTCGGTAACGGTGTTTTCATCGGTATTACTGAGTTTGTTCCATGTTTCTCCGTTGCTGACTTCCCATTGATAGCTGTACGGGGCCTTTCCGCCTGCCGCTACTACCGTAAAGGAAACGGTTTTGCCGACTCTTGCCGTTACATCTTCGGGTTGTGTAACAATAGACAGTGGTGTGGTTTCCTCTTTTTCAAATGCAACGCCCGCGATTACCTCCGTAACAATAAAGGTACCCAATGTTCTCCCACTGTCGCGCACGGTAAGCTCTTGCCCTACATACCATACGCCTGCGGATTTGGGGAAAATAACAGACACATTTTCTCTTGTTTCGCCGGGAGCAACCGCTTCACCGTTTAAATCGGCAAATCGCCCTGTGACATCGCTTGTATAATAAAACTGTGCTTTATCCTCCTGTGCAATCGGCGTTTTTCTTCCACCCTCCTCAGAAGATAGAAGTTTTAGCGTGCCTTTCAGTCGGTTTGCGATTGTAAAATCAGCGTCTGCGCCAATAACGGCGTCGCCTCTTGCAGCCATATCCTTTGTTATCTCCGCATTGAGCAACAAACCAATATTATCGCCCTTTTCGGCACTGTCCAAATTTTTTCTGTACATTTCAATTCCTGCGGCTGTGGCTTTTGTAACAGTCCCGTCGCTATGTACAATTTGCAGCGCATCTCCCAATTTAATGGAGCCGCTTACCACTTTTCCGGTAAGAATTGTCCCCTTGCCCGTAATGGTCAATACGTCCTCAGCGTACATTAAAAATTGCTTGGAGGTAAGTTCCGTCGGCGTATTTCCGCCGGACGGTTCTTTTGTCGGCTCTGGCTCTTTTGTCGGTTCCGGTTCTTTTGTTGGTTCTGGCTCTTTTGTCGGCTCTGGCTCTTTTGTTGGTTCTGGTTCTTCTCCCATACTGAATAAAATTCGCTTATCCTCATTCATCATACGGGTAAGAATTGCTGCAACCTCACTGCGTTTAATGTTTGCAAGCGGATCGCAGTTATGCGCTTCGTCTACACCCGTAAGAATACCTGCGCGGTAGAGTTTGTAGACAGCCGCTGCATAAGACCGTGAAGAAGGCACATCAGGGATTGCGTCATTGGGGACGTTGTTGATTGCTTTCAGTCCTTCAGCGGGAAGCGCATTTGCGAAAATTCCCATATATCCCGCTCTTGTTGCGTTGTCGTTATAATTATAATTTTTTGAAATAATATGGTTATCCTCGCAATAGTCAACATACGGACGATACCACGGATTGCCTGCTTTGAGGGTAACAGTGCCCTCAAGATATAACTGGTTCATACAAGCCGCCAGTTTAATTGCCTCTGCATAGGTGAGATTATCCTCCGGCGCATAAGAAGTTTCACTTTTTCCGTTTACCAAACCGCTTTCTACTGCAATTTTAACATCATTGTAGTACCACGCTGCCGGCTTAACGTCCTCAAAATTCATTTCTGCGGCAAAGGTCATTGGAATAATGCCTATGCACATTACAATACTTAATAAAAGTGCAATTGTCTTTTTCATTTTTTCATGTCCTTTCAAATAATTTCAGATTTTATGATTGCTTTGTGCACCCGAAAACAAAGTAGTCATCGTCTGTGGAATAATTAACATCAATTCCGTTGTCGGTAATATCCCAGTTTATATTCAGTTCATCACCGTCAAGACTGCCCCAATCACCCACAAGCGACCATTTGTGACTTCCCAAATCCTTTCCCTTAAAGGTAACCTTTGCGGTATGGTCTGCGGCAAACTCCATTTTCAGTTCGTCACCCGAAAATCCTTCAATCGGGTCGCCCAAAACATCTGTGACCGTATGCGACTGCCATATTCCAAGCATTCTCTTATCTGACTCAGGCAAAGTGTTTTCGAGTTTTGCCGCCTCGCTGCCTTCTTTTGCAAAGGTCAGCTTCATTCCCATATTCAGCATATTGTCAAAGGTTATGGTGTCTTGTCCGATTGCACCCACAATGTCTGTGCCGCTTATCTTTACCGTGATATTTTTATCATCATTTGTCCACTTAATGGTATCGCTTTCGCCATTAACGGTCATTGTTCCCTTACCGCCGCTTTTTAGTTCCAAGCCAAAACCGCTGATGTCCTCGCCGGTTAAGGTCATTCCGATTGCTTCGCCCGAAACCGATATGTATTTTCCCTCATACTCTGCATCCGTTCTGCCGCTTCCGCCACAGGCCGAGAGCATAAATACTACGCACAAAACGCCTATCATACCCGCAAAATTCAAATATTTTTTCATGGCAAATTCCTCCTGATTTTTAAATTGTTTTTAATAGCTTCCGCCCCGTCCGCCGTGGCTTTCGCCGGAAGAGGACGTATGACTGCTGGAATTAGATTTTGGTTTCTCCGTTTTGATAACAGTGCTGTAAAGAAATATGTCCCTTGAAAGCGCAAGGTTCATGCTGCCCGGTTTCATATAATTTGCGGCATAATCCTGTTTCACCGCTGTTTTCATCTTTTCAAGCTTACGTTTCATGAAAGCAAATGCAAGCAGCAAAGGCAGGAGCAGAGCGCCGCCGATTACACACAGTAGATATTTCATATCGTACTGCTTTTTGTTAAACGGTTTTCCCTGCGCCGCCATTTCCAAAAGCTCACCGGAATATTCGGCGTAGGCTTTAAACGCTGAATGATAATCATTTTCTGTTAAATACGGCAAAACCTTATTTTCCAGATAAGCAAGCCCGTTATCATTAAAGAAGCTCTCGCCGCTGCCGTGTATTGTAAACCAATACTTTCTCGGATTTGCGGACACATACAAGAGTATTCCGTCCGCACCGCCGCCCGCGCCGTAACCGTTATAATCGAATATATCGTCCGCTGTGTTCATCGCATCTTCGCCGGACATTACATTCTCTGTGTATATCGCTACATCAAAATTGTATTGTTTGCGAATTTCTTCAAGCTGCTCGGATAGCTCATCAAGTTGGTTTTCTGTGAGATACGCCGCCTCGTCTGTAATCGGAGGGTTTTCAAACACCGCAAATGCCGGAAATGCCGAAGCTGCACAAATAATCATAACAGTAATCGCTAAAATAATCTTTTTCACATGATCACCCCCTTAATGCAGCAGTATGTATGCAACGACCGTTGCCGCTGCATATGCAATACCTGCAACCTTTGCAAAATAACGCCATTTTTTTCCGTTATCGATTGGATATTCGCCGACAACCTTTCCCGTCTGCCCGTTAATTGCAAATTGATATATTTTGTTCATATATTTAATATTGAGCATCCAAACAGGAAGAAGGGAATACCTTATTTTACCGTTTGAAAAGCTGACGCTGCTGTTTTCGGGAATTACAGTGGTGTACCCGTTTGTCGTATCTGAAAATACCGAAATAGTGGAATTTTTCACACGCTCATTTGCTCGCTCTATGCTTTCCTCTGCCGTAACGTCGTACTTATCCGCAAGATAACCCGATAGATAAGCGCCGCTAAACTCCTCGGCATCGTCATAATGGAACGGTTCAACCGCTTCCATATATGCGTCGTCTGCTTTTTTCGAGCCATCTACCGGAATATTTGCAAAGCCGACACTGCCGCTTCTGAACAGTTTAAAACAATCTGTCTTTGTGTAATTGTAATTTGAATCACTCCACGTTGTCACGCGTTCTGCATTGTAGGAAATTGCGGCGTTGCAGTCGCAGTCGAACATCCAGAACGGCACATACACGCCCGCCATTTCTTCAATCTTCTTTTTGTTTTTAAATGCGTCCGGAAGAAACGGGGCATTTTTGAAATCCCCTTCAAAAGCAGCCATCGCCGTCTTTTTATCCACCTTAAAAGGAATGATGTAATCAGGCCGCAGTGCTCCTTCAAACTGTCCCTTCACAATGGTTGACTGACCGCAATACGGGCAGACTGTTGAGCCTAACGTATCATCGCCCGTAATTTCCGCACCGCAGGATGGGCAATTATAATTTGCAAGGTTAATCTCACTGTTATCCTCATAGCTTCTGGGTTCATAATGCTCCCAATCATACTTTGACGCGTTTTGCGTTTCGCCCTCTGCTTCACTGAGCTGCTGTATTGCGTCAAGGGTAAAGTCGTTTCCGCACGATTCGCAATGCAGAGTTTCACCGATGAATATAAGCGCGTCACTACAGCAGGGACATTTATAGCTTTGTATTGTATCCATAACAAGTTCCTTTCTTCAAACTTCTGCCGATTCGCTTCTATCATAAAACGGAAAATTTTTAAGCAGCCTTCCGCCGCAGCTTTCAAGCTGCGGCGGAAGGCTACCATATCAGTTAGGCGTATGACTGTCCGCTTTTCAATATCAATCAGCAAACGACACTGCTGTTTGGTAATAATGTAATATTTATCAGGCTTCCCTTTTGTTTAATACTGCGCCGATTATGTATAATACGGGAAGCGCCAAGCCTGTAATTAGGTTCATTACACTAAAAGAGTTACCTAAAACAGTGCTTATAATATTGCCAGCTATACTGAACAATGCAACCAAAACACCCATTACAATGCAAGACTGCGCCTTTTCCGGTCGTGCACTGTTTTTTACGCCCATAATTCCGGCAATAAATTGGATAACAGCGCCAATCAGCGTTAAAATGCTTGCAAACATCAAACCGCCCGAACTTGTTTCAAGTATTGCCGCCAATGCGCCTACACCGATTACCGCAATGATGCCGCCGATCATTCCAATACTGCCGCCGATAATCATTAAAATACCTGTTACCTTTAAAAATTTTCTTCCTTTCATTGTCCTGTCCTCCTCTTTCTTTTTTACGTCTTCTGCCCAACTGTTCGGTTATCATCAAAACTTTGTTTCCAAACTGCTTGACTATTTTGGCCGGATATGCTATAATAGATAACAATATTTAGAAATGATGCAACCTACAATTTGATTATAAATAATACTTAACTATCTGTCGCTACCCTTGAACGGTAATTGGGGTAGGAAAACGACAGATATTTCTTATTTTTAGGCAAATGGGGTAGGAAAAAGGGTAGTATATGAAAAATATTACTATGAACAAGGAGAACTGAAAGGAGAACTGATATGAAAAAAACAATAACAACTATTTTATTCATAGCTGTCGCTGTAACACTTACGCTGTCCGGCTGCAATATTCGAAATTTATCTTTGGGCGATAAAACTACAACGCTTTCAATATGGCACGTTTACGGTTCTCAAACCGAATCGCCGATGAACGATATAATAGATGAATTTAATCAAAGCGTCGGAAAAGACAAGGGTATCGTTGTTGAGGTTACTTCCGTAAGCGACTCTGCAGCAATTGACGAAGCTGTTGTAAATGCTGCGGACAGCGGCAATCTCCCCGATATTTTTACAGCCTATCCGAGAATTGTAAACAAAATTGATAAGGATATGCTTTTGAATTGGAACGATTATTTTTCCGAAAAGGAATTAAGCGGATATGTTGAGGATTTTTTAAGCGAGGGATATTTTGACGACAAGTTTCTTATGTTCCCGATTGCAAAATCAACCGAATTATTTTTCTTGAATAAAACGCTGTTTGAAAGATTTTCCGATAATACGGATTTTTCCGATTTCAATAATATTTTTGCTCTGTGCGATAAATATTACGACTATTCGGACGGAAAAGCAATGCTGCAAATAAATGATTATTATCACTTTTTCTTCACTCAAATACATGCTTTGGGAGGAAATTTTATAGAAAATAATAAAATTAACACGGACAGCAAGGAATTTGAAGCGGCGTTTACCCCTCTTGCAAAAGCGGCGATTTATGGCGGACTTTCTACAGACGGCGGCTATGCGTCCGACAAATGGAAAACGGCCGAACTGATAAGTTCTGTCGGCTCTACCGCCGGAATTATGTATATGCGGGATTATGTAACATACGAAAACGGCGACGATGAAAATATTGAAACAAAGGTATATACCTATCCCACGCTTAACGGCACAAACCCTACGGCCATCCAGCGCGGGACAGGTATATTCGGAGTAAAAAGCGACGATGAAAAGAAAAACAAAGCGATTGCGCTGTTTGTAAAATGGCTTACAGAAAAAGAGCACAATCTTCATTTGGCAACGGAAATGGGCTATCTGCCTGTTACAAAAGAGGCGTTTGACGAATTGATGTCAAATCTTGACACAGTGGAAAATCCAAAGTACCGGCTTGTTTATGAAGCAGTTTCAAAAATGTATGACAATTATTCCTTTATTGCGCTGCCGCTGCTTGATAACAGTGCGGATGTGCAGAAAAATTTTGAACAAAGCGTTAAGACAGTATTAAGCGAGGCGCACAAAACATATATAAAACGTATTGACGGCGGCGAGGATAAAGAAGCGGTAATGAACGAATTACTTACCGTATCACTTAGCTCGCTCAAAAAGCAAATGCGGTAATTGAAAAGAGGATTACAATGACATATCGTTTATCTCAGATGAAAGCTGTTTTGGCAGCCGTAAAAAAGCAAGGAATTTCTATGCAGAAAAAGCTGTTTTTCTATTTTGCTTCTTTGATTTGCGGCTTTCTTGCCGTTGTGATTATTATATTAAATTTTGCAGGTATTCTTAATCCGACAAACAAAACCTTTCAAAGACTGCTTTCTGCTCAATCTGAGGTATCGCTTTCATATATAAAGCACAACACAGCAAAGCTGTCGGCAAATGCCGTGTCTTTTTCACAAAAGCTCTCAACCGATATAAAAAAGACATTGCAGATAAATGCAATGAGTTTTGATGATTTGGGCAATAATCCCACAGCGTTAAAAGCCGTTCAAAGCAATACATATAATACGGTATACACTTATATGCAACTTACTCCGGCAAGCGGCGCGTTTTATTATCTTAATACAACGACAAAACCGGAAAAAGGCAGTTACAGCGGTATATATCTTAAATTCAAAAATCTCAGTACCGAAAATACCATTAACACGGATATCAGTATGTATCACGGTATTTCTTCTGTTGCCAGAGAGAACAAAATTTCCCTTAACAGCACTTGGACACTGGAAACGGAAAAGGGATTGTTTCGCGAAATTGACGAGATGATGGAACAGAAAAACATGAAAACGGCGCAAGAAGGGGTTATGACCTCGCTGTATCAGCTTCCGGGCACTTGGGAACACGCATTTTTCGTGTGTGCTCCGATTGTAAACGATAAAAAAGAGATCATAGGCGTTTGCGGCTTTGAAATAAATTCTTTATATTTTAAGTACATATACAAGAATTCCGTCAGCGACACCGAACATATGGTGCTGACTGTCTTTGATGAGACGGACGATTCTTACAGCGGTATTATCTCTGAATATACGGCTGCCAGTATTATATCGGCAGAGGGGAATTTCAAATATGTTCCAAATACCCCTTTTGATCTTTTCCGTATCAACGATGAAAAGTATATTGGTAAAACGCAAAATTTTTCTGTGGGAGAAAGCAATCATTATTCCGCTGTTATGCTCCCGTATTCGTATTACAGGTATTCCAAATATAAGACGCAGCTATTGATTTTTGTAATTTTTCTGCTTATAACGGCAGCGGCGATTGTTTGCTGTTCTGTTTTAAGCCGTCGGTATATCAATCCGATAATCAATGATATTGAGGGTTTGAAGCAGGGAACAATTAACAAACAAAATCTGCGTATTCCCGAAATTGTTGATTTACTTGATTTCCTTGAACAAAATGATAGGGATTACGAACAAAAACTGAGCAGCCTTGAAGAACAAAAGCGGTTGGCGGAACAAGAAGCCGCAAGAATTCAATCCGAGCTTGACCGTATTATTGATAAAAGGAAAAAAGAACTGAGCGATGACGGCGTCAACCATTTTATGCAAAATTTAATCACCTTAACGCCGCGGGAAAAGGACGTTTTTAATTTATATCTTGAGGGATATTCGGGAAAAGAGATTGTTGAAAAACTCGGTTTTACAAATAACGCGCTAAAATTCCATAATAAAAATATATATTCTAAGCTGGGTGTTACCTCCAGAAAAGAACTTATGCAATACGCTGTTATATTGAAACAGAGAAACCGTAATGAATAAAATATTTTCAATAATATAGGGAGTGTACAATACCTCCCTATTTTTGTTGCTTTTATTATTCTTCTTATGTCCGGCATATACGGTGATTTTTTGTTTTATTCATTTGCTCCAAAACGTTTAACTTCTTTATATTCATTAGCTTCACAAAAAACAAATTTACTAAAACAGTTGTAAAATTATTTGTATAATTGTTACCTATATATAAGGGAAAAAACTAATTTTCAAAGAACAGCAAGCAAAGCGAGTGTGGCTACACTCACGATTTTTTAATTGCTTCTGCTCCGCAGAAACCTTAAAAAAATATTTTGGGAACTTATCCCAAACCCAGCAAATAAAACGGAGGATTTTATAATGGCAAACCGAAAAAGAAAAATGGTGCTTCGCTGCCCTGTAACGGAAGAAGAACGGAAACTGATTGAATACAAAATGTCGCTTGTGCCGACAAATCAAATCGGGGCGTACTTGCGGAAAATGGCGATTGACGGATATATCATCTATACCGATACGACCGACATTAAAAAGATGAATAAGGAATTGCACGCAATCGGGCGGAACATCAACCAAATTGCAAAACGGATAAATCAGACAAGCAGTATTTACCGTGAGGACATTGACGAGCTTCGGGAAAGGTTACAAGAGATATGGCATATACAAAGAACCATACTATCAACGCTACGCTGAAAAAAGCGATTGACTATATCTGCAATCCCGAAAAAACGGACGGCGCATTATTGATACATTCTTACGGCTCCGAAACGGCGGATATGGAATTTGATTGGACGAGAGAAAAATCCACATCACCGACGCCGCATTTAGCGCGGCATTTGATACAAGCCTTTTCGCCGGGCGAAACCACACCCGAACAGGCGCACGAAATCGGAAAGCGGCTTGCCGATGAAGTGCTGGGCGGTAAATTTGAATATGTGCTCACAACGCACATTGACCGCAGCCATATCCATAATCATATCATTTTTAACGACGTCAGCTTTGTTGACTATAAACACAGCCACGTCAACAGACGGTGGAACAATCAAACCCGCCGCATTAGTGATAATTTATGCAGGGAATACGGCTTATCCGTAATACCGCCAAATGAGAATAAGGGTAAGAGTTATGTTGAATATTCAGCAGAGAAAAAGGGTACAAGCTGGAAAGCGCAGTTAAAAGCGGATATTGACAAAGCAATATCACGGTCAACGGATTTTGAGGATTTTTTATTGCGAATGGAAATTGCCGATTATGAAGTGAAGCGGGGCAAGTACATTTCATTCCGCGCCAAAGGCAAGGAACGTTTTACACGCGGTAAAACCTTAGGTTCGCGCTATACCGAGGAATCCATAAGGGATCGGATTGAACGCCGGACAAGAGCGCCGAGAAAAGAAAACCGTCGTATCAATCTTTTAATCGACATTCAGAACAATATCAAAGCGCAGGAAAGCAAGGGCTATGAGCATTGGGCGAAGCTGTATAACCTGAAACAGGCAAGCCGGACGCTGAATTTCCTAACCGATCACAACATCAGCACCTATGAGGAATTGGAACAGGCAGCAGGAAAAATCCATGCTGATTTTGCCGCTGTTTCGGAACAAATCAAAGGGACGGAACAGCAGATGAGCGATACGACGCTTTTGATGAAGCATACCGCTATTTATGATGAATTAAAGCCTGTCTATTCCAAATACCGAAAGGCAAAAGATAAGGCCACCTTTGCGAAACGGCACCGCCGCGAGCTTACACTGTTTGAATCAGCGGCAAAGAAACTAAAAGGGAGACGCACGCAGCCGTTTGATGAACTTCGACAGGCCGCCGACGGGCTGGCACAGCAGAAAAAAGAATTGTACGGCGAATATAAAAAGCTGAAACAGCAGGCCGCAGAAATGGACGTTATCAGGCGCAATGTGGAACAGCTTTTGAACCTATCCAAAGAGAATGAAAAGGACAGGGAACCGGAATTGTAGAGCAACTGTAGCCTTACAGAGCTGGGCGCGGCGCAGGCTTTGTGATATAATATAGGCAGCGAATAAAAAAAATAAAGGAGGCTCTATATCATGAAGAAAACAAAAATAACGGCGCTTGCGTTGGCCGCCGTCTTATCATCCACCCCTGTCCTTGCGGCGGAAATCCCGCAAGAGGCTGTCCCGGCATACCTGACCGGGGAAAGCGTTTGTATCACAGAAAACCTAATCAGCCCCATATTGGAAGAAGTGCAGAACGGTTTGGGCTTCGGCGAGGCGTGGGGCAAGGCAAGCCGTGAAATCCATTCCGCAGTTTTGGCGGGCAGTACAAACGGTTACGGGTATGCAGATTTAACCGCAATCGCAAGGAACGCAATTTTGCAATACCGGGATATGTATTTACGACCGGACTATTACGCGCAGCAGGAACCCGTTATTGCGTCGCTGATTGCCGACCTGATAACAGCAGTCGAAAACGGAAGTATGGACTATGCAGCGGCACGGAAAGAGGCATACACAAGGATATACCAATCCATAAATCCCAGCTATACGCCGAATACCGACATTGCGGCAGACCATATCTATTTAGATATTCCGACCGTGGATTCCGCCATGTTCACCATTGCCCGGAAACTCCTATTGGAAGCAGAGGAAAGAAGTGAAGCATTATGACAAGAACAGAAATTTTAATTGATTTTCTGAAAAAGAGCATATGTCCTATATTGCTTGCCGCCATTCTTTACAACCTGTTTTTTCAGCTTACCGTACAATATAGTACAGTCAACTATATGTACCTCTTAATGCTGTGCGGAATCCCCTTTGGCATACGGTTTATGTTTCTGCTGCCAATGTTCTTTGGGCATTTAGGGACAGGGATTGCAATTGGCTGTTTCAATATCGCAATCGGTGCGCTGATCGGCGGTATTATTCTGATATGGAAATTGCTTGTCGCCGTTTGGTATGTGCCCGTTACCGTGGTAAAGCTGATTCGTGCATAGCCCCCTAAAATAACATAAAAAAAGAACCGTGATACAATCCGCCGTAAGGCAGACCGTATCACGGTTTTTTGTGTCAAAATGTAGAAAGTTAGAACGTCATTTTTGAGGGTATAAGGGAAAAGATATTACCCTTTGTTTTTCACGCTGTAAAACCCTTGATTTTATGCGGTTTTCAGTCGTCTAACTTTCTACTGTTATATCGCCTTTTTCGTATGTATGCGGCTTTTTGTTTGTTCCATACTATTTTCCGGCAAGTATCACAATATTTGCCCCGGTTGCTGCGCCTGATGAAGTCCTTGCCGCAAACCACGCACCTTGCCGTATTTTTTGGTTTTGTAAGAAAGATATACAATTCCTTATCCAGCGGCAGGACGGCGGTTTTGAACCATTTGCAAATAATGTGCGAATAAGTGATTGTCTGGGGGCATACGCAGTCCAGCAAAATACAAATCCCGTTATCGTAATTACAGCATTCACGGCGTACAAGGGCGTTTACCCGCCGGCTTTGTTTTGGGGTAAGCGGTATCGTCATAGCTCCGGCCCCGGTCTTTGCGGCGGCTTTTTATGCTCTTTGCCTTGCTCCTTTTTCGCCTGATCCAGCGTCTTTCTCACCGAGGGTTTCCCCCTGCCGGTCCTTTCATTGTAACGCTGCTCACCGTCTGCCGGGTATGCGTATGGATAATTGTGTTTGTACCGCCGCCCAAATTGATAATGCCGCTATTGTTCTCTATATGTAAATCACGCGGTTTTTGAGGTTTTGCCGGAATGGCGAGCATTTTACGGCCCACCTGTATAAACATTTCCGGCTGTTTGAACTGTTCGGAAAATTTACTGATAAGCTCATCCGGCAAGCTGCCGAAGCGATCCCCGTCAAGGCCGCAGATAAGGAACGGCCCGGCTATAATATCATAAATCCTACCGTTGTCGTCCCGAAGCGCCCGGTTTAATTCCATTCCGTTTATTTTCCCCTCGTCATTACAAACAACGGCAGCTTCTTCCTCAAATGGATAAAGCGCTTGAATCCCGCCGCCCACTTCTTTTTGCAGGGATTTCAGCCCCGCGTCAATTTCTTTTACATAGGGTTCCTGCATTGGCTCTACAACCAATACTTTCATCTTATCACTCATATTCTGTTCCTCGCTTTCTTTTGCCGGTTCATTATTGATAACGTATTCCTGCTCAAATTCGCATATCCTGTCAACCAATTCGTCGCCCTCATGCGTGCCGATTGCGGTTAAAATATCCTTTAATTCGTCCGTCTTGCCCTCTATAAGGCAATCCGAGTAATATTTCATCTGTGCAAAATCATTGGGATATTTTGCGGAATATTCCTCGTCAATGCTGCGCATATAGCGGTCAATATCAAATGCTAAGTCCTGCGACACTTCAATTTCAATGTCTAAAAGATGTTTACGCCGCAGATGTTCGCCGTTTTCGGTAACAAGATATTCAAGTGGTATATTCTCAATATTGCCATTATATTTTTCTGTTGCTTTTGTCGAGTTCTTTTCTAAATACATATCGTCCACAAAATACCCGCCGTTATCGTTCGCATAAGCGCGTCCGTATGTTGCATAATCAATAAAATCGGCAAGGGCACCTAACACTTCAAGACCAAGCCCATTACGCTCGGCTATATATGCGCCGATATTTTCCCAGCTTCCCATATCGGAAATAATGTCAAAACATTCTGTATTATAGGTAAGATTGATTGCGTCCTTAATACTTTGACACTCTTTCGTCTGAATTACAGCCTGAAAAACTGTCATTTCTACGTCCTCTAACTCCGATATACGGGAAGCAAGATAATTTAACTCGTCAATATCGCCGTCCATTGACAGAAATTTTCCAAGGTCATTATTGCCGCATTTGTATTTATCAATAAAATATTGGTCGCTGTCTGCGCTGTTCGGCAGCCCTATTTCCTTGAATAATGACGAAACTTCCTCTTTTGTAGTCGGAAAATACAGCCACGCACCGCTTGTTTCCTTGTTTCCGTTGTCATATTCCGCTGAATTTACGATAAAGGCCTTAAATATATAATCTGAATTTTTATCCATTTATCACACCTCCAAATCGTGATTTTTATTCTTTTCAGTAGCTTGCAGTGCAGTAGTGCATTTTTCTTTGTTTTCCGCAAGCTGTTTTCGGATAGAGGGCTTTTGTTCGGAACGCTCCTGTATGACAGCGTTATATAAATCCATATCGGATTGAGGAATATCATCCGCTATACCATAGTCAAGCGCCATTTCTATCCCGTTTATAAGCCCCTGTTTTTCATTTTCACTCATATTGGCAAGCTGTTCATCTATGGGCGGTAATGGTTCTTCCTCAGGCTCGTTTGGTGCGAAAACCCGGTATTCCTCCGGTATTTCTTCCCGGTCGCCGTTGTACTGCTCTATAAACCTGTCCTGATTCCCCACGATATACCCGTGGTCGGTAAAGGTGCCGCCCTCCTCAAATCGAATATCCCGCCCGAAGCCCTCATAATCAATATAGTTTGACAGGGCGCCCATCGCGCTTTTATCATAAATACCGCTGTCCTCCGCATAGTAGTAGCCAAGGTCGCTGTCGCTGTGAATGTCAGAATATAGTTCGTAGCAGTCCAGATTTTCGGTAAGATTGATTAAATCCTGCACGCTGCCCGTATACTCGCCAAGCTCAACGGCAGCCTCGAAACATTCCTGTTCAGAGACGCTCATTTCCTCAATTTTATTTGCAAGGTAATTGAGCTCGTCAAGGCTTTCATACTCACCTAAGCAATCATACAGACCGGGGATCGGGCAGTCATAGTCGGTGATGAACCATTCTTCATAGGGCTGTCCGAACTCGTCCTTTTGACCGATACCGATACGCCGGAACACGTCTTGCATTTCCTCCGGCGTGGTTGGGAAACCCACCCATTCGCCGATGAGCTCACCCTCGTTGTACTTGCCAAGGTTAGTGATATATGCGTCAAATACGCCTGCGCCCGTTATTGTGTCTGTGCTCATTTTGCTGCACCACTTTCATTTTGAAATGGATTATTCTGCTTGCTGTCAAACGCTTTGTAGCGCTCCACAAGCTCGGTAATCATGGCTTCAATCCCCTGCATAAACGCTTTCGGGCTTTCCTGTCCTTTGGAAATCAGTGCAAGGGCGTTTTCCCATTCAGCGGTAAGGGACGGGGAAATAAGGGTATCGGGCAATACGGAAATCAGCAGTGTCCCGTTTTTGGTGGGTAAAATCTGTTTGCCTTTGCGCTCGGCAAATCCCGTTTGCACCAGCTTTTCTAAGATGGCCGCCCTCGTTGCTGGGGTGCCAAGTCCTTTTCTTTCTGCGTCATCCGTTGTTTCTTTTGCCCCCGCTGTTTCCATTGCAGAAAGCAGGGAATCTTCTGTATACGGTTTCGGCGGCGCGGTGTATTTTTCGCAAAGTTCCGGTTTTCTATCTGAAAAAGCCTGTCCCTCGGTAAAGTTTACGGGCGGATCGCCGCCGTCCTCGTTCTCTGATGAAGAAGTAAGCAGTCTTTCCAGATTCTTAAATCCATAAGCAAGGACGCGCTTTCCTTTTGCGGTAAAGGTTTGACCGCCGCACTCAAACACCGCTGTTATCGTTTCATACACATACGGCTGTGCCGATGAAGCAAGCAAACGGCAGATAATGAGGCGTAAAATATTCTTTTCGCCGTTTGGAAGCTCGGAAAAATTCACTTTCTCTATTTCCATAGTCGGGATAATAGCGTGGTGGTCAGATACCTTTTCGTTGTTGAACAGATAAAAGGTATCTGCATGGAAATCCGAAATGCTGTCAAAGGGCGGCAGCTTTAAGCTGCAAGCAATGACCTCTAACACCGTTCCCGCCATATCCTCCGTTAAATACCGGCTGTCGGTACGGGGATAGGTAATCAGTTTCTTTTCGTAAAGGGATTGTGCCAAATCAAGCGTCTGCTTTGCGGTGTAGCCGTACAGCCTGTTTGCCGCCCTTTGCAGGGCGGTCAAATCAAAGAGTTTGGGCGGTTTTTCCGTCTTTTGCTCTTTTTTGACTGAAACACAAACGGCCTGCGCGTCTGCACAAGCCGCCATAATCTCTTTTGCCGTATCTTCATTGTCAATACGTTCCGTTTCCGCCTTTACACCGTCCAAATCAAGGGAAATGGTAAAGTATTTTTCCTTTTTGAAAAAGGATATTTTGTTGTGCCTGTCGCAAAGCAGCGCCAGCGTCGGCGTCTGCACTCTGCCGATATTTAAGGTCTTTCGGTAAAGCAGGGAAAAAAGCCTCGTCGCGTTGATTCCCACCAGCCAATCCGCCCACAAGCGGCATAATGCGGATTGATAGAGATTGTCATATTCGGCGCCGTCTTTGAGGTTTTGAAAACCCTCACGGATTGCGCTTTCTTCCATTGAGGAAATCCATAGCCGTTTGACCGGCTTTCTGCAATTTGCCTGATTATATACCAGACGGAAGATGAGCTCCCCCTCGCGTCCCGCGTCGCAAGCGTTGACAACCTCGGTTACATCTTTGCGGTTCATCAGGCTTTTTACAACCTTAAATTGCTTTTGCTTGTCACCATAGATTTTGTACTGAAATTCAGCCGGAATAATCGGCAAATCCGCATAGTTCCACTTTGCGTATTTTTCATCATAAACGGACGGCTCGGCAAGAGCTACCAAATGCCCTACGCACCAGCTTATGATATATTCACCAGCCGGGCTCCGGCCGCCGTTTTCAATGTACCCGTCCTTGCTGCCCTTAATGTTCAGCGCTTTTGCGATAGAGAAGGCAACCGACGGCTTTTCTGCTATGATTAACTTCATTTCTGATGATCCTCCGTTTCTTCGTCCGAAACTTCCTCGTTTTCGGTTTCCTCAAATTCAAAGTCCTCGATGTCGTCCGCCTGTTCCAGCTTCTTTTTGGGACGGAACACCTTGAAATAGTAAACCGCCAGCCCTGCGCCGCCTGCCAAAACAAGGATAATCAGAAACATAAAGCTGCTGTTTGACTGTTCCGCCTCCGGTTCTGGCTGCTCCGGTTGTTCTTGTTCCGGCTGTGCCTGTTCCGCGTCAGGCGTACCTGACGGCTCCAGCTGCTGCTGTTCTGTTGTCTGCTCCGGCGCGTAGTCCTCCACCAGCGCCGCAAGGTCGCTTTCGTCAACCGTGTTTAGGAAATACACGTTTTCACTCTGCGCGCCCTTGTCGATAATGATATAAAATTCGTTGCCGTCCCGCGCGGTCACGGTGATAAACTGTAAGTTCTCATTGTCCGTCACATCGTCCATGAGCTGGGCGTTCCCGGCCGGCGTTAAAGTGTGGTTGTCCTCTATGACGGTTTCGTCCGGTACTGCCGTAGACTCCGCCGGTTCGCTGCTTTGCGCAAACGCTGTTATGCCCGATAAAGCAAAAGCGGCGGAAAGTACCGCCGCCGCAAGTTTAAGCCTGTTTTTCATGTTCTGTGTCCTCCTGTAATTCTGCTTTGTATTCCTCCGGCAGTTCAAATTTGCCCGTGGAATAGGCTTTGAGCAAAGCCGTGAGCGTTTTGTTGTCAATATTGACCGTTTTCACAAGCTGAACAATCTGCAAGTTTTCAGCTTCAACCTTTTGCGTTTCCAAACTGCGGACTTTCTTTTGAAGCTCCGCAATTTTTTCTTTTGTTTTTAAAATATCTTTCTCAATTTTTTCAATCGTTGCCATTGTTAAATCAACTCCTTAATTTTTTTAGTTTCCGCCAAGTCTGCCGTAGGCAAAGAAATGGCTTTGCCAATAACTCGTATTGACGCTTGTATATTGGATCGGGTTCCCCGCGTGTATCATCATTCCGTCGCCCACATAGATGCCGATATGAGATATTTCGTTTGTGGCATATGTACCCTTAAAGAAAATGAGGTCGCCCGGCTTTGCCTCCTGCGGCGATACTCTGGCGCATTGGTTATAAATGCCCTGCGCGGTCGTCCTTGAAAGAGGATATACGCCGGAATTGCTGAACACCCAGCACACAAAACCGCTGCAATCAAAACTTGTGGCAGGCGTGGAACCGCCCCAGACATAGGGGAACCCTAAGTATTTTTCCGCTTCGGTTATCAGCCGCCGGAATGTTTCGTCCGTCAAGGCTTCGCCCGGTATGGTGTAGACCGGCCCGTCACTCTCGTTTGCGTAAATATCATCGGCAAATAGATAGTCCCGGTTTCCCTTGCTTTCAAGGTAAATGTAATACAACTCCCGCTGATCTGCGGTAAGCGTCTGTGTAAAACCGTCGTTGGTAAGCGTTACGTTCAGTATTTTGTAGTCATAAGTATTTCCGTCCCCGTCCGTGCGCCGCTCGGTGGTTTCTGTTATCCGTAAATGGTATTGCGAATTGAAAAGCTCGTCAAGAGCGCCCTTAATATCATCGAATTTGAAATCCATATACACCGCCGTCAGGTAAGAGACAAGCTCATATGGATTGTGGCCGACCTGTGCCATGCTGTACTTGTATTCGTCATAGCCGGGATAGTCGCTTTCAATGCGGTTGATTTTATCCTGCAAATCCTGTTCCAGCCCGGTATAGTATTCTTCCGCCGCATAGATGTCCTCGTCCTCGGCAAAGTAGGACGACACCATAATTGAATTTGTCCCGGTTGTCAGCATAACAGAGCAGGAAGAAAGTATTGTACCAAGCCACGCGACCAAAAGCGCGATTGCAAGGATAACACCGAATATTGCTTTATGCCGCCACACAAACGCAATAAAACGCCTTGTTGCACGTTCGGTGTTCTGCGCCGTTTTCTTTGCCGCCTTTGCGGATTGCTCCGCCCGTTTTGCCTTTTGATACTGCTTTTTTATCCGCTGTTTCTGTTGAAACTTTTTGAGCGCTGATTTTTTTAGCTGCGGGTTTTCGGCAATCGTCTTTTCATGGATTGCCTTTACTTCCGCTTTTTCCGCGCGGTGCCGGAGCTTTGCCGCCTTTTGATACGGCGCGGCTTTTCGCTGCCCGTCAATATATTTTGCTGTTCGGACGCTGTACCGCGCCAGCGTTTCCGCCTTTTGTTCGGTCTTATGTGCCGCTTCCACAGCGGAGTTTTCATGCTCGGCCTCCGCAATTTTGCTGTGCAGCTTGCTTTTCGCGTCCTGCCCGGCATAGGAAACGGCTGTTTTCATGGGCGCAGCCGGGGAACGGTGGTACAGATCGCTTTGCGGCCGGATTTCCTTTTCAAATTTCAGCCGCGTTTTCGCTTTTTTCTTCTGTTCGTCATAAAGCCGCTGTTTTTTGATTTTCATCTTTTTCGGTAAATTCTGCTGCGCCTTATCCGCTTTCGCCCGTGCTTTTTCGGCTTTCTGTTCAAACTTCGCAACGCGGTCAAAGGGTACGCCGCCGGAGGGGGCTTGTTCGGATTTTTCCGCTTTTCCCTCCGGTTGCCCGGACAAGGTATTGTTGCCGTCCGTGCCGGCTTGTTCTGCCTTTGTACCGCTGGAACCGTCCGGCTGTTTTTCGGATTTATCATAGACAAGCCGCTGTCGTTTTCCTTTGCCTTGAGACTTTTGTTCTGCGCTGTCATTGCCGGAAGTCTGTACCCGGTCAAAGGGGATATTGCTGTCCTTATCCGCTGACATCTCGGAAAAATCAACGTCGGTATTTCTTTCAAACTCTGTTTTGTTGTCCTGCACCGCGTCGCGGATATTATACTCGTCCGCTTTTGTCTGCGGCGGCTCATTTGTCCCAGCCGGTTCCCGTTCCGTCTCAATTTGTGAAATATCCAAATCAACCGGCTTTTGCGCCGCTTTGGTATGTTTCTGATACAAGCGGTTTTTCTGTGTTGCTGTTTGCTTTGGTGGTTCGGACTTTGGAATATCCGCATTTCTATCCTGCTTGCCGCTGTCTGCAAGCTCTGAAAAATCCTCTTGTGTTTGCTCCGGCTGTGCGTCATTATCCGGCTGCTCCTGCGGATTTTCCGGTAAATATTTCTGTTCGGTAAAATCCATTCCCAAATCTGCCTTGTCCGGCGTTTCGGCTGTTACGGTAACAGGTTCCGCGTATTCCTGCCGCGCCTGATACATCCGGTTTTTCTTTGACGGGGAAAGGGGCTGCTTTTCCTGCGGATTTTCCGCGTGCCTGCCAAGCTGAATATCCGGCCTTTTGTCCTTGACATAGCTTTCATCACGGTTTTTGAAGTGAACCCCAAAAGTTGGACAAATTTTAAAATTAATTTGCTAAGGATTGAGTTCTAAACTGAACAGGACTCATTCCTTTTAATTTTAATGAAATTCTCTCGTTGTTATAGTAATCAATATACTTTTTTAATTCGTCTATGAAAGTGTTAACACTTTCAAATTTTTCACCATAAAACATTTCGACTTTTAATCTTCCAAAAAAATTTTCC
>NZ_JADCKB010000025.1 GCF_014982785.1 Ructibacterium gallinarum
TATATTGATTACTATAACAACGAGAGAATTTCATTAAAATTAAAAGGAATGAGTCCTGTTCAGTTTAGAACTCAATCCTTAGCAAATTAATTTTAAAATTTGTCCAACTTTTGGGGTTCACTTCAAACGCCCTCATTCGAGGGCGCCCTTGACATGCCAGTAATTTTACGCTATAGTAAGTTTACGGCTGAAAGCCTAAATTTGGCTTTCAGCTCCAAATTTTACTTATAATTATATTATCATTTTGGAGTTTACACAAAACACAGGATTCCCCCGACTATGCCCCCCTCGCCTTTATCAACAATGGAAAAATTTTTTAACACATCTGCCTAAAGGTAATTATTTGCAAATTATCTATAACACAACCTTTATATTTGCTTCATTCAGATTTTTAATAAGCTCATATGGTAAATGATTGTTGTTAATGATTTCACCATTCACCTCTATGTTGGTTACTCCTCCACTCTTATGTTCCGGATTTAAAAATTTAATATTTAGTTTAACGCCTCTATACACTCTTTTTACGGTATATTCGTCCCATTTTTTTGGAATACAAGGCTCAAATACTATTCCGTCAAGCACAGGGCGAACCCCGAGCAAATACTGTGTTGCCGCAACATTCATCCACGCCACTGTACCAGAAATATGTGAAATATTTCCCCAGCCTTGTTTGTTGTTAGGATATCCCACTATATTGCTACACCAAGAATATGGTTCTGCCTTGTATTTATCAACCCCAATTTTTGATATTATATTATGGGGAATAAGGTCGTTATAATATTTCCACGCAAGCTCCGAATTCCCAAGCTTTGCTTCTGCAATGATTGCCCATGTGTGTGCATGACAAAAAACAGCTCCGTTTTCACCATTACCAGGATTATATCCACTAAACGGATCCTTAACATTAGGCCATGTTTCAAACCCAGGTGTTAGCTTCACAAGCCCCATATCTGTGTCTAAATATTTTTTGACAGCATCCATAGCATTCCTTTGCTGTTCTCTTGTGCCTGTTTCACTTATAACAGCCCATGTCTGAGAGTTTAACCATATTTTCCCAAAGTCGTTTTTTTTGCTTCCAATAGGATTGCCATCATCATCAAAACAACGATACCACCATTCACCATTCCATGAATGTCTTGTTATATTTTCAACCTGTTTTTCTTTGCATTTTTTAAGATATTCAAGACTATTATTATCATCAATAAATTCAGCAATCTCTATCATGTAATTTAATACCACAACATATTGTTGAGCTGCAAACACAGATTCTCCTTTTCCTTCTTGCGAAAACTTGCCTATTATATCATTCCAGTCACCTCTTAGTGTAAGCGGAAGCCCATGTTCTCCCAAATTATTTTCAGTAAAATTAACTCCGGCAATAAGATGTTCCCATACTGTCGCCTCTTCACCCTCGCTCAGGTGGTCAACCCCTAGATATGGGACTGTTTCATTTAGCAAATTTACATCTCCGGTTTCTGCTATCAGCGAATAGACCAAAAACGCAAGCCACATATGATCATCACACCTTGTATGATAATCTGGCAGGTCATCGTCGTTAAACCCAAGACAATGTATTGCGTTCCCTGTTTTATACTGCTTACTCATTAAAAATTTTAGTCTATCTTTGGCAACCTCAGAATTTCTGTATGTGATTGCAAGCATATCTTGACATGTGTCTCGAAATCCAAGCGTTCTGGTTCCTGGTGCGTTCGCATTAACGGAGCGAGAATATCTGGCCGTATTCACCGAATCAATTGGTCCCCATATATTTATCTGTCTTTGAGCATTTTCATCAGGAATCATACACTCAAACTTTCCTAAAAATTCATTCCACCAACTATCAAGCTTGTTTTCTTGTTCATCTACTTTTTTTATATTTCTTAATTCGTTTAAATCTAATTTTATCTTCTCTTGCAGCTCGTTACAGTGTGTTAATCCACCACTTACAGCTCCTAAATAAAAAGTGACATTTTCTTTGCAATTTGCATTAATGTGTATTTTGGTATGCAACGCAGCGCAGGGCTCACCGGATTGAATTTCCTCATTACCGCATATTCCTTTTTCTACCGCAATAGGATTTTTTTCATAACGATAATTACCAACGAATGCGTCACGATCACCCGAAAATGATTGGATTTTGCGATTGCTGGCAAAGTATACTAATGGTAATTTCTCTACATCTCCAGGTGCTGGGAATTGATATAAATACTGTATAGTTTGGCTATCTCGATCAAACCATGTCTTATGCATATGCCTCCAATAATATCCGTTGGTCTGTTCATCCAGCCATCGTTGCTGTGATAGCTCAGCATATGCAAAAACATCTATTTCTGTAGATGAATTATTTTTATTTATTATGTCCAATTTCCATGTCAAAATATCATACTCCAGCATGATAAAAAGTGTTAAAACTGCCTCTAAGTTGTTTTTTTCTGCCGTGAATACCGTTTTGCCCGGGAAATGATTAGCATTAAATTTATCAAGTTTAGTCTCAATAGGTCTAAATGTAGGCGACCAAACTGTTCCATCTTTTTCTCTTATGTATATATAAAATCCCGGAGAATCTATTGGTAAATTATGCATTCTGTACCTAGTAATTCGATACTTTGCTGCATTCTCAATCCACAATAGGCCTCCACCACATTGCGAAACAAAGCCATGCATATGTCCATTTGACAAATAATTTATCCACGGTCCTGGCATATCTGTTTTTTCTATACATATGCTTCTTTTCTCATCATCAAATATATAACCATTCATTTTTTTGCTCCTAAATAATATATTTTCATTTGACTGTGTCGAAAAAACAAACACACAATTTTTCACTGTCTGACGTTGATATATTAACAAATTTTAACATAGACCGCAAAAAATGCGGTCTATTTTGTTACTATATCGATGTATAAGAACTGACTCATTTTTTTGATACCTAATAGCTTACTATACTCTTGTGTAGTAAAACAATAAATCATTAGAGATTATTTGCATTTTTATTTTTGTTAATTAATTCAATGATTACATCCACACTCTTATGAGTATCATAACCATCTGCAGGCGTATTCATGCAATAATCAATCATTTTGTCAACAGTTGTGGTCGCAACATGTAAGCGAGTGTCAGATGAGGCATAATAAATAAATATTTTACCGTCATTTTCTATTGCGCCGTTTGTAAAAACAACATTTGAAACATCTCCTAATCTCTCGCTACCCCATGGCGCAAGAAAATACCCTCCCGGAGTATAAAGAATTTTTTGTGGATTATTTAAATCTGTCATAAAACAGTATAATACATATCTAAGTCCTGCAGCCGTGTTTCTAACACCATGGGCTATATGCAGCCAACCTTCTTTTGTTTTGATAGGTGTAGCTCCTGCACCATTTTTTGTTTCCTTTATAGTGTGATATACTCTCTTATCAATGATGATTTCTTCATCAATGGTTGCATTGCTAATATCTTCAATTAAAGCACAGCCGATGCCTCCGCCACTTCCCACATCTATAAATCCATCAGATGGTCTTGTGTAAAGCATATATTTCCCATTCACAAACTCAGGATGCAATACTACATTTCTTTGTTGACTAATTGACTCAAGATCCTTAAGTCTTTCCCAGTTTATTAAATCTTTTGTTCTCACAATACCACATTTTGCAATAGCAGATGATGTATCCTGTACACTTTTATCCTTTCTTTCAGAACAAAAGAGCCCATAAATCCAACCATCCTCATGCTTTGTAAGGCGCATATCGTATACATTGGTATCCACTTCATCATACACCGGTAATCTTATGGGATACTCGTCAAACACAAAGTTGTCTATACCGTTTTCCGAACGAGCAACAGCAAAATATGATTTTCTGTCTGCGCCTTCAACCCTTGCAACAACTACATATTTATTGTCATGATAAATTGCCCCTGCATTAAACACCGCATTAACTCCTATTCGTTCAAGAAGGTACGGATTTGATTCAAAGTCAAAATCATATCTCCATTCAAGAGGAATATGTTCATTGGTTAAAACAGGATTCTCATAGCGTTCAAATATGCCATTGTGCCATTTTCTATTGATAACATTTGTTTTTTTGATTAGTTGATTATACTTTTTTTTAAAATTTTCCTTTACCGTTTGGAACTCATTAATATTCATAAGCCTTGTACCTCATTTGTAAAATATGATTATTCAATTTACTTAAGCTTTTCAAATACATATATCTTGTCTATGCTATATTCTAAACAAACATCCGTTTCACCATCATATAACCGACCATCTAATAAATGCCATTTTCCTTTTGGCAATCTAATACTTTTTGTTGTTTCTCCTTTTTTCACCATGGGTACCACAAGATATTTATTCCCAAGCATAAACATATCCTTTGTTTGCTCACAGCCGCAATGTGGAAATTCATATTCTAATGCTCTAACAATTGGTTCATTGTTGACTGCAGCATTTTTAGCAAGTTCAATTATGTACTCTGAAAATTCTTCACGCAATTTGACTATTTTAAGCACAGTTTCATAAGCTTCCTTGGATAGGATACGCCATGGAGCAATTGAGAATTGCATCATTGGACACAACACACTTGCCTCTAACCAACGGATATATAATTCCTCATCCAACTTATAGTTTTCATCTAAGAAACTTCCAAATTCTCCTCCGCCAATCATGTCTGGACAACCATAATAACCACCAAGTAAGCCTTGTACAATAGTAAATGGTATAATACAGTTTATTCCATAATTCTCCCATTCCGGCCGCTTATCCTGTAACCTACTCACTATAGGTTCACCGCCCATGTTCCATACGGCTCTTAATTCATTAAACTCATACTGAGCGGCAAACATATCGTATTCCTTTGTATTGTCAAGAGCAATATTTCTTTTATATGTAATATCATCATCACGATAAAAAGCCGGGTCGCCTGCATCAAATTTAAATCCATCAATACCATATTTGTTCATCAATTCATCAAGCTTGTTTTTGAACCATTTTGATGCATTAGGATTTGATAAATCTAACGCGCAACTATATCCATTCCACCATTCTCTAATAGCAAATTCATTATTTTTATCCTTCAGAAGATAATCTGTATTTTTTAATTCTCTAAAAGCATGACTATCAGGTGAAATATAAGGTGTTATCCATAACATAACCTTAAAACCCAATTTATGAAGCTCATCTACCATAAATTTAGGATTTTCGAATCTTCCTGGATAAAAGTCAAAAACGCCATAATCCTCAGACCACCCCTCATCGATCATCAATATTCCAGGCATCATATTATTATCTACAATTGCATGGGCATATTCAAGTATTTGCGTTTGATTTTGATTATACATAAACTCAATCCATGTATTATATTGAGGGACTTTAAAGAAAAGTTCGTTTGGTATATTTTTATTCTTTGAAAAATGTCGATTGGCCACAGCCCTATGGGCTCCTTTAAGATCTATGAATCCGTCACAAATTTCAACATCTGCACCATCTATAGCAATCTCTCCGTTATTAAACTCAATAACAAAAGGTTTTTCGCTCCATATATATCTTCCTTGAGTAGATATGTATAGCGGCATTCTAAGATCACTGCCCGTATTTGTTAAATCTACCTTACAGTTACTTTTTTCTGAATATGGCATATCTCCTGCTAAATCAACAATACCACCATACCAAAATTCATTTTCTAAAAATTTTATATTGTATTTCATATTTATTATATTCCCTTTCAGTAATACACGGACATCATTATACTACAAATTTATTTTTTGCACATCGCAATAATTTCACTTATAGAGCCGGTAGCTAAACCAATTGATGTATCTGCGGCACCATAATATACTCTAAGTCTATCATCTTTATAATCAGCAATTGCACCACAACTAAATATTACATTGGGAACTATCCCGTTATATTCATACTCTCTATCTGGAGTAATTAAATAATCATTGCATTTACCTATAATTTTAGTTGGATCGTTTAGGTCTAACAATATAGCACCTAATGAATATCTTTGGCCTGAACAGCTCGAACTCACACCATGAATTATTTCTAGCCATCCTTCATCAGTCTTAATAGGCGGTGTGGGGCCAATTTTTATTCCATTCCACGGCGCCCATGGTTTTAATAAGATTCTGTGCCTTCCCCAATGAATTAAATTGGGCGATTCCGAAATCCATATATAGCCTCTTTGATAATAATTGTGCGGATCATCAAGAAGTACATATGGTCTGTCTAATCTATAATACATTCCGTTTATTTTTTCAGGAAATAAACACGGAACCCTATTATTGGGCAATGCAATAACGTCAATATCCTCATAGGTTTCAAAATCTTTTGTTTTTCCCAAAAACGCAACGCAACCTGCGTCAGAATTTCCCGGTCGCATTATATAATATGTATCCTCTTCAGGGAAATATGTTATTCTTGGATCTATTGGCCAGCCGTCCAAATCGTGAATATGCGGTAGCTTAGACTGAGTAATAAATGGTTTAGGATCAAATTTAAAATTAACCCCATCATTACTTCTGGCTACATGCATAAACGGCATACTTCCGTCCTTCATCTTTATTGCACAAAGCAATATAGTTGTATCCCCATACATAGTCTGTCCGCAATTAAAAACTGCATCAGCCCCAGGATAATCACTGGGTTTTATTATTGGATTATTTTCATACCTAAATAGTCCTTTTTCTTCATAAAGCATAGTTTTATTCTCCATCCGTTTTATACAAAATAATTTTATCTTTTATAAAATAATTTCTCATTTTCTTTGACTCTATATTGCTGTCAATTTTATAAACTGTGTTGTCCATTGGTTTATATAAGGTAAATTCAACCGTTACACCCGTACAAATAAGCGTTAACTCAAAATTGATATCCTCACTTATGTGAAGCTGTGGTTTTACAATATAGGTAAGATCACATTTTCCTTGATAAATACAGTTATTTTGTCCGATTTGATATCATACCAGCCGCTTTCATACACCTTATGCGTCCAAAAATCATACCACCTGCTCTCGGGAAAATATACTCGTCTATCGTAAATTGGAGCAATAAGCAACGCATCTCCTAACATATACTCATCATCTATGTCATATGTTACAGTATCATTTGTATAATCACATACAAGTGCTCTGAAGGGAGGTTTTCCTGTTTTATTATAGCAGACAAATATGCTATATAAATATGCCATAAGTGACAGTCTAACCTCCAACGCTCTTTTACCTCTGCCCCACACCATGCGGTTGTTCTAAATACCATGCATTTATAACTACCTGTGCCGAAAGTATTGCCATTTGTATACACCTTAACAATTCAGCTTTATCTTTTCGGGCGTCCAAAGAATACCTCTGAATCCCGAATTAACATACCCTCTTAAGAAATCATTAAATTCATACAAATATACAGCACAAAAGGATATGAGGCTGCAAACACTCCAGAGCTCCTTACCTCTGACAATGTTTCTATTTCTTCGAATGACCTTAAAATGGCTTGCTGATATAAAATTTCAAATAACACATGTATTTGTTTGCCATCAATACCAGATGAAAATTGTGTATAATCAGGAAAACTCCAACCTTTTGTAAGATCACTTCCGTCACATTCATCGAGTTTAAATCCATCTATACCGATATCAACCAAGTATTTTTTATGATACTGTACAAAAACCTCTTTTGCGCCTTCATTTACAAAATCAGGAACAATGCCGTTTCAAACATTATAAAAGCTGCCAAACTTTGTCATCTCCTTATCGATTTGGCTTTCAGGATGTATAAGCGTGCTCCCAAAGATTTATATGATAACCATTGTTTTTTCCTGATATAAGGCTCTTATAATTGAGAAATTTTTCTTTATCCCAATATGAACAGGAATAGCTTCGACTCTGGCAACCAGGTTCAGACCCTAAAATGTCACATGGTATAGTCCTTTCTCTTAATTGATTAGCAAGAGTCGCTATCTCTTTTTCGTTATATTTTGCATAGCATCTATACAAAACGGCAAGACCCCATACAGAAGGAATACAACCTCCCCCCTGAAAACAAATTGTATGTAGAAATAATTTCAGCTATTGAATCAACAGTAAAGAAATCTATCAATACCCTTTTCAACAGGTTCGTTGCAACCCCAAAATTTCTTCATCACACTCCAATGGCAGTGCTATGGTCATTCCACGGCCTGTTACTCTATATTTCATTCTATCTACAATTTCAGGATTTTTATCAGATAACTCATTTTTTGATATAGGCTTAAACCTTATAGGTGCTATATGTTCCAGTTCTCCAAACCTAACACGACTTACTTTTTGCATATCATACACCCTAATTATCTATATAATATAATCCATTCAACAGTGCCACCGGTCTGGTCCACAAGAACCTTGTCGCCGGCTTGTATGTCAGCAATAGACGCATCATAAACCAACTCGTTGCTGCTGTCATATAATTTAACAGGCACTCCGGTGCTTGGGAATGAAACCAATCTATTATACTCCTCGTCAAAGATAACATTTCCGCTTCCATCTGTTAAAATGTTTCCACTGTCATCTTTTTGAGGTGTATTATTTATAATCATTCCGTCCTTTACAAGACCTCTTACCTCTCCAAAGCTTATGAGCTTATTATCACTGTAAAAAGCAGTCTTTGATAGACTAAAACCCCAATTTGAATAACAATACTCATACATATGTTGATTTTGATTATCATCAGGATTAGCATAACAAATAAAATTTGCTAGTTCGCTTCGAGTGGTATTTCTTGCCACCTGTATTACAGCACCAACCTTAATATCAGATAAACTTACCGGGAACATTTGACCTACAGATAAGTCCTGTTCCTCTGCAATAATATAATCACTGTTTCCTTTTGAATCCACATATTCAAAGAATATAACGTTTTCCCCTCTATCATTTATTGCATGTCCGACAGAGGTAATTAGATATAATGGGTATACTCTATCTACACTCGGCAGACTTGTATTTCTTTTGATCACAACCGCCTTTGCATAACAATCATCATCTACATCATATATTTTACATGTATATGTTGTGTCAGTCGCAAGTCCTATATCGGCGTATCCTTGAACCTTGTAATCCCATTCATCGCTTTCATCGAATGGAATAGAAAAAACCATTGTATTCTGATTCAACCGCACCATAGGGTCTATTGCTTGTGCGTTTCCAAACCATTTTCTATTTCCGCTGATATTAAGCACTAAATTATTATCTGATATTTTTTCTTCTTCATTGATTGCGGTTTCAATATTAGATACATATTTTCCTTCTCTCAGTCTGTATTTGATTAACTGTGGTATTTTGCCTGCTTCATTCCAAAACGGTGAATTCCTTCTGTTTTGATCAAATGCAGTCTGAGCTGTCATCTTTTGACCATTTATATTAATATCCTCCGTTGTCTCAAATGTCTCTATAGTTCCTGCAGATGTAAAAATTTTAACCCTAACACAGAATAATTCACTTACAAAATCCATTAAATATCCATATTTATACAATGAAGTTTCTTTATCGATTTCAACAATTTTATCTTGGAAGTTTATATAAGCCCATACAAGATCACCAGCTCCAAAGTTCTGAAGATTTTCCCAGAAGGTCTTTGTTCCCTCGTATTCAGTATCCCCCAGCCTTATACTTTCATTTTCATTAATTACATTAATGTATCCACTTATTTTTTTCTCTGATAAAACCATTTTATATACTTCATTATTCTTGTTTTGTGCATAAGAAACAACAGTGTTAGCGCCTATTTTATCTATGGAAATATTACTGCCATTTGCATCTACCAATATTCCATAACCATCAATTATATTTGAAATATCAATTGTGTCGTTGTTTCCTTTTTCTCTCATGATACAAGAATTAATAGATACACCTGCAACAACAATACTCTTATATTCTTCAATTCGGACTACATCATATACTCCGTTTTTATTGTTATCTATGAGATAAAGTGTGCCCTCCTCAGGCTTAAAATCAACACTTGTGTAATCCTGGTATAAGCTTCCGTTGTAAATAACGCTAACATTGCTATCTAAACTAATATTTTTTTGCTTACCTTTTTCGTTATAGTATACAATTTTATTTTTTGTGGAGCTATTACTGATATCATCTGCATCAATTGTTATAACAATATTATCGTTATCATCAGCAAAGATTGATTTTACAGTTCTATCATCACTTGATACATATGCTTCAACATATAGTCCTATATAATCCTCATATTTTTCAAGGTCGCACTGATACGATTGACTGTTTATTGTAATCATACCTTTATCCTTGCGAGATACCTGTAAGAGTGACGAAAGAGCCGTTTCTTCCACTATACCTCTTATCTTTTCAAGCTGAAACTTATCCGTCAAAAGTGTCTGCCCCTCATTTTTTGCATATGTAATCCCATCTTCCGAAGCTCCAATTTCTTTGATAATATCCGTATTTAGCGCTCTGTATATCAATTCACAAAGTTGGCCTATGGTTATGTTGTCATCCTTTTGCAACGAAATTCCTGAGGTTAAATCAATCTCCCTTGCAGTATTCATACATTTATCTACGCTATATCCATCAATACCTATAACAGGGGTATAACCAATAATATCAAGTAATACCATTATGGTTTCTGCATAATTTACTGGTTCAGTAATTTTATATGATTTAAAATATTTTTCACCAATTTGGCTATAATTTGTTATTTTACCTATTGCATATTCCAAGTCCTCATATGTAGCAATCTCATCCATATTAAGTGATTTCATAATTTCGAGATCTGTAATTAGTTTTACCGCTCTTTCACTTGCGATAAACTGGTTTGCATTATTACCAGTGTTAGTTTCAGCATACACGCTGAATAAGTTGGTGGATAACACATACAACAGTATAAATACTATATTCCAATAACGCTTCATTATAATTCCAGCAGCCTTTCTACCCACATAATTTTAATTATATCTGCATTCTTACCCGCAGGCAAAATAAGATGCATAATGGCAACATAATGTTATCATTTTTATACCATATAGACCTATTAAATTATTTAATAAGCAAAAGATGCTCCAACGCTCCATAAAGCATTTTTGCTGCCTCTGCACGATTCATAAAACCATTTGGCATAAATTTATTATTATCTACTCCATTTACGATTCCTGCCCTATAAAGAGAATCGACAGCAAATAATGCATATTGGGAAATATTATTATTATCGTCAAATTGTATATTTTCACGCATATATGTTAAAACATATCCCTCATTTTCTATAAGTCTGTATAATATAACCGCTGCATCTTGACGAGTAATTTCCTCGCCTACACCAAAGTATTCCTCAGTGATACCATTGATAATGTTTTTATTTGTGGCGATTGCCAAGCTTTCATAATACCACGCATCATGATTTACATCTAAAAAACTTACCTCTTTATTCTGTGCCTTAAGAGAAAATGCTGATACTAAAATTTTTACAAATTCTTCCCTTGTTATAGCCTCATTGGGACGAAACATACCATTTCCGTCACCTGTCATAATGTTGTTATATGCTAAATATTCTATTTCTTTTTTTGCCCACTCAAAATCAGATATATCTAAAAATTTTATTGAATCTTTACCGACTAATTCCTCAATCGTATCTGCATCAATCACATTATCATCTGTTGTTTCAATATCAAAGCTATTATTGATTCCACCAATAATGCCTGCTCCACCACCACCGCCGGCACTTGAGCCGCCGCCGGGATATACGACAGGATCCTTCACAGCAACCGATTTATCAACAGCAGCACTAAACAATTTTTTTACGTCCTCTACGGTTTCAACGCTATGACCATCTAATTCCCTATTAAGTGTTACCATATTAGCGTTTGTAAACTTACCAGAAAAATCTAAATTGAAAATGTGGTTATATTCCTGAAGCTTGCTTATTTTTTCACTACGTAATGCATTATCAAACCCTGTAAGCGCTATTGCAACATCGAGTGTTCCTCTTACATCTTCAAGGCTCACAAGACTTGTTCCGTTACGCAGTGATGCAAATCTTTCTGAGTTTTCACTTATGTAATCAGTGTAATCAGTATTACTTAAAATATCCCAGCCCCAATCTTGAACATTACGGCGCAAAATATTTTCTGTTTCCAAAGCATCAGAGGTCCGCAATTCGTATATTGCAAGACTTGTATTATAATTTAATTCAATGTCATAGGAGCTTGAAATTTCATTTTCTCTAATCACATTAAACATTATCTTTGAAACCTCTTCTTTTTTACTCTCATCGGCAGGTATATCAATCAAATAAGCATAATTATTGTATTGCTCCAATATTCCTGAGATATTCTGTTCGTTTGCCATTTTTAAGGCTTCAACAGCAGCAGCTTCTATTCCCGGTTCTGTGTAAGAAAACAACGCTATATTATTAACACCTTCCTCACTAAACACAACCTTATAGATACCATATGGTGCATTTGAATCTAACATAAAGCTAAAACTATTGCCACTGACTAATTCCATCTTAATTGCTTTATTTAAATTTTCTGCAGAAAGTCCCCCTGAAAGATCAGTGCCGGGTTCAAAAACGTATACAATTTTCCCGAATTTATTCTCTGTTTCCGGAATATCAATTTGAACCATTCCATCTTGAGAAACAGTAATTGTGTTAGATATAGATGGCTCAGCCTGTCCATTTCCGTATACACACACACACACTCCACTTGTCAACATTATTGAACTTATCACTGCCACAACTTTCTTAATTTTACTCATTGCTTTTCGTTCCTTCCTTTAATGCATCTACAGTAACCTCAGAAATACCAAATCCGTTTCCGCCTTCATATTTAATCATGAGATATTTTGTGCTTTCGTATCCAACGGTATTTATTTTTCGACTGCGCCCTGTATATATACTTTCCCATTCAACACCATCGTCTGATACAAGCACTTCGTATTCATGAGCAGCTTCATTTGAGTCTTGTTTCCACTCAATAGAAATTATGCCCGAATAGGTCTGGTCGCTAAGCTCATATCTGACCCAATGATTTTCATTTTGGCTTTCATAATATGTATTTTCTATCCCATCATATGTTTCCAATACCTGTTTTCCCATATCAGAATAACTGTCAGCTATATAAATTGGGTTTTCGTCATTTCCGAATCTTGCCATAAAATCAGCATAAGCCTCTGATAAAGTTTCAAATTTAATAGGTGTTGGTAGAGGTTTTGGAGTGTTAGTTACTGTGCCATTTATTGTTCCATCATTCTTAATTATAATATCTATTCTATTATCTACGATGTCATTATCACTTTGAACAAGTGTAAATGGTATAGATTCCTTTTCTCCATTGTATTCAACCGTAATGTCATAATCACCACGATGCCCTCTAACACTAAAGTTCCCTTCAGAATCCGTTGTGCCACTTTCCCGTGTCCACCATTCATCTAACACAAGCTTTTGCCAAACCTCGTGGCCATATTTTGCAACATAATCCTTGTCATAGAAATTAGAATCTGCCCTCCAATGATTTGGATCATAATGTCCCCATATCAAGAACCCTGTTGCCTTTGGATGAGAATATGTTATACGCATTATATCCTCCATATATTGCTTACAGGCCTCAGTATCTGCCATTGTATATAAATCAAACTCAGTTACTGCTAAATTCTTAACAGATCTTGCAAATGTATCAATTTGCCAATAAAAACCTTGAGGGTATTTTAAATTTGTACAATGCGCTTGTATTCCAACTCCGTCAATAGGCGCTCCCTCATCTAAGAAAGCCTCTATAATATTAGCCGCTCCTTCATCTCGTGTATATTCATCCTTCGAATTCTTTCCTTCCATACCTGTTTCGTTAACATAGAGCGGTGTATTAGGGTCTATTTTCTTTGCTAATTTCATCATATCAGCAAATAATGTATTTCCATATTTGTTTCTAATCACATTGGAATCAAATGGTTCATTTAAAACATCCCATTGTACGGCTTTATCCTTAAATGCCCACATATATTTAATTGTATTTTCTGTAAAAATATCATATATTTCTTCATATGGCATGTCCGCAATATTTTTATATTCCCCTGGATATACACCATCCCACATCAAGCAGTGAGCTCTTATTTGTTTTTTCAGCGTACTGAGCGCATAATTTGCAACCTGAATTGCATCTCGCCCATCATTAACATAGGAAACAGCCCACTTGATGAATGAATCTATAATAGTATTGAGATATTCACTATAGAATTCATTTTGTAGCCTTGTGCTTTCCAATTCAGGGTCAAGATTCATATATTCACGCCGCATAACCGTATCGCCATAAATAAACTCACTTTTTGTCATATCAACATTGATGTTAACATTTTCTAAGGGCTCACCATCTTCGTTAACAACATTAATATACATATCATTTTTTCTATATTCTTCTATTCGTTTATTTGCTTCCTTGCGCCATAGAGCATCTTCTTCCATGCCTTTATATGTATCGCCTGAGTTTGGCATAAGCGTTTCCAAATCTACAGTATCCTTATAATTTACAATTTTAAGACCAGCAATCTGTATTATTTGAGGCTTGTAACCAACACCAATACACAATCTTGAGCGATTATTTGGAATTGCATATCTTTGATTGCATAAAACCTCATAATACTGCTTCCACTCTGTTCCAACTGTAACAGAGCCATCGCCCTGTGCGCTTAACTTATGATAGTCCTCTGTCCTTTCATAACACATACGTAATCCAGCTGAACCAGTTTCGTCTGTTATCTTGGTTGCACGAGCCCAATATGTCATGATTCCCACATCACCGATGTCAAAATCTCCTCCAACATTATTTACAACCTTTTGTATGCTATAATTTGAAACCGGAACCTGATTCCCCTCAAGTGGTAATGTTTCTATTTGAATAGCTCTATCAAACGGCATTCCCTCTGCCGATACATCTACCTCTTCCATTTTTATATATTTATCACCATTGTCAGGCTGCAATCTAAATAAAGGCTCATCATCACAAATTTGCTCTCCTTCGCCTAACTTACGAACTTCGTTGGCGAGATTGAACTCCATGGCCTCATTAAATTCAAGCTCCGGCTTTACAAGATAAATTATATTTTTAGACTCATCATAAACATATGTTTCTGTTTTAAGAGCATCTTCAACCGCATATGCTGGTATCATAACAGTATTATCTTCTGAAACATATATCTCTGCAGGGAGTTTAATATTTACCCAATCAACATATATTACATCCTCGCCAACTACAACCTCAATTTCACCGTTGTTGCCATAGCCAACGTACGCATTTTCCTTTTCATCATAAGACATTTGAACGCCCATTGCAAAAAATGTTTCAATTAGAGGTATGTATGGTATACCATCTTTTATCTCAGCTGGATGCTCTAAATCTAATAAGACATTATCTATATAAACCATGGTTTGGCTCTTCTGTGCCATTATAGAACAAGGCATAGTCATTAAAATAATGATCATTGATATAAACAAGCATAAAATACGTTTCATAGACTAACTCCTTTTTTACTGTACCGTGCCAAACTCTTTTTTTAGTGTTTTAGGCATTAAATTATCAATTCCATCCTGTATAAATAATTCATTCACTGTTTCCCCATCATTTACAAGCATAAGGTTAGCAGTTGAAGATTCTCCAGCCTTAACATGTGTGCGCTCTATCACATAGTCCACTAACACGCCGTTTTTCTTTGAAGCACGAATAATTGATACTGTTTTATCTTCGTTAGAATTGTTATCAATAGAAAATAAAATTTCATTTATACCTTTACGAATCGTATCTGTTGAATCCTTAGTTTTTAATTTCAGGTTTCTTACGGATGTAAGTGGTATACTTTCGCTAACAGCTCCTTTTGTTCGTGCGGCTATACATATACCATCTAATCCTCTCGCGTCGTCATAGGATATAACATTATTTTCTATATACTGTAGCTTTTCTCCACTCTTCATATCTGACAAAATTACGTGTATATTGTATCCATTCTGATTATTACTACGCAGAATTGCAAATAAACTATACCAAGTATTATTTTTAAACTGTAAAACATCTTCACTGCAGGAATAATCGCCAAAAACATTGTCACTGCCTAAGCTAAATAATTTTGTACCATTTTCTCCGCAACCTCTTTTTATAATGTTAACATTACCGTCATCATTGCTGCTGTTTGTCAGCGAAATGGCAAAATCGGTATAATGAGTGTAGTCCGCCCATCTGTTTTCAAAACATATATCGGTACTGAATATTAAATTTTCACCTTGTTCTATAGGTGTAAATTCCTTTGAAAGAAAACTGCTTATTTCAGCCCCCTCTGTGCTTATAACCCCTGAGTTAATGGTCAGTCTGTCGCTTTGAGAAGATAGCAATGTTTGAGCCTCTTCCTCATCACCGTATAAATTTAACTGCCAATCATTAGGTTGCCCTGTTGTATTATCATCAAATATCGGAATATCAAAATGATTAAAATCTTCACTAACGCGAGAAATATCATCAATTTGAATATCCAATTTCGATTGCTCATTAGTATATATATCGAGCTTTTTTATACCTATAATGTTTACTTCTTGATTGGTATTGCTACTATTTTGAATAAATTCCCAACGCAACATATCTGTTCCGTAAATTTCACTTGACATAGTAACACTACTGGTTACATCAGCGCTATAATCGCATTGCCCCTCATAAATCAACTCACCGTCAAGATTTGTGATTTTAACCTTTCCCGTATATCCTCCGTTCTCTCTCGGGATAAGAGAAATGTGCATTTTTTCAATCTGGGATTGTGATTGACCTGCATTTCTTTGCAGGCAAAAACTTCCATGAGACATTTGCGTTCCAAAATATGACTCTGTTACAACTCCATCTGATGATGAAATAGAATATAAAACCTTTCTTTTATTACCGGAGGTTTCTTGCGAATTATCTAAATATAAATTTAGTTCTATATTTTCATTTCCATCTAATCTTTGCCTATCCAATAAAAATTCAAAGTGTATTTCTTCATTTCCGTTTAACCCCTCTGGCCAAATTCTCTTGGCAAATGCTGTCTGATTCCTATCACCATCTACTCTTTGAAAATTTATACCTTGACTATCATTTATCAACAACTCAAAAAGGGCTCTTTGACTTTTTAGGGTACCCCAAGAATCTCCTTTTAACCATTCTGCGTCAGATGAATATCTACTTACATCAATAACACTGCTTTTAAATGAGTTGCTATAATCCTCTGTAACAATAGGCTTTAATTGGTCTATCATTTCTATCTGAGGATATAAGGAATTTTCTAACACAGCTGTATATGATATTTCGTCAATCTTTTCACATGGTCCAGACGGTGCGTTTGAAACATCAGCACTCATACCGTCACCATCTAATGTGACGATTATTTTATTGCTTCCGCTTTCAACTAATTTAAAGGGTACCTCAATGGTATTTTCGCCTACTGTTACAGTAATTATATAATCTCCTCTATGCCCTCTAAAAACACATTGGCCTTTTAAATCGGTATCCCCGCTTTCGTGAGTCATCCATTCATCCTTAACTAATCTTTGCCATTCAGCAAGAGCCGGTTTTGGGTTGAAATTCTCATCATACAAAGGGGCATTTGCCTTCCAGTGTTGTTTGTCAGTAAATCCCCACATAATAAAACCCGCCGCCTTTGGATGGCTATATGTCAAAATAAGCATATCCCTTAAAAACGGAGCACTAACAGCCTCATCCGGAGGATCTAAATCGTATTCTGTAATTGTAAATTCATCTGTGTACTCTGTCAAGCTATCAAGCTCATTATATATCATCTGAGGATATATAGCTCTAACATAATGTCCTTGAATTCCAACTCCGTCAATTTCTGCACCTAAATCCTGTAATGCTTTTATTTTATCGTTTTTAAAGCTTTCCACACTATTATATGGTCGGTCGCCATTATATCCTGTTTCGTTAATGTATAATTTACATTCAGGGTCAATTTCGTGAGCAAGCTTAAACATATCTGCATAAATTTCTATTCCATGAGGTTTCCAAACATCATATGAATTGTATGTAATCTCATTAATAATATCCCATTGTACAGCTTTTCCTTTAAAAGGCAACATGCATTCGGCTATACGCTTTGTGTAAATATCATATATCTCTGCATAATTCATATACCGTGGCTTCCCGGATAAGAATTTAGGCATAACCCCATCACCTTCCCAAAAAGCTGTGTGCCCTTTAAAATTAAGTCCATTCTCGTATGCCCAGTTTGCAAGACGAATCGCCTGTGCACCATCATCCTCGCCCGTATCAAGCCATTTTGTTTTTCCGGGTACTATGGTATTAAAATTTTCTAATATTAACTCTGAATATTTTCTTCCGTCTGGAGTGTCAAGTTGATTTATACCATAGCTCTCTATGCAGGTTCCAAACAAAAACTCGTTCTTCGTCATATCTGCACGTACATTTGCATCGCTGATGGGATTTCCTAAAGCATCTTTTACCGTGACAGTAAAATCATTCATACGATATTTATCAATTCTCCTTAAAGCCTCTTTTCTCCAAAGCGCATCCTCCTCCATACCCTCATAGACCTTTAAATCAGGTAACAACTCATCAAGTGTCACGCCTTCAAGTTTATATGCTTTGAGAGATGTTAGTAAAATTGTTTGTTTATTGAATCCGAGATTAAAAACAAATCTTATTTCTGATTTTAAAAACGATGTATTTGAATTTTCGTCCAATAGATATATAGGCATATAATACTGTTTCCATTCCTCGCCTATTAAAAACTCTTGACGTCCTAAAACATCAAAATTATGTGCATTACCTCCATCTACATCAAACCAAATTCTTGCTACACCACTTTCATCTCCGCCCCAGTCAAGAGCTTTTGCCCAAAAGGAAACTAAACCTATATCGCCTGGATTAAAATCAAGTTTAACATCATCAGCTCCACCAGGCCTTGTTGTTACACCAACGCACCATTGAACCTGATACGACTCCTCTATTTTTTCTGTTGTTTCAAGACTTATACCATAATCTAATATTGATTCATCCGGTGCAGAGGTAATCGGTACATTCAATTCGTATGAAAGGCTATCTGCACATTCACCGCCTTTATATCCTCTCTGCAACGGACAATCCTTGCCTTCTAAATCCTCTTCTAATATCTGATTTTCTGCCTTGGCATTTTCCAAAAGCATTTTATAGTACGCATCCTTATTTGTAGAAGCATCAGGTACGACTTTAGAGGGTTTAGTTATAAATATTTTATTTTCCACTGAATCATAGCTATATGTTCCACTAAGTCCATTTTCTATAAATTCAGCCGGAATCATCATAACTCCATTATCATCATAAGCAGGAGCAGACAGCTCTATGGGTACTAAATGTACAGTAGCATAATTCTCGCCAATAAGAATTTCCACAGCTCCCTCTCCACATGTAGCAGTTGCTTTTTTTTCATCACGGAAATACTCTGCATCTATAATACCTATCGAATCAAAACTTTCTTCCATCGGCAAAAATGGTATTCCATCACTGGTTATGCCCACATAATCTTGTTTTACTCCATCAACATAAACATCAATATTATTATTTTCTGCATACGCAATACCACCGAAGGAGCACAAAAAAAGTACAGATATTAAAACCCATGCGCAAAATCTTTTCATTTTATTACCTTTCCTGCGTATAAATTTTACCACACATATAATTTTAACAAACTAACAATTCAAATTACTCCACGACCTAATTTGCTGTATACAAAAGCTGTTCTGTTGCCATAGGAATAAGAGTTTGTTTATCCTTAAGCATAAATATTTTTATAAATCTGTCGGTATTTGAATCAAGCGTTACATCAAATTCTAAATTTCCGTTTAAACCATCAATTTGTGTAAACTCCTCAATAAACGCATCAACTATTTTATATCTATTATTTGCTCCCTGGCAAACCGCTACTACTGCACATACATCAAATGCTGTATTTTCGCTGTTTGTATATGGTACAACTACCGTGTTCTGTCCCAATGTCAAATCTCCACCGTTCTTCAATCTCGCTCTTCCAAATGCAATAGAATCTCCTGTTGTAAAACTCCATGTATAGTCAAATGCAGTTTCAGTGCCTTGCTCATAAACATTCGATAATGTGATTGTATAGGTCGAGTTTGATTTCAATCCGGCTATATTAAAGGCAACCTTTTTCCCGTCATTTTCCATCTTTAAATTTTCAACGGATCCATTAAAGCCCTCACCTGTTACAGAAATCTGCTCAGGCATAATTTCATTCACAGCAGATTCAAATTCTGCTGAAAAGGTTTGGTCTACTCTGATATCCTTTGCGCCGTCATTAGGTACAAATGTTGTATTTAGCTTTACGTCCTCTCTGTATCCGTCAATCTTAACACGCTTTAAATTTAAAAGCTGTACGGGTGTTTTAGCTCTCATGTCTTGCTTTACAAAAATGGAAACCACTCCTGTAGATTGCATTCTTTCAATAGCTGCAAGTTCCCAATTTTCTACAATTGCAACTTTTCTCTCTCCATTAGATTCTAAGACACAGGCTAATCTACTGTTACCTTGCTTATTAGGACGCATACTTAATTTAAGAACATATGATTTGTTTTTTTCAATAGTCACACCAGTATCATTGTCCGGAACAATTCCCATAAATAGACCAGAATCCGAACTTGCAAATCCAACCGAATATCCACTCTGATTCATACCTATCTTCATCATAGGCAGTCTTCCCAATGCGTTTGTATAGCAAAACCAAATCTCTGCTCCATTTTCCAAATCATCAATACCAAATGTATTAAATTCAAAGGTAAAATTAAGCTCCTCTTGACCTGTAAGACTTTCATTTACAGTAAATATTTTTGAAATTGCAATGTCTGCATTGCCTGGATTTTCGCAGGTTGCAGATGTCTGAATAATCATTCCGCTTTCATCCTCTGCATTTTCAAAAAAGCCTTGGCTTCCCCAGCCTGTCTCCCAAACTTCACCGTTTGCGTAATCTTCTCCTGTTCCGCCCCAATGATTATTAACAAAATATTCCGATGTTGCAACCCCATACATATTTTCATCCATATATGCAAATTCCTTAGCCAAGGCAGGCTGTATGCATCCACAGCCCGCCACAAGGAATGAAAAAGCTATAATAAAAAGCTTTATACTACATCTCATTATATTGCTCCTTCCTCACCAACATATCCTTTATTGATTAAATTGCTTTACGGATGACATAGGTGCACAGTTGTCATCAAATAGAAATACCTTTAATTCATTGGTAGATAAATCATCAATCTCTACATCAGGGAGATATATGGTTCCATCTCCTGGGTTTAATGTAACAACCTCTGTGCTGCAACTTTCTAAGATATTGTCATCTTTATGAAAAACTGTCACGAATGCCCTTAAATCTGTCGGTGTATCTCCAAAATTCTTATAATCTAACTTTAAGCTGTTAGTTCCCGTAATCAAAGAATCTGTTCCATCTCCAACTTGAACACTAAAATTATCTATTTTGGCGATTTCTATTTTTTCGTTTCCACCAAGCAATCCCTCATTTTTACCCTGTATCAGTCTGATTGTATCATATTCAGCAAGTGCAGCAGGGTCAATTCCCTCTATTGTGTAACTATCCTCACCTTGTTTATCAAGACCCTTTAATGTCATTGTTAAATCATACTTTTGTGACGACTCATTGTATTGAAAGCTTGCTATTAATCTACACCAACCTTCAGTGCGCCAGCCGTTAACCTCCCAATCGTTGCTAACATTTACAAGCTCACCATCAATAGCACCAGTCCACAAATTATAGTCTATTGTCTCAAGAGTTGGGCCCCATGAAAACGCCTGCCATACACTTCCACCGTTAGCCATAGCATATATTACCCTATTATTCCATGTGTTTTTTGAATTTGCCAATGAAATCCCAAAATATGGATTGTTAATCCATTGTCTGCCAGAATGCCAGATATCCATTGAGATTATTAAATCCTGATGCTGATTTACATCAATAGATGGAATTTTTTTGCAGACAGCTTGACGCAAATTTCTTGTATCAGTTGAGCTATCCTTAAAATAGTTATTATATGCAACTAACATACCATTTTTGCCTTCAATCAATGTATTAGCAGAGTCTGCAGTAAAATCATATGTATTCCCTTGATTATAATCAGCTTCATATCCTATCTCATATGCCCATAATTTACCTGCTTTCCACTCCTTGTCGTCTGCAAAATTACCATAGTCAATTTCTGCCTTAGTCGCAAAATTATCAAAATTATCTTCTATTTTATTAGGACTTCTATATAAGTCACCAAAATATATATCTTCACCAGTTATAAAGCTTGTACTGTATTCATTTTCAGTAGTTCCGTATTTTTGTACTATTCTGCTCAGCGTAACAGTATATTCTGATCTCTTTTGTAAATTTGCAAGATTGATAACCGCACCCATGTTATTTTCATCCATTTCAACACTTACAACACTTGCACCATTTGTTATTGAAACATTATCTGCTGTAAACGGTTCAACTTCCTTGTCAAATTTCACAACAACATTTGTGTCTATGGGCACAGGTCGTGCACCGTTTTCAGGTGTAAACGTAGCTACAGGCAAGGAGCTGTTAGATGATTTTTCCATTTTTAAACTCTTTACTGTAAGGAATTGCTCTCCTGAACCTATTACATCAGAGGATTCATTATCAACATTTACATTTTGCACCTTAAATCCAAGACCTCTTATTTTTGATGGGTCAAAAAATTTATATTCATTTTGGGTAACCTTTGCAACAGTTGTACCATTGGTTAGATCTTTAAGTGTATATGACAAATCATATGCCTCTCCACTCAGACTTTGGCGTGCAATGATAGTAATTTTATAGCTCGTATTATCTGATAATGAACCAACAAGTTCATTGGCGTTTATCCAGTATTCTTCAATACTTGCAGTATATGGTTTATATGTACCGGTAGTATTTCCATCACCATTTCTTACTGAAAATAACGAATACCCATTGCCATCACTTTCAAGACAACGAAGCCATAATTGCATTTTATTAGTAATTTTACTAATCTCATTTGTTGAAAAATCCATAGTGATACGAACCGAATCACCAAATTCCATATTAGGTGCTGTATCATTCAGCTTATGATATGGTCCCCACCAATGCTTTTTAGATTTTAAATCGTAAAGCTTAAAGCCTTCATCAGTAATATCACCTATTCTTCCTTCACCTGTTTCCCATGCCCACTCTGAAACCCACTTGCCATTTTGAAACGAGGCAGAGTTTAAAATTGGTGCTCCGCTGGTGTAATCCCACCCCTGTTCAATTTTAACCTCTGTATCCATAACAGCCTGCCAAATTTCTTCCACACCGGAAGCATAAGTCGACTGTGAAATATACATTACAGAAGAAGCTATTAAACATATGCATAACATAATATTTATTATCTGTTTATTGTTTACTTTCATTTTTAACACTTCCTTTCATTTTATATTAACCTTTTATGGCGCCTACAGTCAGCCCCTGTATAAAATATTTTTGGAAAAATGGATAAACAAACAATATAGGGCCTGTTGCAATAATACAAAGAGCCATTCTTGCACTTTCTGAAGGAACATCCATGGCTCCAGTTGAAAGTGCATAGTTGCTATTTTCAGACATTTTCTGAATATTGTTCATCATATTTTGAAGTATGAACTGTAAATTATAAAGCTTAGGCTCAGTTATAAACAACAACGGCAGCCACCAATCATTCCAATATGCCAAGGTTTGGAATAAAGCAATTGTTGCTATGCCGGGCAGAGAAATAGGTAAAACCAATTGAAAGAAAATTCTAAATTCACCTGCTCCGTCAAGCTTTGCTGATTCGATAATTCCATCAGGAATTGTGGTTGAAAAAAATGTTCGTAATATTATAATATTCCATGCATTCATTAAATACGGCAATATCATTGCCCATATTGTATTAGACAAATTCAGCCACTTTGTGCAAACAATATACCAAGCCACAGTTCCACCATTAAAAAGCATTGTAAAAAATACATAAAATGTGAAAATCTTACGCCATCTAAAATCCTTTTTTGAAAGTCCATATGCAAATAATGCAGTGAGCAATGTGGATATACCTGCGCCTGTTATTGTGTTTATAATAGTTACTCCATATGCTCTTGCAACACTATTACCGTTTTTAAATATATATTCATATGCATTTGTGGATAACTCTGACGGCAACAAAGTATAGCCCTTTGATACAATTCCTGATTCACTTGTCAAAGACACGCTTATAACAAGAAGCAGAGGAATAATACTGCAGGCACATAACACAAGAAAAAATGCGTGCAAGAATGTCTCTAATTTAATGTTTTTATGCATATTACTCCTCCTCTCTAAAATAATGCACTGTCAGGGTCTACTTTATTTACTATCATGTTTGCAAGTAAAACAAGTACAAAACCAACCACAGATTGATAAAACGCTGCTGCAGATGACATTCCCAAGGTTTTTGCACCTCCAGATATCATCTTGTTATAAACATATGTATTAATTGTACTGGTAGTAGAATATAATGCTCCCGAATTCATAGGGACCTGGTAAAACAGGCCGAAATCTGAATTTAGTATTTTTCCTATTGATAATATGGTCTGAATAACTATTAATAATTTTAAAGATGGCAATGTAATATGTATAATTTGCTTCCACTTATTTGCACCATCTATCTCAGCCGCTTCATAAAGCTGGACATCAATTCCCGCAATTGCAGCAAGATATACAACACTGCTATAGCCAGTCCATTTCCAGAAATTTACTACACATAAAATCCACGGCCATTGTTCCGGAACAGTATACCAGTTTATTGGTTCAATCCCCAGCATGGGCAATATGGTTTTATTTAAAAAACCATTGTCCATGCTTAGGAATGCAAACACTAAATAACTAACAATGACATAAGATAGGAAATACGGCATAATAATAATAGTTTGATATATTTTTGAAGCTCGTTTGCTACTAAATAGACTCATCATTATCGCAATTGAAACATTTAAAAAAGTACCTATAATTATAAAAATCACATTATATCCAATAGTATTTCTTGTTATAAGCCATGCATCTTCAGTTCTAAATAAAAATTCAAAATTTTGCAATCCACACCAGGGACTTCCTAAAATGCCATCTCGCATATTAATATCTTTAAACGGAATGATAATGCCAAACATTGGTAAATATGAAAATAATAATATTAACACAGCGCCTGGCAGCATCATAATCAATATTGGCATATCATTCTTTAGCCCTAATGACAGCTTTTTATATCCTATTGGCTTTTTTTGAGCTTCCTTTTTCATATTCTTTTCCTTTTCTCTTTAAATATAAATTGTAGTATTATTCTGTCAAACTGTCATCCTTTGATTCTATGTTATACAATTCTTTTTCTCTTTCAATTGTTTCCTGAACCTTTTCTGGATATTTCTTTAAAAATTCTTCATATTGCTTAGACATTTCTTCGATGTATTTTTCTCCTCCAGCAGCCTTCCATTCTTCTTTCCATTGCTCTAATATAGGTCCTGGATCAAGCGCACCTGTTGTAGCCTGTGCCATATATCGTGAATTGATAACATCAAGCTCTGTCTGAATTTGTATCATTTCATTGTCACCTTTATCATCAAACATAAACAAATTAGAAACCAGACGCTCTGCATTGTCATTAAGTTCTTTTAACTTTTCGTGTTTTTGTGGGTCATCTTTATCTGTTAAATATACAATAAAGTTATTTCCAACCGCCCATGCATTAGCAGAAAAATCATATGTGGTTCCTTGTTTTATTTGAACTGTGTTTTCATCAATTTTGTTATAATGTTTACCCTCTATACCGTATATTACTAAATTCATAAGTACAGGGTCTGTGTTCAATAATTCAAGAAAACGCATACATCTTGCAGGATTTTTGCTTGTAGCAGATATAACCTGCATACTTGCTGCACCTGGCATATAATCTACTCTTGCAGCTGTTATTTCCTGTTGTGCAAATTCATAATTTGTATTTTTGAAAAGCTCCTCTACCTTGCCAGGCTTTAATGGAGATAGCATACAGAAGCATTTTCCCTCTTTCATGCGTTGTATGGTATCATGGGTGGTTAGCACATCCTTTTTAACTAAGCCTGATTCATAAAAATCTCTTGCAACCTCACATGCCTTTTTAAATTCAGGTGTATCCATGTAATTAACAACCTCTAAATTTGAATACATTCCATTTCTAAAAATGTTAGACTCTTGCTCTACAAGAATTCTTGGAGCACTATCATTATCCCAATCTATCGGATATTGCATATCAGGTTCATTTGCTTTTATCGTTTCCAAAACCGGTTTTAATGACTCGACAGTTTTATAGTCAGCCATATTTATTCCATATTTATCTGCAATATCTTTTCTGTATATCCAACCAATTTGGCCTGCATATTCTTTATGCACTGGCAATCCGTATACTTTTCCATCGCTTACCCTTATTGATTCTAATTGATCCGGATCCATCTGTTTACTTGATTCCGGCATATACTTGTCAAAATAGTCTCCCATTGGGAAATATGCTCCCGCTTCAGAATTTCCAAAATAATCAAGCATCCAACGAGCCGCAAATGCTATATCAAAATATTCGCCCGCTTGTATCATTGTATTCATTTTTTGTTCATACTGAGCTGCATCCATTGCATGAATCTTTACTGTAGCGTTTATTTTATCCTTTAAATAATCATTAATTGCCATTTCAACCGAACTTATATCTTCCTGAGGTGTTCCCATTAAATACCAATTAATTTCATATGTATCACTTGGAACCTCATTGGGATCTTCTGTAAGCATTGCGCCTTGCTCACCTGAATTTCCACATCCCCCAGCTATTACTGCAAATGCAATTGCAAGAAATAGCGCTAAAACCCTTTTCATAACAATCTCTCCTTTTATATATTTTATTTAAAATTATTTATTTCCAATTCATTTATTTGTGTTGCAGCTATATCGGCTCCTATCTCTCCAATTAAATACCTCTTCATGGTTTGCTTTATTTCTTCGGTTTTTATCATATAATCCTCTCGGCACGGTCGCTCATCCAGCTTTGAAATTTGGTCTTTCATGTCATTAGCATATGTAACTGCGTCCAATACAACCGGATCATTATAAAATTCATATCTAATTGGCAAATTATTTTTTTCCATTGATTGTCTTTTTTGATTGCTTTCCGAAGTGCAAAATTCTATGAACCTCAAGGCTTCATCATATTTCTCTGTTTGGCTGTTTATAGCTAACCCACTTCTTTTTAGCACAGAAATAGGTTCTCCTTTACTATTCCGTAACTCCCTTATCCCATATAATCCAGTTACCTTTGAATAGCCACTGTCCAACTTATTTTTATTACTTGCATCCGTCCATAAAGCATAGCATTCTTTTAATTTAAACGTTGTTATTAAATCCTTACCTTCCTTTATGTTGTCACTATTGTTAGCTATAATCCACTTATAGCATCTTACCGCCATCTCTGTATCATTGTTAAAATAATTTGACAATTCCATAATCATGCAAATCATCTCATCGTTTAACAAAGTTTCATCACATATATCTATTGGCAAACTAATTGAGTCCGCAGAGTTATTCAAAATAAATTTTTCTTCTTCCTCTACTGTATCTCTGAGGTAAAATAAAAGATTCAAATCCATCTCATATGGAGCAGCATATAACCTATCATTGTATTCTAAGCCACTTACCGCCTCTGGCAATAACTCATGATAATTAGCTTCTAAATGCGACAAATCCATAATACACTGTCTGCTTGCCAACTCACCTATCCATACATCTTCTATCTCACATACATCAAACATTTGCATTCCGGAATTCAATGCCGATATTAATATTCTATACGCATCATCACTTTGTGCCGGCAGTTCGATAAGTTTAACTCTTATGTTTTGATTCAACTGCTCAAATTCCCTTTTGACACGCTGAATGTGTCCTGATTCATCTTTTCTTACAGCCACAGATATTTCCACTGGGTTTGTATCACCCACAACTGACTTCCCCTCATCGTCTGTAGTTTTAGAAATAATGATTACGATTATTACGCATATAATAAGAAGAAAACAAACACCATAAAGCAACAACTTCTTCACGTTTTTATCCTCCTCATATACTATGTTTTTATTAAAATAACATTATTTTATTTTTAAATCAATATAACAATTTTCTTTTTTTTATCACTTTTTTATTTTTGGGAAATTATTATGGACATTAAATTATTTGTATGATATAGTAAATATGGTTTATTTTTTAATGTTACCTATGCAATTTATATTATTGTATTATGTTTCAGCCGAAAGGAATAATGGACTATGAAAAATTTTTGGCACATATTGAAAGAAAAAGTTATATCTTTTAGCTATTCTCTCAATTTCAAATTGCTTATCGGTTACATTATAACCATCATTCTTTGTTTATCTATATTTACAGGAATTATATACTATTATTCTGATAGGACGTTGGAAAATCTTTCCAAGGAGAATGTTGATCAAATGATATTATCAACAAGTGAGCTTTTGAACACATTCATAGAAGACATTGAATATGAAATTTTCACCTTGCAAGCTAACAAATCAATTCAAAAGATTCTAAACAATCCAAGCTCAGCAAGTTTCTATAACGATATACAAGTTTTGGAAAATGCCTTATTAAGCATAGATCCATTTAAAAAGAAATTTACATCTGCCGAGTTGTATGTTCCCCAACCGTATTACCCCTCTCTTTCAGAAAGCCTCAATGTATACTCTTCTTCCGAAATGAGAAATGACCCATGGTACCAAAGCGTAAAAAATAGCGGCGACAAAACCTGCTGGAATATTTTTGATTACCCCGATAAATCATATATTGTAGTCGCAAAGCAACTAATAAACACTATTACAAAAGAGCCTACGGCTATTGTAAAACTTAACATAGATATGGACTATTTTAATAATATTCTAAAGGATATTCGCTTAGCAAACACCGGCAGAGTATTTTTAACTACTGAAAACCATATTATAAATTCATATAATGTTCCATTAATTAATCAATTAAAAAATAACGACATTCTATTTCAAACAATGCTGAAAAAAAATCATGATACGCAATATACAGAAATTGACAATGTGCGTTATCTTCTGGTAAGCTATGCCTTGCAAGATACAGGTCTGTATCTTGTGGGTTGCGTGAATGTTAAGGAATTTGGTGATAGCGGAATAATTCTTCAGCGAATTTATTTATCCGTATTATTGCTTATGTTAATTCTTATCCCCACAATTCTGTATTTAATATCGTCTTACATTACAAAAACCATAACAAATCTTGCAGACAAAATGAAAAATTATAAATTTGAATCAAACATAGAAGTCCCCAAAGGACGGCGAGATGAAATACATTCACTCTATACTTCGTACAATATAATGCAAGATATTATTTCAAATTTAGTGAAGGACATAAACACTGCTGCAAAAATTCAGAAAAAAACTGAGCTGAAAGCACTTAAAATACAACTTACGCCTCATTTTCTGTATAATTCCCTCAATTCTATTGCTGTTATGGCCGCAAAATACCAGGCAGATGATATTGTAAATACAGTTTCATCGCTTTCAAGCTTCTTTAAACATTCACTAAATAATGGCAATGAAATTTCTACAATTGAAAATGAAATAAAACATGTTAAAAGCTACACCGATATCCAAAAAATAAGATTTGGCGATATGTTTGAAATAAACTTTGATATTGAACCGGATCTGCTTCAACAAAAAATATGTAATCTTTCCCTGCAGCCTTTGGTAGAAAATTGTATTGTTCACGGTTTCGGACATTGTTGCGATTTTCATGGTGTAATTAATATAAAGGCCTTCAAAGAAGATGATGATATTTATATAAAAGTAGAGGATAATGGCTGGGGAATAAATGTAATAGGCTTAAATGAGCTGAATCAATATGTTCAAAAAGCCTTTGATCCCAATGAACCTATTGAAAAGTATGGTATATATAATGTTAATCAAAGAATTAAGTTGTATTTTGGTCCTCAATATGGCTTAAGCTATTCCCAAAACGACATGGGTGGTTTAACTGCCACTATTCATATAACAACAATGCCATTTGATTCATAAATAACACCATAAGGAGTGATTAAAAAGTGAAATTATTAGTTATCGAAGACGAATTACTATGCTTGCAAGCTCTCACTAAGCTTCCTTGGGAGTCAATAGACATTTCATTAGTAGGAGCTGTTCAAAACATAGATGACGCTATAAAAATCATAAAAGAAACTCATCCTGATATCATTTTATCCGATATACGAATGCCTAACGGTAGCGGCATCGACCTTGCTAAGTATCTTTACAATGTAATGCCTAATACGAAAATAATTTTTCTGACAGCCTATAACGATTTTGAATATGTTAAGCAAGCATTTAGCCTCAACGTATTCGACTATTTATTAAAACCACTAGATGTAGCTCTTATCCTAGATACAGTATGCCGTGCCAAACACACCATAGAGGAATCTTTAAAAAAAGAATTGACCTTTATGGAGATGGAAAAGCAAATAGAAAACAGCATTCAATTTATGAAGGGTTATTTCTTTGGCTTAATCGAAAAAAATGCTTCATTACAAAACGATATGTTGCGCATGTTCCATATCGAAAACACAGAGCATATCTTTTCTGTATTCACAGTTAAAATTTACGATGATGAAACTCTTTTGCACAACCCGTTTTTATACCATAAGGTTTTTAGGGAACTAAATAAGGTTTTAATTTCAGATCAATTTCTCACTCTTGCATTTTTTGAGGATCACATATTCACTTTTGTTTTAGAGTTTTTATCTACTTCAGATATAAATAATGCATTAGAGCTAACCATGGAGTATGCTGAAATTGCAAAAAATTATCTTGAGTTTAACATCAATGCTGAATATTCTATTGGAGTTTCAAAGCCTGTGCATAAAATTGAAAACCTTGGTATTGCAGATAAAAGAGCACAAGAAGCACTAAAATATAACTTTCGTATTGGTAATAACCAGATATTATATATCGAGGATATAGAACCCACTCAGTGCTCAATTGAATTTAAAACAAAACTTGAAGGGAAATATATTGACGCAATAAAAATTGGTGATGAAGATGCTGTAGCTGAAATTCTTAAGGAGCTATTTGACTCATTTCAGTCAAATTTCGATAAAATTGAAACTGTACAAAGAATTTGCCTTGAATTTATTGTTAAACTATCTCTTACAATGATTCAATTTAATCTAGACCCAAATGTATTATTTAATAAAACAAATATTTGGTCAGTTGTAGAACGGCACCAGACGTTAGATGAGCTACATAAATTTCTACTTGACATTACATTGGTGACAATGTCACAAATCAGCGTCATTATGGTGGATAAAGACAAGAAAATTGTACATCAAGTAAAAGAATTTTTAAAAAACAATTTTCAAGTAGATGTTTCTCTTACTGGATTAGCAAAAGAGCTCTACGTCTCACCAAGTTATTTAAGTGCAGTTTTCACCAAAGAAGCAGGTATTAGCTTTAAAAAATATCTGACAAATTTAAGAATTGAACGAGCAAAATACCTTCTCGCAAATACCGATTTGAGCATAGGCAAAATTGCCGAACAGGTAGGATATAATACTCAGGCATATTTTTCCAAGCAATTTCATGCTGCTACTAATATGCTCCCCAGTTTATATCGTAACGAACACACGGTATATAAAAAATAAATTCAAATTTCTAAACAAATATAAACAAATGTATAAACAAATGAGCGAAAATATCGTTTATATATACAACATATATCGAAATTGATAAGGCAAGACCTGTCATACCTTACCATAGATAAAAGTGTAGGACTACAATAGATGTGTTATACCGATATTGAAATTGTGGAAAACGCAAATTGTTAAACACAATTCCAATATCCCAGCAACAGCAAAAAAAATGAAATATTTATTAAAAAATACGCAAATCTCAAAATTTGTGTTATAGTTATATCACCACACAAATGAGACCCCGTATATGAATACTATAACACAAGATATGAGATTTATATAAGCCTACAGAATTGCTTGCTTTTTGGGTTAAACTTCTTCAAAGGGGGTACACGCATTCTATCACAGGATTATATGTTTTACGAAGAACAGACGAAATACCATTAAGAGAGACGGGGATGCGGACAAAATCTAATCTTGGGCGGTGTGAGAGTTTTGGGCTGTTGACAAAGTGCGTATTTTATGAGTTTAAACGGCCCCTAATACATAAATTTGATGGCATATATTACGCCTATGTTATCGGAAAATATGGATTTTGGGCTCCGGTCTCCCACCAACCGCGCAGGTGCTTCCAGCTCTACTTCCGATTCGTTGACAACCATAGTTGCGTTATCTATCTCCAGCTGAACTGCTGTGCCATCTTTCACCGCGGTTACCTGATTTGCCTCTTCGTCCCAGTTTACTTCCGCACCCAGAGATTCAAAAATTGCACGCACCGGCACCAACAGACGGCCGTTTTCTTCCACGGGAAGCTGGTCGAGATACAGCTGCTTGCCCTGACTGAACACCATGGTGCCATACTGCTCGTTGCCGTCCAGCACATACGGATCTTCCTGCGTACCGCTTCCGGACAGGACAACTGTCTGATGCGGATTCAAATACACTGCCGGACGTACTCCCGAATTCCCTTTTTCGGTTCCTACAAAAGAGAATTTATCTGTACCATATATAGCATTCACACAGGTGCTTCCATACGGTGACCGCAAAAGCCAAATCTTCCTATTTCCCTGGTAGTCACTGGGCTGGAAGGTAGCCCAGGCTTTTTCCGTTGCCTCTGCCTCCACATTTCCAAAGGCCTGCCACATGGCGTCCAGCTGCCACGCGTCCAGCAGGAATACCGTGTCTGTCACACGATACATGGCCGCATGATTTGCGTCCGCTTGGTACAGTTTATTGATATCGGTTCGCTCCATCAAGCGTACAATATCTGATGTTGGAATATAGCTATATTGAAAACAACAATCTATTCCGTTGGTTGAACGGCTCACCTCACTTTCTGCCAATGTTTGCCATTGGCTAACCGTTTTCATCAGACTCCGCTCAGTTGGAGTAAAGTTGGTGTCTGACAAAAAGCCATCCTCTTGATCGTAGGGATTCAGTAATTCAGTTTTCCTTCCCTCTGGCAGGTCAATAGATCCCATCGGCGGATTGCCGCCGGGCCACTGGATCTCCCCGCCTGCCGCTGTGGCATTCAGCCATGCCCGCAAGGTGGAGTCTTCCCACAGACTATACCCATATTCAAAATGTTTTGAATTTTCATCAGAACTGGGGGCGTCAAAGGCCTTTAGCGTCAGAATTTTGTCACTGAGCAAAAGAATGCCGTTTTCATCCTCTGTGTTGATACATTTCCACACAATGGGGTCTCCCTGGTATTTTCCAAACTGTACATAAGTCCCCTGACCGATATCATTGACATCCGCCGCCGAGACACACACGGCACAGCTGAGCATAGCCACCAGACCTGTTAATATCTTAAATTTCTTTTTCATTATTTACCCTCCCTTTGTGAAGCAGGGGCGATCTGTGAATCGCCCCTACAAAACACATGACATGTTTTCTTATTCCGCTACGGGCAGGTCGGAGGCAATCACCGCTACTGCATTGTTGCTGATACGCTCATACCCTTCCTCAAAGGGAATCCACTTTCCATCCTCCCAATACCATTTGGAATCATTCTGATACTTGCTGTTATCCGTCAGTTCCAGCGCTTTGTCACGTTTCACCAGACTTTGGGCACTGCCGTCTGCTATGTCAAACAACGCAAGCTCTATCCTGCCGTTCCTGTATCCCTCCTGGTAGATCACATAATGCTGCTGGGTGGTTTCTGAAAGTTCTGGATGTTCTGTTTTGTCCGCAGAAAACTCTGCTGGGTCAATGACTGTAGCTGTATTGGTCTCTTCATTCCAGCTGACCAGATATCCCAGGTTCTCTGACAAGAACCGCAGGGGTACCATAGTTTTGTCATTGACAAGCCGTGCCGGCACATCCATAACGGCTTCTGCACCGTTGACTGTGGCTGTGGTGTTGTCTATGGCAAAGGACACACTCTTGGCCTGTGCCAGGCTCTGCGTATCGGGTTCAGCCGCTATGGCCGCCGTTGCGGTCTGCGTTCCCTCGTCCCAGGTCACTTCCGCTCCCAGCTGCTCAAACAAAAACCGCATGGGCACCAGTGTCCGGTCGCTCTCTGTCACCGGCGGTGTTTCAAACCCAAGCACCTTATCATTCACTTGCACATATGGTGCAGCCTTCAACCGTTCCAGCTCTGCATAAACTTCGGCTTTTGGAATTTTGAGTCGTGAACCTACATACGAAAAAACTACATATATGCTCTCGCCCACTTCATATCCGTACAGTGGAATTGTAGCACCAGTCCTAAAATTATCTCTTTCTGGTACAATTTTTACAAAATATACGTTATCATTTGTCAAATAAAGTTGCAATGGTTCATCCACTTCTTCACCATTTTTATCATTTGCAGTACCACCCTCATACATTAAAAACCAATTTCCGAATAAATTAACATACTTATAATCATTTATAAAATCTGGTTCTAAACTATTTTTTGTTTTATCTTCGTATAAGATTGTTTTAAAATTCACATTATCTGGTGCTGTCTTTTGTCTTGCTATGGCAACTTCACCATTACTGCGTGGAATTAAATTTTGATAACCGTCAGCAGGCAGGCGAGCGGCAACCGTTGTCCAATCTAGTCCATTGTTTGATTCAGCTACAGACACAAAGCTTGTTGTTTTTAAACCATAGGGCCAAGAATTATAAGTCATCTTTGCATATTTTTCATCGAACCCTTCTCCAAACGTCTGGTAGCTCTGCGTTCCATCTTCGTTTTCAAGGATCTGAAAAAGCTCAGAGTAGATACAATAATATTTTCCGTTGACATAAGACATATCCAATACTTTTCCATACCCATTTGAAAAATATTGTTCTTTCACCAAATTAAACTGATTGTCATAAATCAACAAGGGGACAGCTTTCCACTGAGGGATACCGGCCTCCCTTAGATCTCTTGCTAAATAATACTCTCCTGCCTGAATGTAGTCCATATACCAAAAATGCCGCTGTTCCTCTTCATTATACTCTGTTTGTCTATAGTTAGATCCAATCACAAAAATATTCCCATCTATCTGAGTCCAAGCCTTTCCATCATTTACCTTATTATCAATAACCAACGCTGAAAGTAATTCATCATCGTTTATTTCTGTTGGTTGAATTACTGGAGCCTGAATAACCGCAAAAACAGTTTGGAAATTCATCAAAAATACTATTATAATACAAAAAATTATTAAAGATAACTTTCTCATGCTTCATCTCTCCTATTTTGGTTACTCAATAATAAATCTATTCTTGCAGGTTGCAGAACTTCCTGTATATTGTGTAACTTCAAATTCAATTGTTGTCTCTTCACCACTAGGAAGAACCACGTCAAATACTTTTTCATTCCACTCCTTTTGATCAGGGTTCGTTTGATAAACCTCAATTATATCATTTTGTCCGTCATTAGTCCAGTATTTAATATAGTAATCCATCTGTAAAGTTGGATGATAGATAAAGCGACGATCCACATCCGCAGCATTATGAATGGTCACCGTATATTTATGTGTCACTCCATAACCCTGCATGGTGGTATGCCCGATAAAATCCGACAAGCTCTCCGTGCCATTTGCCGCAGCATTTGTACGGGTTGGATCGTCAGCCGGCAAAGCACGCATCCAATCCACATCAAATTCCTCGTTTCCAGAAAACTGTGCTTTGTTTTTATATGGACCAATGCGTCCCTCAAACGGCACATCACAATAGTTCATGTACGCAGAATGATAACCGTCAAATATGACCGGCGCCGACAGCCCGCCATCATCCGTGATAAGAGGTCCATCGTACGTTAATGGAAAGATCGCACTTTCCGGCATACGCTTTTTACAATCCTCAAACAACGGCATACTATGTGTATAAAAGCTCTCAGTTATATTGTTTTGGCCTGGATACAACTTCTCATTTTTCACAATAAATTTCAGATTTTCTCCGCTTGGTGTATCGTTATCAATATAAAAATGCATGGGAGCAGCCTCTATTGTCTGTGCAAAATTCCCTATTCCCTTCATTACAACCGGATTTTGATCTGCAAACTGACTCTTCGTTTCTCCTGGAACAAAATAACTTGTAAAATTTTGATTTCCATAGGAATTTGAATCAGAACTTGCCATAGTCGCCAAACTCACCGAACCTTCTAAAACAACAAATTCCATCATAATCCAGACATAACCATAACCTTCGTTATCAGAAATCAAAATGTCGCCGCTGACAAGCATATCACTAAACCACCAGAAATGATCTCCATTTTGATCCTGAAAAATCTCCTTCGGAGCTCCTATCTCTTTATAATCGTTAATCATTCGCTGACCTGGGCTATTCACCTCATTTCCAGAAAAATCTCCCCATGTCTTAAATAAATTCCAGTTCCCATCATAGCCCGCATTCGTTACTCCCAGCTTTGTCACCTTAATTGTTCCAGTATCATTTCCGGTATTATAAAATACCCCATTATAATATAATGAGTCATTACCAGAAAACGCTGTGCCTTGAGGAACGTAACCCTCCATTCCTTTATGATGGTACTCAAACAGCGTATATGTGCCTGGCTGTAAATGATCCAGATGCATAAGTGCCATAGAATTTTCCTGATTAACTATCTCTGTATTTGGAATATGTTCTGGTTCATCTACATAAATATACTTGTGATTTTCTCCGCTTGGATTTTGATCAAATACTACCTCTTGAGGTGTAATAATAGACTGAACTATTGTTTCCAAACTAGAGCTTCTTGCCACACTGTTTCCGTTTTTTAAAAAGTCCACGTAAAGCTCAATTTTTTTACCTGATCGCGACGAGTCAAAGCGTACGTTATAAAATGAAACTATTTTTTCACCAGCCACATATGCCTCACTTTTTAAATATGCAGTACTATCACCGCTCCATCTTGCATATAATATTGCTCGATCTGCTCCTATGGGGACATCACATGTAAACTGATTGTTGGTTCCTATCACTGGCTTAGTATAATCTCCATCTCCAATATTCTCCTGACGATGATAAGATAAAAACAGGCTTGAATAATTTATGCTAATTTTATATTCAGAATTCACCTTAATGGAATTCCATGCCTCGCTTGTAGCCTTGGGCGTAATACCAACATAATATTTCTTGCCGGGCTCCATGGTATAGGTAAGCGAAGATGCACCGGTGCTCTGCATGATAAACTGCTGCTCACTTAGATCATACAATACAAACACACTGTTTTGCTTTAACGCATCTGCTCCCTCCAGGGTTATCGTTTTGGTTTGCGTTCTATTTCCCACTGGAATTCTATACCAATCAATATCAAGTTGATTGTCCAGCTTGCCGCTGACCGAACTATTTAACTCGGCAGTGATATCCGTCCCATTATAACTGATAAAATCATTCGTCAAACTCTCACTATACTGTTCCCCGGTTAAATCTCCATTCAAAGAAGTTTTGGTTACTGTTAGCTTATATTCCCCTTCGGTATTCCCTTCCTTGTTCCGCAAATAGATATAATAGTCTCCGCTGGCCGGTGCAACATAGGTCACATATTTCATCTTGTCCGAAGCCTGCGGCGGACTTGGATTTTCATATTTATTAATGGTGAACCAATAATCCGTCCAAGCACCATTCTCTTCTGTTCGCATATTGCTGAATAGATACAGCGCACAGCTGTCCGCTTTCATTTCTCCAAAGGTTTCAAGGCACACCGTTATTTTATCACCCTCGTTTGCCCGCAGATAATAATAATCCTCATCCACCGCAGTATCAAAATTCAATCCGCTGATCCCGGACGTATATCTGCTGCCGTCTCCCAACACAGCAGTGCCAAGCGGGGAATCCGCTGTTCCGTCATCAAAATTCTGGTTTGGTTCATAACCATCGTATGTATCCACTATGTAGAAATCAACCTCAAAGACCGCACTTTTCCCGTTTGACAATTCACCTGGCTTGGCTGATACCATCACTCCATAGTTATTTGCATAATGCGACACATAATGCGTAGATGCAACCTTACTATCATTTTCCCAATGTCGTATATACCCGGAGCTCAAAAAACTGTCGGTAGTTGTATCATAAACATTTGGCACACCTATCGTTTTACCGTCCTTTGGCCGGGTAACAACCACCAACTTTTTCCCACTGGGTATATAAATTTGAAATGTTGCCGGGGCAGTTTCTGTCACTGTACACTCTTTATAAGAACCGTTGGATACCTGTTCCGCATTTAACCAGATATCCGGCGTAGTAAAACTGACAGGCGGAACATATGAAATATTGTTCATAGGGGCATCCGTAATCAAATCAGGGGTTACCGTTGTAATGTTCTGCTGCAATGTACTCATCTGCATCCGCAGCGGTATCTCCCCTTCCGCAGATGCTGTAAAGTTCACCATCAAAGAGAAGGCTTGACTTACACTAACACCCAAATCTGAAAATACCTTGATATAATAATTATACGGTAACACAGACAAATTTTCAACTACTTTATTGCCGTTTCGTTCTATATCATTTACTATAATTTCTCCGGTTTCATTATAAAGCGACACCCGGTACAAGCAGTTTTGCGGAATATCACCGAGCACAATGTCTAGTGTTCCCGCTGTCTCTGGCGTAAACCGATACCAAATTTCCTGTTCCAGATAATATAGTTTGTCATTGACTGCTGTCCCGCTGATGATTTGCTTTGCATCCCTTGTGCTGTCATACGGTGTCTTATAGACAGAGCTGCTCCACGCACCTTCTCCATTTGCAAACATCGCACGGACGCGGTATTGATAAACAGTTCCCTCCTGTACGACATGAGAATAAGATGCCTCTGCACCCACCTCTGTGACCTGGCCATTGACCTCTAACTGATACCCTGACACCCCAGCAATTTTATTCCAACTGACTATGACAGTGTCTCCGTCTGTGCTGAGATTCAGCTGAGGCACGGCCGCCCCATAGTAGGCAAATCCCTCTGCTGGTACTGTATCATCAAAGCCTCCGTACAGCATAAGCGTTTCGTTCACTTCTGCAATCGCAAAGCCTGCTTTTGCCTGCGGCAAATCTATTCGTTCTGTCCAGGCATCTAAGACGGAGTCATATTCCTCAACCGAGGTGGTCTGCAATACTGTCCATCCATTCGACTGATTTATGATTCCATCTGTACCATCTTCTGTATAGCTGACCTGACCGCCCAAAACATACATTTTGTCATTGATCTGGCAGAATCCCATATTGCTGCGAGCAATATTCATAGAAGCACAAGCTTCCCACTGGTTTGCCACTGTGTCAAGCCGATACACACCAGACAAACATCCAGTTTCGTTTGCCCCGCCAAAGACATAGACAGATCCGTTCCAGCATGCCGCTTTTCCATAACCGCAGTTAACCGGCAGATCAGGCAGCGTTTGCCATGTGTCTGCTGCAACATTATATCTGCGAACATCATTCAAATATCCGGTGTCGTTTACACCGCCTATGGTATAAATATACGTATTATCTGACGCAACCGCCATTGCGTAGGCAGCTGCAGGCATTGTCCCTATCAGTTGGCCTTCATTGCCGTCGAAGCAATAGACAGCGTCTGAAATTCCCATGCCGCCATATCCCCCCAGCAGATATGCCTTGCCATTTATAACCACGCTACTCTGAAAGGCACGAGCCAATGTGGAAGCCGAAACAGAATTGACCCACGCATTTTTTGTCTCGTCATACTTTTCAATCTGAGAGATATATTGCCCCGCTCCGTCATAGCCGCCAATCAAAAAGGTTCCTTTGGCAGTTTCTGCCGCTGACGCACCGTATCGCTCGATGTTGGGCTGCGGTGTCTCCAGCGAGACACTTAAAGCGCCATATGCATTGACGCTGATTTTCGGCTGTTGGCCGCCTTTCGTCAGCACACTGTGTCCGGCCAAGATCTTCTGTCGAATCATTTTGGCAGACAGTGTAGGATTGTTGCTTTTCAACAACGCCACAATCCCGCTAACAAACGGCGCCGCCATAGAGGTGCCACTCATGTCACCATATTTATCCTTCGGCAAGGTACTATATATGTCTCTTCCAGGGGCCGCGATATCTACCTTATTCCCATAGTTTGAAAAATCGCAAAGATACCCATTTGTACTCAAAGCTGCAACAGAGAGGTTGGTATCAATTCGGCTTGAAAAGGCATAGCCGATGATTTTCTTAAGGCATAAATCCTTAACGATTGTGGTATGCAGCCACCCTTCATCCGTGGGTATATAGGTAATATTGCCAACCCATTTTTGATTTGGTTTATTTGCTGTAAAATTTCTTTGTAAAAGATTTGGTGAAACAATGTTAATTATGCTTTGAATTAGTTGTGATTTTGTAACCTTTTTTACGAATTGAGTGTATATTATAAAGTTTCATCAGCTTATGGGTTGATGTAAATGTAAAGCTTCTTAATGAGAGTGGGCATTATTTAATATATAATACAGATTAGATAAATCCTGTTGTGATATATTATAGTTGTAACACTACTACCAAAAAAGATATAATCTTAGAAGGAAAAGAGGATGTTACAAATGAAACACTATGAAACTGAATTCAAGAAGAAAATTGTTCGCCTTCATCTTGAAGAGGGACGCTCCCTCAAAAGTCTTGCAGTTGAATATGGAGTATCACATGCAAGCATATCAAACTGGACAAACCAATTTCGCAATGAATGCCAAACAAACGAAGAAGCCCAAGCCGATTATAATTTTATGAAGGAAAATCTCAAACTTCGAAAACAGCTTGCTGAACTTCAAAAGGAAAATGAATTCCTAAAAAAAGCGGCGGCATTCTTTGCGAAGGAAATCGATTAGAGGCTTATCGATTTATCCAAGAACACAATAAAGAGTATGGTCTAAGATGGCTTTTATGCCGTTTCGATATCTGTCCAAACGCTTATTATAATTATTTAAAAAATCGAAAAGCTGAATATCAGCAATA
>NZ_JADCKB010000026.1 GCF_014982785.1 Ructibacterium gallinarum
AGACGCCCTCATGGCTCTCTTGGCATGCTTACTCCCAATCAGGCTGAACTGTTATACTGGAAGCAGCCCTAAACTGCCGCTATCCTATTTTCCTCATTCCTCTGTCTACTTTTTTGATTATGGTCCATTTTTCTCACACGCTCGCTCCCTATTCATCTTCTGCATTCATGTTCAACATATCTTGAAATAAACCTTCTCTTTGGCTTAGCTCATTGAAATTTCCTCTCTGTACAATTTTTCCCTGATCAAATACAAAAATCTCATCCACATTCTTCACTGTCGTCAGCCGATGGGCTATCATAATAACCGTATGCGTTTTCATTAATTCTTCCATGGCGCTTTGAATATATTTCTCGGATACATTATCCAGCGCGGATGTGGCCTCATCAAAAATCAAAATATCCGGCTTTCCTAAAATAGCTCTGGCAATGGCAATCCGTTGCTTTTGCCCTCCCGAAATACCATATCCATCCTCTCCTACTATAGTATTCCAGCCATTTGGCAGCTCGTTTACAAATTCATGTACTCTTGCGGTTTCCATTGCTTTCATAATTTCCAACATGCCGGCTTGCGGGCAGGCAATTCTTATGTTTTCAATAATGCTCCCCTGAAACATAAATGGATCCTGAGGAACGATTCCTATGCTCTTTCTCAAATCATGCAAACTAAAATCTTTGATATTCCGATTATGTATTTTTATTTCTCCGCTCTCTACCTCATATAATCGCATAATCAATTTGGTAATGGTACTTTTACCGCTACCGCTTGCACCAACCAATCCATAGCTATGGTTATACTCCATTTTACAGTTAAAATGTTCCAAGATTTTTCGATTATCATAACCAAAGGAAACATCATGAAATGCAATACACGGAGTTTGATTTCTTTTGGCTTTTTCCTTTTCTATCTCAATATCACGTAAATGTTCTGTCTTTTCCGGGGTGGTTGTTTGGATATTTAACACAGTTGTAATTCTTTCAAGTCCTGCTTCTGCATTGGAACGGATTAGGTTCACGTTGAACCATAAGTTTAGAGAATTTAAAATAATTCCCATACTGCTGACAAACGCCACAAGCTCTCCCACCGTCAATCCTCGATAAATACAGGAAAATGCCCCTACAAAATAAATCAATGCAGTGCCAAAGTTTTGAGTGAATTCAGGTTTTGCATTTTCCACCCACTGCGTAAACGACAAACTAACCCCTTTATTTTTCAACGTGCTCATATACTTCTCAAAATTTGTATAAATATCGTCCTCTATGGCATACATCTTGATTGCTCTGCTTCCATGAAGAACATCGCCAATATATTTACTTGCTTCTGATTCACTTTGAAGCAAATCCCCAGACAGCTTTTTAATTTTTTTCCGCGAGTGATGGTTCAGCAATATCGATACGATGACTATCAAAAGCATAACAATGGTGAGCAGCCAATCATAGGACAACATTGCACTAAGAGATATCACCAATGCCACAGTTTGATAGGGGACATTCATAGAAAACTGCTGTAGAAAATTTTTTAAATTTGCTGTGGGCGAACCCATGATATAATTAAACAGTTCTCCAGATGAGGTATGATCGTAAAACCGCATACACAGCGTTTGAATATGGTCAAAGAATTCAGACCGAATGCGAAACAAAAAGCCCTCCAATCCCTGAAGCATATTCCTGTACCCAATGGCCCACATACTCATGCGAAAAATACAAACACCTACATAAATCAAACAATAAAACACCGCTATTTTTATTCTCATATCAGGCTCAACCGCTGTATTTTGAATGCCATCATCTACGATATATTTGATAATCAACGGCTGAACCGCAACTGCAATCCCCGTAAGCAAAGAAAAAAGTACAGCTGTCACTAAATTCCTTTGATACTTTTTTGAATATTCATAAATTGTTTTCCAAAACCCTCTCTTTTCCATATCTCTCACCTTTGATCTCTATAAACTCACATAGCATAATTCCATACACTTATATCTCAGCCTTTTATTTTTGATAATTATGCAAACTGGTTGCATACACATCAACACCCATTTGTCTCCATACCATGCATGTATATCAATAAATTTCAAACACAAATATATATATCACTTACATAAACTATTTAAGATATATGCTCAAACTTACAGTTTTTCATGTAAAATGACACCATCATTTTTTAGTAACTGCTGTAAATAATTCATATCAATTTTCTCGAAATTGCTACAAAACGAAGCTGCTGTACCGGCAGCTTGACCCGAAACTGAACACACCGGAATAACGCGCGTAATATCCCACATAATGTCTGTCACTGAAATGCACCGACCGGCTGTAATTAAATTTTTGACGTTTTTACCGTAAAGAGCTCGAAATGATAATTCATAAACAGGACCTCGCTTACGCCAATTCCCAAATAATCCCACACTATCATCCAATTTACGATGTTTTGTATTTTCGTCTTGTGTATACACTCCTTGTAGACGCCGAGTCATTCTAACCTGTGGAATTGTGGCAAGTGTCGAGAGGGCATGTTTGGGGGAATTCTTCTCCTTTTCAAGAAAATCATTTAACACCATTTTACGCGAATACATCACATATTGCGTTAATTCATATGCATCAATTCCCAAAATACGTTTTTGGGCTATTCTTTCTTTTAGCTTTTCCGTCTCGAGTTTTTCACTGAATCCAAGTTCTTTTAAGCAATATGAATTATTTTCTATATAATAATACCACGCGGCCGGTATATTTCCTCGCTGAAACGTCACAGTTGATTCTTCGGCAAAATAACATACATCAGCATCGCCAGTTGTATCAATAACACTATTCACGGAAATCGCCGAACGTCCACTTTTATTTTCAATTATTACATGGGTAATTCTATTTTCCTGTTTTCTAACCGCACATACATTTGTTCCAAACAATATTTTAATTCCTTGATTTTGCAATAACTGCTCAATTTCAATGGCAAATATTTGAGGGTTATAACGAATTTCAAATCGTCTTTCGCTACGTTCTTTCACCGTCCCTCCCTCTAACCATTCCGGACAATACATGTCTTCAATGCCATTTCGAATAGAAAGACGCAAAAGTTCTTCTGGAATTCCAAAAATAACTTGATGCCCTTTTCCATCACATAACGGAAGATATGTCGTTACCAACCCAAGTGTAGCAAGCCCGCCCAGCAAATATTCACGTTCCACTAAAAGCACTTTAGCTCCATGTCTTGAAGCAGCAAGTGCTGCTGATATTCCTGCAATGCCTCCACCACATACTAAAACATCATACTCATCGTATACTGGCAATTGTCTTTCAGGTTCAATTATATACATACTTTATTTACCTCTCCCTCTCCTATAACTAATTACTTACGGACAAAGCTTGAAAAGCCATTTTAGTTTAGCTGGTTTTATAAATTTATAAAAAACATCTCTTAATGAAATGGTATAGCTCCACAATTACCGACGTCTATACTTTTACCTATGTATAAGAATCCCTTTTTTATAGTTTCCTTCTCAGGTTGCAATAATATTTTGCTTTGAAATTATCTAATATTGTTATTTCGTTTCCTTCATCTCTATCTAAAGCAATTCTCCAACACTAAAATCACAAAGCTCATACATTCCGCAATTCCAATTTTCATTTTTAATAGCTAATTTTATAGGTATTTCGCCCTCGTAAAGTCCCAAAGCGAGTTTATATTTTCCTTTCGGAACATTTTTAAAATTAAGAATTATTGTTTCAGTATGTTTATTTTCCCAATGCAGGTTTATACCTTCACAAGAAAACAACTCATATTTTGCATTTTCATTAATAGCACAAATTTTTAGCGTATAACTATTATAAGCTTTGGCCCACCCATGGTTTTCAACATATAATTTCATAACAGTTTTTGTTCCGCATACACATTCTGGTAAGTCTATTCCCGTAATAAAATACCAATATCCAAGTCTGTTTGCAATATACTCTGTGAGAGCATGTCTTTCATCAATCCATGGATGAAGGTATCCGTGAAAACCAGCATAGGATGCATGTGCATTTTTTAAAGCTTCTACAAATGCCAAGCCCTCCTTAAAGATTGCACTATCAACAACACGATAATGTGCAAACTCCAGATCAACAGGGGCATTTTTATATGCCTCCTCGAAAAAACATTGCAAACTCAACGTATCATATCCAAAGGTATCCGAATAGTATTTAACACATATAGAGTCATCTCTTGCTCCAATTCCCTTGCCTATGCAATAATACATAAATGTTTTCGCTGCTTCTTCACCCTCTGCACGGCATGCAGTGTCAATCATATCATCGTTCAAAATCAACGTCGTATCAGAAAAATATTTAAGATGAAGATCGACATGTTTTCGCAGAACATCTATAGCGTCAAACGCACATCCTCCCGCATAACGGTGCCCTTCTCCCCATGTTCCATATGTACCTATGTCAACAAATTCCACAAGCGGGTGTCCGTTATACTTTTTTCCAAATTCTGAAAGCATATTCTCAAGCTTGTTTAAAAAGATAGGATCTCCGTAATCAGGTTCCCACAATTTTTCATTGGGATTATCCCATACATCATCCTTCAAACTTGGAAAGTACTCTCCCCTTGCTCCCGCAAGACGAACCCACTCAGGCGTTGCATATGTTAAATATGGTTCATAACAACAAACCCTAAAGGAAAATTTGTATCCATATATAGCCCATACATTAATTATTTCATCAATCCACTCCCACTCAAAGATCCCTTCCTGCGGTTCAATATCACACCAATCGACACGTAAATATAAGTGATTCATCCCAGGGAACTTTTCAAAATGATCACTTGCATCCAATTTATCTCGATACAAAGGGCTAGATTTTCCATTATCTATATAGTGATAATACCACCCCTTATGAGGATTTTTCAAAACTGTTTTATCATCTATAATTGGACGTAAATCAATATATTTTTTTGATGTACTTGCTTTAACATAAAATATATCATTCATTATCATTCATCCTCCAACTACTTCCTATATGCAAGAATATATAATATTTCTTAACCGCGGTTGATAATATTCTTCTCTTGGATTTAAACAATGCTGAACGTAAAAAATGCCTAAATTCAGTGTAGTATCTACCCACACTGATGCTCCAGCCGCTCCGCCCCAGCCAAATTCACCGATGGAACTAAGAGAACCACCGGCAGCACGATCCATCATTGTTCTTACGCCAAACCCATAACCATATCCTTTAAGCTGTTTCCAATTAAAATCTTTCATTTGTTTACGATTCAAACGATTTGTTTTCATAAGATCAACGGTTTTCTCTTGAAGTATTCTTTCACCATTTATTCCTACTCCAGAATTTGCTAAGGCGGCAGCAAGCTTTGCGTAATCAGATACATTGGTGATAATTCCCGCTCCACCACTGTCATATTCTTCAGAATATACTAAAGAATTTGTTTTTTCTTTTTTTATAAATTTGCCTACCATCGAATTACCATATTGTTGTGCTTTCACAATATCAAATGTATTTGCACTATTTGTTTCAAATACGTATTGCTCCGCCATTCTTTCGGCCACACTTTTATCACAATGATATGTCGTATCTTTCATTTCAAGCGGAATAAAGATATTTTTCTGCATATATTCACTGAATTTCTTTCCACTTACCACCGCTATCACCTCAGCCAATATATCATGTGACAAACCATACATCCAGCGTGTACCGGGTTCAAAATTCAAAGGTGTTTCAGCAAGACATCTAATTACATTATGTGTATCCGCAATATCATTATTGATTTTTTTTGCTTTATCCACGGCTTCTTTACAATCATAGCTAAAACCTGATGTCATTGAAAATAAATCACCTATTGTAATGGGTTTTTCAGCTTTTTTTAAAGTGTTATCACTGCATTGCACCATCATATGGCGGAATTCAGGTATATAATCATACAGCGGATCAGAAACAAGAATTTTCCCATTTTCTATAAGCTGCATACCAGCAACGGCTGTTGCAATTTTTGAACAGGAATAAATAAAATATAATTCATCACCGTTGAGATGCACATTATTTTCTAAATCAGAATAACCGCTTGCATATTCAAAAATTTTCTGTCCATCCTTATATATTTCTATAGCATTACCTGGGGTTCGGCTTTTGGCCATTTCATTCATAAAAATTTTTAATCTTGAAAAATCCACAATTCCTTCTCCTATTTTACTTTAAAAGTTAAAATATATATTTGCTGTTTGCACAATTAATCTTATACCTTCCATCATTCAAATCATCCGTCTCTCAAGCATAGATATTTCCTGCCAAAAGCATTATATTTAAAATCAAATACCATCATGCCTATCAAATTTGATTATTCCCGATTCACCAATTTCACAAAACAGTCTGCCCTATATGTTTTAATTTGCAAGTTTTTAATATTCATTACTTTTTCCAAAACATTTTTTAGTTCCCCGCTGTATATGTCAAACAATGGGGAACTAAATATTATATTATTTTTTTATTATAGTAACCGTATGTGTTTTGGGAATGGCGGCCTCCTTGGCTTGCGTTTCAAAATTTTTTATTTCATTCCAGGATGCGGACTGAGTTTCTTTATATCCATATTTTTCATAATCCGTATCAATTAATTGAAAATATCTATTAAAATATCCAATTAAATCAGGCACCTTATCTTTTAACTCATTGTAGGTATATATATGATGTATTTGCATTTGTTGTTCAGTAAGGGCAATAGTCCTGTATTGCGATTCCGCTCTCGTCTTTTTGTTGCAAAGTTCATACGCCTGCATAGCTTGTACCTGGCCAGGATTATTTTTATTGACTGCAATGTTGACGCCTTCTGCAAGCTGTGCAGAAGTATATTCTCCCATGCTTATATCATCCATCGACACATTGTATGTTCCTGCATCAAGATTGGTAATTTTTATTATCTCTCTATTAATTTCATCTGATATATTTAATCTCCAATTTTCCTCAGCATTTTTATAAGCATCTGTATAAGCCATAGGAATTGAATAAGGTATATATGTATATCTCAAGCTGTCAGGCTCACACTCCTTAAGCACAACATCTGCATTTTCGCTGGTCACTTTTCCAGTATCGACATCTATTGCAACATTTGCAACAACATCCGATGTACCTTGCTGCTTAATAAATTGATATGCCATATAAAATCCACCATTATCTCCAGGATGCGTTCGATCTGTTCCAGTAATAATCGGCTGGGTATCACCCAATCCTCTCCTCTCATTAGTAAATTCAGTGGTTGTTGTCCATTCGTCAATGCAAGGAAGATTATATTTTTGTGCCAGCGCCTGTACTCCTTCTGCTATTTTTCCAATTGCAATGTTTTTCTGTGGATATGAATCGGTTGTTGCCCCTTCAAAATCCGTTGAATCCTGAACGCACGATGTCATTAGGGTCAGTCCTTTTTTACATTCTATAATTTTCTTTATAATATCCTCATATTTTGTTAAAGTACGTTCAAGCGCATTAACATCGTTAACATCATCAGGGTTGAATGTTCGGCTTGCATCATTTGTCCCAATCATCAGAACGCATTCATCTATGTCACCTGAAAACTTATCATGAAATATATCATAATCCAATCTATTGTAAACTCCATTAATGGTATCTCCGCCAATTCCTTTATTAACAATTTCAATATTTCTTTTGGGATATCTTGTCTGATAATAATGTTCTATGACAGAAAGATGATATGCATTATGTGTAATACTATCACCGATAAAGGCTATTTTAACATCAGTATTATCAGAGCCAAACGCTGTATCTCCTATATTCTTTTGATAATTTTTAGACAAAGGGTTCACACTGTCTATATCAGCGAAAATAAACCCTTTGGCATATTTCGCATTATCCGGAACGACAATTCCTGTATCATATTCGTATGTAGTATTTATGTCATCAAAAGAATAATTACCATTCATCAAATTAGCTCCTATCATTATATCATTATCATCATAAAAAGCGACAATTACATTATATTGACCACCATCCCCATATTGATTTTTAACTTTAACAACAGCCTTTGATATATCGCCTGAGTTTAACGAAGAATGATAACGATCATTGGTTATTGATACATTAAAAGAAGCCGTAATTTCCGACTTTAACACAGTAATATTGTCTGTAACATCCGCACTGCCTTCCCGGATACGAAAATTATAATCATTGATATTATTAGGAAATTTAAATTTCGCACTATACTTGCAAGCGGTGTCTGAAACAAATTCATTAATATAAGCTATTTTTCCGTCTTGTTTACTTTGTGCCATCAAAGTCACTTTAGTACCTGCGTTTTCAGTAATCCCTTCTATATATACATTCTGAGTTGTATTACAGTACCCCACATTACTTGAAGCATTCCCAGAAACAGAGATAACCATAGCCATAAATACTGACAATATAATACTAATCTTTCTTAACATTTTACCCTCCATTATTTTGTTTTTTTAATAAGATAATATATGAAGTATAATCTATAACATTTTCAAAAAGGAATCCATAATTTTCCAAAAATTCCCCGCTGTACACTTTGCCTTCTTTATCGCTGTAAGAAGCATTTTTATCAAGTCCTTTTAGTTTTATTCGTATTTTTCCTGAAAAAGGCTTACTAGTAAACGTACCCAGAAAAAAAATAACATTTTCTTTATCCTTACTGACAATATTACAAGCGCTCATTCCATCGTAAAAGGGAGATTTTAATCTATATAAATCTCCGTTATGAATTGTTTCTCGCATTTGTTTATATTTCTCTATAATCTGCTTAATCATTTTCACATCATAATCATTAAGTACATTTGGATCGAGTTCAAAACCCAACTGACCACATATAGCAACATTACCTCTGGTTTCCAAAGAACAGCTGCGTCTTGTAACTTTGTTGGGAACTGCAGAAATATGGGCCCCTATTGCAGCTATTGGCATGACATAACTTGTTCCGTATTGAATCGACATTCGTTCAACAGCATCTGTGCAATCACTTGTCCAATACTGTGGAAAATAATAAAGCATTCCGGCATCAAATCTTCCTCCGCCACTTGCACAACCTTCAAAAAGTACATCAGGAAAATTTGAAATCAGATTTTCTAAAACTTTATATAAACCAAGCATATATCTGTGCGGTATTTCCCGCTGCTTTTCAGGAGGCAAACTTGCCGACCCTATATCAGACATATAGCGGTTCATATCCCATTTGATGTATGATACATTTCTGTCTGACAGAATTTCAGTCATAAAATTTATGATATAATCACACACATCTGGTCTTGATAAATCTAGAACAAGCTGATTTCTAGCAAGGTTTCTCCGTCTGCCCTTGATATGAATACACCAATCGGGATGCTTTCTATATAATTCACTATCCTCCGATATCATTTCAGGTTCAACCCATAATCCGAATTTAAGTCCCATTTGGACTATTTTTTTCGACAGTCCTTTGATGCCATCCGGTAATTTCTTTTTATTGGGGTACCAATCCCCCAGTGATGAGGTTGGGGCATCACGATGTCCAAACCAACCATCGTCCAAAACAACCATTTCAATACCAAGAATTTTTGCTTTTTTCGCAATACTTAATATTTTATTTTCATCAAAATTACATCCTATTGCTTCCCAACTATTGATAAGTATAGGGCGTACTGTATCTCTATACTTTCCTCGCACAAGCCTACTCCTGTATAAGTCATGAAAAGTCCTTGACATTCCGCCGAAACCATCTTGCGAAAAAACATTAACAACTTCGGGGGCCTGAAAACTTTGTCCCGGCTCCAAAACCCATTCAAAATTAAACGGATTAATTCCCATCTGCATTCGAATGGTATTGTAACAGTCTTCATCAGCCTCTGCAATAAAATTTCCGCTGTAAACAAAACTCATTGCATAAACCTCGCCATAATTCTCATTAGTCCCCTTTTCTGCAAGGGCAAGGAAAGGGCTATGATTATGACTACTAGCTCCTCTTTTACTGTCAACTGAAAACTTTCCGCCGATAAAATCCGTTATTAATAAATTTTGTTCTCTAGCCCACGCACCTGCAAGATGTATTGCTTGGTATTCAGAACCATAAAGATGAATTGTGCTACTCAAAACACTCTCAATTCTTATATTTTCATTTCCATCATTATGCACTCGAACACTTTTTATCAGTGCATCGTACTTTTCATAAACAGTATAACATAAAACAACTTCCAAACCCTTAAGCGCATCCCTAAGATATATTTCCAAACTTTCTGCTTCTGCATTATCCTCAATATATGTGCATGGTAACTCGACAAGTAGCTTTTTTCCCTTCATAATTCTATACTCCGAGTATAGCAGTGCGGTTACACTTGTTCCATCAGAATAACGAGCGTGAAACGCTGGGGTTCTTAAGTCACTCGAGCCATATGTCGGATACTCCATCGGCAATAAATCAGTGCTGAGATTAGTGCCTTCCATATCTTGAGCAGAACCTCCACCGTCTCTCCTCGTGGGAATAATATTTTCTATATCATCAGGTAAACCCTCAATTCTTTTTCCGTAATATAAATTAATCGGATACTTGTTTTCCAATACCGCAATAATATAACTGGTTTTGGGTGTATGAAGATAAAATACGTTTTTATCACTGTCAAATCTGATCGGCATTCCTTACACCTCCATATATTATTTATTGAACAGTAAAACTATATACGCCAGAGTTTGAAAAATAACTTTTATTCACTCGTCTTGATAAATTTTTTGCACTTACACGCCAATAGTATGTTTTTCCATCTTCGAGGCCGTTAACTTGAATGCAGTTATTTATCGATTCTTTGTTAAAAATTACATTATTAAAATTATCATCCTCAGCAACTTCAAACACATATAAATCAGCAAAATCAGAATTACTACAAGACAAATAACAATTATCCTTGATAACTTCTGCATCATTTTCAGGATAGTTCATATAAAAATCGTCTTCTGTGTCGTTGACTAAATTACTGCCTATATTATTGATGTCAAAAGTTTCATCCGGAACACCGAAAAAATTGTATTTACTTTTTGCCTCATTAGAAATTCTGTAATCCTGTTCCTCCTCATTCACAAAGACATCTTCTTCAGACACATCATAACTTATATTTGCGTTTTTAGCATACTGTGTCATCCTTGATGAAAGCGAATCGGCTTCTGCTACCAAATATTTTATATTACCATCAATATCATTTCCTCTTGCATTATAACGTCTATCACTGATTATTTCCGAAAGCAATTTATATACCCCGGCATGCTCATTTATCCATGGCTGCTTTGCAAAAACTCCGTGATCCACACTTATATCAAGTTGATCAAAATCATTCCATGTAGTTGTATTCAAAACCAAATTGGCAGTATTTGAACCAAAAGTATCCGGAAAATTAAACAACATATCTTTCCATGTCACATCCGTCAAAATATTATTGTCTTCCATAATTGCCTGTCTTGCTTCAAGCAAAATTGGTCGATACATATTTGCAAAAATATTATACTTTACCGCATTGTATGCTCCACCGCCAATTTTAACACCAATGGTATTATTGTTATTGTTTGCTACAATGATATTTCCGATGACTTTTATCCCTGATTCAAGATCATCAAGAAATATACCATTTGCGCTAAAATTCGCCTCAAAATCGTCATCTAAATGGCCATAATCATGAATATAGTTATAGCATATTTCTGAATCAAATTTGTTAAACAATCTACCCATATAGATAGCACCAGCATCATAACCCTCACGCAGCATGTTATACACCTCATTGTAATTGGCATATGTTTCAGTAGCATTCAAAATAAGCGCAGTTGTTGTTGAGCCGCTGAACGTATTATTAGTAAATTTAAACCCGCAAGAGGAATCGGTCGTTGTTTCAGAAACCGTTAAATATCCAAGAGATGAATTTCTAATTAAATTATCTGTGACTTCAATATTTGCATTTTTAAGCGTTCTTGAGTCGCCACAATTTATGGCTGCAAACGGCATATATTCATTTGTGTGTATATAACATTTTTTAAGAAGTATATCCTCACTGCTTCGAATGTACACGCCAGTTCTTCCAATATGACGAAATTCACAACCAGTAATTTCAATATTTGAAGAATTTGATATATACATTGCATTTCCGTTTGTTTTCTCAAAAATTATGTTTCTGAAATTTATATGCGATACATTTGTAAGCCTGATTAAATCATCTGCACTACCCATTACCGAGATTACATCGGATGAACAAATTTCTTTTTCCGGATATAGATATGCTTTTTTACTATCAAAATCTAAATACCACTCCCCGGGTAAATCTACCTCCTCCGGAATATTACATACCGCCCATCTTTTTCCTTCTGTTAATCCGTAATCTGTCCATTTTGAAAGCGTTAATCTGTTTTGTGATTTATCAATACTAGATAATCCGACCCACTGTCCATAATAATCATTTCCGGTATAACCAATTAGGAAACCATCTTTTACATTTTCCCAGTTTAATGGTTCCTGCTGTGAAAAAACAAATGTTCCACCTTTATACTCCTCACTTAATTGATCCGATATTCCGCTCCAAACATTTTGCTTTTTCCCACCTACATCAATGACATTACCAATTAGGTTATATCCCGTATTCGGCCATCTACATACCCGTTGTCTAGAATTATTGATATATATTTGTGTCGGCAACATTCTATTATACGTATTATCAGATTGGCTCTCATCTACTTTCCACATGTTTTCATTTAAAATCACTTCTGACAAATCAATTTCTACAATTTTGTCGCGAGCGTTTTCAGGAAAACGCTGTTTTAAAGAATTTTCAAAACCAGAGCTTATAAACATATGGTCTACTGTTTTCCCTGCACTGAAAATTACTTCTGCTCCCTCTTTAGCACAGTATGTAATAGGACAAGTTTCTGTCCCAGAAAACTCATCTCCAAGAATTACAGTACTATCAAAAAAATATGTACCTTCATCAAAGATAATATTCACAGGCATTTGATACGCTTTTACATATGCAGCCGCAAGACCTGATGCCTTTTCTAATGTCGCCACCGGATATTCAATATTGCCTTCATTTTCATCTGAACCGTCCGGAGAAACATAAATGTTTATAAAATTGCCAACTTGGGTTGCATAACTTTCTGCCAATGACGTCATTTGTTCTAAATTGTCAATTAAGAAAACCTTTACGTATTTTACGTCATCTCCTACTTTTTGACCTGTTTCCAATTCAATTGTAGATTCCGAACCGCTTACTTCTATCGAAGGCATTATATAATTAAAAATCAATTCTTCATTTTCGTTATACCCCGCAACGATGGGGGTCATTGATTCATATGGAAGCGCATATTTTTTTGCAATATCTATAATAATTTTAATATAATCACCAGTCTTAAGTGCTTGACTTATGGAGCTAGAACACGCTCTAATCGTGTAAACATTGTTATTATTAACGACAGAATATGTAACTGAATCACTCTTATCTACCCCATCTATTGACAAACGTATGTCATAATTATAAATTTCTTCTTCCAATACTTTATTATTAATAACTATTTTAAATTCATATCTGCCATTACCATCCACTACTGTTTGTGCGACATATACTATTTTATCTTCAGAATCATACACCAACAAAGAAGCACTTTTGCCTGCGCTCATTTGGTCATCAATACCACATAGATACCAAACCGATTTATCTTTATGATTATAAATTTCTACACTTGCATTAAATTCATTTGCGTATACGCCTGATGTAAAAATCATACATAAAATCATTATTAGTACAGTTATTCTTTTCATGGGTTACTCCTTCATGCGTATCCTCGAACTGTATTGATGTATACAGTTCGAGGATACATATTTTTATTCTGAAATCTTTTCAAGTTTCAGTGCCGACATCGCAAACTTACCACTTCCGCTTGGGGTAAATACAATGTCCGCTCCGCCAACTCCAATCGTAGCTGTGGCTACATCAAGATCCGCAAGATAACACCATTCGCCCTGCGGCAGACCAGTTGTATCAATTGCCAGATGCTCTTCATTTCTAAGCGTTGATATATCCACTTTTACATTGGCATCCGTATTTCCTTTTACATTATAAAAATATAACTTATATTTTGTATCATAACCTTTGGTAACCAGACTCCATGGTATAGATTCTTGGGATGTTGTATAATAATAATCCAGATTATTATAACCGCCTCCCAGCTGTTTATTCCATTGCTCTCCTTTTTGACATATGGAATCGTCATTTACAAGGAATTCCAAAGTTGACGTATCTACTTCTGGTAATTCTACTTTCCCTTCAGGAATATTTTGGGAAGGCTTGAGATGAATTTGCATTTCTCCCATCGGGACAACTGTAAAATAACCATTATCATAATATGGATACTCCGAATCGATATAATTAATAATATTTTTACCATCCACATTTAAAATAACCTGAATGCCATCATCTGTTGGAATTGCACCAAACTGAACTGAATGATATTTTCCTTCGTCAAGAACATCATTTGCTGCAGTAGCAACAATTCCCCCCATTTGCTGCGTTTGATTATATCTTTGCAATTCCAGAACATCTTTTTTAATAACAAGCATATATGCACTTGTCCTTTTAACCGCATATCCTATAAAATCCGTATTCGTCTGCTTAATTGTAATTCCACACCAAGTATCGGCATAATTATCAATGCAGAGATCAAAACAAAGTGCAGCCGAAGTAGGATAGATCTTATTTTCATACAATATTTTTGACTCATTACTATTTTCTGCTTTTCGAACATCCAACTGTCCATTTTCAAAAGAAATATTCATATTAGGATCAGAAGCGGTTATAGGGGTATTTCCCTGTATTCTCCACGTATTTTTATCCGAAAAATCTATGCCAATATATCCGGTATTCATGCTTTTTTGTAAACTTTCAGTAAATTCGAATATTGCATTTCTGGCGGCATCAATATCTTCCTGCTTTACATTCGTAGCTGCAAGTAATGCTTGACTTTTCTGAATAAGTTCCTCTGCATCTCTCTTGGTGCCTTCAGGCTGTTGCCCAACCTCATCACCTTCATTTATTTTCTCAGTAGTATTTTCCAAATCCAAAATTGCATTTCTGAGATTTGTCAACTTGACAGGTTCAACATCGATAGTTTTAAATGTAAAAACACCCGATATACTTTGCCAATGTGCCATATCCCGTCTTGCCAGCCTCTTTGCTGAAACTCTCCAATAATAATCTTTCCCGTTTTCCAGATTATTTACTTTTGCTCTGTTTTCTACCGCTCTGCCAGAATCAACAATATTAGAAAAGTCTTTATCCGATGCAACTTCATAAAAATATTCATCTGCATAATCAGCTTTTTGCCATGAAATCCAACAATCATGAATAGAGATATCCTCTGCGCCGTTCTCAGGATAATTCATCGCAAATGGCGTCCCCGTTTGAACGACTATATCACTACCGATTTGGTCAATATCAAAGCTTTCATCCAAAACATCGGGTAAATTATATTTTTCTTTTGCCTCTGTTGTCACGCGATAGTCCTGTTTCTCGGGATCAACAAAAACATCATTATATTGCGTAACATCAATTGACTGCTCTATAGATTTTGAATATTTCTTCTGCACCGAGGACAAGCTGTCCTCTTGAGTACAATTACTTCGTATATTGTCCACAAGAACATTTCCGTCAGGAACATATTTTTTCTGTTCATTGACTTTGTCAATAAAAGCAGATAAACGTGGATGCTTGCTTTGCCATTGTGAAGAATATACATCTATTTGCTCTTTTTCCAATTGCCCCGTTAAATCAGTCCATGCATTGTACCCAAATATCGCATTATCTATTGTATCAGAAATTCTGTGCTCTAAAATAACCGCATTGCTCGCATTGGCTATTGTATTAAATCGCACATCATTATCTGTCCCTCCGCCAATTTTTATTGCGGCAGTATTGTTTGTATTATTCGGAACAATTATATTATGCTGAATAGTTATACCGGATTGTAAATCATCCATAAATATTCCGTTTGCAGGATACGATGAAGCATAATCTCCGACATAGCCATAATCATGCACATAATTATATTCAATTTTCCCATCATACATATGCAAATCTCTGCCCTGGTATATAACCCCGGAATCGTACGCCTCTCTAATATGGTTATACATTTCATTATATCCTATATACGAATCAACACTCATACTAATCAGTGGCATACATTTGGAACCAGAATAGGTATTTCGTATATAGGATATTCCGCAGCTGCTTGCATCATCCTGAATAGTACTGTTTCTTGCCTCTTGAGACGAGTTATAAATAAGATTATTGCAAATTAAAATATTTGCGTCTGTAAGTGTTTTCAAATCACCGCATTTTCTTATAGTAACTGGAGAATAATCATTATCTTTTATGATACAACTGTCGACTGTAACATCACTGCACTTGCTAATATAGACTGCCGATGAACCAATATGTTTTATAGTACATCTGTTTATATTAATGTTCGAAGAATTTTCCACATTAAGACCTATGCCTCTCGTTTTTTCAAATGTTATTCCTGAAAAATCAATATAACTCGCACCATTAATACTTACGATGGGAGCATTCATACCCATAACCATAAGTTCATCTTCATCTGTTATATCTTTTTCCGGATATAAATATAAAATCTCATCATAAGGATCGATGTAATATTCACCTGGCAAATCCATCTCTTCAGGGACGTTGTATACTGACCATCTATGGCCTTCGACCAAACCATAATTTGTGTATCCGTCCAGTTGAATTGTTTGTTTTGCAGAATCCACGCTTTTTATTTTTGCATATTGGCCGAAATAATCATTTCCTGTATATCCCACAAGGAAAGCCTCTTTAAGTTCTCCCCATTTGCTAGGTTCCTCTTCCGAATATTTGAAAATACCACCAACATCTTTTATATCATTAAATACTGCACTGCCATTCCATACAGAAAGGAGTGTACCCCCAGTGCTTTCAACACTTTCAATAAGATTAAATCCTTCATTAGGCCACTTTGAAACAGATTGTTTTGAATCATTGAGATATATCCCAACAGGAATGGCCGCACCATCATTTTGTTCCGCTGTAAGATTCCCATCTATATGCCACATTGCGTCATCAATCTCAAGCTTTGAAAGATCAATCTGGACACCATGTTTTAATGCGGAATCAGTAACCCTATTTGAAATTTCAGCATTGGTGATAGGCGATATATACTTTTTGTCTATTATTTTGCCACCAGTAAAAACCACATTTTTCCCCTCTTCAGCACGATAAGTCACCGGGGCATTTGGGGTGCCTGAATCATTAGCCGTAAAAGATATTGTTTCATTTACAAAATACGTCCCCTCTTCAAAGATAATATCCACCGGATTTCCGGAAAGTATTGGTATTTCGGCTTTTTCCTTAGCAGCATCAATTGTTTGAAGAGGATATTCCTTACTCCCATTATTACTATCTGAACCATCAGGAGATACATATATTTCTATTTTTTGATTACCCGCCTCCAGTTTTGCTTCTTTATGTTTATAGACATCAAAAGATAAAATATTGACATCAGAATTTAAACAATAAAATCCAATTTTATTTCTGGCAATTTGATTGACCGTTTCAGAAATCACCATATCATCATTAATATAAATCTTAACATTACCATTTACACATGTAATTTTTAATTGGTATTCTACACCTGTCTTAAAATAATAACTTCCGCTTTTTAAATTATCATATTGCCCATTGCTGTTTTTTTTCAGTAACCGAATTACTTTGTCTCTGCCATAAATTTTGAATAAATAATTATTATCTTCATCGGCATAATCAAAATAAATACCAAATAAATCAAGTTCATTAAATGAAACGCGCGTAATAATATCGTAGTTTTCAAATGAACCTTCATTGATTGCAATAACCGGTATATTTTTCTTAGTCGATCGAAAACGAACGAATTGCTTCTCCGAATCATTTATAAATGCGTTTTTTTCATTAAGATTCCACAAGTTTGCATTATCAAATTTTTCAGAATAAACAAGTTCGCCTTCTGAATCAATCAAATGGACTAAAGAATCTGAATTAGAATCGATCATATACATTGGCAGGGTATCCCTTGCAAAAGTCATATTCATAGAAACAACATTGCAAAATACTATACAAATTGATGTTAAAATCAAAAAGAACTTTTTCATTTTTATTTCCACCTTTTATATGTTCAGTCTATAGACAAAAATTGCCTTTATTGCTCCTCCGCTGAAATAGCAAACCACTTTATCTCCTATTCCGCTTTGAATATATGTTCTGATTTCATCAATATTGCTTTCCCTTATTTTTGAAATTCCCTTTGTTTTTTCATCATACACAAATACATTTGCGTTTTCTGCAAAATAAATTGTCAGTGCTTCCATATCTTCCTTTGTCAAACCCTCTAGAGGATTTTTACTTGCAAGCTGCAGTGCATTATCTTTCATGGAATATACATATCCTGCCTCCATTTTAAGCATGCCGCCTAAAGTCATTGACGAATATTCATCCATGAATGTACCCTCACTACAATCATACAAAATATCAAGATTTCTATTTTTGATTACAGCGTTATTGTCTCCATACACAATAACATCACCAATCTCAACTTCTTTAAAACTACCATCTTGTGTTCGTCCATAAACCCTCTCGCTATCCGCAAGCATAGTGAAATGTTTTCTATTATAATTCGACAATTCTAATCCTAATACTGTTTCACCACTATCATCCAAGGTGGTATATGTATTTTCAACAATACAAGCATAACATTTTGATGTGAGAAATGGGTACGCAAATTCCCCGGTTAAAACAACAGCATCCGCAACTAAAGATTCCTTGCTTACTGCATATGCACCTTTCATTTGTCGATATCCATATTGATCTGAAGACATTTTATTAACAGGAATTATGCACATGTTACTTTCATCTTGGTCATATGGTATAAAAAATATTGTTGTGTTTTCATCTATCGTACACACACCATTTAATGATTTACCAGAATAAGTATATGCAGCTTGATCGCTTCTAGGAAACTTATACAAATGATAAACACTATCCTCACTATCAGTAGTTTTAGGCGTATCTATATCTCTTATTGTCATATCACTTGCAAAAGTCAAAAGAATAATTTGCCGGAAACTACCATCATCGCTTAAGAGTGCATTACGCATCTCCGCCGGACTTTTCTCTTTATACGAAATTCCATCGATGATGACATTTTCAGATACGTCTAAAATTTCGATTTTATCTGTTTCCATATATGCCTTAATCTTTAATTTTTCTGAAAATCCCTCAGAAAAAACTTCGGCATCAATCAAAAACGCTTTAATCACATATTCTTCACCGGTAAACCTTGCTTTTATTATTACATTATCATAATTGAGATAAAATTTTCCTAATTTACCAATTTTTAATTCATCTTTAATATTATCTTTAATATGATACAGTGTATTATCAATACAAACGCCTTCTTCTGATATTTCTGTTATCATGCCCGAAACAACCGAATCTGAAACAATAATAGTCAATAATTTACCGTCCAAACTCTCGCCCACGCTGGCAACACTGTCTTGCTTGATTGAATTAAGGTCAATTACTTCGTCAGCACTATTTTTTATCACGACATTATCATAGTCATTTAGCTTATATTCCAATCCATCAATAAATATACTATTCCCTGCTGTATCAATAGCCCCAACTATACCATCTGTATAGCTATCCACAAGGACAACATCATAAACTGAATCATGATTATTATCAACCAACGTAATACTGCCTGTATCCGGCAAAAGAAGATTTTCCCCAAAAAGATCCGACGATTTTACGGGCATACCATTATACACAGCAATAAAACCATTTTTTAAATTAACTTTTCTTTCTTTTTGTTCATGCAAATCCAATAAATAACTCAAGCTATTGTTCTTCACTTCCAAAAGATATTTCGCGTTAATTTTTATCTCGTCCGTACGGTCAACATAAAGATATAGCAATGTATCTTTGTCCTTTTCCGTTTTGTAATATCCCTCTACGTATCTACCAATCAAATCTATTTCATTTATTTCTGAATCATATATTTTATCATTAATTTTTATTTTGTCATTATACCCATTCTCATCAGCGTACAAATGGTTACCCGCTGCATAATTTACCACTCCGGAAACACGTTTCATTCCAAGTCTACGCTCAAGATAATCACCGCTGCCAAATACAGAAACATCCCCATCAAATCTATTGCTAAAATCAATTTTTGCATTCAACATATTGTAAATCAGACTCGCCCCCTCACCAATTGTAAGAGAATTTACATTTGCAATACTTATATGAATATTTAGGTGACGCAAAAACTGCAATGGTTCAACCAAATTCTCATTAATTCCTAATGTACGCACAATCATGATTGCGGCATGCTCATATGATATGGGTTCATTAGGATTGAAATTGCCATTTTCATCGCCAAATGCGATTTTAAAAGCATATAAAACCGTAACAGGCAAATATATACTGCTTGATGGCTCTATATCATTAATTACTATACTGCTATCAGCAAGGGTTTCGATAGGAGCTACACTTATCACATTGGAAAGCATTTGAGCAAACTGCCCTCTTGTTAAAGTTTCAGCATAATCTGTATCTTCATTAATTACATTGAAAAACGCCAATAACGCCTCTTCTTTTTCACTGAGATAAATACTCTGCGAGGCAGCAAAGGAAAAAGGATACAGAATCATCATGCAGAATATAATACATAAGCATATACATCTTTTTCTCATTTTTCCACCTCCAATAAGGTATACAACATTTTAGCAGCCTCTGCACGTGTTATAAGAGCATTGGGAGCAAAGCTTTTATCAACATACCCATTGATAATGCCCATACCCGCCATATAAGCAATTGCATCTTTAGCATAATCATCACATTGATCATAATCTATAAAATCTGTTCTTTGATTGGTAAACGAATAACCGTCTTGGAAAGCGGCTCGAAACAACATAGTTGTAAAATCTTGTCTTGTAATGTTTTCACCTGTTCCAAACATATTTTGCGTAACCCCATTTACAATTCCGCTTTTGTAACATAAGTAGACATAATTCTCATACCACGAGGCATTTTCTACATCGTGAAACACACCTAGAGAATCTTCAATATTCTCCGAAAACAAAAATGTTTTGGCAATCATTTTTGCCACTTCTTCTCGCTTAACCATGTTTTGCGGCTCAAAATATCCATCCCCCACTCCGGATACAATGCCCAGCTTATATAAACCTACAATAGCCTCCTTGGCCCATGCGTATTCTTCTAAATCGACAAAAGGATCCTTTATTTCTTCCACCGTTGGCACATACTCTGTTGTGTTCCCATAAATTCCTCCAGAGTTGCTGCCGGAAGCCCCCCCAGCAATACCGCCTCCAGAAGGTCTTCCACCGCCATTGTTACCATTACTACCACTTACGGTAGACATTGAAACCTTTTTAATTTCTCTCTCCAATGCATCCAACAACGCATTGATGTCGCCATATTCTTTTTGTGCAATTGCAGAGCACACTTCTGCCTTTTGCTCAAAAGATAATTGATTATACGCATCAAGATTAAATTTCAGATTTTGTGCCCCAAAATTAAGCGCAGAATCAACATCCGCTGTAGTTACCGCATTTTTTATTTCATTCAAGGTCTGTGTTTCGTACTTAAAATTTATAATAGTACTTTCAAGTTTATCCGCCTTACCTGCAAGAAATTCATTGCTTATTTTATCTCTGTTTTCCACTATATTCGTATATAAACGGCCCAAAGCTCTGGATGACAAATAGATATCGTCGTTAATACCAAGCACATCAGTATATGCTGGTATCTCTGCAATAAAGGAATCTATGTCAGTCGTTTTATCTATAACCTCATTAATCATAGCTTTTACGGATTCAAATGACTTATATTGAAAAGGCTTGCTTATTATCGAATTTCCATATTTAACATTAATAAGATATTGCTTTTCCAAACCAATAATTTGAAAATCAAACTCAAATTTTCCATCGGGCTGAACAACACCCTCATCAAAATGTAATGCTTGGTTGCTCTCAGATAAGATATATCCGTTTTCGAAATTTGTGACATAGAAAACAACATATCTGTTATTTTCTCCTGCTCCCAGATTTCCGCTAACTTTTATAACATTATTCTCCATCTGAGATACGCATACAGAAATATCCCGAATTTCTTCTGCTGAAACGCAAAGCATTAGTATAGGCATAAAAACAAACAAGCAGCATATAATTTTCTTGATATTCATAAATATCTCCTCATATCATAAAATAGTAGTGTTTATATTCCTTCTCCAAAAACTGCAGGCCATACCGTCTGGAGATACTGTCAGTCGTCCACTTTTTCTCGTTTTTATCAAGGTACTATTTTGATCCCTTCACAGAGTGGATTAACACTGTATGGATCATCTATCAAAAATACCTTTAAATATTCTGCTCCAATTTTGGAATCAATGTTTAAATCAACGTCTGTACTACCATTTTCTTTTACATCAAATTTTTTTATAGTATATCCAAGCATTCCCATATATTCATTATACGTACACGCCAGCACATAACCACTTTTTATGTCAATACTATTTACAAAAACACTCACCGGTATTTGAACAGCTGTTTTAAATTCTTCTGCATCCAAACTGGTACTCCCGGTAACATATGTTGGCGAATTTTCTATATTGAATACATATTCATACGGATTATTTTGATAATGAATCCAATCCCTATCCTCTGTCATAATTTGATTAGTTTGAATTAATACTTTATATTTATGTGTATACATCCATTGATTTTCGTTTGTAATTTGTAATTTCGTTCTGTCAGCATTAAAAGATAAATTTAAATTATTTTCTTCCTTTCCAGTCGTCATATCCTGTACTTTAACAATATCAAGAGGCTCTGAATTCAATACAACAGTGCCCATATTAAAAACAATACTATCTTTCACCCCAACATTGTCGTATGCTTCATCGGGAGTAATGCTTTGTGTTGCTTCGCACTTCGTAATAATCAAATTTGTCAAGCCAATCGCATCAACCTTCGTCGCTGCGCAAGAGATTGCAAAGTCTCCTAATATATTTGCTTCCGCAGATAAATGATATGCATCAACAAGAACATCTTCCACATATAGCTGAATTTTGTCACCCATTCTACGCACAGTTATTTTAGTTACACCATTTGCCACATCTGCTTCAGATGATAACAATCTTGTACTACTCCCCGTAACGCGAGCATATTCAGCTGTGTCAAGAGGTATATCAAACAAGTCACTTGCTACTTTTTGATCTTTTATACCACCAGTAAATCTATATAGGCTTCTATTTTTATCAGATATATTCCACCCCTCTTTATTATTGATGAACATGATACGTGCATTAGACCCATTATTTGTGTAATCTCCGCTATCCACCAATACCCCATCTAAGGTTTCCCTCATCGGATAAAATTTGATATTAAAGCTGACTGTATAATATGATTCGTTTGCAATAACATCATTTTTAAATGCGTCTCCATTCGTGAGTTTCGTTGAAGAATTATAAAGTAAAAGTCGCCCATTTCTATAATTAATTGTTGCAGAATTTGCACTTGGAACATGTATTTCATCCTGCACTATAGATATCTTAATTTTTCTTATATATTCTGTGGTTGTAAATATATTGTATGTTCCAAACCCGCTCGCAATATTTACTGTATAAAAAGAATTTGGCCTAAGTTCATTGTTTTTTGGCATAATTTCAAGTATGGTTCCGTTTACATGAAAAACACAGTCAATTTCTTTTCCTTCTTCCATTAAAGATATATACGAAAACTCATCTACCTCTGTAATATCATTATTAAAATCAAGATAAATTCCATACAAATCAGCATACACGGAATTTAGCTCAAGTATTGTCTCCGGCTCTGGTGTAAGAATCAGTGGTAAATTAAATTCTTCATTTGTATATGCAGTTTCAGTTCCAAAGCTTTTTTCAATTTTTACAATATATGTAACACCTCTTTTAAGCACTGTTTCTGTTGTAAGTATAAGGCTTTTCCCAGAAATACTTGCCGCAACATTAAGCTTTTTTTCATTTTCCCAAAGGGATATTTTTGAAAAATCAGTAGTTCCAAATAACGGATTATCAAAATCAATTTTTATTTTTTTGATACTTTGGGCCGAAATATTTTCTGGTTTAATATAGATATCTTGAAGTTCAAATTCTTTTTCAAAATCATATATTGTATAAATAGTTGCATTTCCAAAATAAGCCGAAATTTTGACAGTATATTTGTGCTCCTTTAATAGTTTGCCGTTCTTTTTTGATATATTCAACCATTTCCCATCAATTGATATATTTGACGGTACTTCTTTATCATCCTCCAATAACACTACATTATCAAAATTTTTAATATCTGATATATCTCTATCAAATCCTAAACTGATATAACTTTGTTGCGCCGAAAACTCTACCGGAGTAATTTCAAAACAATCTAATTTTTCGTACTTTATTACTCTTAAATTTGAACACACAGATATTGGCCGATTAAATGCTGAATAAAGAATTGGAATACAACCGTCAGGAAGATTTTTTCCACTTAACGAAAATCTATCCATATATTCATCATTTAAATATAAGACCGCATCTCCCTTAACTTTTCGTATGGTTATGCGCATTTTACTACTGCTTTGTTCATTGGGATTAATTTCATTTGTGTTGTCCGTAATAGGATATTCCTTTGACGGATTAATACGCATATGATACGGCCAAAAAGTGCTTAGTGTGGCTTTATTATTTGAATCCATAACATGAAATGCGCCGCTTTTTATAACACCATCATACGCGCCGTATCCTGTCTTTGTACTGATACGAGTTAATGCCGTTCCATCAACTCCCCACCCGTGATGAACGTTATCAGACAAATATGTTATACTAAAATATGGATTTGTCCAACCAGGGTCGCTGTATGAAATGCCATCGTTGGTATATTGATCAACATAATAGAAATCAAGATTAAATGATAAACTATAGCTATCCAAGTTCGCAACGCTATTCCCTATAATTCCCCATTTACTGGCATCACTTGTATTAGCATTAAACATTCCGATGGCTCCCACATCCGTATTTTGTGCAACGCCATATAGCAGCGATGCAAGATATGGGTTAAAACTTTCTTGTTCCACACTGAGCCGAAAAGCCTCCGTGTAATTTTGAGTTAAACCAAAAAAGCCTGCCTTCAAAGTAATTCTATAATCCATATTTAAATCTAGAGTATTTTCAGGAATAATTTTAACTGTATTGCCCTGCTCAGACACTTCTACTGATTGTATATTGCAAATTTCTCTGTAATTATTATATAGTTCAATACCACCGATTTCTGCTGATGTCACTTCATTTGAAAACAAAACGGTAATATACGTTTCATCAGCAGATATAGCAAAAACAGTATTTTCGTTTGCCGCATATGTAGGAATCATTCCTACCAGCAGTGCAACATATAAAAAAAATGCTATCATATCCTTTACGATGATTTTCATTATACAGTTCCCCTTCCATAACACAATAATCATACACAATTATCATTCAAGCTCCAAAGGGGAATCCCATATTTCACGGACTCCCCTCTTCACAAAACATGATTAGTCGGCTTTAATATATAAATCTTCTGCCTCTTGATATGGAACCATACTTAATGTATTGTCCCACACGAACATACGTACCATTCTCGTGTTGTTTTCATTGGCATTGGTCAATTTCAATTCTGTTGTTGATGCATTATCTGTGTACGCTATATCAACAAGCTCATTATTTAATCCAAACGCCGCAATACAAACCCAAAGATCTTTTTCGGGCGAAGCATATGCAAAAAACTCTGTTTGATATCCATCTGTTTCAAAACCTTTATCCTTTATGGTCACACACGCATCATGAATAGTATTAGTGCTTGTAATTTTAAAATTGCTTATTTCTGTCATATTGTAAAATTGTCCATTTATAACTAGCGGACTTCCGGCAAAATGAATATCTTTCGCAGCTTCAGTGGGTAATTCCAGTGTGTCAACCAAAATGTCATCAATAAAAAGGTCTACATTATGGACAACTTCGGATAGACTGTTTATATATTTAGGTCCAACATATACCTCAATATGTTTCTTGACCATGTTTGATGGAGTATAACTTTTAACATCATATCTGTTATTGGTTTTTTCCTCTAATTCTACAGGAGCGTTTTCTGCTTCATTGGTCTTTAACAAATAGGTCCCTGCTAATGTGCCGTCTGCCCATATATGTGGGTTCTCAGACTTCCACCAGCCATCTGTACCATCAATTAATCTCCACATTTTGTCATTTTGTTTCCACCAGCCATAGATAGAATTTGTCGAAGAACTGCTTTCTTTATATTGCCAATTTAACAAAACAGAATAATCGTTTGATGATTTGATCTCAGTTCCGACTTTAACTCTGTATGTATCATAATCAAAACTCACTGTATAACCGTTATTAAGCATTTCATCTGTAATTGATTCTCTCATACTATCAAGTTCAGCAGATGATCCGCCAAAAATTACAGTTTTTTTGTCATCATCATATTTTGCGGCATTATCATCAGCCTTGGAGACATTTTCATACAATTTTTCTGCACCATCTGCTTTTAATCCATCCTGAATGGAAATAATTTTTATCATCTTAGTCACTTCATCTGAAAGGAACTTACCATTGGAGCCATAACCATTCGGTAGTGTTATGGAATATACCGCACCAATCTCAAACTGATTTGTTTTCGGCGTAATATATAAATGACTGTCATATATAAATAGATTACAATCTTCGGTTATTTCCTCTCCATTTTTCTCAATTTTAATGGCAGCATTTTCACTCCCAGCAATATCTTCACTGAATTCAACAATCATTCTGCTCTCATTTCCGTATGCTGAATGTACAACGAGGTTCTCGTCTATAACTTCTGTTATTTCTTCAAACGCAGTAACCAAAAGATTAGATGCCTCATTAAAATTATATAATTGCATATATTGTAATGAAGATGTGGAATTTCCCGCCTTTTTATCAAAATTGCCTCCTGTTATAGAAAATACTGCATTATTAGGAATTTCCATGCCGTCCAACTTGTATAACCCATTTATGTCATTCTTAGTATACCGTACAAAAAACTCCACATAATTATATGCACTCCCGCCTTTCATGTAGGTGGGACCTATCGAAAGTTGTATTCTCTGTTTCGGTTTGTCCTCATATATATAAGTCAGCTCATTATCAGAAGTGTTGTACTTCCATTTAATTGTTTCATTGGTATCATAATTTAATGCTGAAACATTCCGTGCAGTAGCTAACGTTCCATCTTCCCAAGGCAACGTATTCCCTGTATTGCTGTTCCAAGTATTTCCAGCATAATTGCGTCCAAATTTACTCCCATCCCAGACCGTATTCCAACCATAATATTGATTTTCGCTTTTATAGGTAATTGCAAACATGTTTTGTGCTATCGAAGGCTCCTCTGCATAGGGAACCCGGTTTATACCTGAAAAAATCCACTCACCCTCCGCAGCAGCTTTATAGGTATCATAATCAAAGGCTATGGTATAACCACCATTTAATTTCATTTCATCCGATATATTAATTGCATTATTAAGATTTGCGCTTGTACTTGCAAAAATGATTGCACCATTATTGATATCAGAATAATATTTATAAACACTATTGCCTGCATTGATACCTGTAGAATCACTAAACCCGTTTTGTGCTTCGGTCAACCTAAAATATTTCATATATTCCTGTCCAGCTATGTTTTGAGGAATAAAGATTTTATATATTTTACCTATTTCAAGATTTGCCTCCAGCGAAATTACTTTAGGGGAATCAAGATATTTGGCATTATATGCAATCGTATTTGCAGAAATATCAGAAAGTACAATACCGGTTAAATCCGTAACGTCTGTGAGCGGTGAATCATCTGATAAATACAACGTAACACCCGATACATTTGCATATATATCCACAATGGTTGGGTCAGAGTTCTGAGCTACAGCAGGAGTGATAAGAAAAATTATAGCCATAATAGCACTTAAAAATAAGTAAATTACTTTTCTTGATTTTTTCATATTAACCTCCATTCTGCTATATATCGTATATGCGACCATACGTTGACAACTAGCAGATGTAATTTTAAATTTATTTTAAGTATAAAAAGATAGAATGCAGATCTATTTAATACACAAAGGGAAGTTGATCTTTTATTGATTTTTCGTTTCCAAAAATTTTTCAACTTGCGCCTTTGCATCATCTAAGATTTCTTTTCCACCGGATTCATACTCTACTTCATTTGTCTTTTCATATAAATCATCAAATTCATCCGGACTGCATACCATAAGGCTCTTAAGCTGGGCCACAGCAGTTGTAGTTTGATTCTGCAAACCGGATATTTTCCCCATATTCAAAGTAAAACCCGTAAGCGGTGATTCTTTTGCAGTAGCATTGATATGCTTCATTTGTTCCCAGATATCGCTCGGTTGTCCTTCAAGTACATATGCATTGAATTGATTTCCAAATTTCCAATCCGCATTAGGATTATAACCGGAATTTTCAATATATCTAATTGTATTTTCGTCAATCTTTTCATAGTTTTCCCCCTCAATACCATGACAAATGAGACGATAAACATCCGTATTTGTATTAACAAGTTCAATCATTTTAAGAGCAAGATCAGGATTTTTACAATTCGCATTAATCCCTGTCATTGTTTCCTGACAGATTCCTTGCTGACGATATGGCTCCGAAAGTTTAACATAATATTTTTCCCTACCAAGTCTTTGTTTAGAGCTTTCCGCCATACCCGGTTTCCAGTTTATCATATATGCCGCATATCTACCTGCATTATAATCGGCAGTATCATCATTCATCGTTTTAACATCTTTACGAATATAACCTTTGTTATACCACGAATTTAGCAATCTCATCAATTCTTTATACTCCGGCAAATCAAGATTTCTATAAATTTCACCTGTATCCTGCTTAATATACAGTCTTCCGCTTAACTTATTATACTGATTTTTTTGTTCCAGACCCCACTGTTCACTGTTTGCTGTTCTAAATGGAAAGATTTCGGGTTCGTTTTGTTTTACCATTTCTAAGAAAGGTTCTATATCTTTAAGTTCTTTTACTGTGCTGATATCAAAATTATATTTGTCAACCAACTCTTTATCCAATTCTATTGATGTTGAAAGAGCAAATATCTGCGTATTAGGAACTGCATATATATGGCCATTATATCTTGCATCATTCCAAACACCCTCCAATATGCTATTTTTTAACTCTGGAGTGTTATCAAGCATTTCGTCAAGCTCTAACAGGCCGCCACCTTCAGCTGCTTTACTGTAAACATTTGTATATCCCGTAAAGCATAAATCATATTCATCGCTTCCGGAGGCCATAAGCATGTTCAGTTTCTGATTAAATGATGCCTGATCAATAAACCTGAGGTTTAATCTTGCACCAATTTCTTTTTCGGTTATCTCACTAACCTTCTCCATAACCTTATCTGCATTTGGCTGTGAATCACCCGGTACATACCAAACAATGGTTGGCATCTCTCCGTTACCTTGTGTTTGTTCAGCATTCCTAGCGCACGAGGCAACCGAAAAACACATAGCTATTGAACATAAAACCAATAAAATTCTTTTCATTTTTCTCCCTCTCTTTATATAAATTTTGTTTTTTATTTATCAGCTTTGCATTAACCTTTTACAGAACCTACTGTTAATCCCTTTACAAAATATTTCTGAAAGAAAGGAAACACCAGCAACGCAGGGCCGGCTACAACAACCGCCATTGCCATTCTTACTGTTTCGCTTGGAATGTCTGAAACAGACATATAACCAGAGAGATCTCTCTCTGAATTCTGAAGCATTGTAATATTTTCCATTATTCTTTGCAAAAGATACTGTAGACTAATCATGTTTTCATCATTGATGTAAAGCATAGAGGTGTTCCAATCATTCCATTTTGTAAGAAAAGTAAATAAGGCAACCGTAGCAAGAACTGGTTTCGATAACGGCAAAACAATTCTGAAAAATACCGTATACTCATTTGCCCCATCAATTTTAGCTGCCTCCAAAAGTCCATCCGGTATAGCAGCGAATGATGTTCGCATCATAAAAATATACCACGGACTGATTAAGGCAGGTAAAATATAGACTAAATATGTATCGCATAAATTCAAATATTTTGCAATTAAAATGTAAGTAGGTACTAATCCACCAGAAAAAAGCATTGTAAAATATAAATACAACGATATCCATTTTTTTCCTGTCATTCTTTTTAAGGATAATGGATACGCAATAAGCGCATCAAGCAGTACCGCACCAATCATGGTTACAAATGAAGTGATTATGGTAACTTTATATGCCTGTATAATTCCAGTGGCATTTTTAAATAGATACTCATATGACTCTGTTGAAAAATGCTGTGGCAAAACACTATATCCGTGCAATAATATATCTTTTTCACTTGAAAAAGATACACTTAGCAAAATAATAAATGGTAATAAGAAGAAAATACAAAGGATTCCCAAAAAAATTGTCAACCCCATTTGGCGCTTTGTTCTTTTTGATCCTGGCCGTATATTTTGCACTGTCATTCCCTCCTAAAATAGAGCTTTATCACTGTCAACCCTGTTTACAACATGGTTAGTAACCATTACGCATATAAATCCGACCACCGACTGCAGCAACCCTGCAGCAGCGGAAATATTTAAATTATTATCTATTCGCATCTGTCTAAATATATATGTATCAAAGACATCCGTCACAGGATATAGAGCACCAACATTTCTCGGAACAAAATAAAACAATCCAAAATCTGCTCTAAAAATTTTACCGATTGCCATAATTGTCATGATAGTAACTATAGAAGCAAGTTCCGGAAGAATAATTTTTTTTGTAATCATCCATTTTCCAGCACCATCCATCCTTGCGGCTTCAAAAAGTGATTCATCAATACTCATAAGCGTAGCATAATAAATCACACTGTTCATTCCTATTGTCTTCCATGTCTCAGTAATCACTAAAATTGGAATCCACAGCCAAGGAATACTATACCACTCAACCTCAGGCAATTCCATCATTTTGAGCAATGAATTCACAATACCATATGAAGGATTCAAAAAACTATATACTATGTACCCCACAACAACCCACGAAATAAAATGCGGCGTAATAAACACTGTTTGAAAGAACTTGGTTTTGCTTCTGCTCTTTAAATTAAACAACAATACTGCTAAGGCAACCGCAGCAGCCGTAGAAAAAGCAATCATCAAAGCATTGTTGACAAGAGTATTTTTTAATAGCACCATAAAATCATTTGATAAAATAAACGTTTTAAAATTATCCAATCCAACCCAATCGCTTCCAAAAATACCCTTGTTATACTTAAAATTTTTAAACGCCATAATAATTCCAATCATTGGCAAATAACAAAACACGAAAACTATCAGTATCGGCACTGCACACATCGATGTAAGCCTGATATCATCAGCCGTAAATTTTTTTTGTGTTTTCATTTCCTTCTCTCCCATTCATATGTTTTTGCATTAAAATTGTAATACCTAAAGAAAAGATTTTCAATGTCAGATTTTACTTTTGTATGGAAATATATTATTCATAAATTGTCTAATAAACCTTGATATGTCCGTTTTCCCTTGATTTTACTTGCTTTGTTAGTAAAAATAAAATTTTACCGGAATTTGATTTTTTTGGATCTATATGCTATAATATAGCCAGAAAAAAGATACTTGGAGTGTTTAAATAATGGATAAAATCTACAAAGCCATCCTTATAGACGATGAAATATTTGCTTTAGATTTATTAAAAAAGATTAAGCTTTGGGATCAATATGGCATTGAAATAACCGCTTGCTTTAAAAGTGCCGAAGAAGCCATGACTGTGATTGATAAGATGAAACCAGATATTATTTTCTGCGATATACAAATGGAAAAAATGTCAGGCATTGATTTTGCTAAATACTGTTATGAAAATTATCCGCATACCACATTTGTCCTCATGAGTGCATATACGGATTTCCACTATGCACAGCAAGCGATAAAATACGGAGTGACAGACTATATTACAAAACCTATAACCCGCACCAAGCTTGAAGAATGTATTAAGGGAATTATATCAAAGCACGATAATAAAAGTACACAAACGTTAGAAAGTTATGATAGGAATTTTATTGATTATACAAAAAAACATTTTTTTCTGCAAAAACTTATATCTGATATTCGCAACGGAATGATTATGTCCCTCAATGATGTTGATAAAATCATAGAATCAAGTGAACTAAGCAGCGATCTTTTGAAAAGCTTTTCTATGAGTTTTAAAATTCATATAAATAACTACTCAGCATATATGGAACATATATGGAAATATGGAAATTCACGTCTTTATAGTGCTATTTCTAATATTATGACTAAAATCTCAACAGATATTTATATAATCATCGTAAGTATGCAGCAAGAAACCATAGAATGTGTTTTGATCAGCAACTCTGTTAAAATGGATACTTATCTTGATGAAATTAAGAACTTATGTTTTTCCATACTCAAATTAGAAATTGAATATATTGAAAAAAACAAAGTAATGCAATTTGAAGAAATAATAAAATCCTATTTTCCGGTTACTGCTGATGAAAGACGCAAACAACTTATTAATAAAACACTTGCTATGATAGATCAAGAATATGCAAATCCCGATTTTGATCTTGACTATGTTCTAAAAAAAACTTTTGTAAGCAAGTCCTACTTCTGCAAAATATTTAAAATTGAAACAGGAATTACATTTACTCATATGCTAAATAATATTAGATTGGAACACAGCATTCCTTATCTTCTAGACTGTAAAAACAAAATCTCAAGTATATATGAATTCGTTGGTTTTAGCAGTAATCGGTATTATTATAAATTATTTACCGAAAAATATGGAATAACACCTGCTGAATATCGCAATCAACACATAATGAGGTGAATAGTTAGTGAAATATTCAAAAAAATTTGCCTATAAAATTTTGAATGAGTTTGGAAGAAAAAGTATTTTTTATAAATACTGGATTCGAACATTCATTATTGTTTTGATTCCTTTTGTTATTCTTAATATGTGTATTTATTTTTTTATGTCAAATCACACGGATTATATTATTGAAGAAAATTACAACAAAGAATTAAACAGCAGTTCTCTGTCACTTGATAATATTTTAGAAGATATTTATGATAAATTTTTATATTTTTGTGTTGATGAAAATGTTCTTTATTATTTAAATATAAATTCAAACGAACAGCTTAATGAATATAATTTATATTTTTCAAATATAAAATCACTGCTGCAATTATCATTCAGTAAATCATATATCCATCGGGTTTCGCTGTATAATAACAAAATAAACTATGTCTATTCTGACACTGGTTCAAACTTTTTAAAATACACAGAAGAAAATAAATGGATAAATGCCGAAAACCTATCGAAACGATTTAACTATCACGTAACAAAACAGGGCTTTGTCATTTGTTATAATATATTTTCCGGAAAAACAAATATTGGAACCTTATGCGTTGAATTTAACGGAGACGAATTAATCAATTATATAAATAAATTTTCGTCAGATGTTTCTCTCGGCCTTTATAATAAAGAAACCGAAACATTTCTTGCCGGTGCAAATGATACTCTGATGCAAATGTTTACGAAGGCCACTGCCTCCGTTGGCAATGTTTATAAAGATAAAAATCTATGGTTTCAATGTAAAAATACTCTGCTGCCCAATATCATACTTATGATCAATTATACAGCCAAAACACCGGCCGCTTCATTTCCTGTTTGGCTTATGATAATATGCATTATCTCATCAGCAGCAATAGCAATGCTTTTATCTTATTACATATCAATGCACTACTATGCAGCAATATCAAATATAGTTGCAGAATTCCAAGCCACGTTTTCAGATTGTACTTCTCAAAGCGATGAACTGCGATACATATCACAATACATATCTAAAGTCAGAAGTCGAAATGAAAACATTGAAAAGGAATTGATAGATAAAATTTCATCATTAAAATTGTATCAAACTTTGATGCTACAATGCCAAATTAACCCACATTTTATTTTTAACACATTAAACACAATCACTTTGCTGCTAATCAATGAATGTGAAGACGAGCGTCCTGCTGAAATAATTTCTAAGCTATGTACGATTCTTGCATCCGTTTTTGATACAAAAAACTATCTTGTTTCTATATCGCAAGAAATTGAATACACAAAAACCTATATTGAAATAATTAAGATCAGTAAGAATTTGAATACAACTATTATATATAATATTGACAAAAATATCAGTCACTATCCAACACTAAAGTTTATTCTGCAGCCTATAATTGAAAATGTATTTAAGCACGGCAAAGCTCCTATCGATAACGGTGATGGTAAAATAACGATTTCCGCTCATAATGTAAATAAAAAAATACAAATCTGTGTATCAAACAACTTTCAACCGATGACACCTTCAGAGTTAGAAACATTAAGAAAACGGCTTTCAGATGATGATATCATTTCACAAAACCACATTGGTTTGGCCAATATAAACAATCGAATAAAAATATTTTTTGGGAACGATTATGGGATTACAAATATCATATCCAATAAAAAAGAGACAGCGGTATATATTGAATTTCCTATCATTGACACAAATTTTTCTAATGAATCTTAGAATAGCTTAGACTGTATAATTTGCAGTAATGCCTTCTTTTTTCAAGAATTAATTATACAGTCTAAGCCAAAAATTCATAATTTTATTCCACTATCTCGCAATGACCAGTAAGCATCAACAATAAGCAAAGGTGCACTTGTATAGTGATTTTTGCAATCCAATACCTTAGCTATTTGCTGAAGAGCAGAAATTTGAATGTGGTCAGGGTCTTTATCCGGGCACAATGCCATCACAATTAAACATTCTCCTATCTCGCGAACTGGATAAAAAGCGTTTTTATTGCATTCATCATCTACTGGATTAAACCAATAATATCCATTTTTTTCTTCTCCGAACATATATACAAATCTTCTTTTACGCCAAGGTGTATATTGTGTAGATAATTGTCTCTGGTATTCCTCGCTTAATAAATTTTTCGCATATCTGGGAGCAACCTCTTTTATGCAATCTACAGTTTTATACATCAACTGTTGTATATCATTTTTTATTTTTTCATCTTTTTCCACTTCGTAAATCAACCTGAGAGAATACTGCATTTGTAAGTAGGCGTATGTGGCGCAAGCTCCCGCTTGAATTCTATTCGATATTTTTATTCCGTTATAAATATATCGTTTATAGAGAGCATACCATTTAGATTCATTGGTTATCGCATATGCCGCCAAATAAAACATCGGCAATCGCAAGGCTTCGTGTGGAAGTATTTCTTCACCCCACATTTGAGTAGTTTCTGCAATAGTGCCATCAGCTCTGACAATACTGTAATGGTTTTCCGGTATCACATCCCGCTCAAACTTTGTTACAACTTCAACTATTTTCTTTTTTATACACACTTTCAAATTATTACTACATAGCTTTGAAAAATAAGCTTTGTATAAACCATATATCCAGTGTGTATATTGATCACGGGAGGAGTTAATATAATAACTTTTGCAATCAACCGGAGAAACGCTACGCGCTACGTATCCTGATTCATTTGAGACAGAAGCACACAGCAAAAGGCCTTTTACAAGAGCTTCAAATTTATTTCGTAGATGGGCTTCTCCCGTAACATTGTAACGTGCTATTACAGCTTCCAACAAGGAACCGCCGTTTAGCACTGAATCTTCCATTCCAGTACCAAGCCCTGATGGATTTGGAAATGATTTTCTAATCTCATACGGTGTTGGTAAATCATCAATGCATCCATTTTTACCTGTGTGTATTCTAAAATCATATATTAAGTTTGTTTTTTCATAAAAAAAATTCTCCCATACGAATTTCCAAAGTTCATCAAATTTATTATACACTTTTCCTCACTCCTACATAATATTTACAAAATATTTATTCCATTCATTTCGACTTATTTCACGTTTTTGACCATCTGGGTCACATTCTGGATCAAGTATAATTTCTTCAAGCTCATCTATTTTAACTATGACACCGTTTACATAATCTTCCAGACGCTTTCGGCAAGATTTTGTGCGCAACATCAGCCCGCCTATTCGATTTTCATGAATTTCAAACCCGTATGGCTTATTTTCTTTATACCACAATGTTTTAAAGGCCTCATAAAAATTATGAAGTTCTGCTTCAATATTCTCATAATCCATGATAAGACTTTTTAATTCGATTTTGTCCTTTGCCTGATAAGCACAACGAGTTCGTATACCTAAATCATTTTTAATAGCAAGTACTTTTAATAATGCCTGAATATTTTTGAACATATAGCCGTAATTTTTATCACTCGTCAATTTTTCAATTTTTTTCGCTGTTTCTTTATATATTTGGTTACGGCTGCTATCAGTAATACTATCAAAAATACCAAGAAAATAATCTGTGTACAACATATATTTTTCGGGATTAACATTTTTTATTTTATTTTCCAATATATAATTAATTTCAGGAATATCAATTTGAATGAAATCGTCGTATTCAATACCACAAAACGAACGAAATCCTTGCTTAATTTTTTTATCATCACTTATGCCTTTTAATAGCTGCGATACATAATACATCGATGGAAGAATAGAAAAGAGAGAGGACTCGACGCCATTATCTCCCCACATTGTAAAAAAAATATTTTCCACTTCATGATCTATACAACTTTCAATAGCCACTTTACTTGTTTCTATGGAATACAAATTATGCGGTACAAACCCCGTCCACGTCCAAAGTCCTCCGGCAAACCAAAAATTTTTTTTAAAATTTTTATGTGCCTGCATCATAACATCATAAAAAGACTTTTCTAATGAATAATAGTTCCAAAAAACAGGAGTCACATTTTTAGGGAGTATATTACATATATTTTCATCTATTTCATCAGGGCTTTGAACTCGGTATCCATCAGAAACAATTCTGAAAAACATATCACTCCACATCATAGGTTTAAAACCGTATTTTTTTGCAATGAATGCAACTCTCTCAAGATGCTTTTGCATGATAACTGTAGGTTTTGTATAACCATTCCGTTTGAGATATTTGCCAAGCCCAAGCATCCACGCCTCATCCATACCTATATGTATATTTTTTGAAGAGAAAGTTTCTGAAATATTACGTAACATATCATCAATCAAGCTGTATGTTCTGTCATCATCAACAAGTAAAATATCATTACAATCGGTAATTTCCTCATATATTTTCCAATTTACAATTCCGTTAAGATGTGCAAGTGTTTGTATACACGGGATAAGCTCAATACCGTTCAAAATGCAATATGTATCAATTTCTTTTAACTCAGCTTTACTATAACGTCCCCGCAAATATCCAAAATACGGTTGTGTGTCAATTTCATATGTATCCTCAGTATATAGCATCAGTGTATTAAACTCGAGTTGCTTCATAAGGTCAATAAATTTTTTTATTGCATTGACACTGCGCACAGCATTTCTTGAACAATCAATCATAATTCCTTTTCTTTTAAAATTCATTATGTTTCCTCCCTTGTAAAATATCAATTTTCAAAATATAATACTGATATATTTTACACGTGTCAAGAGAGAAAATGAAATAAAAAAATATTATACAACAAAAAAAGAACATTTCAATAAAAGCGATACTATTATAACATTTTATTTTTTTACCATAACATCTACGTAAATATTTATTTAATATAACGGGTACAAAATTTTTAAATTAATTTAAAATTCGTAAACCTCAAGGTCGCCTTGACGAAATTAGAAAAATATGGTATAATACAGTGTAATTTTGTAAAGATTTGTATAAATACAGTGCGGTCAATTGGGGCGGTCAGTATAAAAAAGAAAGGTTGCCACAGCCACAGATTTTGAAAAACACTTCCTTTGCGGCCGCTTATTTTCTTTCTGCGGGATAAGCGCCTGAAAATATGGAAAAACCCGCAACAGCGCAATGGACTTTGGCAGACGTATGAAAGCAACATCGTGTCATCAAAATCAGCGACAGAAGATATACATCTTATCTTTGGAACAGGGAGGACGAATCAATTATGGTTACAGGGGAACTAAAAAACAAAATAGATAGTTTATGGGATATATTTGCATCCGGGGGCTTGGTAAATCCTCTTGATGTCATTGAGCAGATTACATATCTCATGTTTATCCATGATCTTGATGACACAGATAATATCCGTGCAAAGGAAAGCGCAATGCTGGGGATTCCGCACCAAAGCATTTTTGCAGATGCGGTTACAATAGGCGGCCGTACTGTTGACGGCAATCAGCTGAAATGGTCGGTATTTCGTGATTTTCCCGCAGGGAAAATGTATTCTACGATACAAGAATGGGTGTTTCCGTTTATCAAGAACTTGCATGCTGATAAAGACAGCGCCTATACAAAATATATGGACGATGCCATTTTTAAAATACCCACTCCTTTGGTTCTTGATAAGGTAGTGACAAGCCTTGATGGAATTTATGACATGATGAAAAATACAAACGGCATAGATGTCCGGGGCGATGTATATGAATACCTTTTGAACAAAATTGCGTCATCCGGTTTAAACGGCCAGTTCAGAACACCAAGGCATATTATAAAAATGATGGTGGAAATATTAGCCCCTAAACCTGATGATGTAATCTGTGACCCCGCCTGCGGAACGAGCGGATTTTTGGTTGCGGCGGGAGAATACCTGAAAGAAAACTATAAGGAAGAAATATTTTTTAATAAAGAGAAAAAAGATCACTATATGAATTCCATGTTTTACGGCTATGATATGGACAGAACCATGTTCCGTATCGGTGCTATGAATATGATGACACATGGCATTGACAGCCCTTTTATTGAATACCGTGACAGTTTATCAGACCAGAATGCAGACAGAGATAAGTATTCTCTTATACTTGCAAATCCACCGTTTAAAGGCAGTTTGGATTATGATATCGTTTCAGCGGATTTGCTGAAAATGTGTAAAACAAAGAAAACAGAGCTTTTGTTTCTTGCCCTGTTTCTTCGTATGCTGAAAATTGGCGGAAGATGTGCCTGCATTGTCCCTGACGGCGTGCTTTTCGGCTCGTCAAAGGCGCATAAGGATATAAGAAAAGAAATCATAGAAAACAACAGACTTGAGGCGGTGATTTCCATGCCGTCAGGTGTGTTTAAGCCATACGCAGGCGTATCCACCGCGGTTTTGATTTTTACAAAAACAGGCCACGGTGGAACGGATACCGTTTGGTTTTATGATATGAAAGCCGACGGTTTTTCTCTTGACGACAAAAGAAGTCCCATTGCCGAAAATGATATTCCCGATATTATAGAGCGTTTTCATAACCTCCATAAAGAAACAGATAGAGAAAGAACGGAAAAATCTTTCTTTGTGCCAAAACAGGAAATTGCAGACAATGACTATGACCTTTCCATCAATAAATATAAAAAGATTGAATATGTGCCTGTGGAATATCCCCCAACAAGTGAGATTTTGGCGGAAATAAAAGACCTACAAGCAGAAATTGCAAAAGACCTTTTAGAATTGGAGGGAATGCTTGGTGAGTGAATATATGAAATTAGGTGATGTTTGTGTTTTCTACTCAGGTACGGGATTCCCGAGTGAATATCAAGGAAAAATTAAAGGTAAATTTCCGTTTTATAAGGTTGGAGATATATCTAAGAATGTAATGTTAGGATATAAATTTTTGACTTTTTGTGATAATTATATTGATTTAATTGTAGCTGAAAAGATTAAGGGAGTCATAGTTCCTTCGGATACAGTAGTATTTGCAAAAATAGGTGAAGCTTTGCGCCTTAATAGAAGAGGAATAACTATATGTGATTGCCTCATTGATAATAATGTAATGGGAATAAAACCTAAAACAAATTACTTGAACATAGGCTATTTTTATTATTGGATGTGTAATTTGGACTTACAAAAATATAGCGAATCAACAACAGTTCCGTCTGTTAGAAAAACAAGAATTGAAAAAATTGACATTTTAGTTCCCAATATTGCTGAACAATTAAAAATAGCCGATACTTTAGACAAAGTAACCGCTTTAATCGACAAACACAAAAAGCAACTTGAAAAACTGGACGAGCTTGTACAAGCAAGGTTTGTGGAAATGTTTGGCATATATCCTGAAAATTCAAAATGTTGGGAAACAGGTATAATAAGAGATATAGTTGCCGATGTTCGATATGGCTCCAGCCGCCCAGCTGTAGACAACGGAAAATATCCATACTTACGCATGAACAATATTACTTATGACGGCGAACTTGATTTGTCTGATATCAAGCGTATAGATATTCCAGATAATGAATTGGACAAATGCACTGTGCGTCGTGGAGATGTGCTTTTTAACCGAACAAACAGCAAAGAATTGGTTGGAAAAAGTTGTGTATACAATCGCGACGAAATGATGGTTCTTGCCGGATTTGTTATCCGGGTTCGCGTAACAGATAGAGTCTTGCCGGAGTTTCTTGTAGCATTTCTTAATACAGATTTTTCAAAACAAATGGGTATGCGGACATAATCTTGGACTGTTTATATAGCTAATCCAAGACTATGTCTGTACTCTACCGGACTCATATATCCCAATGACTGTTTGATTCGTTTTGTGTTATACCAGTTGATATAATGATTA
>NZ_JADCKB010000027.1 GCF_014982785.1 Ructibacterium gallinarum
TCTATTGAAAATATTTCTACTTGATTTCGTTCTTTCTTGTTTGTTCTTAGCATTTTTATCACCCAACCTTATTTTACCACATAACAAACAAAAAGCCCAGCTTTTGCTGAGCTTTTTCGACAGTCTGCGGGGAAGAATAGATAATACATTCTTCCCCGTTTTTTCATAAAATAATGACCGGAAGGCATTGAGCTTCCGGTCATCCGACCGCACATATTTTCTACGGCGGTAACAGTTTTTCCATGATATCAACTATACGAAATAACAATATTCGGAGTTAACCCGCAAAATGCGCAGAACTTTTGAAACTGATACGGCGTAGAGCTGGATATTTGGAATACGCCTGAATTACACAGTGCGAACGTCTACTGCACGAAGCTTGCTGGCATCCTTGGGATCCGGCTCAGTGTCATAGGTGACCTTCTGGCCTTCTTCCAGAGTTTTGAAACCATCCGCTACGATTGCAGAAAAGTGAACAAAAACATCGTCGCCGCCGTTGTCGTCAGAAATGAAGCCGAAGCCTTTTGCTGGGTTAAACCATTTTACTGTACCGTGATTCATGTTATGGTACCTCCAAATATAATATTTGTATTCCGTGATGAAACAATCATTGTACTAAGTTCGTTTTCTTTTGCATAAAGAAAAATCCCACAATTTTTGTAAACCATAAACCGTGACTTACAAAACTGTGAGTACAAAGAATGATCCTGGATACATAAAATAGTATACCACGGATTGGAAAAAAAATCAAGCTTTTTTTATGAAAATCTTTATTTATTTTAATTAAAACTATAAAAATTGCCTAAAACACTGGTTACTTTTTCATTTAGTTGAAATATTTTTATAAAAATTCAAGGTGAAAGAAATAGGGATTTGGTTGACAAAAACGGGGAAATGTTGTAAAATATCCTCAAATTAAATTGTGTTTAGACAGAGGAGGCGGTAGCATGCGCAAAGGGAGAAGAAGGGGATGGCTCCCGGCGGTGGTGCTGTCTTTTATTTTGAGTATTTTTATATTGGAGAGTCCAGCTTTTGCCTGGAATTTAAAGGACTGGTTTCAGGGAGAACAGTCCCGAGAAACGGCAATCGAGCCTGACCTTAAAATGTATGCACGCTGTGAAGCTATAATGCTGCAGGTCAACGAAAAAAATTTACAGTGTCCAAGAAATACATTTGAAATATGGAAAAATATTTATGATGGGCAGGAGAACACCTTTGCTGGTGATGAAAATGGAACGCAAAAAATAACCCTGGATTTGGGTACGGAAAAAATGTTGGCAGGTGTTCGCTTTTTACCTTCGGCGGAGGAAGATGCAGATCCAAATCGATGTATTGGTATGCGTTTTTTGGTTTCTAAGGATAATAAAACTTTTTTAGAAGCCGCGGTAGCTGAGCCGAAGGATAGCGGTGATTTGACGGCTGGATGGCACGAACTTATGTTCGGCGGCGCTGGGGAATATCGGTATGTACGATTGGAAATTCCTGCCGGCGCAAAGCTTGCAGAGGTGGAGTGGCTGGAATACCCAGAGTGGAATTATACACAGAGTTCAGAAAAAGGAAAAAGCGATCTTCATCTTCGGCTTTATGCATATGATGCGCAGAAAGAGATGGATGCCCGGTTGGTAACTGCTGTTTATAATTACAGTGGGATTATGAAAAACTGTTATTTGAGCGATCAGAAATTTGTGCCAGATACACAAACGGAGATAGATTTATATATACCTGGTCTTGTACATGAACTGGGAGATAGTTATCGGATTACGGTTTGGGAAGAAGACGGGAGCCCTGCGTTGGCACAACCGCTTCAGTATCGGTATTCTGGTGCCACTTCAGATTTTTCCGTTTCAAATTTGTTCTCGGATAATATGATGCTTCAGGCGGATAAACCACTGACGGTTTGGGGAAAAGCTCCTGCGATGAGTACGGTAGAGGTTACGCTGGAAAATGTTATGGGTGGTAAGGTCGCAGTACAGACCCAAACCGGGAATGGTTCCGACTGGGAAGTAGAGCTTGGAAGTTTTTCTCCTGGAGGACAGTATACGCTTACTATTCGTTGTGGTACACAGTTTAAAAAATTCGAAAATATTATCTTTGGGGACGTCTGGCTCTGTGTGGGTCAATCTAATATGGATTATTATATGCTTGGAGGAGAGGATACCGCTGCATACTTGGATTCTGAACAGGGAAAACGCGAAGTAGAAAATTCCAATATCCGGCTCTTGAACCTATGGGATAAAGGAATTGGTGGAGCGGGTGCGCCGGTAAATAGTCTGCCCATTGAAAACGATACTCCTGCTTGGAGCGAAATGAACCGTGATGCTGCTAATTATTGCTCAGCAGTAGGATATTACTTCGCCCAGGGGATTGAGAGAGAATATAATATTCCTGTTGGCATTTTGAGCGCGGCGGTTGGAGATACAGAAATTAACCGCTGGATACCTTTTGGCGAAACTTTTGGAAGCTTTACTTCTACAGATGGAGGATTGTATTTTAATAGGGTTGCTCCTTTTTCCAAATTGCAGATACGTGGTATTTTGATGTATCAGGGAGAAGCAGATCAATATCGGACGCATTTGACGACGGAACAGTATCGTGATGCTATGGCGGGATTGGTAGATTATTACCGGCAGATTTGGGGGGAAGACTTGCCTTTTTATTGGGCACAGCTGACCCGTTATAAAAAGGACGAAAGTATGATTCGCGAAGGACAGCGACTTGCGCTGGCAGAAATTAAAGAGCCGAAAAATGCTGGTATTATTTCTCTAATGGATTTGTACGGCGAATATGAAGGCGGAACGGGAAGCTGCCGGGAAGATATTCATCCGCATCAGAAGAAAGAGGTTGCGGAACGTTTTTTACGGTATGCTAAACGAGATGTATACGGAGAACCGAACATTGCTGTGTCAGGGCCTGTTTATGAATCCATAAAGATTATCGGAGATACGGCGGAATTGACATTTACGTGTACCGGAAACCTTACGGTCTTGCCAAAGGAACGGTATGCGGATAAAACAACGGAAAAGCTGATTGCGCAAAATGGCTTGGATACCAGCGTGCCTCAGGAGTTTGAAATTGCCGGAAGAGACGGCGTTTTTGTTCGAGCATCGGCTGTAATACAGGGAAACAAGGTGCTGGTACATAGTGATCAGGTTCCTGAACCGGTGGCAGTGAGATACGCCTGGGGGGCCTATCCGGAAATGCCAAATCTGACGGATAGCAGTGGATTGCCGGCTCTTGCATTTTGTACTCAGCTTCCGGAAGAGGAGGTAGAAAAAAACTAAATGTTACGTTATATTACGTTTTTCTAACAATTTTTTGAGGCGTGCTTTAAAAAGTTGACAAAAAGCTTTCCTTTGGGTATACTGAAACCAATGAAATCTATTTATTATAGAAAACGGATATAAAAATCCGGGAGGGATTGATGGATGCGTTGTTACTATTGTGGTCACTTGGAAAGTAAAGTGGTGGATTCCCGTTCTACAGAGGATGGCACTGCCATCCGGCGCAGAAGGGAGTGCTTAAACTGCGGTAAGAGATTTACGACCTATGAAAAAATTGAAAGTGCACCGATCATAGTAATTAAAAAAGACGGTTCCAGACAGAGTTTTGACCGTGAAAAATTACAGCGAGGGATTTTAAATTCCTGTGCCAGCCGGCCGGTTTCTCTGCATGCAATCGATAGTATGTTGGATGAAATCGAAGGGGAAATCCATAATTCGTTAGCGAGAGAAGTTTCTTCGCAAAAAATTGGCGAAATGGTGATGGAAAGGCTCCGCAAAATTGATGAAGTGGCCTATGTTCGTTTTGCTTCGGTCTACAAACAGTTTAAGGATATTGAAACCTTTAAGGAAGAACTGGCAAAATTGACCAGCCAGAAAGAGCAGGATGATAAATGAAAAAAGTAGGTGTGTCTGAGCGAAGAACGTTGTTTTTCATGAAAAATCTCTTGACACGACATGCTTTTCATGGTATACTATTAAAGTTAGAATATACTTGTGACAGAAGAGTGAGGCAAGCCTCACTCTTTCTCTTTGCGTAGCGATATAACTGCAGAAGCAGAAAAGGAGAAAGTGTATGGCATATTCAAAAACGGAAAAAAATATACAGCATATAGCTGAACCTGTCATTAAAGCTGCAGGATGCAGCCTTTATGATGTGGAGTATGTAAAGGAAGGCGGAATTTGGTTTCTGCGGATTTATATTGATAATGAGGATGAAAATGTTTCACTGGATACCTGTGAGACGGTGAGCCGTGCTTTGAGTGAAGTGCTGGATCGGGAAGATCCGATTACAGACGCTTATTATTTAGAGGTTTCTTCCCCAGGGATTGAGAGAAAGTTGAAGACGCCAGAGCATTTTATGCGGTATTTGGGGTCTGTGATTGATGTGGGGTTATATCGTGCTGCCAGCGGAGCCAAACAGCTGACAGGTGTTTTAAAGGAATACAAGGATGGTATCCTTGTATTGGAAACAGAAAACGGCAGTATGGAAATCCCGCAGAAGGAAACAACTGTGGTGCATTTGCATTTTGACTTTTAAGCTGAATATTTTGGAAAGGAATGGTCAAAAAAATGAGTTCGGAATTGTTTGAATCTTTGGAATTGATTGAGGAAGAAAAAGGAATCAGCCGTGATGTGATTTTAGATGCGCTGGAGAGTGCATTGATTTCTGCTTATCGGAAGCATTTCGGTGCGGCGCAGGATGTACGGGTGATTTTTGATGAAGAAGGCGGTGGGATTCGGATTATTGCACGGAAAAATGTAGTAGAGACCGTTGCAGACCGCGAAAATGAAATTTCACTGGCTGAGGCAAAAAAAGTAAATGAAAAATATGAAATTGGTGATGTTGCTGAATTTGAAGTTACTCCCAAATCCTTTGGACGAATTGCTGCCCAGACGGCACGGCAGGTGGTCTTTCAGAGAATGCATGAAGCAGAGCGGGAGAAGATGGTAAATGAGTATTCTGAGCGTGAAAATGATATTGCAACCGCTGTAGTGCGGAGAATAGAACGCCGGAACGTCATGCTGGAGATAGAAAATACGGAATCAGTTCTGATGCCGAATGAGCAGGTGCGCAATGACAACTATAAAGTTGGAGAACGGTATAAGGTATTTGTAGTAGAAGTTGCAGATTCTGTGAAAGGTGTTCATTTGGTGGTGTCCCGCTCACATCCCGGTTTGGTGCGCCGGCTTTTGGAGCTGGAGGTTCCGGAAATTGGGGAAGGAATTATTGAAATTAAAGCATTGTCCAGAGAACCCGGATCCCGTAGCAAGATTGCGGTGCATTCCGTGAAGGAAAATGTGGACCCGGTAGGAACCTGTATCGGCCCCAAGGGAATGCGGGTGCAGAATGTTATTTCGGAACTTCGCGGTGAAAAGATTGATATTATCAAATACAGTGATGATCCTGCGGAATATGTAGCAAATGCCTTGAGCCCTGCTGATGTTTTATCTATTGAAGTCGATGAAGAAAACCGGATGTGCCGTGTGGTGGTTCCGGAAAGCCAGCTTTCGCTTGCTATCGGCAGAGAGGGGCAAAATGTCCGACTTGCAGCACGGCTGACCGGCTGGAAAATTGATTTGAGTTCTGCGCCAGATCCCAGAAAAAAAGATGCCGTGGAAGAGCAGACATCTGATAACGTTGTGGAAGAGGAAGTAGAAAAACAAGAGGCGGTTGAAGAATGAAACCAATGCGGATGTGTATGGTGTGCCGAACCCGGCGGGAAAAACAGGAGTTGATCCGAATGACAGCAAACCAAACCGGAGAGGTGGTTTTGGATCTGTCGGGGAAAGCGCCGGGACGCGGAGCGTATTTTTGTAAACAAAAAAAATGCGTACAGCTTGCCAGAAAACGCCGGGCCTTGGAACGTGCTTTTTCACAGCCCATAGAAGCATCTGTTTATGATAAATTGGAAAAAGAGGCGGAGGCATGGCCGAATGAATCGTAAATTAAGTGGAATGCTGGGACTGGCTGTACGTGCCGGGAAAGCGGCTGTGGGAGAGCAAAAGGCAATGGAGGTGGCTCGATCGGGGCGTGCGGAACTGCTGATGCTTGCAAAGGATGCTGCGGCGCATACCGAAAAACGTTTTCAAAATATAAGTGATTTCAGAAAAATCCCTTTGATTTCCGTAGGCGACCGGTTTGCAATGGGTTCTGCAGTGGGCCGTGAAATTGCGGTGGTTCTGGCTATAACAGACATCCATTTTGCAGAACAGATAAAGTTGCTTGCGCAAGCGCAAGAGGGATAATGCGGCGGCCGGGCCGCATGAAGAAAATGGCGGCCTGTTGGGCTGCGGAAGGAGAGTGACGAATATGGAAAAAATTAGAGCCTATGAGCTTTCCAAAGCTTTTGGGATTCCAAGCAAGGAGATTGTTAAAGTCTTGCATGACTACGAGGTGTCGACCAAAAACCATATGAGTGCCTTGTCAGAATATGAACTGGATGTAATCTTTGAATATTATACCCAGAAAAATCAGGTGCCGGATTTTTCGATGTATGAGCCTCAAAAGAAGGAAGAGGTGGAACCGGTCGAACCGGAAATTACGGAAGAAATTCCCATGGAGGAAATTGAGATTGGCCGTAAAGTTCGGATGGTGGATACTCGTGTCAATACGGTAGATCTGGATCGAATCGATGATGAGAAAATCGAAGAATTGATCCCGGAGAATGTTCGGGAAGAAGGCGGCAAAAAGAAGCAGAAGATCAATCAAAAGAAAAAACAGCAGGGTAAGCCGCAGAACGCCAGATCCAAAAATCAGCCAGAAGATCTGATTAAGAAGACGGAAAAGAAGAAAAAGGTAGAAAAACTGCATATTCTGATTCCGGAAACCATTACCGTTGGAGAATTGGCGGAACGGATGAAGAAGCCTGCCGCAGAGGTCATCAAAAAGTTGATGCTGCTGGGAATTATGGCTTCCGTCAATGAAAATCTGGATTTTGATACGGCTTCCTTAATTGCCGAAGAATTGGGATGTACTTTTGAAAAGGAAATTATTCTTACAGATGAAGAAAAGCTGTTTAATGATGTTGAGGATGCACCGGAGAGCTTAAAACCCAGATCACCTGTTGTGGTGGTTATGGGACACGTTGATCACGGAAAGACATCTTTGCTTGACTGCATCCGTAATACCAATGTGACAGAGGGAGAATTTGGCGGAATAACGCAGCATATCGGTGCATACCGTGTTCGGGTGGGTGATAAGAAAATTACCTTCTTAGACACGCCTGGGCATGAAGCCTTTACTGCAATGCGCGCCCGCGGAGCTCTGGTTACGGATATTGCAATTTTGGTGGTGGCGGCAGATGATGGTATTATGCCGCAGACGATTGAAGCAATCAACCACGCCCGTGCCGCAGAGGTATCCATTATTGTTGCCATCAATAAGATCGATAAAGAAGGTGCAAACCCCGATAGAGTCCGTCAGGAATTGACAGAGCACGGTCTCGTCCCGGAAGAATGGGGCGGCGATACCATCTGCGTGGAGGTTTCTGCTAAGAAAGGGACGAACATCGACCAGCTTTTGGAAATGGTTCTGCTGGTGGCAGAGATGAAGGAGTTAAAGGCCAACCCCGACCGGCCGGCAAAGGGAACTGTTATCGAAGCACAACTGGATAAAGGCCGCGGACCGGTTGCGTCTGTTCTGGTACAGAATGGAACCTTACGGGTAGGAGATCTGGTGGTTGCAGGTACGGCTATGGGTCATGTCCGTGCGATGAATGATGACAAGGGCCGAAGCGTGAAAAAGGCCGGTCCGTCCATTCCGGTGGAAATCCTGGGGCTCTCTGAGGTTCCTGAGGGCGGAGACGTCTTTTATGTTGTAGAGGATGAGCGTAAGGCAAGAGCCGTCGTTGAAAATAGGAAATTTAAAGAAAAGCAGGAACGGCAGAAAAAAACTACTACAGTTTCTTTGGATAATTTGTTTGAGCAGATCGAAGCCGGCAAGATGAAAGAGCTGAGCATCATCGTGAAAGCAGATGTACAGGGAAGTGTGGAAGCTGTACGGCAGTCCTTGGAGCGCATTACCAACGATGAGGTGCGTGTGAATATCATTCATGGTGCGGTTGGTGCGGTGACGGAATCGGATGTCATGCTTGCAAGTGCATCCAATGCAATCATTGTTGGCTTTAATGTGCGTCCTACTAATGGAGCTGCAGAGGCGGCTGCGGATGCAGACGTGGATATTCGGCTTTACCGTGTTATTTATGATGCGATTGAGGATATTGAAAAGGCAATGAAGGGTATGCTTGAACCGGTGTTCCGTGAGGCGGTAATTGGGCATGTGGAGATTCGCACCACCTTTAAGGTTTCTGGCGTGGGTACTATCGGTGGTGCCTATGTTCAGGATGGTAAGATTCAGCGCGGCAGCAAGGTAAGAGTTGTTCGTGATGGAATTGTGATTCATGAGGGTGAGCTGGCATCGTTGAAGCGGTTTAAAGATGATGTCAAGGAGGTTACTGCCGGATATGAGTGTGGTTTGAGTATTGACAAGTATAATGATATCAAAGATGGAGATATTATAGAAGCATATGTTATGGAACAGATCGAGGCGTAAAGATCTCACCAAATGGAGGAATTATGGCAAATTACAGTAGAATAGACCGAATTTCAGAAGAAGTGAAGCGTGAACTGAGTGCGGTTATTCGGGATCTCAAAGATCCACGACTGCCGGCTATGGTTTCGGTCGTAAATGTCCGTGTGACAAAGGATTTAAAGTTTGCAAAAGCTTATATTAGCATTATGGGTGATGAAAAGACGGTAAAAGATGGTATGGAAGCTTTAAAAAGCGCTGGTGGGTTTATCCGGCGAGAGATCGGACATCGGCTGAATTTGCGCAATACACCGGAATTTACTTTTGTGGCAGATGATTCGATTGCATATGGTTCGCATATCAACGAAATTTTAAAAGAATTGTAGGCAGAGGGAAAGCGTATGTTTGAAAAAATGATTTCTGCTTTGTGCAATGCGGAGAAAATTGGAATTTTTACCCATACGAATCCGGATGGAGACGCTATGGGCAGTGCATATTCTTTGAAATTGGTGCTGGAAGGAATGGGAAAGCAGGCGGCTGTCTTTTTGCAGTCCCATCCCGACAGTGCAGCACTGCATCTGATTTTTAAAGGTGCGGACAGCGCTTTGGATAAAAGCGAATGTGATCTGCTGGTTGCCCTGGATTGCGGTGATTCCAAGCGCTTGGGGGAGGATGAGGCTTTTTTCCTGTCCCATGCCAATACGGTGGCCATGGATCACCATGTTACACATCAGCCTTTTGCCAAGGAAACGGTTGTTGAGGGAATTTCTTCTACCTGCGAGCTGATGCTGGGGCTGTATCGTGCCATGCAGGTACCCTTGTCCGGCACCGTTGCACGTAATTTGTATATTGGTATGGTGAGCGACACCGGAAATTTTAAGTACGAAGGTCTGACTGCGGATACCTTTCGTGCGGCGGCCGCGCTGGTCGAAGCTGGTGTGGATTTTGCGGAAATATCCAAAAAATTGTTTGATACCAAAACCATGGAATATTATCATCTAATGCGAATTGCTTTGGATCGGCTGTCTCTTTATCAAGACGGGAAAATAGCTGCACTTTACCTTTCGGAAGAAGATTTTCAAAAAGCAGGCATCGAGGAATCGCAGGCGCCGGGAATCGTTACTTTGCCTGTCAGCATAGAGGGTGTTGAGGCAGGTATCTACCTTCGAAGGAGAGGCAGTGAATACAAGGTTAGTCTACGATCGGCTGGCAAGGTTGATGTGGCGGCTGTGGCTGCTGTAATGGGCGGCGGCGGACATGTGCGTGCCAGTGGATATTCTGTATTTCAGACCTTGGATCCGCAGGATATTATAGAAGATGCCATCGAGCAGCTTCAAAAGCAGCTGTAAATGGACAAAATAAAATAAGAGGGAAAAAGAGAATGAATGGTATCATCAATGTAAATAAGCCAATAGGGTTTACCTCTCATGATGTGGTAGCACGGCTGCGAAAAATTTTAAATATCAGGAAAATCGGCCATACAGGGACATTGGATCCTGACGCCACCGGTGTTTTGCCGGTGTGTGTAGGACAGGCTACCAAAGCGGTGGAACTTCTTTCTGCCAAAGATAAACAGTATGAGGCCCAGGTGCGCTTAGGCGCCGAGACAGATACGCAGGATGCTTCCGGCCGTATTATTTGCAGCAGCGATGCTGCTGTGACGGAAGAAGAAGTCTTTCGTATCGTCCGAAGCTTTGTAGGAGAAGGAAGCCAGATCCCTCCCATGTATTCGGCAATCAAGCAGAATGGAAAAAAGCTTTACGAATTGGCACGGGCAGGGGTAGAGGTGGAGCGCCAGCCCCGGAAAATTTATATCCATAGGATTGAAGTGCTTTCCATGGACTTGGAAAACCGCTCCTTTTCCATTTTGGTGGATTGCTCAAAGGGAACCTATATTCGCACCCTTTGTCAGGATATTGGACGAAAACTGGGATGTTTTGCGCATATGTCAGCGCTTTGCCGGACTCGTTCCGGACAGTTTGATCTAAAAAATGCACTGACGCTGGAACAGATAGAAGATGCGGTGCAGCATGGAGACAGTTCCTTTTTTATTCCTGTTGACCGGGTGTTTTCTGATATGCCAGCTTTATATTTATCCGAGCGAAAAGCGGAAAAAATGTGCCATGGCGTTCAGGTTTCGACGCCAGGGATGAATGACGGTGTGCTTTACCGGGTTTACAATGAAAAAGGAAAATTCTTATCGGTTTCCCGTGCGGAAAACGGTGTGTTAAAACTTGTGAAAACTTTCTTTGGAACGGAAAATTAAAAAACGGGAGTGTGAAAGCAGTGCGGGTCTATACGCAGGAGGATCCCAGAAAGGATTTGCAGCATGAGAATTGGCAGAAGCGGGGAACCGCTGTAGCACTTGGAAGCTTTGATGCAGTACATATCGGGCATCAGATGTTGATCCGTCAGGTTGTGGAATATGCCAAAAAAATGGATTTGACTTCGGTGGTGTATTTGTTTCGCAATCAGCCCCGAAGCGTTTTGGGCGGTGTTCCTGTCCCGGCGGTAAACACCTTTGAAGGCCGGATTCAAATTTTGAAAGAATTGGGTGTAGATGTGGTGATCGCACAGTGGTTTACGCCTGAATTTGCTGCAATTTCTGCGGAAACCTTTGTTTTGGATTATTTAAAAAACTGGCTGCATGCTAAGTATGTTGCGGCGGGGTTCAATTATCATTTCGGCTGCAGGGGAGAGGGCGATATTCATACACTGTGTGCGCTTTGCAGACGGGAAGGAATTCGGATTGATGAGATTCCCTGTGTTGCGTTGGAAGGATATCCGGTTTCCAGCACCCGTGTCCGCAGTTTGATTCAGGACGGGAAAATGGAGGAGGCGGCGGCCTGCCTGGGCCGGCCGTTTTCTTTAAGCGGGACGGTGATCGATGGAAATCAGCTGGGGCGTACTATGGGATTTCCCACCGCCAATATTGCCATGCCGGAAGGCGTTGTTTTGCCGCATTACGGTGTTTATGTCAGCAGGACCATGGCAGAAGGCAAGTGGTATCGTTCGATTACCAATGTGGGGGATAAACCTACGGTAAAAAAGAACAGCTTATGTATTGAATCGCATTTACTGGCGTTTTCCGGGGATATTTACGGAAAACCCATTGAGATTCAGTTTTATTATTACATTCGCGGTATAACAAAATTTGAGAATCTGGATCAGCTGAAGCGACAGCTGGAATCGGACAAGAAAACTGCGCAGATGTTTTTCGGAAAAGAAACGCAGCGTTTTTCTTTGCATGTTGGACCGAACAGTGAGAGAAAATAGAGCATATCCCCTCTGGCAGAGTTTTTTGAGAGAGGATATGCTCTTTTTGTTTTGTGTTTTATTTGTCAGGTTTCCTTGGCAAGTTCGGTAACCGGCATTTTTAACTCCACTTTGGTTCCTCCTGCGGAGCCTTTTTTTAAAGTCAATCCGTATTCTTTGCCGAAAATCAGCTGTATCCTTTGATGGGTGTTGGTCAGACCCAAATGCTCGGATTCCCGGATGGTGCTGTCGCCTAAATATTTTTGATATTCATGAAGCTGAGCATCGGGAATGCCAGCACCGTCATCTTCTATTGTAAGATATAGCAGTTCTTTGGTCCGTTTTGAGGAGATCCAAATATTTCCCGGCCGTTTTGCGGGTAAAATACCATGCAAAATGGCATTTTCCACAATCGGCTGCAAAATCAGTTTAATAACCCGGCATTTGGCAGTATTTTCGGCAATATCCCAGTGGATCATAAACTGATCGCAGTATTTGATGTTTTGAATTTTTAAATATTTTTCCGTCAGTTCTATTTCCTGTTCTAAAGGCACCAGAATGGTTTTGGTATCCAGCATATAGTGCAGCAGATCTGCAAGAAGTGCGACGATTTGCGTAATTTTGTTATCCTCTTTAAATGTACCGATTGTCATGAGATTGACAGCCTGGAGCGTATTGAAAAGAAAATGAGGATTCATCTGCGTTTGCAGCGCTATGGATTGACTTTTTTTCAGTTTTTCCAGCTGTTCCATTAATTTTTTTTCAAATTCTTTGTTTTTATCTGTAATTTTCGCAATGTTATCTGTGATATAAGTAAACTCATTATAATCGCTGGCACCGGAACTGCTGTCTGCACCGGGTTCCGCTGTGTCCGGAAATTGCACCGCCTGAATCAGCCGGATAAGCGATTGATAAAATTTTGTGGTAATTAGAAAAGAAAGAATCAAACTGCCTAAAACTGAAATAACAATAAATAAAAGTGCGGAGAGTCCCAGCATGGAAGAGGCCTTCCCGGAAGAAACCGGGGTGTATAAATAGCATTGACGGCGGTTATTGGTGTCGGACAGGCAGGAAATATAACTGCCGTTTTGCCGGCAGAACGAAAAAGAGGTATTTCCTTGTACTTTGGCTGCGGGGAGATATGTATCTGCAAACATTTTTCCTATATAATCAACCGAAGAGGAAAAAAGTACCTGTCCGTTTTCATCAACCAGAAGCAGGGTTTCATCAGTTTCAATTGGTGCAATCAAATTGGTCAGTTCCTGAAGGCTTAGGTTGATAATAAAAAGCCCAGCCAGCTGGTCGTGAATATAAATGGGTGAACGAACGGTGAGAACAGAGACAGAAGCGGCGCCCCCAAACGCAGGTACTTCACGGTTCCAGATGCCGATTTCAGAAACCTTGCTGTCGTTTTTTTGCTCCAGGAATCCTGGGTCATAGAACATGGGAAAGAAGGCGCTGTTTTTGCTTGCATGGCAGTAATTTGTTGCATAATTATAAACATACACGGACTGGAGATAGGGATGTGTGGAAACCGTCTCCGCAAGCGAGAAAGCAAAGCTTTGGAGATCTTCCATGGGAGACGTACCTGTCTCGTTTGACAGAACCCGTAGGACGGTAGGATTGCCTGTGATGGACCGGCGTAAATTATCTACTTCCTGAAAAACCAGGTTTGCGGCGTTCATGCTTTGGGCAAGGGTTTGCAAATGTGAAGAGGCGGTATCTTTTTCGTTAATTTGGCTGTAAATAAAAAATACACATACATTGATAAGCAGAATAGGGACAATAATGATACATAGAATTAACCGTACATATTTAAAGAAGACACTTTGAAATCTAAAATTTTTGATATAGGTCCATGCCCGGGGGAACATAAGATTCACTCCTTTTGCTGTGCGCGGTATTCTGTAGGCGTATAGCCCGTATACAATTTAAACAGCCGGTAAAAATGCTGGACATTGTGATATCCCACACGGCTGCATATTTCATAAACTTTGATATCCGGCTGCCGCAGCAATTCTGCGGCTTTTTCCATGCGGATCCGGGTTAGATAGTCGATAAATTTTTCTCCTGTTTTTTGTTTGAAAAAGCGGCTCAAATAAATGGGATTCAGTGCCACAAACCCGGCGACCTCTTTTAGCGTAATATCTTTGGCGTAATTTTCACGGATATAGCGCTGGGCCTTTTCGATCAGATGTTCATAGCCGTCAGGGCCAAGACCGTCACGAAATTGCTGTGCCGTTTCACGGACAAAAATACTCAGCTGACGATGTATTTCCTTTGCGTCATCTGTATTCAGCAAAGGATAGGAAATGGATTTGTCAGCGGCGAAGGAGCGGACAGACTGCAGCAGTGTCCGTGCGATATCCTGGGCTTTTTGCAGAGTGATTTCAGTCGGCTGGAACAAAAGGTCAAAGGCCTGGCAGGCTGCTTCGGTTTTTCCCGTATGAATGAGTGAAAGCAGTGTTTCCATAGAGTTTTTTGTATATTCCGGGTCAATGGCCGCCAAATGTTCGTAATCTTCAGCCAGGGCAAACAAATCTGCATATTGCGGGGTTGTGCGGATATTACAGCGCAGTCCCAAAATTTCACAATATTGCTGAGCTCGCTCGGTCAAATCAGGAAGTGCACCGTTTTCAGAAAAAAGCAAAAAGGAGGCGGCCTGCTTCTCGGCAAACAGAGGATAACACAGATAGCCGCAGTCAGCCGGAATCAAAAAGTGCCAAAGACTTTGGTAAAATCTCTCCCGTCCGTGCTTCCATTTTTTATCTAAAAAATCGTCAAATTCAGCAAATTCCGCACGCACATAAAAACAGGGAAAATCCAGAATCCGGACGGGAAGCCTTGCGGACAAGCATTTTTCTTCAGCTTGGGCACGACTGGAAACTGCTTTAAGAAGAATCTCATGCAGACAGGTGCGTTGTATGAGGCTTTCCAGTTCCTGGGCATCATATGCCGGCTGGCGTTTATCCAGAGATGCCTTTAGATCGGTAAATGTTTCATAGAGTGCTTGATATGTAATCGGCTTGGTCAAATAGGCGCAAACGTTATTCCGAATGGCCGCCTGGGCGTAATCAAAGCTGCGGTATCCCGACATGATTATGACAGAAATGTCTGGATAGTTCCTGTTGATATATTCTGCAAGATCAATGCCGGATGGCCCGCCGGGCATTTTGATATCGGTTAAAATTGCATCTACTGCGTTTTCGGTAATAAAATCAAGAGCCTTTTGTGCATCCGTAAATGTGCCGGAAATGTGAAAACCCAGAGCTTCCCAATCCAGAACGTGCACCATTTGCCGGCAAAAAAGCAGTTCGTCATCGACAATGAGTAGATTATACATACAAATTCCTCCCGAGAATGTTAAAACCAAAAACTGATAAAAAAGATTGTCTGCATTTTTTAGATAGCCATACGATCTGCGGACGTTTGCGCTATGAAAAATGAATTTCTCTTTCGATTATATACAAATCATGTTAAAATTGCAATACAAATTCTTCGGAAAGGGCAAATCCGTTTATTTTTGCACACCAAAAGTATAAAATAACATATTTACAAGGGAATGAAAAATAAATTATAATATTTTATGCAAAGTATACAAAATAATAAATGGGCGGGAGAGATCAGCTATGAAAACAGCCAAACTGTCAAAAGGCGGCGCGGCACACAGGCGCTTGCGCATTTTACACAACACCAATCATTTGCAGCTTTACTTAATGTGTGTGATTCCGCTGGGATTATTCTTTGTTTTTTCTTATCTGCCTATGTTTGGGATCGTGATTGCTTTTAAAGATTATCGGTTTGACAAGGGAATTTTCGGCAGCGAATGGGTTGGCTTTAAAAATTTTGAGTTTTTTATAAAGTCCAATGATTTTTTGCGCCTGGTGCGCAACACACTTGGAATGAATTCCATTTTTATTGTAACAGGCTTGATTGCTTCTATTACAGTCGCACTGCTGCTCAATGAAGTGCGAAAACGTGTTTTTGTAAAGGTCTATCAAACCGTTTTGATTGTTCCGTATTTTTTGTCCTGGGTCGTGGTCGGCTATATGGTATACGCATTTTTGAATCCGGAATATGGATTTATCAATTCAGTGCTCCGGCGGATGGGCGGAGAAGCGGTATCGTGGTATACAGAAGCGAGATATTGGCCGTTTATTTTGACATTGGCTTCTGTATGGAAACGGGTCGGCATGGATTCGGTCATATATTTTGCGGCACTGACCGCAATCGATCAAACTTATTATGAAGCCGCCAGAATTGACGGAGCCAATAAATGGCAGTGTATGTGGCACATCACTTTGCCTGGAATCCGTCCTGTGGCGATTACGCTGACAATTTTAGCCATTGGAAATATTTTTCGTGCAGATTTTGGGCTATTTTATCAGGTCACAAGGGACGTGGGTTCTCTGTATTCCACCACGGACGTTATGGACACGTATGTATACAGAGTGATGAGAAGTTTGGGAGATATGTCTTTATCCTCTGCGGCTGGTTTGCTGCAGTCGATGGTAGGGCTTGTTATGGTACTGCTGACCAATCTGGCAGTCAGAAAAATTGAACCGGATAGCGCCATATTCTGAGGAAGGAGGAAGAAAATGCAAAAAAATAGTACAATGACTTCTGCTGCGGTTCCTGTCAAAGATTCAAAAAAGCCTGTCTTTGCATCAGTAAAGCATGAGAAGAAAAAAAGACAGCTGGGGCTGCATCTTTTGTTTATGGTGTTATGTATTCTGTTTATTGTGCCTTTTTTGCTTGTTTTGTCCATTTCTTTTTCGAACGAACGGGACATTATTATGACAGGATATTCCTTTATCCCTAAACATTTTGACCTTGCGGCATACCAATATGTTTTTCAGAATCCGCAGTCAGTGCTCAATGCTTATAAGGTAACGGCTTTTAATACAGTGGTTGCAACTGCTTTGAGCGTCTTTATTATGAGCATGGTTGCATATCCTTTGAGCAAGAAAAGACTGAAAGGCAGGGTGGCGATCAATTTCTTTATTTTCTTTACTATGCTGTTTAATGGAGGAATGGTGCCCACTTATATTGTAATTACACAATACCTTCATCTTGATAACAAAATTTGGGTATATATTTTACCGTATTTAGTAAACGCATGGCATATTTTTTTGCTTCGGTCTTTTTTCTCTACACTGCCTGAGGAAATCTTTGAATCGGCTTTGATGGACGGGGCAAGTGAATTTCGGATTTTTTTGTCCTTTGTCCTTCCGCTTTCCAAGCCAGGGCTTGCGACCGTCACTTTGTTTTGCGCTCTGGAGCGGTGGAATGACTGGATGACTTCTATGCTTTATGTCAGCAAGGAAAATTTGATCACTTTGCAATATATGCTGCAAAGAATATTGATTAATATCCAGTTTTTGCAGGAGCATTCCAATAACGCCGCTGCGGCAAAACTTGCGTCAGAAATTCCGTCGGAAACTGTGCGGATGGCGTTGGCAGTGGTGGCTGCGGGACCCATGCTGCTGGTGTTTCCGTTTTTCCAGAAGTATTTTGTAAAGGGACTCACCATTGGAGCGGTGAAAGGGTAGAAAATGTTTTTCGGGTAATTATTTTGAATTTCATATAAAAAAGGAGGAGTTGTAATGAAGGGGTTAAAAAAGGTATTGGCTGTTTTGGTGTCGGGGGTTCTTGCGGCAGGGGTTTGTGCATGCGGCCCCACAGAAGAAAAAGCCCAGGGAGAAACGCCGGTTATTACTTGGTATGTGCCGGGCGGACAGCAAAGCGATTTGTCAAGTGTACTGGAGGCGATCAATAAGATTACGGTGGAAAAAATTGGGGCGTCGGTAGATTTGCAAATTGTGGATACCGGCGCATATCAGGACCGTATGACCATGATGATTGGTGCAAATGACGATTTTGATCTGTGTTTTACCTCAGACTGGATCAATATTTTCAGCAGAAATGCAAGTCGAGGTGCATATCTGTCACTGAATGAAATGCTGGAAAAACAAAGCGGACTAAAAGATACGGTACCGGAGTATCTCTGGACAGCTGCAACCATCAATGGAGAGATTTATGCGGTGCCTAATGTTCAGATGGAGTTCACACAAACCTCATTGTGTATTTTGAAAAGTCTTGCGGACAAATATCATCTGGATACAGACGCCATTACAAAAGTCGACGATATAGAGCCGTTTCTTGAGCAGGTAAAGCAGGGAGAAACAGGGATTTATCCCATCAAGATTGGTTTGTCGCTGTTTACCAATCCAATCATGGAAAAAATTTCTGAAACGCAAATTGCCATACGGAAAGATACCGGAGAATGCGTGATTTATTGTGAACAGCCTGAATATTTGGCATCTGCCAAAACGATTCATGAGTGGTACAAAAAGGGATACGTCCGGGGAGATATAGCCAGCGTGACAGATGATTCTCAGGAAAAAAATGCTGGAAAGTATGCGGTTTGGGAAGAACAGTATAAACCGGGTGCAGAAGCGGAAATCAAGGCAAGACTTGGAGGCAAGGAAGTGGTTTTGATCCCGGTGGAAGAACCGTATTTGAAAGCAAATGCCGGTCAGCCTGCCATGACTGCTGTCGGAAGGAATGCGGCGCATCCGGAAAAAGCGCTGGAACTTTTGGAATTGGTGAATACGGATAAAGAACTTTACAATTTATTTGCATATGGCGTAGAAGGAAAACATTATACCAAAAATGAGGATGGCAAGGTCGTAATCAATCAAGAGGGCGGTTATACGTTAAACAGTGCGTGGATGTTTGGAAACCAGTTCAATGCTGATATTCAGGAAGGACAGGATGAAAATGTCTGGATCGAAACGGAAAAAATGAATAATTCGGCGCAGAGATCTCCTATTTTTGGGTTCCAGTTTAACACGGATTCGGTAAAAACAGAAATATCGCAGATTGCGTCGGTTGTAAAGGAATACAGTACAATGGACTTAGGCGCAGAGGACCCTGTTCCGATTTATGACGAATTCAAAACAAAAATGAATGCCGCCGGAATCAATACGGTCAAAGCGGAATTGGAAAAACAGCTGGACGAATGGAAATCAGGCAAATAGCTGCCTGCTTCTGAAAACACGATTGTAAGAAATCCGGTTACATACATTGTTCTGAACAAAAGAGTTTTCGCAAGGTGAAATATAAGAGCAAAGAGAGGAGATACTATGAAGCGGCATAGAAATGGTTTTGGATGGTTCCTGGCAGTCCTGTTTCTTTGCGTGATAGGAAACATTGCGGTGTGTCATGCTTCTGCAATTGAAATTTCGGGAGATATGCGGGATGTGGTTTTGATAAAAGCAGACAGTGATTATGCTTATGTTCGGGGAATTCGGACGGAATATCCCGGCGCTGTCAAGGAAAGCGGAACAACATATCTTCCTGTACGATTTTTGGCGGAAAGTTTTCTTGCACCCGTTGCGTGGAATGATGCAAATCAAGAAGCCACTGTTTTTTATCTGCATTATGAAATAATCTGCAAACCGGGAGCAGATGAAATAATAAAAGCGGATTATGCACATGATACCTTTGATCAGATTGCGCTGCCAGCGCCTGTCATGATGCTAAACGAGATGGTCTATATTCCCGCAGAGGCATTTTCTGCTGCCACCGGAATTGCATACCGCACAGCGGGAGAAAATTATATTTTATTTGGTGACGGCGCTCTGATGGAACAGGCAGCGCTGACAGAGGAAACGCTGGCGGGATTTCAGCCTTTGTTTGAAGGAGAGTTTGATGCGGATGCTGTGATGAAAAGATTTTATGTGGATCCGGTCAACGGCCGGGATTCCAATGCCGGCAGCAGCGACAGCCCTTTGCGTACCATAGGGGCCGCAAAAGCGATCGTGAGACAATATAAGGCCGCCAATTCCATGACCGGAAATATTGAGGTCATTCTGCGGGGCGGAGAATACCTCCTGGACAGCACAATTAAATTTGATGCAGGAGACAGCGGCGAAAACGGTTATCGCATCCGATATATGGCGTATCCAGGCGAAACACCGGTCATCAATGGCGGCGAGGAAGTGCATGGCTGGGAGCTCTATCGTGACGGAATCTACCGTGCTTATATCGGTACCGGACGCAAAACGGATATTTTATCGGAAAATGGTGCTTTTTGTACCAAGGCACGCTATCCCAATGAGGGCTATAGCACTGCGGTTCTGGGGGCCGACGGACTTTCTGTCAACAGCTTTGGATTCAAAGGAGAAGATGTCCCTAAAGTCGAAAATGTAAATGATATGGTGGTTTCTGTCTGGGCAGGCGGTGATGAAGGTATCCACAACTGGTTTCAGGATTATTTAAGTGCCAGAGAGGTGGATTTTGAAACGCATACCATTCGCATGACGGGAAAGGCGAGCGAAAATATCGGCCCCGGATCCAGATATTTTTTAGAAGGCTGTCTGGAATTTTTGGATTCACCGGGTGAATTTTATGTCAATCCGGAAGAAGGATATATTTATTATTATCCGATCAACGAAAATATCACGGAGCAAAATATTATTATGCCGGCGGCGGGAACCATTTTTAATTTGGGCGGTTCCAATCCGGATAAGTGTGTTTCTGCTTTGGATTTTGTGGGATTGACCATCTCCAATACAGACCGGGGGCAAAATGGGTTTACCATGGTGAACGCCGCCGATATACGTATTGAAAAATGTCATATTTTAAATATTGGTCAAAAAGGAATCTTTGCCAACGGAGATATTCAGGATATTCAGGTCAAAAATTGTCTGTTTGAGCAAATCGGCGAAGATGCGATACATTTTCATGGAACCACTATTTCGGCAGAAGACGTGAATAAATATAACACGGTTGTTGGCAATCGGCTGGATAAATTGGGTGTGATTTACGGGGCGGCAAATCCCATCTGGGCCAATCAGAGCGATTATAATTATATTGCAAATAACGTCGTCTCTAACAGTTCACGGTTTGGCATTGAGGTCAGCGGCAATAAGGTGGACGCAGCCGCCGCAATGTATTCTACCGATTGGCTGGGCTATACCATCACTTATGATCAATGGCCGGACTATGTGCACGGAAAGGGAAATGTCATTGAAAATAATGAAATTTATTTGGCTTATAACGATTCCCAGGACTGCGGCGCAATTTATCTGTGGTGTGCCGGTGACGGGAATGTCGTCCGTGGAAATCAAATCCATGACTGCACGGTAGAATTTTCATATTGTTTCCCATTGTATTTAGATGACGGATCAGATAAAACCATTGTATATGATAATGTAGTTTATCAGAATCAGAACAGACCGTCAGAGGGGGAAATCAATGGAGTGTTCTGCTTAAAGGGCCGGGATTGTGTCGCTTACAATAATATAGCAGTCAACAATCAGCAATATGACGGTGCAAATCAGGATTTTCGCACCATTATGACCTTCCCTATGTCTATCACAGAAAATGACCGCATTACGGTAAAAGGCAATATTTTCTATAACAGCGGCGAAAGATTTATGGCTGCGGTCCGGCAAGGATTTTCTGGGAATTATGACTTTGTTGCCGAGTTGGATAATCCGGTCACCACCCGTTTTAAAGAAGTGGATAATAATATGTATTATAATGAAAACGGAAATTATCGGCCGGAAATGGGCGGTGTGGATTTGGCAGGCGTCGAAGGTTGGCTGAATTGGCAAGGCGGCAAATATGATCAGCACAGTACCTTTGGAGAAGATCCCAGATTTTGGAATGTTGACGGGGGAGATTATCGGCTGCACTATTTATCTCTGGCATATGGCATGGGATTCCGTGATATTGATTTTGCTTCCAATGGATTAACGGCAGAGTATCCATTTGCGGATCTCAATGATCCCTTAAAGGCTGTTTTTATCACAGATGATGCAACCGGGCAAAACAGTTTTGTTTCCCTTGCCTCTGGCAAGCAGACGCATCTTTCCGTTCTTTTGCGCTCAGAAAAAGGATATGTACTTCCGGCTGAGCAAGCACAAATTTACTGGAGCAGTGATAATGAAGCCGCAGCAGTTGTGGATCAGTATGGAACGGTGACTGCGATGGAAGAAGGCGCTGCACTGATTACCGTGAAAGCGGTCTATCACGAGAAAGAGGTTTCCAGTCAGTTTTATGTTCTTTCCGGAGAAAGAACCCAGGAAGTAACCATGTCCTTAAATGCCGAGGGGTATGCGCCGGGTAAGCAGAAAACAGCGGTTGTCCGTGCGGTAACCAGTATGGGGAGAAGTTATGTGCCAGAATCCAGAGCCCTGCGTTTTATGTCCTCAGATGCTTCGGTTGCATCTGTCAACGCTTATGGGACGGTTACCGGGATCTCGCCTGGTACTGCAGAGATTACAATGGAGTATGAGGAAGATGGCCAGCTCTTTACCCAGAGCCAGACGATAACAGTAAAAGAGTCGCTCTTCCGTGAGGCAAAAATTTCTCTTTCGGCAAAGACGGCTAAAATAGGTGAACAGGTTCAGTTAACGATTGTACCGCAAAATGAGGCAGGGGAAGCATATCCGGTTTCAGAACTCAGCGTCAGCATAACCGGCAATCCGTCTTCGCTTACTGTGACGGAGATTACCCCCGGTGTTTATGGCTTAGCGTTCCCGGAAGAAGCAGTAGCAACGGCGGAAGTTCTGATTGTGGGAGATGGAGTTACCCAAACAGAAACGGTGCAGTTTACCGTTTTGGACGAAGACAATCTGGATGATCGATGGAATATTTCTTTCTATGACAGCGGAACAAAGGGCAGTGTGAAGGTTTCTCAAAATGGCATGTTCCGTTTTGAAACTAACGGGATCAATATTTGGAATCAGGCGGATTCCGCATCCTTTGCATATCAGAAGGTGAGTCTGGATCCTGAAAATCCCAGAGCAGAAATCATTGCGCAGATCGACGTTTGGCCCGGAAAGACTTGGGAAGATGGAGAAACCTGTATTTCTCATATGGGCATTATGATGAGAGATGCAGATAATGCAGCCGCTAAAAATTATTCCCTGCGGTATTCCCAGGAAGGGTTCCTCCGTGCAACCTGGCGGGAGAATACAGGCGGCGAAAGCGGATATGCGGCACCTCCGGATATGATGGCGCCTCTGTGGCTTCGCATTGTGAGAGATGGCAATACGTATACAAGTTACTATAAAAAAACAGAGGCCGACAGCTGGTCCCTTGCTAATACCAAAACCATGGAAATGGGAACGGATATGTATATTGGATTGACAGGGTATACGGGCGATCAAAACCGCACTGCCGGAATGGCAGGAAAAGTCATAATACATACCGGAGACGAAGTGACTTCCGGCGGAACAGCAGAAGCAGAGCCTGTCATTTTTGAAGTGTCAGATGAGCTGAAAAACTTTGCTCCGTTTGCGGAAAAAGATACACTGAATGTCGTTTATCTTGGTGGATCCATTACAGAAGGCGCAGGTGCGTCTTCCAAGGAAAATTGCTGGGCAAGTCTTGTGACGGAATTCTTCAAGCAGGCATATCCGGATAAGACCATTCATGGTATCAATGCGGGCGTGGGCGGTACAGGCTCGGATTATGGATTGCTTCGCCTGGATACAGATGTGATCGCCAAAGATCCCGATTTGGTCTTTGTAGAATTTGCTGTCAACGATACCGGTTATGATAAGAGAGCGGTTCAGCGGCAGATGGAAGGGATCGTAAGACAATTGCAAAAAATGGAGGAACCCCCGATCATTGTTTTCCTTTACACTACAACAAATCAATTTATTTCTTATGCGGAAATACACCAGGAGGTAGCAGATTTTTATGGCATCCCGTCTATCAACTTAAAAGCATATCTGCGGGATGAGGTATCCAACGGAAATATAAAAACGACAGATTTCCTGACAGACGGCGTGCATCCAAACGATGCGGGATACCGGCTTTATGCGGACTTTATTGTGGATAAGCTGAATCAGCCGGCAATCTATTTGAAACAGTCAAACATTCGCAGCGATTCTCTGACAGATTATTATGATTTTTCCGCACGAAGCATTACGGCAGACAGCGGGAAGAATATGAAAGGCTGGACCAAACTGGAAAACGGAGCGATTGAGACCAATGAGGCAGGCGCAGAAGTGACGTTTAGTTTCAGCGGCAGTGTATTTGCGCTCCAGGGCAGAATCGGAAACAACAAGGGCAAGATGACCTTGTCCATTGATGGTACGGAGTATCCGATTAACAATTATTATGCCACCGTGGATAATCAACTGGTTATTTTGTTCAAAACGTTTGATTTGAGCAGCGGAAACCATACGGCAAAAATTGTTACAAGTGCAGGCACAAATGGTAGTCACAACTGTTTGGACCGTATTTTTGTGGAGAAGTAGCATAGGAAAACGAGTGTAAATCAAAAATCAAAGGAGGGAACTTTAGTGAAAAGATGTTTGTGCTTGATTTTAGGTATGTTGATGGTAATGCTGTGTATCCCCATTTCCATCTCGGCAGCAAATGTGACGCCTGATATTGGAGAAAACGCACTGGTTTCGGCACAGATGGGCAAGATTGTATTTACCATGGATCAGCCGGCGGAGGAGGGCGTTTTGAGTAATGATTCCGTTGTGCTTCAGGCAGACGGCATACAGATTCCGGTGGCAGTGGAGTATACGGCGGGAGAAACGGAATTTACAGTTCGGTTCGGCGAACTTCCAGAAAATGCGGAATGTATTCTGACACTTCCAAGCGGTATTATGGTAAATGGAAGCCAGACCTTGCAATTTATTACCAAGCCTATGCTGCATCAAACGGTGATAGGCCCTGAATCAAATAAAACCGGAAACAACGCCAGTGCCTCTTTTGTAGAGGCATCCGGCGATGATCCGGCGTATATCCAAATGCAGGGGAATTTTGCCGCTGGCGGCGTGGATTTTGCTTTGGAGGCACCAATTGGAAAAGTGGCGGAATCTTTTTATACCGATTTGCGTATCCGGATTCCCAGCACTTCTACAGAAACCAACTGCAGTATTGGTTTACAGATACAGAATGGGTATGATATCAATGGCGGCGCTTCCGGTAACTGGAAGTGGCCGGTGCGCTATCGTGCGTGGGATCAGGATGGGATCAAATGGCGTCTTTGGGCAGATAAGTTTGTTTCTCATGAGGCAGAAATTGATCAATGGCAGGATATTCGCATGGTGTTTAATAAAAATGCCGAAGGATATTATCAGACTGACTGGTACATGAAAAATGCAGACCAGGATATCTATGAATGTATCACCAAGAATGCTGAAACCAATATTTCCTATGAGGGAATTATTAAACTGAAAGAAATGGAAAATATGTATCTGAAAATGCAGGAGGGGAAAACCGGCCTTGGCATTGCGGATGTGGCAAAGTGGGAAATTCATTGGGGCGGTACGGAAGGATTGACCCCATATGTTTTAAAAACGGCAGTAAATGCACAATCCGTAGATATTTATATGTCACGGAGCTTGAACGAGAATACGGTTGTGCCGGAAAACATTCAGGTCAATGGCAAAACCCCCGGAAGCGTTTATTATGATGAGACGGAAAGGAAGATCACCGTTACTTCGGATGAAGAAATTCAGAGAGTGTATCTCTCTTCATTAATCGCAGCAGCAGACGGAATGCCGGCAGCAGAGGAAGAAATTCTGGTGGGTGCAGTGCTTGGCATTTATAGTTCGGTTGCCAGCGGCAGTGAAATTCCTGCTACGCAGGGTCAGATTGTTTTGACCGCTTCTGACCGCTTAGATCCATCCACTGTGACAGAGGATAATGTGCGTTTTACGAAAGGAGATGGCAGCCCTGTTAAGGGTGGCTATGGGCTGACTATTCTGGATGATGGGAAGTCTTTGGTTCTGGAGTATGGGGATTTGGAAGAAAATCAGGATTATAAAATTGTGGTAAATAATGCAGTGATGAGCATGGACGGAAAGCAGTCCGTAGGATTGCAGGTAAACCTTAAAACGCAGACGGCGTTTCATATCCAGGACATTCAAAGCAATCCCGGCAATGCTTCCACCGGAGGACAAGGCAGTATTTCTTACGTACAGGCCGCAGGAGAAGATCCGGATTATCTGCGCTTGCAAGTAGATTTTACTTCAATCGGAGGGAGCGAAGCGTATTTAGTAAGCAGTCAAACTTATACCAAGCCTTTTTATACGGATTTTACAGTCAGAATCCCGGATGAATCAGAAGAGATAACAACCAATATTGGATTTCAGTATAAAGATGCCATACCTGCCGACGGACCAAACTGGAGATGGCCTATCCGGGCCAAATCGCCCAATGGATATGCTTGGAATATATACGGAGACGGAAGCATTACCACTCCGATTACTGGCGACTGGCAGGATATGCGGCTGCTGTTTACCAAAAATGAAGCAGGAAATTATCGTATGGACTGGTTCGTCAAAAACAAAGGAGAGAATAAATATTCTATTCTTGCAGAAAACGAAAAACCAATTCCAGACAGCAATGAGCTCAGCGGAATGACCAATCTTTACCTGAAATTGGGAGAGGGAAAGAGTGCAAAAGCCATTGCAGATGTGGCAAGCTGGCAGGTGTATCCTCTGGGCAATGGCGGCATGAACCCGAAGGTAATCAAAGCTGCCTATGCGTCTGAGCAGGCGGTGCTTTCGGTGAGCCGTGATTTGGATGAGAGCACAGTAAACAGCACCAATGTACTTGCGTATCAAGGTACGGAACGTATTCCTGTTCAGGTGGATTATGATGCGGAAAACAGGCAGATTATTCTGACCGGATCCAATATTACCAGAGCAAAAGTGACTGCCGCAGTGCTTTCGGCAGACGGCATGCCGTTTGCGGCGGATCCGTCCAGTCTGTCGGTGAAAGAGGCATCCATTGCAAATGGGGCGTCTGTTTCCCCCATGCTTGGAGAAATTGATTTGTTTATTAATGGCGTGCTGGATACCCAAACTTTAACAAAAGATACCGTGAAATTAAGCACGGCAAATGGAAAACCTGTGTGCGGCGGATATGTGTTTCAATATGAAGCGGCCTCGAAAAAGTTAAAGATTCAATTCGGGGAGCTGGATGCGGGCGAAACGTATCGGTTGGAAGTGACCGATGGCCTGATGAGCCCCGATGGCGATATTATGGACATATATACCTTGAACTTTACAACCAAAACACCGCTGTTTTCTCAGGAAATCAAAGAAAATCCATCAAACTATGAAAGAAAAGGACCGCAGGAAGGAGATTTGATTTATACGGCGTCCAGCGCTTCCTCTCCGGCCTATCTGCGAATGAGCACGCCGCTTTATGGAGGCCAGTCCGGGAATCTGCCGGATAATGCACTGACCTTGTATAAGGCCATAGACGAGAGTTTTTATACCGATTTGATCTTGCGCGTTCCGGAAGAATCTACAGGGAATTTCAATATCATGTTCCAAATGCAGAATGCGTGGGCACCTGCCCTAGACAGAAATGTTCATGGATGGGAAACGTTGATGAGGGATCAAAATGGTTACTGGAATTTGCATAATGCCGAATCAGAGGACCAAACGTATCCTGTGACAAAAGAAAAATGGGAATATTTCAGAATCTTGTATGAAAAGGATGAAAATGGGGCATATCAGACATCTTTCCTGGTGCAGGATGATAACGGCGTGTACCGGCCAAAAGCGGAAAAGGTTCCATTTAGCGGTGATCAAGTCGGGAAAATGGAGAATTTCTTTTTGAAACAGCAAACTTTGGGATGGACGACTGGAACGGCTGTCATTGATATTGCCAAATGGGATATGCTGCCGCTTGACGGGGCTTTGACATTGGCACCTGCCGTTTTAACAGCGGAATATGCGCCCGACATGGTAAAGGTGATTTTTACCCGTGATATGAATCCTGCATCTTTTGAAGGAAAGGTTTCGGCCTTCAATTCCTATGGAGATCCTCTCAGCTTTAGTACGTCTTACAGCGAAGCTGACCGCACGCTGACCATAACCGGTGCTAACATCAGCAGTGTTGATTTTGCCAGTGGAATTGCTTCGGCAGATGGCATGCCGTTTGAAAAAGCCACAGTGCAAAAGCCGGCAGAGTATATCGTTTCTGAATTGGGGATCACCAATGGAAAAGGCGGGGAAAATGTTTTGCAGATTGCGGGGCTTACTCAGGCAAACGGTAGTGTATCTATAGAAAACAACCGTGAAGAAGCCATGACCGTTACCTTAATCATTGCTTTATATGGAAAAGACAAACAGCTGAAACAGTTTGATTATCAAACCAAAACCATTGCGGGGCAAACCAAAGACTATTTAAACGACGCCGCCCTGGAAGCGATTATACCCGTTGAGGGAGATTTTATCCGTGTATATATTTGGAACGGAGAAATCACGGAGGCCGTTCCGCTTGCCAAACCGGTAAATTTGCCGTATAGCATATAGCATCCGGCAGGAGACGGCGGGTCAATCCCGCTGTCTCCTGGAGCTGTGAAAGATGCGGAAAGGAAGGGATCTTACATTGAAAAAAACAGGCATCATTTTTTTGATAATTTTCAGTTTTTTGCTAACCTGCCTCAACATGAATCCAGCCTTTGGGGAATTGCTTATCAGTAATGGAAGCCAGGGTCTTGCTATGTATACGGAAGATGGAATATCATATCTGCGGTTAGAAACGGAACAAAAGGCCAGCGGGGATGAGAGCAAAGTGACAGAGCATATCAATACCTCAGGAACTTTTTATGTTGATTTGCAGCTTCGGATACCGGAAGAATCAACGGCAGCCCTCAGCGTATTTCTTCAGCTGCAGCATGCTACTACCACGAATGGCCAAGTTGACTGGATCATGGTGGCACAAGCGAGAGATGGATCGTGGAGTATTAACAACAACGGGAAAGGCAGTATGGCCTTTCAGGTAATGGAAGGAATCATGCCTACCACATGGTATACCATGCGGATCATTTTTGAAAAAGGGGAAGACGGGTACTATCATGTGATCTGGAACCGGCTGGTTTCGGGTATCTATCAGGAATTGGGAAGATTTGACCTTTTGGACGGAAATGTAACGGCGATTGATTCTGATATCTATTTGAAACAGCAGGCAATGAGCGGAGATTTCGGAACAGGAGTGAAAGCGGTTTGTGATATTGCACAGTTTTCTGTAAAAAGCGGCGATCCGAGCGAGGACAACAGCCAGATCGAACAAGCTGTTGGTTCTATGGAACTTTTTGGCGATGTAAAAAGTGATGCCAAACGGGATACCTATGCTTTGCTGTATGATCTTGGTATGATACAGATTTATGAAGACGGAACGGTCCGCGAGGAAGAGTATTTGACTCGTGGAAATGAAGCCCTTGCCCTTTCTGTATTATACGGTCTGGATACGGCAAGCTATCAGGCCATGGATTCGCCGTATCAGGATATTCCGGCAACCGATCCGCAAAAAGGGGCGTGCCTTGCTGCGGAAGCAGCCGGCCTTTTGACCACCAATAATCCCGGAATGTTTGGCATAGCGGATCCGGTATCTTGGGAAGAGCTTATCACGCATCTTTTAAATGTACTGGGGTATAAAGATATGCTGGACGATACAGACGCCGGCATACAGGAATATGTTTCACAAGCCAGAAAAATTGATTTGCTGCGTGGGGTGGATTTTCCTGCTGACGCCTCTGCTTTTGTAACACGTGGGGAGGCTGCCGCAATATTATCTAGTGCGATTCATATCGAGCCTATGAAAATGATTGCTATGGGAGAGCAGAATCAATACCAAATTTTAAAGGATACCAACGCCCTTGAGGAAAATGCAAATATTTACCAAAAACGAGGGGTATTAGACGCCAATGCAAAAACAGGCCTGTTGGTATATGATCCTGGTCTGAAAGAGAATGAAGTCACCATTGATGGAGAAAGATATTCTGCCGGAAGCAGTAATGCCGCTGATTTTTTGGGGCAGGAAGTTCAGTTTTATTACCGTTATGATGAGGCGTCTGGAGTTCGTACGATTTTACATATCCAAACGGAAAAGCAGGTTAGAATCAAAGAATTTACCAACCGGGATATTATACAAATCAGCAGTACAGAGATTCTTGTTCAGGAAGAAACCAGAACCAAGTCGTATCCTTACAGCAGTGCAACCCACATTGTTTATAATTACAAATTGGCAGGGAGCATTGCTTCTTTGTCTCAGCTGATTGGAAATTTGGAAGAATTTAACGGAAGAATTATCTGGATCTGCAATAGTTCAGGAGCGGCTGACACACTCCTGATTGAACAGTATAAAAATATTATGCTGGACGGATATAACCGTGCGGAACAGATGTTATACAATCAGTATGGAGAAAATATGGTTTTGCCTGAAAACGAGGCAGACGTCTATTGCCAGAAAAGCAACGGAAAAGCCGCAAAACTGGATGATTTAAAAAGGGGAGATCTCCTTTCTGTTTTGGTAAGCCGGCCCAATGCAAACGGGAAACAGATTGTTACCATCATACAGAATACGGAAAGTGTCAGCGGAGCGGAGGTAGAAAGCCTGCAGGGAGACGGAAATAATCAGACGATTAAGCTGAATGGAAGACTGTATTATATCGCACCGGAACTGCGGTCCGCAGCCCGGCCTGCAATGTCCCCTAATGATGAAGATACGGATGAAATGCGGCAGAAGGCAAGCCAATGGGCATACAGCGCTGGAACGGCGGCAGAATTTTTATTGGATGCAATGGGAAATGTTGCCGGCATTCGCAATCGTATTGTTACAGAAATTGGATTCATTGTCAAAATGGCAAAACGTGATGATGGGTTTGGAGTATACAATACAAAATTAAAGATATTTACTTCAGACGGCGATATGTTTGAAGGCAGTCTCAAAGACCGTATTATCATTGACGGAGTGCGCTATCAGGATTTGTCAAAGGCCAGCCAATATCTTGCAGATATCAAGGCGGCTTCTACGGTTATCCGCTTTCGGCGCACGCCGGAAGGAAAAATCAGTTTGATGGATACATACCAAACGCAGACAGGAGGAACCAATGATTGTCTGGTTCGGCTGATCAGCGGCAAACATGATTGGATGCGGCAAAGTTTAAGTGTTATGGGGAATAAAATAGCGATTGTCGGCGCCTATAATTTTTTGATTCCGCATGTTGGATCATCTTTATATGAGGATGATACCATGTTCCAAAACAAGAAATTGGAAGACTATTTGATGTATGATGCGTATTCTTCCACGGGCTCTGGGGTGGTTATGGATCAGAACGCCGTTGTCAGCGGAATCGGTGCAGCAGATATTTTGGTGCAGTATTATAGAAACAGCGATCCGCAATGGGACACCTTCTTGATCAAAGATGTAATGCATGGGATTGATGAAAACGGTGAGGAAACCACAATGATTACCGCTTTTGTCAACGGCGGCGGAGAACAGAGTTATCAGCTTGGAAAAGATGTGAATTATAATTACAAACTGGCTCCCTTGCTGGAGCGGGGTGTGATAATCAATCCGGCTTATAACGCCAAAGGCGAGATTATGGACAATATCGGCAGACTCTACAATGGTGCCGGAAGCTATGCGCTGGTCAACAGCAAAGGGGAAGCTATCACCCAAGCCGCAGATGGAAGTGAAATTTCCAGCAACCTGAACAACACGGATAGTACCGGCGATTTAGAATATCGGAATATTTTAGGCGATATTATTCAGATGATGGATCAGCATCTGGTGATTCGGCTGACCAATGGAAACTATGAGGTCATTAATATTGGAACTGCTCCCGTATTTGTGGTCGATGAGAAGAATATTTATGCGGGAACGATCGGAGATTTAGCAAAGGGCAAGAGAATTTTTGTAACCATGGGAAAATCGCAGGTCAAAATGCTGGTGATTTATGAATAAGGAGAGAGTTTGATGAAAAAGCTTACTATGATTGTGACAATATTAGGTATTTGTCTGTTTTTTTCACTGACTGTATTTGGACAGGAGCCTGCGGCCAATTTTGAATTGATAAACTGGCAGCCAGATCAATATAATTTTGTTTCAGTAAGCGGACGCGGCAATGCGAACTGTCCGGAAGATGAAGCATCGTTGGTGATTTATCATCAAGAAACAAAAGAAGTTGTCTTTGCAGATCAACAGACGGTCGAGCCAGGAAAAAATTTTCAGTTTCATATTATGCCGATTACCGAAACGTTCCCGGAAGGTGTCTATGTGGTTCGTGTAAGCGGCGCCCTGTTGGGGACAGTAGTCAAAAACTTTTATCTTGCAGACAAAGACCGTGCGGCTGATATTTTGCAGCAGCTGGCTGAAACATCAGAAAGCCAGATGGATGTACTGCTTGCAACAAAAGCAGAGGACGGCCTGACTTATGGGGAGATTTTAGGCATAGATATGGAATCCTATGGGAAACTGGAAGATAAAAATATCTTATTTTCGCTGCTGGCAGAAGGAAATAAAGATTATATGCTGCCCGATGCGCCCGCACAGGAAGAAATCGATATGGCTATGAGCAAGTTAAAAAAACTTTATCAGGACGCCTATGCGATACAAAGCTGGCAAAATTCCCGTGGGGACGGGGAAGCACGGGCTTGGTGGATGACAGCGAACCAAACCAGCGTTTATGGCAGTGCCGCCTATGATCCCCGGTATGATCTGGACGGTGAAACCGACCCGCTGTCAGCGGCGGAGGATTTGAAAATGTCCTTGCAGAAGCGTGCGGCAGCACATCAGATTTTGGTTGATATGTGCAGTGCGGACGTTTCGGATAACGGCAGACGGGAAAAAGCATTTGCGGAAATTCTTTCTCAATTTCAAAATATAGATCAGCAGGGATATCTCACATGGAAGGCAGAAAGCTGGGAAACGCAAACCCTGACGGATTATTATCTGAGCGGGATCCGCAATCAGATCGTTGAAGGGCAGATTTTGGCAGCGGTGACAGGGCTGCCGCAGGGGTATGGCATGGAGCTTTTGGAGAATCCTCTGCTTTTTAATAAGCTAACAAAGTACAGCGTCCTTTCCGAAAGCAAAAAAGCCGCTGTCCTTTCCGCAGTCTGGGGAAAAGAATATGATAATTTGGAAAGTTTTATTTCCGCCGTAGAACAAAATGCCCAAAAGCAAAATCAGGGAGACGGCATATCCGGCGGAGGTACCGGAACCGGCGGCGGATCCGGTGGCAGAGGCGGTTTGACAGGAATCGGATCGGGAAACGGCGCTGTGATCACCACGGACGGTGGACAAAATCAAGAGACCAGCCAGCATTTTAATGATCTTGACAGTGTTGCATGGGCTGTTCCGGCGATTGAGGCTTTGTATGCCAAAGGTGTTGTTCAGGGATACGGCAACGGGGATTTTAAACCAAATTATGAAATCACTCGTGCGGAATTTGTCAAAATGTTAATGGAAGCGTTTGGATTGACCAATGACAATTCGGTATGCGACTTTCAGGACGTTGCCCCGGATGCCTGGTATTATGCATATGTGGCTTCTGCGGTACAGGCTGGCTTGGTAAATGGTGTAGGAGACGGACTTTTTGAACCGGAACGCACCATTACCCGAGAGGAAATATCTGCTGTGCTGTATCGTACTGCCGCAGTTTCCGGAAGAGAGATTCCGAGACAAACCGAATTGCATTTTTCTGACAGTGATGATATTGCTGAGTATGCCCGGGAGGCAGTGGCTTCTTTGACAGAAACAGGCATTATCAACGGAATGGGAGATGGTACCTTTGCACCACAGGAACCGGCTACCCGTGCGCAGGCGGCAAAGTTGATTTATGGATTGCTGCAAAAATAGGATAACGAAGGCATTTTGCTGATATTTGAGAGAAAAACAGGCTCTGTGTTGGTTTTGATTTACAGCGGAAATCAAGACGCACAGAGCCATAAAATTGGCCATACGGGCAAAGAAAACGGTAACAGCCCATGAGCAGAGAACAATCGGAGGAGAGGCTTATGAAGAACTGCAGAAGAAGCATCAAGCATTCGTTTTCAGGATCAGGACGGGAAACAACTTTTGGGTCAGCTTGCTTCGGAAACTCAAATCATCACTGCGTATATCGATGAGGAGATTTCCGGTCACTTGATTGCATGTGCTTATCGGCAAAAAAGGTTGGTGGGCTTTTTCACGACAGAAGTACATCAGGGAAGTAGTGTGATTTTTCATATTCCGGAGCAAGCGGATGAGGTGTGTTTTTTCCTGTGGGATGCAGAAATCAAAATGCTTCCTTTGCAGAATAAAATTACTTTTTTGCGCAGTACATAGGGGACATGAAAAATAGGGGAGGGTGTTTGCAGCCAGCAGGCACCGCTCTTTTTTGATATTAAAATATAAAAACAGATACAAACAAAGTGCGTTGACATGAAATATTTTTTATGCTATGTTAAAATATATGTAAGATAAAAATGAGGTTTATTTCATCTGATTCGTGGAACACTAAAAGAAATCGAAAGATATTTTTATAACAAAAGTGGTGATAAGACAGATTGCGTATGGAAAACAGAAGCTATGTTGCGATTGACTTAAAATCATTTTATGCTTCCGCCGAATGTGTGGAGCGAGGCCTTGATCCTTTGACAACCAATCTTGTGGTAGCCGACGAGAGTCGGACAACAAAAACCATTTGTCTTGCTGTTTCCCCATCATTAAAAGAATATGGATTGCCGGGACGGGCAAGGCTTTTTGAAGTAGTGCAAAAAATAAAAGAAGAAAATGCAAAACGTCGCCAATATGCGCCAGGAAGAAAATTAACGGGGGCTTCTTATGACGCATCCGCGCTAGGCCGATTTCCGGAGCTTGCAATTGATTATATTATTGCACCGCCGCGGATGGCACATTATATAGATGTCAGCGCAAAGATTTATCAAGTTTATCTCAAATATATTGCGCCAGAGGATATTCATGTCTATTCCATTGACGAAGTTTTTATGGATGTAACGAATTATCTGAAAAGTTATGCTTTAACCGCCAAGGAGCTTACAAGAAAAATGATTCTCGATGTGTATCAAACTACTGGCATTACCGCAACGGCAGGCATTGGCACCAATCTATATCTTTGTAAAGTTGCAATGGATATTGAGGCTAAGCATACACAGCCGGACCTAAACGGCGTCCGGATTGCTGAACTTGATGAAATAAGTTACCGCCATAAGCTGTGGAATCACCGCCCTTTAACTGATTTTTGGCGTGTTGGTAGAGGATATGCAACAAAATTGGAAGCATATGGTATGCGCACGATGGGAGACATCGCGCGGTGTTCCGTGGGAAAAAGCAGTACATTTTATAATGAGGAACTGCTTTATAAAATGTTTGGTATTAATGCGGAACTGCTTATTGACCATGCATGGGGCTGGGAATCTTGTACTATGGCAGATATTAAGGCCTATCAGCCATCTTCTAGCAGCCTGGGCTCGGGACAGGTCTTACACTGTCCTTATCCCTTTGATAAAGCAAAGCTGGTTGTACGTGAAATGACGGATTCGCTGGTGCTTGATTTAGTGGAAAAAGGTCTGGTAACCGATCAACTTACGCTTACCATAGGCTATGATAGCAAGAATCTGGAAAATGCAGAATGTGGAACAGAATACCGTGGTGCAGTGACAGCGGATTTTTACGGAAGAAAAATTCCCAGACATGCGCATGGAACGGTTTGCCTTAGAAAATATACTTCTTCCACACGACTGATATTAAAGGCAGTAACCGGGCTGTTTGATGAAATTGCAGATAAAAGCCTTTTGGTTAGGCGTCTCAATGTCACGGCGCATCATTTGAAAACAGAAGCCGCATGGACGACGGAACCACAGTATGAGCAGGTCGATTTCTTTACCGACACAGAAGAAGAACAACGAAGAAAGCAGTCGGAAGCGGTCAAGCTGGAGAGGGAGAAAAGGATACAAGAAGCGGTAATCCATATCAAAAAGCAATATGGCAAAAATGCTGTGTTAAAGGGTATGAATCTTCAGGAAGGAGCAACGGGAAGAGACAGGAACAATCAAATTGGTGGACATAAAGCATAAAAAATTGTAAAGTGTAATACAGAGGAATATGTATGAGAAAATGAATTGGACCATAATCAAAAAAGTAGACAGAGGAATGAGGAAAATAGGATAGCGGCAGTTTAGGGCTGCTTCCAGTATAACAGTTCAGCCTGATTGGGAGTAAGCATGCCAAGAGAGCCATGAGGGCGTC
>NZ_JADCKB010000028.1 GCF_014982785.1 Ructibacterium gallinarum
ACGCTTATCTGGTGGCTATAGCGGGAAGGTCACACCTGTTCCCATTCCGAACACAGTAGTTAAGCTTCCCTGCGCTGAAAATACTTGGCGGGCGACCGCCCGGGAACATATGTCGCTGCCAGATCTTTGAAGGATCCTTGACGAGTTTTCTCGTTGGGGATCTTTTTGTTTTTTTATTTTATTTCATGAGGAGGTTTCACATATTATGCGTACACCTGATGTCATGCTTGCGTTGATTTTAGATATGGCCAAGAAGAATGAGAATGTTCGTTTGGTTGGAATGAATGGTTCCCGTGAGAATCCTGCCGTTTTAAAAGACAGATTTCAAGATTTTGATATTGTATATGTTGTTCGTGATATGAAACCTTTTTTAGAAAATAGAGAGTGGATTCATGCCTTAGGGGAATTGGTGATTTTGCAAACACCAGAAGAAATGACTTTGTTCCCTCCCTCGCTGGATAGATGGTTTACTTTTTTGATGCAGTTTACAGATGGTAACCGCATTGATTTAATGCTGATTCCTTTGCTAGATTTGGAAAAGTACTTACGGGCGGATTCTCAAACGGTGATTCTTTTGGATAAAGATCATGTTGCCGGACATATCCCACCGCCAAGTGACAAAAAGTATTGGGTTAAAATACCCTCTGAGCAGGAGTATATAGATTGTTGCAATGAGTTTTGGTGGTTGGTACTTTATGTTGATAAAGGAATTCGTAGAAAAGAACTTTTGTATGCTTCAGCCCATTTAAAAAATGGAATTTGGAATGAATTGCTTCGTATGTTATCTTGGAAAGCGGGCATTGTGCATGGATTCATATTTTCTCCTGGAAAGGAATATAAGTATATCAAGCAATATATTTCGTCAGACGAATGGAACCAGTTATGTTTGATTATGAATACAGGAAGCATAGAATTATGCGCCGGTGCATTGGAAATAGCCATACGGTTATTTTCTGATGTTTCAAAAATTGTTGCAGAGAAACTGGATTTTTTTTATCCTGATTACGAGGAAAAAGTTTTGAAATACCGTCGCAAATTGGAGGAGGCATAGTGGTTATTTATCAAAAAGAACAAACATTTTCTACGCAAGAGTTAAAACGGCTATTTCAGTCTGTACATTGGGAATCGGGAGATTACCCTCAAAAATTGGTATATGCCATGCAAAACTTTGACTGCGTTTGGAGCGCCAGAGAAAACGGAAATTTGATTGGACTTGCCGCAGCCATGTCCGATGGAATTATGACGGCTTATATTCATTATTTATTGGTAGATCCCTGTGCTCAAAAACGTGGAATAGGAAGTGCACTGATGAAGCATATGCTGGAGGAATATAAAGATTATCTTCGTGTATTATTAGTAGCCGATAATGTTGATTTAGAAAAATTTTATGTACAGTTCGGCTTTTATTTAAATGATAACAAAAAACCAATGTATTTGGAAAGATTTTAAAGAAAATCAAGGATTTTGTGTGAAGAATTTTTTGTGCTAAGTATAAATTGCTGAAAGAAATTAAGTTTTTTTTGTAAACAATACCTTGAAAAAACGTGGCTGTTTTGATATATTAATAATATAGACATTAAATAAAATGACTTTTTGCTTGAAAGATTGTTTTGCGTATGACGTAAAATACGGAGGAAAAAGAAAATGAGACAGAAACTCAAGTTATTGTCCAGAAGTTTTTCATTTAAAATAATGTTTTCTTATTGGTTAATTGGACTTGTACCGATTTTGCTCATCAGTGTAATTATTTTTCGTTATATTACGGTTTTTATTCAGATCCGTTCTATTGAGGCGCTGCAGGAAACCCATAACCGAGTAGATGAAGTAATTTCCAGTAATATTACAGCAGTGACCACTGCTCTTGATTCGGCTCAAAACTATAATTTGTCCGGTAGACTTGATGTGCTATTATCCACGATGACAGAGCCAGACAGCATGAATCGGTTATCTGTAGTGATGAACATTTTGCTGCAATCCAGCATGAGCATTGAAAATGTGATTGCAATTAATAACGAAGGAGACTGGATGCATGCGTCACGATATAAAAAATATCGATCTGGCTATTATGACTTCGAAAATGCGGGTATTATTGATCGTTCTCAAGTGACGGATACGCAGGCTACCGTCTTACCAAGACATCATTCTCAGGACTATTTTTCTAATGCGAGCGTTTATGTAATTAGTACAGTCAAAAATTTTACAGACAGTGATGGAAATTATGCGGGTAGTATTATTATAGATATTAATCTGTCTTATTTTCAGGATATGCTACCAAGTAACGAAGATTCAGGATATTTTGCTATGGTCGATGATGAAAACTATTGCATTTTTTCTAATGATATTTGGAATGTGGACAAGTATATATCAATGGATAATATAGTATCTTATCCAGTAACATTCGATTTTACAAATAATTTGCCGGGTGACAGCAGTTTTTTTATAGAGTCCGACATTAATGGTACATGGAAAACATTAACTTATATTGATAAAGATGCTTTATCGATGGAAATCAATGTTATGCGGGATACTTTTCTGCTGGTAACGGTGCTGATAACAATTGCGTTGCTATTACTGTCGCTTGTTTATACCTATCAACTAACTGCGCCTGTAAACCGAATCATTGCGCAAATGAAAAAAATACAAAAGGGAAACCTTGATATCAGTTTGAAAGAGGAGAAGGTGACGGAATTTTCACAAATTGTATCAGGGATAAACGAAATGATTGAAAAATTAAAAATTCACATAGATCAAACATATCATGCGCATATTAAACAAAAGGAAGCAGAACTGAATGTTTTAAAAATGCAGATCAATCCACATGTTTTGCATAATATGTTGGAAATTATTAATATGACAGCCATTGAGCAGGATGATTACAAGGTCAGTTCCATGGTGGTTTCTCTTGGATCTCAATTTCAATATATGTTGTCAAACGACAGTGATTTTGTTCCTCTTCGAAAGGAAATTGAGATTGTATCTCATTATTTTCTTTTTGTTCAGATGCGATACAATGACAAAATTCGTCTGAATATTAAGGTGGAGGAATCGCTGAAAGAGCTTTTGGTTACGAAGTTTATTTTGCAGCCTTTAGTGGAAAATGCCGTAAAGCATGGCTATGATAATAGTGCATTCCCTCCTCAAAATATGAATATTAATATTAATATTATGCTTTTCGGTGAAAATGATTTAATCATTGATGTTATGGATAACGGAAAAGGGATGGATAAAGAAAAGCTTGCCGTGTTAAGGAAACATATTAATGATGCACATGGCAACGAGAAAATGAATTCAATTGGGCTCAGAAATGTGTGTGAAAGGCTGCGTTTTTTCTATGGCGCTCGTTTTTCTGCGGAGATTAATAGTTTCCCTGGACTTGGCACCAAAGTGCATTTGAAAATACCTTTGAGGGAGGCAAATAAATATGCAGACAACCAAGATTAAAATTGTTCTTGCAGATGATGAAAATATTATTTTAACCGGTTTACGCAAAATTTTAAATGAACTTAGTGACATTGTAGTTGTGTGTGGAACAGCATCTGATGGAGAACAGCTAAAACAATTGGTAGACCAGGAACATCCCGACCTAGTTATTACCGATATTTGTATGCCACAGCTCTCTGGCTTGGATGTTATTGAGTATATTCAATCAGCGAAGCCTAAGCCTGAGATTGTTATTATCAGCGGGTATAAGAATTTTGAATATGCGCAAAGTGCCATGAAATATGGCGTGTCAGAGTATCTTTTAAAGCCGATTGATCCTAAGGAACTTGTAACTTTAGTAAAACGGTTGCACCGGGATATTTTGAAGAAAAAAAGTATTAATGTTTTGGAAAAACCTGTTTTCGAAAGGGATATTCCGCAGGAGGCAGAGTTTTTTTATCAAATTTTAGTTGCAAGATGTGAGACAGTCCAGGATTCTTTTCGTCTGGAAACGCTGATCGCTGATACTGTACCTGACCGGTGCTATTATTTCAAATACCATGCTGATTTATGTGTGGTGTTTTCCTTTCCATCTGCAAAAGAGGCGAGTCTTGTCGCATTTCAATATGCGCAGTTCCTTCTTTCAAATATCAGTGCAGACTATGCAATAGGTGAGGTTTCACAGGGATTAAATGGCATATCTCAATCATATGCTTCGGCATGCCAAATCTTAGAACTGTTCTTTTTCTTTAACGAAAAGAAGGTGCTGTCAAATGCTGACCAGGCTGTTTTTTGCCCCAAGCCGGAAGACAGTTTAAATAGTACGTTAGATAATTTGTGCGCATATATTCGTCAGGGAGATCGTTTGGCTGCCAACAGAGAGCTTGATTGCTTGGAAGAAGTGATTATGCGTGCCAGTGGCGGAGTACGGGACATTGCTATTATTCATTTTTACTCTGCAGCAGATAAAATAAGACAGTTGATTTCGGATCCTGAACTTTTGGAGCTTTATTCACCGGACAATATTTTAGAATTTATTAAGGAATGTAGAAAATTCCAGCAAATCAAAGAATTTTTAAAGAATATGATCTTAGATACCATTGAGCAAATGGGAAGCAAGAAAGAGACCCAGACTAACTTTGAGATTAAAACCGTAATGGATTATATACAGACTAACTTTAATAAGAATATTACGTTAGAGTCCATGGCAAATTTGGTGCATAAAAATGCATATTATTTTAGTGCCTTTTTTAAAAAATGCACCAATGAAAATTTTAAAGATTATGTGATGCGGGTACGGATGGAAAAAGCGCTTGAGGAATTGAAAAATACCGATAAAACCATCAATAACATTGCGATGGAAACGGGGTTTATTGATCCACACTATTTTAGTAAAGTATTTAAAAAATATTTTGGCTTTACAGCCAGCAGTGTTCGAAAAAAGACAGACAATGATTAGAAAACCGGGATTTCTGTGAAAAAAACAGAAATCCCGGTTTTGATATGTAGTAGGGAAGTGGCTTTTGCTGTTTTTTTAAACGCACGCTATTTACTGCTCAAATGTTTTCATAGAAAGTGATGGTTCTTTTAAGAGCCCAATTTACCAGATTAGAAAATCTATGTTTTGTAGCTTCAGCAAAGCTTCCACAAAGAAGAAATCACCGTAAATAATGGGAATGTGAACACCTTTTAGACGTTTTTCGTCATTTGGATATGCTTCGGTTCCCATTAACACAAGGGCATCTTGTTGATCACTGTAATCACAGAAATTTTCATCTGTTGCCTTTAACAGGTTCAAGGCGCCGGATAGGTATACTTCTGCTTCTGCTTTGCTTACATGCCGCGAAATTTCAATCATGCCACAGGCGGCACAAACCCCGGCTGTGCTGTCATAGTATACTGGTTCTGCGGGCTGACAAAAGTCACAAAGCGTTTTATAGCCGGTAGCCGCGGCATGGGAGAGAAAATAGTTGGCGGTTTTTTTGGCAGCATTTAAATATTCTTTTTTCCCAGTGTGAACATAAGAAATTGCCATACCGTAGATTGCCCAGGAAAGTCCGCGGGACCAGCAGCCTTCCGCGTTGTAGCCTTGGTCGTATCCCATGTCAGTGTAGAATTTCACTGGTTCGCCGGTTTCTGTATCGTGGACCACAATATGATTGATTGCTCCGTCTTCGCGAATATGGTCACGCAATGTCATATCGGCGTGTGCCATTGCAATACGTTTGAATCTGGGGTCACCAATTTCCTCTGAAGCCCAGTAGAGAAGAGGCAGGTTCATCATACAGTCAATGATGGACCAGCCTTCTGCAAAATCCATATTCCATGCCCGAATAAACTTGCCGTCAATATTAAACCGGGAAGCCAAGGCGGCTGCCATAAAAAGATTTTTGTTCTTTGCCTCCATATCTCCGGTTAAACGGTAATTGGCTCCATGCAGAATATGAGATATAAATCCTACATCATGGTATAGGGGTTCGTAATGGTCCAGACCTTTGTCTACATATGTGCCAGAATGCAGAGCAGTTTTTTTATAATTTTCATCTTTAGTACCCACGTATAAAAGCCACATGAGACCGCCCCAAAAGCCATTGGTCCACCCGTAAAGATTATCTTTTTGATCGTCATGAATGCCATTGATAGAAGTATAGGGAATTTTATCATAATCTTTCACAGCAATCTTTTTCATTTTTTGATCCACCTTGTTCCAGACAGCGGCAATCCAATCCTTGTTTTGTTCCAAAATTTCACTCATTTTTCTGCCTCCCAAATTTATGTTAGATTTATTTTTTAGAAAAAAGTCTGATGGTTTGTATCTGCCAAGGTTTCATGGGGATCTTGACAGTATTGTCCGAGATGGTAACTGTATCTGTAATCTGGCCATCTAAGCTGACCAGCTGTGCCTGTACAATACCGGTAGGTAAGGTTAAAATTGCTGTTTCTTCACAGTTGCTCAGCTGATACAGACGAATATCCAGCCCATTTTCACAGGGAACTGCCGTGCTGAATACGGTGTTTTCAGCTGTAAGCACCATTTCAGAAGCATGTTTATTAGCAGTATCTTTTTTGCATTGGCTTACCAGGAAGCCGGCTTGCATAGCGTCTTGGTGCTTTTGGAGGTCAGCAAGCACAACATTTGGACCGAAAGGAAGAATCCGATAGGAAAATTCCATTTCCTCAAGCAACTGTCCGCCCGGTTCTCCGTTTGTCATAACCGTCTTTTGGAAAGAACGGAATAAGGTTACATAGATATCCCCGTTTTCATGTACAGCACATTCGTGAAGTCCATATGCAGAGATAAATGCCAGTCCTTTCTTATTGTCTTTTTTCAAAACAATTCCTGACATCTGTTTCTCGGGTACTTCACATTCCATCCATGTCTGGGTAGCTGTGTCTACTCCTGTTTGTCTTTCTACAAAGCAGAAGGCCTGGTTGGCAAAATAAGTGTTTCCCGCAACACCTGTCGGTATTTTTATTCTTATTCTGTGATCTTTTGCAGTATTTTGAATTTTGGTTTTTACACTGACGTATTGTGCATTTTCATCCAGTGTAATATAATGCCTCAGTTCTAATTGCACATTGTCGCTGCTGCGTCTGATTTGACGGTTTTCAAACAGCATTTCCCGCGGAACCATCATTTTTTGGATTACCTCAAATACAACCCGGTTGCAGGTATTTACCACCTTTCTTATTTCGCACATACTATTTGTGATTACTGTATCACAAGCAGGATTGGCATGATACCATCCATCACCAATTTCACCATCATCAGCTATACCCAAGAGGCCATTATATTGTGTGCCGGTCTGTTTGTCAAAAATGTTAAGACGCCCATCGCAGGCAATTTCCAGTTTGATAAACTCGTTTTCCGCACCGGTCTCTGATTGTGTCATTCGTGTTAAATAGCGGGAACTTTCTGTAAACGGTTTTATAATTAATTCTGTGATGCCCATTGGAATCAGCTCTACATGGATGGAAACTGTATATAAATCTGAGACAGAAACGTATTGATTATAGGTTCGTTTTTGATAATTTCTGACAATGTTTTCTATGCCATAAGGAATTTCGTTGTCCTCACTGTCAAATATTTTAAAGCTGTTTATACTTTCATAGCCGAATGGTTCACAGTAGGTTGTTTTATAGTCCTGTGGAAAAGAAATATCAATTTGGGTAACACCGCGATATGCATAAGGAAGAGGATTCCATATTTTTAGGACGATGTTATCGGTTTCTTGTTTTTCTTCCATACCTGTTCGGAATTCATCTAATAGTTGTTCACAGATAATTCGGGCCTGGTCAAACCGGTAGACCATATCCTTATGTATTTGATCGATACCACATCCGCATATAGAATCGTGCGCTTGGTTCATAAGTAAGTATTTCTCAGATAACTCCAAATAAGAAAGTGGCTGATTTGTTTTACGGAAAGCATACAGCGGTGTAATCCATTTTTCCAAAAGGGTCTGTACCTGGTCATTATATTTTTTCAAAGGATACCTTGAAGAAAGGGTATGGGTTATCAGATGCAGATAGCCGCAGCCGTGTGTTTTTGCCGGTTCTCTCAGTTCGCCGTACTTTGTCTGGAAGCCTGCTTCATATTTTTTCAGCAGCTCGCACATTTCCATTACAGAGGTCTGTTTGATATCAGCCTGGGGGTAAAGTTCCGATAATATCTTTAAATATTTTTTTGTATCTTTGTGATAAGAGGCATGGTCAATGGCATCCATAAGAAGAATGACAGGTACATTGCTGCGGGCAATTTCAGAATCGGTATGTGCTTTAATTCTTTTTTTCAGCTCTTCCTCTGAAAGTAGGTGCGCTTGTGTTTCATCACCTATCACATATGCTGCAAAGGAACCGTAGCCTTGGCTATCCTGAAGTTTAAAAGTTGTCACCCATGAGCCATCCGGTGACTGCCATTTAAAATGCATGTCTGTGGTGCTTTCATTTGTACCGCGGCCCAAAAGTGCATTATGAATTCCCAGTTGACAGAAAATTTGAGGCATCTGTGCAATATGACCGAAAATGTCGCAAATATATCCGTATTTCAGTGGTTCTGCGCCATAGCTACGCGCAATTTGATAACCTTTTTGAAGGTTTCTAATAATACTTTCTCCTGACATCAAAAATTCGTCGGGCATACAATACCATGGACCAACCAGGATTTTGCCGTTTGCAATTAGTTTTTCAAGCCGTGCCTTGTTTTCTGGCCGTATTTCTAAGTAATCTTCTAAAATGATAGTTTGTCCGTCAAAGTGGAATACACCAAAATCATCGTTTTCTAAACCTTCAATGAGCTGATCTATCATTTTTACAAGCCGAAAGCGGAAGCCCTGAAAAGGCTGGTACCATTCCCTGTCCCAATGGGTTCCGGAAAAGAAAAATATATTCATGTTATACCTCCTTGTTTTTGACAGTTGATAGCTGTGAAGCGGTCAAATCTATGGCTACAGGTTTATTAGGGAAATAACCTATTTCCGAAAGAGTAAAGAATACGTACAAAAATTATTTAAAAGTATGTTCAAAATCCATCCGTAAAAAGGAAGATAAATTTTAATTTTTTATCAGTTTCTTTTTTCATTTCTTTTTAAAGCGGTATTTACAGATAGTTTGATTGCTTTTGTCAATATCATATTAAATATTAATAAATTTATTTTCTGTTTCCATATTATAATGGTGAATCGTAATTTTGTCAATGATATGACCTATAATTTAAAAAATTACGTTGTCGTAAAAAAACAGCGTTGTAATTGGCATAAATTTTTTAATTTATCAATAGCTTCCTAAAATGATTGCCTGTTCGTTGAAGAGAAACATATCGAAATTGTCATTTTTTAAACTTCCAATGAGCGGATTTATCATTTTTGCAAGCTGAAAACGAAGCCTAAAAAGGCAGGTGCTATTCCCTGCCCCAATGGGTTCCGGAAAAGAAAAATATATTTATGTTATACCTCCTTGCTTTTGGCAGATGATAGCCTGAGGACCCGCCAACCCTTTCGGTATCATGACTTTGCCGCAAAATATGGCGGCCTTCCGAAGAGTGACGAGTCCTCATGGTAAAAATATTTTAGAAGTGTTATTCAAAGCGCAGCTCAAAAAGAGCCACCCTCTGTTTTTAATGTGTTTATTCCTCTATTTCCTTTAATGTATTTGAGTAACGTTCATAAGCGGTTTGATTGACCTTAACAACATCTTCGATCCCCATATTGATCAATGTTTTTTGATAGTCTTCATAGTTATCAAAGCTTTCACGGCCTGTAATAAATTTGTTGATCATTTCATTATTATAGCTGTTGATTTCGTTAAATGTAGTAATAGCCGTATCCAGCTCTTCATCAGTAAATTTTAAAACAGGAACTGTTCTTGTTGTATCACAGTCTTTCCAGACGTCAATGGCTGCTTTCTGTTCCGGAGCCATATATTGATCAAAATAATCCATGCTCTGTTCCATAGGATAACCGGTTGCTACGGTATATTGTCCCAGCATTTCTGACATGGCTTTTCCAGGGGTATTGGTGATTAGTTCGGTATAGGTGGGTACGCCGTCTTTCATCGTATAGGATTCTCCTTCGACGCCAAAGCTCAGCAGCGTTTGCCCTTCTTTGCTGTAGGCGTAATCCGCAAATTTAGTGGCGGTTACCGGGTCTTTGCATGCCGTGGTAATAGATAGACCCATACGGGCAGAAAGCGGAGACGTGTATTCTAAGTTCAGGTTATAGTTTTTGCCATTAGATGAAGTTAGCCAAGGCATGGCTGAAAGTTCAAAATTGGGGTCAATGGGTTCCATGAGGGTATTGATCCTGGCGAGTCCGCCTCCGGCAAGGCCAAACCACATGGCGGCCTGCCCGTTGGAAATTTTGGTATCAAACTGATTTCGCTCTGTAATGGCATAATCAGGGTCTAACAATCCTTCATTATACAGTCTGTTTAAATACTGCAGCATTTCTTTATATTCGGGCTGCAGCCAGCCGCATTGAAGATTGTTATTATCATCCAGATAGAAGCTGGCAATACCCCACCACGCAGAAAGGTAACTGAGACCGTTTCCGCTTTCCATAATAAATGGAATTTCGTCAGCTTCCCCATTGCCATTAGGATCGCCTTCTTTGATGGCCTTGAGCACTGCATATAATTCATCTGTATTGGTAGGCATTTCAAGATTCAATTTATCAAGCCAATCTTGTCGGATCATAAAACCGTTAAATACGCGCAATTCGGGTTCATTCCGCAGGAATTGGAAAGAATAAAGAAAACCGTCTGCGTCTACTGCCTGTGCATGCAGGCTGGGATTTTCTTTTAAAATTTCTACATAATTGGGAGCGTATTGCCCCATCAGGTCATCCAACCGAAGGATCTGCTGGTTGTTATAGGCGGTTTTCTCCTGCCCGTCGCTCCAATAATTAATAAGAATATCCGGAAGATCATTAGAGGCCAACAGCAAATTCATTTTTTCGTTGGTTACATGTTGAAAGTCAAGTTGCACATTGGTGCGTTTGGCGTATTCCTGGAAGAGAGGAATTTCGTTAAAAGAACTTTTGCCTGTAGGCGCCGTTAAAATCACTGCAATTGTTAGTTTGCTGTCATTATTTCCAAAGGGAAGAGTAATTTCTTCTGGTGTGGCCGTATTTACGTTCAGCGGCGTAGTGACTTCTTGGGTTACATTGGTACTGGTGTCATTGCTTTTGCATCCGCTCAGCAAAGCCAACGCAGTAATAGCGGCTATACATATAATGGAATTTCTTTTTCGCATGAGAATACCTCCTAAAATAGTTTTTATTTTTTATAAAAATACATTTATTCTTTTACAGCGCCAATCATTACCCCTTTTACAAAGTACTTCTGCAAAAACGGGTAGATACATAGGATCGGAACGGTTGAAATAACAATGGTTGCGTATTTGATTGTTTCTGAAATTTGAACCTGCTCAATACCACTAGCTGCATTGCTGTTGATCAAGGAATCCGTTTCGTTCAAGATAAGAATTTCACGCAGGAAGAGCTGCAGCGGATATTTACTCCGGTCAGTTAAGTAAATCATAGCATTGAACCAGCTGTTCCAGGTTCCTACCGCATAATACAGTGTGATAACGGCAAAAACAGGCAGGCAAAGTGGAAAAATAATGCAAAACAGTACCCGCAGGTGACTTGCGCCGTCCATTCTAGCAGATTCTTCAAGAGAGACGGGAATAGATGTCATATAAGTTCGCAGGATAATGACGTTGTATGCACTGACTGCAACTGGGAGAATTTGAGACAGACGCGTATTTAAGAGCCCCAGGTTTTGTATGTTCAAGTAGGATGGAATTAATCCTCCGTTGATAAACATAGTTAAGATAAGGATAATGTTAAAAAAGTTACGCAGCGGAAACTTTTTTCTGGATACGACATATGCGGCCATCATTGTCAGAGCATCACTTAAAATGGTTCCGATTACTACGTAAAAAAGAGTATTGGCATAACCTGTGGTGATATCTGGATTGGCAAGCACGGACTTATAAGCATCAAAGTGCAAACCAAGTGGTTTGAGAAGAAGACCGCTGTGCTGCATTAGCAAACTGGGAGAGGATAAAGAGGCCATGATTACATAAATCATGGGATACAGGCAAATAAATGCTATGGCTAATAGGAGTATTAGATTAAAAACATCGAATATGTTTGCGCCAAGACTTTGTTTATATGTTTTCATAAAAATCTCCATTCCGCCGCTGTGCGCCGGCCACGACGAGGTGTTTGCTATCTCTTATCCGCACAGGAAAGAATGATAAGAGATCTTTGGTTTTCGTATGTATTTTCGGTATCGTGCGGAAAAAGCTGCACGGGATCATCATTTTCATTCAGCGTTGTTCGTAAAGCCGCTAATTTTTACCAAAGTGTGGTATCGTTTACCTTGCCGGTAATATAGTTGGTTGCTACCAGCAAAAAGATATTAATAACGGTATTAAATAAACCGACTGCAGTAGAATAGCCATAATCGGGTGCAGCGCCAAACGCAATACGGTATACGTATGATGCAATAATATCTGCTTTGTCAAGCACCAAATCATTGTACATTAAGATAATTTTCTCATATCCAATTGACATAATATTGCCGACACGCATGATAAACAAAATGACAATGGTTGGCATAATGCCCGGCAGAGTAACATGGAGGAGCTGTCGGAACCGCCCGGCTCCGTCAATGGCGGCGGCTTCATATAAATCTGCGCTCACACCAGCAATGGCGGCCAGGTAAATAATAGAGGACCATCCAATTTCCTGCCATACACCCGATAGGACATAGATGGGAGTGAACCAATTCGGTTCTGTCATAAATGCGATTCGTTCTCCGCCGAAGAAGGCAATAATGTCGTTGATAATACCGTCACGCTGTACAAAATCCATGACCAAACCAACAGCTACAACCAGAGAGATAAAGTGTGGCATATAGCTGACAGTTTGAATAATTTTTTTTGTTCTTCTCAAACGTAGTTCGTTTAGCAAAAGGGCAAAGATAATGGGAGCGGGAAAGCCCACCACAATGGATGCAATGCTGATACGAAGGGTATTTACAAGAGTTCTGGTAAAATTAGGGCTGGAGAAAAAATTTTCAAAATGTTTTAGCCCAACCCACGCGCTGCCCCATATCCCCTTTGCAGGGGCATAATTTTTAAAGGCAAGTACGATTCCTGTCATAGGTACATAATAAAAAACAATATAATATACCAGCACAGGCAGAAAAATTAGATATAACTCATAATTTTGTTTGAGAGCCCGAATTATGCGGGTAGAAAGGGAATGGCTTGGATTTGCCAATATTTTAATTTGTTTTTTGCTCATGACTTTTCTCCTTTTATTGTGTTTTGCTGAAGATAGTGGCTGGGAGATGCCCCGGTGTATCGCCCGAACGTCCGGTTAAAGGTGGTTCGGGATAAAAAACCCGTGGCCTTCATGGCTTCCGCAATGGACAGACCGTTTTGCAGCAGTTGTTTTGCGTATTCCATTTTCGACTTATTGACAAAGGTTTTAAAGTTGACGCCTGTATTTTTCGGAAAAATTCGGCTGACATAGGAAGGCGACAACCCAACATATTTTGATACATCGTGCAATGAAATATCAGCTTCAATATTTTCAATAATATAATGTCTAATTTTAAAAATCAATTTTTGGTGTTCGATTGCACTTTTAAAGGGCTCCTTATCAAGAAGTAAAAAGGGCTGAATTAGGTCATCTTTCAGCTGTTTTGCACTTTTTTTATATACTTCAAAATCAAGTGTTGGAAGCTCTGCACACAATCCAGTTTCAAAGAAGTTTAGTTCCTTTAAAATTTTAACCAAGGTAGCTGCAAATTTAAATCTGAGAATGAGCAGTGCATATGGCCTAAACAGCTCTCCGATGGTTTCTTCAACTACGCCAGAGAGTACAGAAAGCGCTTGCGGCGAGCGCCCTTCTAAAAATGATGAAATCACCAGATTTTCGGTTTGAGAAGGATAAATGTTTTCCAACTCCATACTGAGAAAGTGATTGTCATATGGTTTCATAATCAGTCCTCCTGCTGCGTTCTAAAACACATCAATTAAATTATACATGGCTAACCATTTAAATTCAATGGATTGTTTCAAGAAAAAAAGTGTAATTTTTAAAGAAATTGCTTATGTAATTCGTTTATTTCTATGACAAAAAGTGTGAATAGACAATTAAATTTTTATGTGTTAATATTTTTTTAGAAATATGTAATAGTCTTTTTAATCCAAATGCGGCAACGGAAGAAAAAGGCACATTGTCACTATTTCTAAGGTAAAAGCAGATATGCTTTATCTATCAAATTTGTTGTAACAGGAGGAAATAGAATGTTGAAAAAAGGTATACATCTGTTACTTGCTTTTTTACTGTGTATCACTGGACTTTCGTCGGTAAATGTATTTGCGGCAGAGGAGGTTTCAGAATCCATTATAGTAGAAATGCAGGCGTTCGACATTGTCAGAGGGGATGAAGAGGGAAACCTCAACCTTGATGACGCGGTAAGTCGTGCAGAATTTAGTGCCATGATGGTGAGAATGCTTAAAATGGAGGAATGGTACTACACAGACTACGCGTTTACGGATGTTTCCACAGCAGATTGGTTTTATGAAGATGTAATGCGGTTAACGACGGTAGGCATCATTGCCGGTTTTGAGGATGGTACATTCCGCCCGAATCATTCTATTACGACTGCTGAAGCGGCTAAGATGATTGTTGTCGCGTTGGGATATGGAGGTGAAGCGGAAGCATCAGGCGGATACCCCAGCGGATATGTGGCTATGGCAAGCAAATTGGGCGTGCTTTATGGTGCGGATATTGCTTCGGAAGCACTGACACGGGCCGATGTTATTATTATGCTCTATAACAGCATGGATATTTCCTTGTTGGAACCGGAATTTATTGGAAGTGATAACCTGATGGTAAGTGGCACAACAATACGTGATTTGCATCTTTATCAGGGAAGTAATGGAATTTTTGCAAAAAAGAAAGGTTATGTTACGGCAACACCGGAAATCTGGCTTATAACGCCTTATCCTGATTTACAGCCAAACGAGGTTGTAATTGATGGGGTGGTAATGGATGCCAATGGATATGATGTAACTTCCTATTTGGGAATGGAGGTTACTTATTATGTTTCCGGAGATAATGAACTTGGTCCCTACACTTTGCAGGGAATTTCTCCAACCGACAAAAATACGGTTTACGAATTCGATGAGGAAACTTATGTTGGAAGAAGCGGTAATAATCTGACTGTATATGAAGAGAATAGAACCAGAAACTACCGGATGGATGACTTTTGTATCTTAGTTCGTAATTTACGTCCAATTATGGCCCCTACAGACAAGGATTTTACATTGAGCCGCGGTAATGTGAGGATGATAGATAACAACGGAGATCATGCCATTGACTATGTGTTTATAGAAGAATTTGAAAGCGTATTAATTGAACGTGTTTCAGAGGATGAAATTTGGCTGGATGCTACAACGCCATATCATGATTTGGTATATTTTGATGTACTGAAGAACAGTGATATTACTTATTTTATAGAAGATGCAGAAGGAAATGCCTTGAATCCGGAAGAGCTGACGGCGGGGAGTGTGCTGAGTATTATCTCTGACGGCAGCAACGTTTATAAGATGATTTTAGGTCAGGAAGAAACAATTACCGGTATGATTACGAGTTTAAATGGTGAAGATGGAAAAGAATTTATAGCAATCGACGGTACGGAGTATGATTTGGAGCCTGGATCCGATTTTGATATTACAGTCGGTATTGAGGTTACGTGTGCATTGAATTTCCGGGGTGAAGTAGCCAGTATCAAACAGGCAGAAAATACCTATTCTTATGGATATGCTTTGGCAACGGCCCAGGATGGATTCAGTTACAAGGTAAAGATGCTGTGCCCCGGACCTTTCAAAGCGGAAGTGAAGATTGAAGACGAAGATGAAGATGACGCTGTAGAAACCCAGATTTTAAAGGGTTCCAATTCTGATGTTGTTACCTTGTTCTTGGCAGAAAAGGTACGGGTAAACGGGGAAAAGATAGAGGATAGTGAAGCGGCGAATATCATGTCGCAAAATGGAATCGTGAAATACCGGTTAAATTCCGATAATCAGATTAGTGTTGTGGATACTCCGGAACTGGTAGGAACGGATATTATGGGTTCGGCGCAGAAGCGGAAATATAATGGTTATGAGCAAATCTTTGGCGGGATTGGTGCAGGTGCTTTTGCCGTAACTGAAGAAACCAGTGTACTTTGTATTCCTGATTATGAAGGAGTCACAAGCGATAAAGACTATTTGGCAACCGTTGAGATTTTAGATGGTAGCACTTATGTGGTGAATGGTTATGACATGGATGCCGAAGATGAGGTCGCTAAGCTGATTGTAATTGAAGTGCCGCTCCGGTACAGTACGGCTGGTGATTTGGAAGAAGATGCGCCTGCTGTTTTGGAAAATGTTATTACTCAGCTTGATGAAGAGGGAAATGAGATTAAAGTTTTGGTATATTGGCAAGATGGAGAGCAAAAAACAACAGAGGTTGACTCCGATTGTGATGTTTCCGATTTGCAGGCGGGAGATGTTTTTTTGGCAGCTTTGGGTGCCACCAGCGAAAATATTTTACAGATTCAGAAAATTGTCAGCCTGGTTGGAATTGAACCCGGTTCTGTAAGCTTGGGCAGCGGTTCCAGTTCCCTTTTGGGAGGCACTATCAATACAGGCTATCCTATGAAAATTGCATACAACAAAATTGATGATGCAAATAACAGAAGGGTTGACGTTGTTACGCTTGGCCTTGACAATAACTGCCTTCAGCAGAGAAATATTAACATCAATGTGCGTAATGCCCCGGATGTATATATTTATGATGCGAAAAGAAATGTGGTGTCAGTGGGAGATACAAGTATGATCCCGCCTTGCGGCACAAACACCGCTGACGCGGATATGGTCATGGTTTACGAGAAGGATTTGAAAGTACAACTGGTTGTTATTGTAACACAATAGATTTTAGAAAGAAGGAGTGTTATATTATCGTGAAAAGACAAAGACTAATGACTGTGTTTTGTATTGCGGCAATGATGTTGTCCCTGTTATCGCCGATACCGTCTTTTGCGGCAACAACAGCTGGACCACAGTCTGACAACAGCTTTTTGATTGCGGATTTTAAAGATGAGGCAACTTGCACAGCCTGGGGACAAGGCCCCAAAACGGATGGGACGGGACTTGCGGGTGCTTGCTATCCGGATCAGGGTTATGAAATGAATTGGCTGGGAAGCTCCGGAGGAAATTATTTTGCAAATGAAGCTTCTGTTTTCAGTGGCCTTAATTGGTCTGATTATAAATATTTGCAATTTTCTTTCAACCTGGTCGTTGAAGATAGTTTTTCATATTCCGGAATTTCCAACTGGGTAACAATTGTCTTGTCTACCGCTGAAAATGCAGGAGAGTATACCGAATATAAAAACAATGAATGTTTGACGTATGAAATTGATTTGAGTTCTTATCCGCTGAAGACATCGGTGGAAGCAATCATTCCGCTGGATTCCTTTGTAACCCAATTTGACGGAATGCAAAATGGTGTGCAGGGTGAAAAAGATGGAACTACGCCTTTAAGCTCTATTCGCTCTATATCAATATTAGGGGCTGGAATGGGAAAGGCCGAAGTTGGTGGAATAGGCCATGACGCAGGTGATTGGACGTTTAAGAGTGCAAGGTGGGCCAACCAATATGGCTGTGGATTTGTTGCGGAACGCTTGTCTTTGTATTTGGGAGATGCAATAGATATTCAGCAGGCCCTTGATACCTACATGAAAGCTCATACAGACATTACGGAAAATATAGAGCTTCCCACTTCAATCTCAGGCATAGATGGTTCTATTGTTTGGGATTCAGATAGACCAGATGTTATTTCCCCGGAGGGTGTTGTTACCGCTTCTGCTAAATCGGAGAAAGTTGTTTTAACAGCGACGATTACTGGGGGAGATGGCTCATCCAAAGTGGTGCAATATCAAATTACTGTGGTAGGGTATGCGCCTGATGGTGTTTTGGAGTATCGTTATAATGCAGATATGAGCCAGTTCTCGGATGGACCGGTGGATGCAGAATTAGAGTCACAGCTCAATGAAATGGAAATTACCTCCGGATGGCAGGGCGAGGCATATAATGTCTTCTTTGAAGACGGCGCTTTAGTTCAGCAAGCAAAAACGAATATTCCTAATGGGACCCAGCCTTCCGGAGCCAGCCAATTAATCAGTTCTTATAATATGGTACGCGATGGCACAAGACAATACTATGAGGTTTGTTATTCTACCGGGCTGAAAAAAGAGATTAATTTTGCTTTCCAGGCAGTTGGAGGCACTTACAACAGCTTTATAATGGTTGGTACACATAATTCCGGAATGCTGAATTTTACGGCCTCTGCCGGAAAAGGGGAAGATCCACAGGCGGTTTCAATTAATAATGTAGGAATTACAGCCAATGCCAAAATTCGTATGCGTTTTCTTTTTGATACGAAAAATGATGAAGTGGATGGTTTTTGGATTTCGATTAACGATGGTGAGTTTGTAGCATATAACCCTTATGGTAAAGTGGGAGAGCCTTTTGGATATAACAAGTATCAATCTGTAGATGCCAATAACCGGTTTAACCAGGTGTTATTATATGCCAGTGGCGCTGGTTCTGCCAGAGAAGGCGATAATGTATTTAAGCTTTATTACATTCGCAGCTGGACAGATATGTCAAGTTACCTCGACATGGCGGAAGAAGATTTGAATGCCAGCTTCAACAGTGCGATTGGGGATAGTGGTGTAGTAAGAAGTAATTTGTCTTTACCGACATCAATGCCCGCTTATGCCGGTGTAACAGTTAACTGGGAAAGCAGTAATCCTTCTGTTATTGCCAACGATGGCACGGTGCATCTGCCGGCGAATAACACCGAGGTTACTCTGACGGCAAATCTGGGGTTTGAAGAAGAAATATATGAGGATATAACCCTTTCTATTCCGTATACGGTCATAGTAGGTGGTCTTTCCGATGAGGATTATATCGTTACAAACGATACATTTTATGGCGCTTCGGCGTTAAATCCGTGGTTGATTGACGATTCCGGCGGAAATGTAACCGTAGAGGATGGAAAGCTAACGTTTGATAAAAGTGGAGAAGGTTTTTTGACTGCGGAAAGACCGCTGACAGAAAACAGTGATTTTGAGTTGAAAGGTGAAATCAATATAGAAACGGGGCTCAGTGCCAAAAAGGGTGTCACCAATACTTCTGTGCTTGATAAAAGCGGAAATTCCGGGGGGAGTTTGGGATTTTCGCAGGATGATGGTCAGAAGTTTGTATATACCTACAAGGACGGGAACTACATTTATGATGGTACCGGGGAAATGAAAACAAAGATACAAATAGACACCCAAAGCAATACAGCGCAGATTTGGCATAATGAAGTTTCTGCTGGAGAAGCAGTTGATTGCCTCAATTCTATATCTGGTATTTCAAAGCTGACAACCAGTGTAGAGAGCGGGAAACTTTATATTTCTGGTATGCGTGTTACGATACCAAATTCGCAGAGGCTTTCCTTGATATATGATCAGCTTACTTGGGATCTCATTTCTGCGGATCCGATGGATGCGGTAACTTCGGTCGATTTATTTACTTCTTCTGCCGCAGGGATCAAAATTAGTTGGACTTCCAGTAACGAAGAGGTCATCAGCAATAATGGAACTTATACACGGCCGGAAGCGGATACGCCGGTTACTTTAACAGCTCGCCTGTATAAGGAAGAAGATCCTTCGCAGTTTTTAGAAAAGCAATTTGATATTGTGGTATTAGCTTTGGACCCCAGCAACCTTGCATATGGTAAAACTGTAACAACGGATATGACGGTAAACGCAGGAGAACTTGCTAATGTAACAGATGGAAGTGTAAACACTGTATTCAGTGGAACAGCCAGGAGAAAAGCTGGAACCTTGACCATTGATTTAGGAGAGGAAAAGGCACTTTCCTCAGTAAAAATTTTTGAAGGGAATCAAGCAATCAAGGCGTTTACTGTGGAGATTTCTTCAGATAATACCATTTGGAGTGCCGTGCATACCGGAACAGTAATAGGAGAAGAGCAAAATATTCCATTTGATCCGGCTTTGGCACGTTATGTGCGGTTGAGTGTAACCGATGTACAGACCGCTATGCCTATTACTATTTCTGAGATTGAGGTTCGTTTTGACGCAACAGATCAACAATGTGTTGATGCTGATGCAGAGGAGCTTTCTACGGGAGAATCTTATGAAATCTCATCGGATTTGGATTTAGAGGAAATTGGTAAATTTGGTTCTGCTATTGAGTGGGTGTCAAGTCATCCCAGTTTGATCAGTAACAGCGGGAAATATCTTGGTAAGCCGACTTATGATACAGTTGTGGTGATGAAGGCTACATTGACCAAAGGTAATGCGACTGCGGTCAAGACATTTAACCATTTAATCAGAGGAAGTCAAAGCGGATCGATTAGTGGCGGTGGTTCTGGTGGTTCGGGAGGTTCCAGCGGATTAAGCGGAGGAGGAAACGCTTCCTATACGCCACCCAGTCAGGAAACGGTTACTCCGCCAGCTGTTCAGGAAGGTGTGACGCAAACAGCGGCGTTTAATGACCTTGACGGCGTGCCTTGGGCCGAGGAAGCCATTACAGCTTTAAAAAATATGGGGATCGTGTCGGGCAACGGAACTGGGGAATATGAACCCGCCAGAGAGGTTACCCGGGAAGAATTTGTGAAAATGCTGCTTTTGACGCTGGGAGTAGATATCAGCCAAACGGAAGAGGGAACCCCGTTTACCGATTGTGCTGAGGATCAGTGGTATTATTCTTACGTTGTGGCGGCATACAAAAATGGCATAGTCGAGGGAATGTCTGACGGCACTTTTGGTATCGGAACATCTATTACCCGCCAGGATATGGCTGTGATGATATCTAGAGCTGCAGAACAATTCGGCACGGATCTGTCCAGCGGTGAGAGTAAAACCTTTGTTGATGCTGAAAATATCAGTGAATATGCGGTTGAGGCAGTTGATAAATTGAGTGCGGCAGGTTTGCTTAACGGTGATGATGCCGGCAGATTTAATCCTATGGATTGCGCAAATCGTGCCGAGGTGGCGGTGGTTATGTATCGACTGACAAAATAGGAGGACAAATATGAAACTATTTCGCAGAATGAATGTCATAACACTGGTTACCCTTATGTTGATAAACGTGTTTGGCGGGTTTGCCGGACAGGTTAATGCTGAGGATTGGGATGCGGAAGATTTGGCATCCATAGAACATATCACAAACTTCGTGGATGATGGGCAAACCCTCTATAGCGACGAAGAATTTTATGGGCAGTATGATGAAAACACTCAGCAATGGATACACCCTGGGTATTTAGCCTATGACAAGTATGAAGGGCTGCTTCCTGTACAGGAAGCAGCCAAGGAAGGGAATTATGCTGTAGCAAAGGAGGAACTGCTGGAATTCCATCGGGAACTGTATAAGCTGTATTCTCCTGCCTACACCAGTACAACGCCTACGACGCGGCAGTTGTACAGTGCTTATGCGATTAAAAATAATTTTCAGTTGAATACCTTTATGGTTCCTGCAATTTGGGGAATTCCTGCGCTTTCAGATGAGTGGCAAGTGATTGAAATCGATATCACAGACCGAATGCCTACCATTTTAGCGCAAGCGGAGCCGGTTATCTCTACAGAACTTTTTGGACTTAAAAAGGATGGTACTAGTCTTGAATTTGAGAGCATCAATGCAGGCGGAGATCATCCTCCGGTGGTGGAGGTGACTTCTAAGGGCGTGGTTCAGACCATTACCGCAACGGATGATGCAACCATTTCCCCGGAGGACAACTATAAGACGAATTATGGATTAGAACCTGTTTTAAAAGCGGAAGAGAGTGTATCTTCTATTGGACTCTCCCGTTTGGCAGACAGCAATACAAAGCGTTCTTTGATTAAGTTTGATTTTTCATCGGTAGATGCATCAACGATGCCTACCAAAGCAGTGCTGAAATTGTATGGGAGAAATGCCAGCGGCGTAGGAAGTGGAGAACTACTTGCGATTGAATATACCAACAATGCCTGGGATGAAGAAACGGTGACTTTTTATGAAGGCCGGCCTGGGTCTACCATGGAGCATGCTACTTTTTCCAATTACGGTGAAGATACTTTCTTGTTTGATGGTGGTGTGGCACCGGATATGGATGGCGGTACGAGCGTGTTTGCTTACCGTTATCCGGAGGAATTACTGCGTTTTTCCTGGGCTACTGTACTGGGGCAGCTATATGCATATGAACAGGACGAGGAATATGCGCTGACTTTCTTGGATCAGTGGGTTGGTTATCTGGAACAGCGCGGAAACACTCCCCGATACGATAAGACCCTGGACGCTCATGTGAGAGATCTGGAAGTGTTGAAAATTTTAAGTGTCATGATTGACAGCGAATATCTTACGCCGGACATTTGGTCATCCACCATGAAATATTTTCAGATGGAGGCCCGGGCACAGATCGATGGGGGAAATGATGTAGGAAACTGGGGTGTTTATCAGATTAATGGTATGGCAGCAATTGCAACTTACGCCCCTGATTTGTCAATATATGATGAGTTGATACAAGTGCTTTACAACTGGTCAGAAGCCAAGATAGAGGAAGCATTTTATACAGATGGGAGCGCCCATGAAATTGAGTGGTCCTACGCATTTACCAGTACGTTTAACCAGCTGTTGGACGCGAACTATCTGTTGCAGAACGGTATTACAGACGATTCTATCTTTCCTGATACAGTAAAAGAGCAGGGGCAGAAAATCATGAAGTATTTTGCTTCTTTTCTGCTTCCAGGCGGCGGCAACCCTCAAGTAGGCGACGGAACAGGATATACCGCAAATTCTTATGCAGGAAAAACCAGAAATGCCCGCTTAAATGCAGCGTTTGATATTCCTTTCTGGCAATGGCTTGGTTCAAATGGGGCAGAGGGGGAAATGCCGGATTGGACTACCATTCGGTTTACCGGATCCTCTGATCCGGATGAGTTTTTAACCGGCGTATATATCAGCCGGACAGATTGGAGCGACAAGGCGCTGTATATGTATACCGATGTGGATGGAAATATGACCCCTGGCCATGGACATCAGGATGATAATCAAATGATTGTCAAGGCTTATGGACAATATTTGCTGGTTGACAATAGTTATTCGTCTTATGCCAACAACCGTGTTCCTTTGGACAGTACCATGTATCACAATACAGTGACAATTGATGGCACAACGCAGTCCATGGAAAAAACTTCATGGGAGCTTTCACAAACAGAGCCGGTGGAAAAAGAAAAGCGGTATGAAACCAATTATCTTTATGATAACTTTACGTTAATGACACCGCAGAATGCGGATAATTTTGGATTGCATACCAGAAACACGCTTTTTAACAGAACCGGAGGATTCTGGATTGTCAATGATTACTTGGAACCAGAGAAAGAAGATGTTTCCCATTTATATTGGCAGCATTGGCATATGCTCCCCTCTGCAAACCCGAGTATGAGCAATGGAGGCACGGGAAGAAGCAATTTCTCTAATTCGGCAAATATCCAGATTGCGCAAGCAGACATGGAAGGGGTAGAGGCCACCGTAGAGAATGGATATTTTGGTGGCGGCACTGGTGTTCTGTATGATTCGCACTATCTGCGGTATGAGAAAAATGCGTCCGGAATCACTACTTTTAATACAGTGATTTATCCAGAACGTTTGGGTGAAACAGCAGATGTCAGCGCTTATGAATATGACTTGCAAGACGTTACGGATGACGGTGCAATTGCGATGAACATTAGCATCACTAGTGACGCTGGTACATATGTCGATGCGGATTATTATTTGGTTCATGACCCGGATCAGCAGCAGGAGCGGACCTTTGGTTCGTATCAGACTGACGGCCGTTCGACTTATATCAATCGTGATATTACGGGGAAGGTTGCCGAAGTATTTGTACAGGATACCTCCAAGGTTACAGATATAACAACTGGTACGGTTCTTTTTCAGTCTTCCAGTCCCGTTGCCGAACTGGGGTATAAAAAGGAAGGCTCTAAACTTACAATATCTTCATCGCAGGACATTGATCTTGAAAATATGACTCTCTATATGGAAAAGATCAGTGATATCCGGCAGGTAGAGGTAAATGGCCAAAATGTTGATTTTAAAACTTCAGGCCGGTATATTTATTTTGGCAATTCGCCAATTTTAACAGACACGGAGTACAATCCTGAGCCAGATAAAAACAATAACACCGGGGGCAGTACAGGAAGTGGCGCTCATGCATCTGGTTCGGGTGCTGGCGGCAGAGTTCCTGGGACAAGTAATCCTGGTAGTTCCGTAACACCTCCCATAGATTCTGATGATGAGCTAGATGACAATAATACTGGAGATGATTCGATAGAGAATATTCCAGCTGCATTTCAAGAAGAGCTGTCAAACCACTGGGGAACCGAAGAATTGACGCAGGCGGTTCGTGAGGGGATTTTACAGGGATTGGATGAAACAACTTTAGGGCTTGATGAGACAACCACTCGTGCCCAGTTCGTTACTCTTCTGGTTCGTGCTTTGAATCTTGATTTGGTGGAGTACAGTGATTCCTTCCAAGATGTCAGCGCAGAAAGTTGGTATGCTTCCTATATTCAGACAGCCTTCGACGCAGGGTTAATTAACGGCATTGACGAAAGTATATTTGCTCCTGAGGAGGCTATTACTCGGGAGGAGATGGCTAAGTTGCTGGCTCTTGCCTACCAGCGGATTACTGGAATAGAAGAATTGGAAGCAGAACCATCTGGTTATGCTGATGAAGAGGAAATTTCTGATTGGGCAAAACCCTATGTTGATTTTACTAAAAAGGTGCAGATACTCCTGGGAGATGAGGACAATAGATTTCGTCCTGTGGAGAGTGCAACACGGGCTGAGGCGGCGGTTTCTGTTCTCCGGATGAAGCAAACGAAAATGTAGATGGTCTCTGGAAAAGCATAAATGATAAGACCCTTTTAGCATATAGGTGTTTTTCATTATTTGGGAACGATGTTCTGTAGAATACAATAATTTATAATGGAGGTATGATTATGAAAAAGGCAAAAAAACTTATTTCTGTGATCTGTGTGTTTGCATTCATGGCTACATTGTTTGTCTGGCCATCGGCAGTCACAGCCGCAAATCCCAATGAAATTTCCTATGACTTTACCACGCAGGCGGGGATTGACGCTTCAGGTCAGGGAGCAGTGGTATCCTTTGATGCAGAGAAAAACGCATCAAAATTTACCGGTGCATTTAATGCGTATTTTACCAATGCTGATTCGAACAAAAATGTCCGGATCACAGAAATGGAATTTGAGTACAACACACAGGGTGGACTTTCTTTGCAAATGCGTAACGGGAGTACATCTGCTGTGCTGGGAAACCCTCTTGGAATTGCGGACAATAAAGATATTATATTCGTGTATCTGGGAAGTGAGACCCACGGGCTGACTGTGGAAGATGGACACAAGTATCGGCTTGCTTATGTCTATGATTATGTAACGCAGTACATTACTGGTTTGGCCTGGGATCTTACCGGAGAAGAAGAGGAACTGTTATTCTGCAATACCACCACGTATCCAAGTTTTGCAACCTTTGGCGGATATAAGATCGAGCCGATAAGCGGGTTTGATGGATGGATCTACAATTTCAAATCGTATGAATTATCACAGGAAGAGTATCGAGCACAGCCGTGGCATGAGGGATTGGTGCATTTTGATTATACCAAGTACCCCACATGGAGCAAAAACCTGCGCTGGGCTGCCAATTTTGGGAACCAGCGACAGGAAGTCCAGCTTGCGGACAGTTCGACGATTTCAGCAATGGCGATTAAGACGAATAAAGAAAGCTATTTCAATAAAGATGAAAAAGCGGTCACTGATAAAAGAATTGAGTGGAATATTGGCTTGGTGATCCCGGAAAGCAGTGGTATGGAAATACAGGGGACATTTGGCCCTCTTGATTCTTCTACAGGCCGGTTATCCAGTTCTTTAGCACAATCGCTGGTTAATTTCCAAGATGGAAAAATATACTTTGGAGATTCGACAGAGGCTGGCACCTATACAGCCAGTGAGCGGATTTGGCTGGAATTGGCAATTGAAGCTGCTGTCGGAACTTATACGGCGACAGTTAAAAATCAGACAGGTGAGACGATTGCAAGTATAGAGGAGGCAAAAGATTTGCCGGAAGGCGCTATTGGGCAGATTAATCTGATACCGGTAGTGATAGACACGGTCTATCCTTATATAACAGAACTGCAGCTGGATATTCTAAAGGGCGAGATGAAACATGCGGAACCACAGAGTGATGGCAGTTTCCTGATTGCCAATTTCCTGGATCAGGCAACCTGCAATGCCTGGGGCAAGGGACCAGGCAATGACAAACTCCCTACCATAAGTTTTGATCGAGGTGTCTACCTTGATGGCATTGGATATGAGATGGATTTTGCCACAGACACTGGCGGATCGTATATGAGTAACAAACCGGAGTCCTTTTATGGCTTGGATTTTTCAGACTATAGCATGCTGAGAATTTCTTTCACCTTGACTGTCAGCAAGCCTGGTACAACGACGCCGGAAGACAGAGATATAGACAATTACTTTACTGTGGTTTTGTCTACAGGAGAGGAGGCAGGGTATTTTGAGACTTACAAGCAAAATGAATGCCTTACCTATGAAATCCCTATGGCGGAGCAAGAAGTGAATCAAAAGGTAGAATTGATTCTACCTTTGGATGAGTTTGTAACGCAGTTTGATGGCATGTCTGGCGGCGTACAGGGCGAGAAGGATGGCATCACGCCTTTGAGTGATATTAAGTCTATTTCCATTCTTGGCGCCAGTATGGCAAAATCAGAAGTTGGCGGTGTTGGCAATGGCCCGGATGTTTGGGCAATTACCAATTCCAAATGGTCCAGCAATCAGACTTGTGGGTTGCGGCTTCATCAAATTGATTTGGTAACAGGGGCCTCTTTGGCAAACAATGCCTTGGCAGAGCATATGGCGCAGTATACAGAAAAGCCCATTTCTGCTGGCCCGATTAGCTTACCGGGCAGCATTACCGGCGGTACGGTCGAATGGTCCTCTGACCATCCGGAAATTATTGCATCGGACGGAACCTTCCAGCAGCCTGCAGAGTCTACGGTAGTGATGCTGACTGCGGCAATTACAGGGGATGATTTGTCTCAAGGTACCGGCGTGTATTACATCGGTGTCAAGGGCACAAATGCGGCATCGGATTATATGATTGCGGATTTCACCATAGCAGAACAGCGGGAACAATGGCAAAAATGGTCTTCGGATATGCAATCTGTAGGACAGGCGGTGGATACCGACGGCGGATATTATTATTACCGTAGAGCCGCATATGCTACAGGAGGAGGATATCTCAGCAATAACCCCGCGTTGTTTGCCGCTTTGGATTTTTCAGATTATAAGGCATTGAAACTGGATCTCAGTATCCAGAGTGAACGGGTAATCAACAACTACTTTACAATCGTATTGTCTACATCGGAAAATCCCGGTAAGGTGTTTAATACTGATGAATGTATTGCCATTGAAGTGGATATTAGCAAACTGCCTATTGGTTCAAGGACGAGCGTATATCTGCCGTTTAGTGAGTTTATTACTGAGTTTGACGGAATGTCTGGTGGTGTACAGGGTACGGCGGATGGCATTACCGATTTAAGTGAAATTCGGTCTATCAGTCTCTATCCCGGAGCCGCAAGACCGAATCCATGGAATGGAATTGGTGCGACTTCTGAGCAATTCCACTTGTATACTGACTGGGCATTTAAAGAGTCTTCGGGTGCTGATAACGTAAATTCCTGTACCATGCACCTATATTCAATTGAGGCACTTGTGGATGCGCCTACCGAATTTGATGTATATACAGAAAACGGTACGGCACTGGCTGATCTGGATTCTGCCGCTGCCGTTCATGGTGCGGTGACATTGTCTGCTGTGCCGGCTGATAAAGAGGTTTACACAATGACGGCTCTTTATCATAATGGACTGCTGGTAGACAGTGCGGTTCAAACCAGCACTGTTGGCGAGGGTTATGTAGAAACACCTCAAGTGAATTTTGATCCTGCCATTCATGACAAGATAGCAGTTTATATTTGGGATAGCAATTTTAAGCCTTTGCTGACCCATGTAGTGAAAGAATAGAAATAGGCTTTTCGGCTTATGCCGAAGCACCACAGATACTGTACCTGAAAACGGCTTGCGAAAATCCGGTTTTGCTATCTGAAACCGGGAAAAGCAAGCCGTTTTTATTAATGCATCTATTTTAATGTTGTTGTATACTTCGAAGAATTTGCCAGAAGCTATTTGCGTGGTAGGGCAATGGAAAAAGCGGTCTTGGTTATAAAACCAAAATCATTAAAAGGATGCCTCAAAATGAAAATGCAATATGGACTATTGGGATGAATGACTATATGATGGATATACTTGAATCTCAAAAAAAGATGTGGAAATAACAGTGAGTTTATTTTTGATGTTAGCCAGAAAGCGTACGGCGGCGCATTTAAACGATTTTGCGAGGCAAATAATATGCAATATGTTAGCCGTACGAACGGAGATATACGGTTGTTTCGATTGTTAAACAACTCTCGAGCGGAGATGTGAAAGAGATCGTAGGCCACAGAAAGAATATGGATACATTTGGTATATGAGCACGAAATGGATGGAGATAGAGCAATGGTATCAAAAGAAGTTTCAGAACTTTTTAAAAGTGTGTTATTTTCCTATAAAGAAACCCCTGCAATCCACGGATTACAAGGGTTTTTGATGGTGCGAGTGTTCTTACAGGACTTGCTCGCAAATGCAGTAAAATCAAGGGTTTCCGATAGTCAATACACAGTATTAACTCTAAAATTAAATATTTTTCTTCTCTCAAAATGCTTTGATTATAAAAAATCAAGGCATTTTTTGTTTTACCACACCGGCTTCATTGCCCCCTATTGATATATATTATAACATAAAATCCTTAGACGGTCAACAGACCGGAAAATTAAATTTTATGAGAAAGGATTTTCATAAATGAAACCAAAAAACAATAAGCAGCTATGCCCGACCTGCAAGACCGGGCAGGACACATATTTGCTGGATAACCGGAACCCGTTTTGCCCGTACCTGCATTGCCACAACGGGAAAACCTGTTCGGCATATGAACCGCTTGAAAATACGGACGGAGGAAATGACAGTGTTAGCTGCAACCGTTAGCTTTATTGCCGGAGCAGTATTCGGCGTAATGATTATGTGCGCCTGCATAGCCGCAGGACGCGCAGACAGAGAAAATAATACAAAGTAAAGGCGTTGGGACATGAAAATCCTGACGCTTTTTTCATTTCACGGAAAGGGGGATTTTTAATGGCGGTTTTCAGAATCAACAAAACCCGCGACTATACCGTAATGAGCAACTATCACTTGAAAGATACAAGCCTGACCTTAAAATCCAAAGGGCTGCTTTCCATGATGTTGTCATTACCGGAGGAATGGAACTATACCACAAGGGGGCTGGCAGCGATCTGCAAAGAGGGCGTTGACTGTATCGGGACAGCTTTGAAAGAATTGGAGCGCGCCGGATATATCCAGCGCAACCGTATTCGGAATGACAAAGGGAAAATCGTAGATACCGAGTATGTCATTTTTGAAAAACCACAAGCAAAACCGGATACGGAACAGCCATATACGGAAAACCCGTATATGGATAAACCGCATACGGAAACGCCGGGTACGGAAAACCCCGCACAATTAAATACTAATATATCAAATAAAGATTTATCAAATACGAATACATCAACTACTTATCCTATCAAATCTTATCAAAAAGAGGGCCGGGCCGTCCAAAAGAGCGGCAGGGATAAGATGGGATATGATGAGATGGACGCATACAGGGAGATTATCAAAGAGAATATCGAGTACGATATATTAACGGTCAAGCTGAAACAGGATATTGCAATGCTTGATGAAATTGTTGACCTCTTGACCGAAACGGTGTGTACGCAAAAGGACAGCGTAATCATTGCCGGGGACGTTTACCCGTCGGCGGTTGTAAAATCAAAGCTGCTGAAGCTAAACGCGGAGCATATCGAGTATGTGCTTGACTGCATGAAGTTCAACACCACGGAGGTACGCAACATTAAAAAGTATCTGCTTGCGGCGCTGTTCAATGCGCCCTCCACCATGGACAGCTACTATACCGCGCGGGTGAACCATGATTTATACGGCCATGAATAAATCCGTATACAGGCAGTACAGGCCGCCTTGACGGGCGGCATTTGATAAAAAAAGCGCTTTTTGAAAAAAGGAATTTTAACAAGGAGGACAAGAAAAAATGAAAACCAGAAACAAGGCAAAATCCGTTTTGTCGGCGCTGCTTGCGGCGGTATTCCTGCTTGGCAGCGCGCCGCAGATGACATTTGCCGCACAGTCGAGCGAATACACCGATCCTGCGGATAATTGGCTCAAAGCAAACGGCAGGACGAACGAATTGGACGCAAACGCCACGACCACCTATGAAACCGGGTACTGCACCGTATGCGAACGCGACACGCTGGGGCTTACCTACCGCGTGCCGGAATATACCCGTTCGGGTGAAACAGCGCTAAACCGCGGCGTCAAATATTCCGACGGCACATTGATTGACGGAAACGGCACGGGCAACTTGGACAATGGCACTCCCGGCATAGACGCTTTCTATACCGGCTATCAGTGGACCAAAAGTATATGCCAGACCTGCGGAACGCTCAACAGCATAGAGGGACCGGACATTTACAGCTTTAATAAAAATGTCTATACCCTCTATGGGTGCGACAACAACTTCTTTGTGGATTTCGACAACACCGAATATATCCCGTACAATGACGATTACCACACCACCATTTTGAAAAAGGGCAAGTATTGCCAGTTCTGCAAAGGGACGCAGGCAAGGGCGAGCGAAAATCAGGAACGCCACGACTTTACCGAAAGTATCGACGCACAAATTGGCAATAACCGCTTTTACGTTGCGGAAACCTGTGACGAGTGCGGGTATGAAACCAGCGAATACGTTACGGCGAAAAGCGTAGTGGCAAGCTATTATGGCGAAGCGGACGGCAGGGCGCATACCGTTACTGTTTCCGATCTATCCGACAGCGGCGTACATACTTCTATCCGTTACGGAAAATCGGCGGGAAACTGCAACCAGACTTCCGCGCCCAACTACACCGAGGCCGGATATTACCCGGTTTACTATGAAATTGACTACGAGTATGACGGTGAAAACATGGTGGAAAACGGTGTTTCTTACGTTTGGCTGCTGGAAGAAAACAATGCAGGCAACGATAACGGAAACGACAGCGCCGCCAACACGCCCCATGTCCACGATTACAGGTATGTAGAAACCGTACCGCCGTCCTGCACAGATTTAGGATTCGAGCGTTGGCAGTGCGACGGCTGCGGCAGGCTGGAAAAGAGAAACTACACCCCGGCAGCCGGACACGACTATGCGGACGTAACCATTCGCGAAGCGACCTGCAAACAGGGCGGGCTTGTGCTTACCATGTGTAAAAACTGCGGCGATTTCCATGAAACCACCACACCGACAGGCGAACATAAATACAACACAAAGGTACACAATCCCACTTGCCGGGAAGTCGGCTATACCGAGCACACCTGTGAGGTTTGCGGCGATAATTTTATCACCGATATTACAGCCTTGATTTCCCATGCTTATGAGCGTATTACAAAAGAACCAACTTGTACCGAACAGGGCTACACCACTTCAACCTGTACCATGTGCGGCGCAAGTTTCGTTTCTGGCTACACCGAGCCGACAGGGCACGCATGGGACGAAGGAACCGAGGTAACAAGTCCCACCTGTACCGGAGAGGGCGTGATTGAATTTCATTGCTTAAATTGCAACGAAAAGATGATAAAAGCGGAATCTGCAACAGGCCACACGCCGGGCGCGGCGGCAACCTGTACCGAACCGCAGATTTGTACCGTATGCGAAACGGTGCTTGCGCTTCCAACAGGACATCACTATGAAACAGAAATTGTTGCCCCCACTTGTACGGCAATGGGCTACACGGTTTATACCTGTGCCGACTGCGGCGACAGCTACACAGCGGACTTTACGGATAAGGCAGAACACAGCTATTCGGCAAATGTAACCGCGCCGACTTGTACGGAGCACGGATTTACCACTTACACCTGTTCCGTTTGCGGTGACAGCTATATTTCCGACTACACAGAAAAATTACCGCACAATTATGAAACAGTTGTCACACCGCCGACCTGTACCGCAATGGGCTTTACCACCTATACTTGTGCAGCCTGCGGTGACAGTTATGTTGGCGATTACACCGATATGACAGAACACAATTACAGCCAGCAGGTGATCCCCCCGACCTGCACCGATCAGGGCTACACGATTTACACCTGCCCGGACTGCGGAAAAGAGTATATCGGGGACATTACGGAGTGTCAGCAGCACCACTACATTGAAACGGTTACGCCGCCGACGTGTACGGAAATGGGCTACACAACCTATGTGTGTGAAACCTGCAGCGATACCTACAAGGATAACTATACGGATAAACTCCCTCACGACTATGCAGCAGTTGTAACGGAGCCGACCTGTACCGAACATGGATTTACCACATACACTTGTAAAGCCTGCGGCGACAGCTACACCAGCGATTATACCGAGGCGGCCGGTCACAAGCCGTCTGAATGGATTGTTGATGTTCCGGCAACCATTGAACAGGCAGGGCAAAAACATACCGAGTGTACTGTTTGCGGTGAAATTTTACAGACAGTCGAAATTCCCCAGCTTATAGACAGCGACCATTCGGACGAGGACGGCAATGCGGAAGTCGGCGGCTATTCTATCATTCTGACCGCCGAAAATGGAAAGCCGGTCTTTGACAGTGAAATCACCATTGACAAGGACGACAACGTAACAATCAAGCTGCCGGAGGGACGGCTGCTTGACTATGCCGACCAGACAACTATCACGGTATTTTATACCGAAACACAAGCACCGAAAGAGGGCTTGCAGATTTTTATTTATGACGCAAATAACAACGCAGCAACCGGAGCGACGGACGCAAACGGACAGCTCACCGCACCGAATAATCAAAGCTCAACAGGCGATGACAACGGCACAATCGGCACGGACGACGGCGAACAGAAAAAGACCTTTGTTGTAACGGTAACGGATAAAACAAATGTTGTGATTCCCAACTGCGATATTTACATCGGCGAAAGCAACAACCTTGTTGTGGATTTGCCGGAGGGTGTGAAACCGACAAGCGAATATCCGGTGATTATCACCGTAACAGATCAGAACGGTAATGCACAAACAGGTGTAACCGTGATTGCATTAGGCGACGCGGACTATGTGGAAAAAGGCGTGACCGATATTTACGGCAAAGTAACATTGCCTATCACAAACGAGGGATATACCGATGAAAACGGAAAAGTCAATGTAAGCGGTATCAATGTGATTGTGAATGACGAATTAGGGTTTATCCAAAATGCGTATGTGGTTTACAATGAGGACGGCAGCATTGCGGTGACATTGCCGGAAAATAAGGCAATCAGCCACGCAAACAGAATTAACGTAACGGTCTTAGATTCCGTCGGAAATCCGATTGCTGAAAAGACGGTAACGGTAACGGCCATTGCCGGAGCGTCATATACAGGATTGACAGATGAAACCGGAAAAATGGTTGTTCCCCCTCTATCCGAGGACTACACCGACAGCGAGGGAAAGGGAGTTGTGAACGGCTACAATGTTCTGGTAACAGACGAAACAAAGCCGATTGAAAACGCTTTTATCACGATTGCAGACGGCAAATTGAATATAAGACTGCCGGAAACATCAGTCATTGCGATTGAAAACCGCATTACTGTTACCGTAACGGACGGTGAAAACGCACCCGTCAAGGATATGCCTGTTACGGTGGTTGACAACACCGAAAAATCCGAGAGCAACCTCACAGATGAAAACGGCAAGGCTACCGTGCCGCCAACAAACATTGACCTCACAGATATAAACGGCTATGCCGAGGTGGACGGCTATGCAGTTACAGTCCAGAATGAAACGGGCTTTATCGAAAAGGCGTTTGTAACGCACCATGCAGAAGTGAAAAACGAGGACGGAACTGTCCAGACAGCCGAAAATATTTCCGTTACATTGCCTGAAAATATCAAGGTGGACGATTACAACAACCGTGTCACAGTTACGGTACTGAACAAGGCGGACAATACCCCTGTTTCCGGTATGCCGATTACCATAACCGAGGCGGCAATGCAGGTCGAACAACCAGAAGAAAGCCCCGCGCCGACAGCAGAGCCGGAGGCAACCGAAACGCCGGAAAGCACGGTAGAAACGGAACAGCCGGAAGAAACACCAGAGCCGTCAGAGCCGGAGCCGCCAAAGTCTGCAAATGGTATTACGGATAAAAACGGTAAAGTGACCGTACCGCCGTTGAATGAGGACGTAACAGGCGATAATGGCGACGGTGATATTACCGAAACCAACCCCGGCGAGGACACGGACGGGGACGGCGAGCCGGACAGCGAGGACAAGGAAACTTTCTACAACGTAACTGTGAAAAATGAGGACGGAACCATCGCAGGCGCACATATTAAAATTGAGGACGGCAAAGTAACCGTTGCCCTGCCCGATACACATACGCTGACAACCTCTAATCAGACCACAGTTACCGTCAAGGACAAAGACGGAAACCCGGTCATGATATGCACCCCAAAAGTTGGACATACATAGTTGAGATTATGGAGGTGTATATTATGGGCAAAGAATTATATTGTAAAGAAATAAAACTAGAAGCAGTACAATATGTTTTATCCGGACATTCCTATCGACAAGCTTCCGAGAAGTTTAAAATTTCAACTACTCCAAT
>NZ_JADCKB010000029.1 GCF_014982785.1 Ructibacterium gallinarum
GTGATTTTTTAAAATCTTCGTCATATTTTGTATAATTGTTTGTACCCATAGTATCTCTCCTTTTTTGTGTCTTTTTTATTATATCATATATTGCATCTTTGTGTCTACTTTTTTAGCGTTGATCCAAATGCTTTCGGCTAATCAGGTATTTGCCGAAACATCTGAGTCATTCCATGAATTTTTGCGTTGATTTGAATGAAAACCATGATGGGAAGGAAGAAAAATGAAAGACGATAATTATGATGACCTGATCCATTTGCCACATCCTGTTTCTAAAACACATCCACCTATGCCGACAATAGATCGTGCGGCACAGTTTTCGCCGTTTGCTGCCCTCTCTGGATATGAGGAAGCAATCCAGGAAACAGCGCGGTTGACAGAGGAAAGAATGGAATTGGGCGAATATGAGCTTTCGGTGTTAGATGAAAACCTTCGACGGCTGCAAGACGGTATATTCGATCATCCAAAAGTGCAAATTACTTATTTTTTACCGGATGACAAAAAAGAAGGTGGGAAATATCTGACGGTAAGCGGCCGTGTGCGAAGAGTGGACGAATATGAAAAAATGGTCTATTTCTTAGACGAAAGGAAAATCCCGCTTCAAGATATCTGTGAAATCTATTTTTTAGAAGAGGAGATATAAGCGGCATGCAGTAAACAACTGCAGCCGTTTTTATATATACCAAAAAGGATCCTCGACAGATATATATATTTATTAAAAAAAATCGGAACAAGATATACTTGTTCCGATATGGCTGCCTGATCAGGATTCGAACCCGAACAAAATGAGTCAGAGTCATTTGTGCTACCCTTACACAATCAGGCAATATATAATGGTGCGAGCAGTGGGACTTGAACCCACACGCCATAAGCACACGCCCCTCAAACGTGCCTGTCTGCCGGTTCCAGCATGCTCGCATCGTTAGGCTCGTGAGGGTTTTGCTAACATTCTCCCGAAAGAGCCGACTAATACAGTATAATAGAATATATTGGTTTTGTCAAGCTTTTTTTCTAATTTTTTTATTTTATATCAGATTTTATCTTACGAAAAGAAGAACGAAATTCTGTAGGAGATTTTCCGGCATAAGATTTAAATCGCTTGTAAAAATGATTCATGTCAGAAAACCCTAAGAGTTCTGCCAGTTCGCTAACGGGAATATTGGTGTTTTCCAATAAAGATTCTGCTTTTTCTAATTTTACTTGCATAATGTATCGCATAGGGGGAACACCAATGTTTTTTTTGAAAAAACGAATCAGGTAATTCGGATGTAGATGGGCAAAATCAGCTAATTCTTTTAATGTGAGAGGTTGGGTATAATTGCTTTCAATATATTGCTTGAGTTGTTCTAATAAGGTACTTTCACTGGTTGTCCATTTTCCGTCATATCCGGATTGTTCCATGTAAAATGCGGTTAACTGTAAAATTTCTGCTTTCAGTTGAACTTGGGAGGAAAAATGCGGATTTTCACATAATTTCAAAATTTCACAGAAGTGATTTTCTATAGATTCTGTTTTGGACACATGAACCATAAGAGGAAGGGAGAGTTTGGATAAAAATTCCTTTCCGCCAATGGCTAAATGAAAATGGAACCAATACTTGGTGACAAATCGTGTGTCCGTATGAAAATAAGAATGCTCCGTTCCGGCAGGGATCAAAAGTAAACAGCCGGGCTGAGCATCAAATATTTCATTTTGTGTTTGTATACAGCAATGACCATCAATAATAAAATAAAATTTGCTGTAGGTACATTTTTCGTGATAACCTTGCCATGATGCGCCGCAGTGCGTTAAATCACCATAATAGAAATCAAGAAAAAAATCGGAAGGTGCCAGTTCACTCATAGCATATCCTCCTTTTGTTAGGTTAGTTTTTTCCTTATGAAGGATAATTTTTTCCCTTGAAAAAATAATATACTACGATTATGATATTTGTCAAGAAAAATTCTTAAAATCAATGGTTAAAGAGGAGGACGAAAAAATGACAGATCAGGAAATAAGATGGGAACGTACTGCATGGATGCGTGAGGCGAGATTTGGAATGTTTATTCATTGGGGGCTTTATGCCATTCCGGCGCGGGGAGAGTGGGTGAGATCCACAGAAAAAATTACGGTAGAAGAGTATCAAAAATATTTTGATGAATTTGACCCTGTATATTATGATCCTAAAAAGTGGGCAAAGCTGGCAAAACAAGCAGGTATGAAGTATGCTGTTTTAACGACAAAGCATCATGATGGTTTTTGTCTTTTTGATTCTGCTTATACCGATTACAAAGCCACGAATACCAAAGCAGGACGTGATTTGGTCAAAGAATATGTTGAGGCATTCCGTGCGGAGGGAATCAAAATAGGTTTTTATTATTCCTTGCTTGATTGGCATCACCCTGATTACCCCCACTATGGCGATCGCCAGCATCCAATGCGGGACAATCCTGAATATGGAAACGAGAATCGTAATTTTGATAACTATGTTACATATTTACATAATCAGGTAAGGGAACTGTTGACCCATTATGGTAAGATTGATATTCTTTGGTTTGATTTTTCCTATAATGCGCTTTATGGAGAAGCATGGCGCGGAACTGAATTGGTAGAGATGATTCGTAGTCTACAACCCGATATCATTTTAAATGACCGTTTATCGGGTGACGCAGCAATCAATGATGCGCTGCAGGAAGATATCTTGCCTATGTATGCAGGTGATTTTCAATCGCCGGAGCAGATCGTCCCGCCTGCTGGAGTGACAAATGGTAAAGGAGATCCTGTGACATGGGAAGCATGTATGACCTTGAATGACCATTGGGGATATGCAGTTTTCGATCATAATTATAAATCTGCCAAAACGGTAATCCGTATGTTGGTGGACTGTGTTTCAAAAGGCGGAAACTTATTGTTAAATGTGGGGCCGAATGCAAAAGGAGAAATCCCGCCTGCCTCTAAGAAAATTCTGGAAGAAATTGGTGTATGGATGCACGAAAATGGGGAGAGCATTTATGGATGCGGTAATGCTGGATTACCAAAACCGGCCTGGGGATATTATACCCGCAAAGACGATGTTTTATATGCGCATGTATATGATATTTTTACGTCTTCTTTGGTTGTCGAAGGAATGGCAAATGCGGTGGAATATGCAAGAATGCAGGCGGACGGTGCGGAATTATCCATGTCTAGACCGTGGAATTCTGCTAAGTATCCGAATGAACTGTTTATAGACCTGCATGATGTTCAGCTTCCAGATCCGATTGATACGGTAATCCGACTTAAATTAAAATAATTTATAAAATAATCAGGATAGCTTATAGAGGGTGCCTTAATGAATTTCATTAATTTAGGCATCCTTTTTACTGCGCATGAAAAGTCTACTTTAAAGGTTGTTCTTTTTGGTTAGCATAATACTCCTGGATCACTTTTTGGTAAGCAGGATAACCTCCGGTTTTGTTTAATAATTCAAGCAGGGCGTTGGTGGAAATACGGGGAGGAAGATGCAGCTGTGCGGCAAGCTGTGCTCGACGGGCAGCGCTGTCATTATGGCCGGAGAAACCGTCTGCAAAGAGGTCGGCTTTGGTGACGAGACGCACTTGTTCTGTAGCAACTGTATTCATTTCCGTTGCAGCGGCTAGTATTTTTTCTAAAGCAGAATAGTCCATGCCTTCTACTCCCAGTAGCCCTTCTTTGCCGGGCTTTTCCTTGCGGCGTTCTTTCCCTGGAATTGCTGGAATATACGCATTTTTTATAGAACATTGATTGCCCAAGCGTCGTTTTAAATAATTGCGGATGCGAAAACCGGCTCGATCTGAGTCAGTTAAAATAATAATTCCACGGGTTTGCGCCAAATGACGAATGCTTTCTATGAGATCGGGAGATTTATAAAGGCGGAAGCCTCCTGTACAGATGACGGGCGCATCTGTAACTTTTTTCAGGCGTTCCCGATCATATTTGCCTTCTACTATAATAGCTTCTTTGATATGAATCATGAGATTGCCTCCCGCTTCGATAAAATCCTTTTTTGTTTAGAAGAGATAAAAGAGGCGGAAAACCGCCTCTCAGACTGTCGAAAAAGTCGTTATACCGCAATCGAGATGATAAAAGCAAAATGCGCTTCCTTTTCATAAACTTTATGTTGTCGTATAAAATGACGCCGGATTCATCGAGAAACCGGCGTCATTGCTTGCTTTTCCCGCAATCGCTCTCTACCGTACCTTTGTACGCCGACGAAAGCGATTACGGAAAATCTAACTTCCTTTTTCGGCATCTGCCAGCGTGTCGATACTTTATCGACACGCTGAGAGGCGGAAAACCGCCTCTTCCCTTTAATAATTTTTGCACTGTATCTCAAAGTATGCTTGGGGATGTTTGCAAGTTGGGCAAACCAGAGGTGCCGTTTTTCCTACAGCCACATGCCCGCAGTTGCGGCAGACCCAGACCGTTTCCTCGCCACGTGCAAAGACTAGGTTATTCTCAATATTGCCCAGTAGTTTTAAATAGCGTTCTTCATGATGTTGTTCGATAGCAGCCACCATTTCAAATAGTGCTGCGATTTCATCAAAGCCTTCTTCCCGTGCCTCTTTGGCAAAAGTGGGATACATATCAGTATGTTCATAGTTTTCGCCTTCTGCGGCGTGTTTCAGATTTTCAACGGTATTACCGATGCCATCATTTAAAAGCTTAAACCAAATTTTAGCGTGTTCTTTTTCGTTGTGTGAAGTTTCTTCAAAAATGGCTGCAATTTGTTGATAGCCGTCTTTTTTTGCTTTCGATGCAAAATAGGCGTACTTATTTGTGGCCTGTGACTCGCCGGCAAAAGCGGCCAATAAGTTTGCTTCGGTTTTGCTTCCTTTTAATTCCATAATGATACCCCCTTTATAAAAAGTAATTTTATTATACCGTCAGGTTGTGGTCTTGTCAATCTTTTCTTTTCATATATTGAAAAGAGAAGCGAGGTGTAGGACAATGAAAAATCAGGTTTTGAAAAATGCGATGATTTTAGGTGCTTCCGGAATCATGGCAAAATCTTTCGATTTTGCGTTTCGGGCGTTTTATTCACGAAGTTTGGGGACGGAAGGAATGGGCCTTTTATCTCTGGGATTTGGTTTTCATGGGGTTATGTTGACGGTTTCGACTGCAGGCTTAGGGGTTGCAGTTTCTAAAGTGGTGTCGGAATATTTGGAGAAAAAAGATTATGGCGCAGTGCGGCAGTGTATGAAAATAGCTGTTTATGGCGTCACTTGTCTAAGTCTTTTGGTTATCTTACTTACTTTGGTGAGCGCAGAGTGGATTGCTGGATCTATCCTTGGTGACAGTAGAGTAGCGCCTAGTTTATGCTGTTTGGTACCAAGTATTTTGTTTATGGGAATTTCCTATTGCTTAAAAGGATATTTTTATGCTGCAAGAAAAACAATTATCCCGGCATCTTCGGAATTTGTAGAACAGGCGGTAAAATGCTGTATTATAACTTTATTACTTAAATGGATGTTGCCAAGGGGAATTGGATACGGATGCACCGCGGTGTTTTGCGGAATCAGTATAGGGGAATTTTCTTCTTGTCTATATCTTTCGCTTTTTTTTAAAAAAGAAGCAAAAAAATTAAGAGCGTGTACAATCCGAAAAGGAATACTTCGTTCATTGGTCAAAATTTCCTTCCCTGCTATGCTTACTTCTTTGACGGGATCTTCTTTGAGAATGCAGGAAGAAGTCTGGATTGTGTCGGCATTTAAACGTTTTGGCATGAGCCATGCAGAAGCAATTAGCAGCCTTGGAATGATTCACGGAATGGTTATGCCGATGTTGGTTTTTCCTTTGACGCTGGCAGGTTCAGTGACAACGTTGCTTGTTCCAGAAATTGCCCGGGCCAATGCTTCGGCAAATCCGAAACGCTTGGGCAGGCTGGTAAAGAAAGTATACGGGTTTGGTCTTGTGGCAGGATGTGGTGTTTTACTGGTATTTCAGTTATTTTCGGATCAGCTTTCACAGGGAATTTTCCATGCACCCTCAATTGCACCAGCTGTGCAGAGATTGTCGGTGCTGTGCCCGCTGATGTTTCTTGATTCCCTTTCCTGCGCTGTCCTTAATGGCCTGGGACGGCAATTTTCATTGCTGGCGTATAATTTGTCAGATTCTTTTTTACGGCTTCTGGGAATTTTTGTGCTGGTACCACGTTATGGTATGCCAGCTCTGCTGGGAGTCATTGCGGCAAGTAACCTTTTTACCTGTACACTGACCATGCGGAAAGCAATTAGAAATTCCGGACTGATAAAAAGCTTGGAAGAGTTTCCTGGTTTTAAAAATTTTTTAAGAAAAAGGCATGTATAATATTTGTTTTCCAGCTTTGTTTTTTTATATGAATTTGTGCAGATTGACAATTTTTTAGGAAGTATGCGGAAATCTGTGAAATTTTCTTGCATTTTAAAAATTTTTATACTACAATAAATAAGTATATTTATAGTGGCTTAGTTTGGAGTTTCAATCAATTTAGGAGGAATGAAAATGCAAAAGCTGGAGCAGTTGTATGAAGGAAAAGCAAAAAAAGTGTTTAAAACAGATGATCCTGAAGTTTTGATGGTGGATTATAAGGACGATGCTACCGCATTTAACGGTGAAAAAAAAGGTACCATTGAATCCAAGGGGATTATTAATAATAAGGTGACCAATCATCTCATGAAAATGCTGGAAAAGGAAGGAATACCTACCCATTTGATTGAGGAAGTGTCTGACCGGGAAACATTGGTGAAAAAAGTAACAATTGTTCCGCTTGAGGTCATTGTGCGTAATGTAGCTGCAGGATCTTTTTCCAAGCGTTATGGAGTGGAAGAAGGAAAAGAGTTGCTGTGTCCGTCTCTGGAATTTAGTCTGAAGGATGATGCATTGGGTGATCCACTGATTAACAGCTATCATGTGCTGGCTTTGGGGTTGGCAACGCAGGAAGAAATTGATTTGATTGCGAAATATGCATTTAAAGTCAACGAAATTTTAAAGGCCTACCTTTTGAAGCTTGGAATCAAACTGATTGATTTTAAACTTGAATTTGGAAAAACATCCGATGGAACGATTGTCTTGGCGGATGAAATATCTCCGGATACTTGTAGATTCTGGGATGTAGAAACAAATGAAAAACTAGATAAAGACCGTTTCCGCAGAGATTTAGGACATGTAGAAGATGCCTATCAGGAAATTATGAAACGACTTATGGGTATGTAGGAGCTTTTGCAGAATAATTAGATTTTCAAAAATTTAGCGGAGGTGTTTCTGTGAAACAACAAGATATTTTCGGTGTAGATTCTCTGCATGAGGAATGCGGCATCTTTGGAGTGTATGATAACGGTGATAATCTGGATGTGTCGCGGCTGACGTATTACGGGCTGTATGCACTTCAGCATAGGGGACAAGAGAGCTGCGGCATTGCCGTGAATAATCGGGATGAAAATGGTAAAATACAGATTGTTCAATATAAAGATATGGGCCTTTTGCAGGAGGTTTTTAACGAGTTAGTTTTAAAAGAACTGCAAGGGTTTGCCGCTGTTGGACATGTCCGCTATGCAACGGCAGGTGCCAGCCGTCGGGAAAATGCCCAGCCTTTGGTTTCTCGTTATCAAAAAGGATCCTTTGCTTTGGCGCATAATGGAAACCTTGTCAATGTGGCTCAGATTCGCAAAGAATTGGAAGAGCAGGGCGCGATATTTCAGACGACAAACGACAGTGAGATTATTGCTCATTTGATGGCTAAGGAACGAATCCGTACAAATTCCACAGCCGAGGCAGTTATGAAGATTATGACCGAGATTACTGGCGCATATTCCATGATCATAATGACACCACAGCGTATGGTAGTTGCGAGAGATCCCCAGGGGTTCCGGCCGCTTTGTATTGGGAAAATAAAGAATTCATGGGTATTTGCTTCTGAGACCTGTGCGCTGGATTCGGTTAATGCGCAGTATGTCCGTGATATGGAACCGGGTGAAGTTTTGGTAGTGGATAAAGAAGGATTACACTCATATCGCGATATGTGTGGACAGAAGACATCACTTTGTGTATTTGAATACATTTATTTTGCCCGGCCAGACAGTGTGATTGATGGTGAAAGTGTACATCGTGCCCGTTTGAATGCTGGAAAGTTTTTGGCAAAGGAGAGTCCGGTGGAAGCAGATATTGTAATTGGTGTCCCGGATTCAGGATTAGATGCGGCTTTGGGATATTCTTATGAATCCGGAATTCCGTATGGTGTAGGTTTTATTAAAAATCGATATATTGGTCGTACTTTTATTCAGCCTACCCAGGCTGAGCGTGAGGCTGCGCTCCGCATTAAATTGAATGCAATGAGAGAATCAATCGCCGGTAAACGCGTGATTATGGTGGATGATTCGATTGTGCGCGGGACGACGTGCCGGAGGATTGTCACTCTGCTTCGTGAGGCAGGGGCAAAAGAAGTCCATGTTAGAATTTCTTCTCCGCCGTTTTTAAATCCGTGTTATTTCGGGACCGATATTGATAATAGGGACAAGCTGATTGCGTGCCAGCTGTCTGTAGATGAAATTTGCGAACGTATCGGTGCTGATTCTCTGGCATATCTTTCGATTCATGCAATGCAAAATCTGGCACCTAATTGCCGGCTGGGTTGTTGCGATGCTTGTTTTACGGGAAATTACCCCGTTTATGTTCCGGAAGAGGATAACAGGTGAAAAATGCACAGGGGACGGCGAGTATTGCCGTCCCTTATTGATTGAAGAAAGAAGAGGAGGAAAATTATGGAGAACGAAACTGTGGTGGTGATTGATTTTGGTGGACAGTATAATCAACTGATTGCCCGCCGAGTCAGAGAAGCCAATGTGTACTGTGTGGTATTGCCATACTCTAAAACCGCAGAGGAAATTAGGGCGTATTCACCAAAGGGAATTATTTTTACTGGTGGTCCCAATAGTGTTTATGATGAAAATGCGCCTAAAGTAGATCCAGGTGTATTTGAATTAGGGGTACCGGTTTTGGGGATATGTTATGGGGCTCAAATGATGAGTATGATGCTGGGCGGATGTGTTCGCCGTGCGGCAACGAGAGAGTATGGTGTCATTGATGTTCGCCTTGGAAAAAGCCCCATATTTAACGACATAGAGGGAAAACAGGAATGTTTGATGAGTCACACGGACCGTATTGAAGAAGTGCCGGAAGGTTTTGAAGTTGTGGCATATACGGATGATTGTCCCATCGCGGCTTTTCAGGATACCGGACGGAAGTTTTACGGCGTTCAGTTTCATCCGGAAGTAAATCATACTCCGTTTGGAAGCACCATGATCCGAAATTTTCTTTACCGAGTGTGTGGATGCCATGGTGATTGGAATATGGCGGATTATGCACGAAAGTATATTTCGTACGCCTCAGAAAAAATCGGCGATAAAAAAGTACTTTGCGCGCTTTCCGGCGGAGTAGATAGCAGTGTCGCGGCCGTATTGCTTCACAAGGCGATAGGAAAACAACTGATTTGTATTTTTGTAGATCATGGTTTGCTGCGAAAAAATGAGGGCGACGAAGTTGAAAAAATTTTTCGGGAGCAATTTGATATTAATTTGATTCGTGTAAATTGCGCAGAACGATTTTTGAATCGTTTATCTGGCGTTGCAGATCCGGAACAAAAACGAAAAATTATTGGTGAAGAGTTTATTCGTGTTTTTGAGGAGGAAGCAAAGAAAATAGGGAAAATTGATTATCTTGTGCAGGGGACCATTTATCCGGATGTGATTGAAAGTGGAGCCGGGGATGCTTCTGTAATTAAAAGCCATCATAATGTTGGAGGACTTCCGGATTATGTAGATTTTAAGGAAATTATTGAACCCCTGCGTAATCTGTTTAAGGATGAAGTAAGAAAATTGGGAGAAGAATTGGAGATTCCAAAACATCTTGTGTGGCGTCAACCGTTTCCAGGACCTGGTCTTGCGGTCCGTTGCATTGGTGAAATTACAGAACCTAGATTGAATATTCTCAAAGATGCTGATGCCATTTTTCGGGAAGAAATTGAAAAAGCTGGCTTGCAAAAAGAGATTAACCAATATTTTGCAGTGATTACGGATATGCGTTCAGTAGGTGTTATGGGAGATGAGCGTACTTACGATTATACGATTGCACTGCGTGCGGTGACTACAACGGATTTTATGACAGGTGAATGGGCGCGCATTCCCTATGAAGTACTAGATACGGTGAGCCGCCGTATTGTTAACGAAGTGAAACATGTCAATCGCATTGTTTATGATATTACAGGAAAACCGCCAGCCACTATTGAATGGGAATAAAATGAAAAACCCCCGAAATCCGCATAAGCAGTGGATTTTCGGGGTTTTGGCATTGTGGTACAATTCCTAAATAGTTTTGGAGTATTACTTTGAAATATGATGAATGTTTATTAGTTTTTTATATATTATAATATACTTATTTGTAAATATTAAATGCTTATCTATTTTTTTCAACTGTGAATAAAATAATTATTTTATGGCAGGAAAGCTGGCACCGAGTCAAATCTTTTTAATTTTGTGAACGTCTCCCCAAAAGTGTTACGATATTATTACATTTTTGATACAAATTAAAAATCTTTGTTTACAGTTCGTGAAAGAATGGTATAATAAACTTATTCTTTTGGGCGTTTTTTAAAAAAGAATTTTATATGTAGCGCAGGGAGGTATTCGGATGGCAAAATCTAATGACAGCACAGACCGGATTACTGAACGGCGCACGATTCGGCGTAAACGACAGAAGCGTGCTTGGATGATACGAGGAGCTGTGGCTGCGGTTCTTCTTTACCTTGTAATTTCTATTGTTTTCAGTTTGTACAGTGGAGTGACAACTACAATCGCGCTCAAAGGAACTGTAGAAGAAGAAGTCTTGGCAGATGGTTATGTTTTTCGGGAGCAGACTTTGATTAATGCTCCGGCAAGCGGATATCTGGAATGTCGTGTCAGTGAGGGCGACAGGGTAAATGAGGGACAGCTGATTGGATATGTTTATACCGGGCAGTATGATGCGGAACGTTCTCAGAAAATACAAGAACTGAGTGATAAAATTGCAAGATTTGAAAATAGCGTGGCATCTGAGAATACATATGCTGATAACAGCGTGATGGTGGAACAGAAAATTGCGGCAGCGGCGAGAGATCTTTCTGATTTGCGAAGCTCGCATGATATGAATCTAGCAGCAGAAGGAAAAGAAGAATTGAATCTGTTGATAGAAAAAAAGCATGCTATGGAATCCGGGGGTGATGTGGATTTTGCATCTGAACTGGAAGATTTGAAACAGCAATTACAGGAATTGGAAAATAGTACGGGCGGTGCAAAAATGGAACTTCGTGCACAGACTCCAGGTGTATTTTCTTCTCGGATTGATGGAATGGAGGATAAACTCAGTATGGAGGCGGCAGAGACAGTAACGCCTTCTTATTTAGAGAGCCTTGATCAAATAGCATTACAAAGAAAAGAAACAGTAACACAGGGAGAACCTGTTTGTAAAATTGTTAATAACTACGGTTGGTATTTTGGCGCCAACATTGATGCAGATCAGGCACAGAATTTAAAGGTTGGTCAAGGGGTTCGGCTGCGGTTTTTTGATCTTTCTGATACTTCTGTTTATGGAACGGTACGGGCACTGTCCCAGGAAGAACGAGGAAAGGTCGCTGTAAGTATTTATACAAATCGTTATGTAAACGGGATTTACGCATCCAGCCGTGCTTCTGCTGAAATTGTTACCACCAGTGCGGAAGGAATCAAACTTCCGGCGCAGGCTCTGCACGTACAGAACGATCAAACGGGTGTTTTTGTTTTGCGTCTGGATGTTGCGCGGTTTGTGCCCGTGGATGTGAAGTATAAAAATGGTGAATGGGCCATAGTGAGTCCTGTGACTAATACTGGGTCAGAATATAAGCTTCAGATTTATGATGAAGTTATTGTGGAAGCAAAAAATTTGGAAGATGGTAAGGTCGTGAGATGATGGACATTGCAGCCAATTTGAATATGGTGCGGGAACAAATGCGCTGTGCGGCTGAAACAGCTGGAAGAAAGCCTGAAAGTATCCGTTTGATTGCTGTCAGCAAAACAAAGCCGGTTTCTATGATTCGTGAAGCGGTAGCTTGCGGCGTTCGGGATTTTGGAGAAAATCGGCCGCAGGAACTTGCCCAAAAGTTTGTTGAGGTACCCAATGTGCGGTGGCACTTGATTGGCCAATTACAGCGAAATAAGGTGAAACTGATCATTGATAAAGCTTTCTTAATTCATTCGGTAGATAGTTTGGCTTTGGCAGAAGAAATTGAAAAACGTGCTGCGGCTATTGACAAAATACAGGATGTTTTGATACAGGTTAACATCTCTGGAGAAAGCACAAAATCGGGGGTTTCACCAGAAGAAGCACCAGATTTATGTAGAAAGATCAGTTTGTTGCCACATATAAGAATTTTGGGATTGATGACCATTTCTGTAAAAGATTTCTCGGAAGATGAAAACCGGGCATTGTTTGCCAAATTACAGGAACTTGCAAAAAAAATTGAACAAATGGAGATCCCTGGTGTATTTATGCAGGAGATTTCCATGGGGATGACCCATGATTATACGGCGGCAATTTTAGCAGGAGCCACCATGGTTCGGATCGGATCCGGAATTTTTGGCGAAAGAAATACAAAGATATAATTTTACTTGAAAAAACCAGAGATTACTCTCTTTATGATACCTGCTAAAGAAATGTGCGGGCAGGGATGAAAATAAATTTGCCGGGGCACAGCGGCGGAATGGAGCAGAGAATGAATAATTTCATGAACAAGATGTTAAACTTTGTTGGCTTTGACACGGAAGATGGATATGACAGTGATTATTATGCAGATGACCAAGCAGATCCAGTGACGGATTATGATGATGAACCTGTTGTGGAGCGGTTGGCTTCCAGAAGAAGCAGCCGAGTGGTGAAATTGCATGATAACGCTCCCCAGCAAATGAAGGTAGTAGTGATTCAGCCTGCCAGCTTTGAAGAAGCGAGGGATATTACGAATCATTTGAAAAGCAAAAAACCGATTGTAGTTAATTTGGAGTCTGTAGATAAAGCAGTTGCTCGCAGAATAGTGGATTTTCTTAGCGGTGCCGTTTATGCATTGGATGGAGATATTCAAAAAGTTTCTAATGGTATTTTTCTAATTGCACCCAACAATGTGGGTATTATGGGAGATGACCTGACTGGCAGTAAAGGTAATTTCCCCTGGGGGAATTGATGAGCGCGGTCAGTGCAGAAGACAAACTGTGGATTTCCCGTGCAGAAGATGCTTTGCAGCTCTCCAGAAAACGATATGACATAAAGACATTGGGTTTTTTAAATCCGTATCAGAGAGTTTTAATTGAAAAATCTGTCTTCCCTGATTCAGATATGCAAATGTTTTTTGATGGAGGATATGAATCGGCTGAGCGCACGTTGATGGTATGCTGTCCGGAATATTATTTGGCAGCGCCGGAAGACTATATTGCAGCTTTGCAGATTACCGGCAGAGAGCTTGCGGACTTATCCCATCGTGATTATTTGGGAAGTTTAATGGGGCTGGGAATTGCCCGTGAAAATATCGGAGATATTTTGGTTTCCGAAAGCGGTGCTTCTGTTTTTATGAAGCCAGAGATTGCGGTATATGTGTTACAGAATTTGTCTAAAATAGGCCGGCGAGGTGTTACGGTATGTCAATGCGCTTTGACGGAGATAGAAATACCAGAGCGGCCAGTAAAGAATATTGTAGGAACGGTTGCTAGTTTGCGGCTAGATAGCGTGCTGTCGACTGCTTTGGGAATTTCCCGCAGCAAAGCGTCAGAGTTGATTCGAGGCGGTATGGTTACAGTAAATTTTGAGCCGACGGAGGAAACATCAAATATGCTTGAAGAAGGCGCAGTGCTGTCGGTACGTGGGTTTGGACGAATGCGGCTTTCAGAAATTGGCGGTATGACGCGGAAAGGGAGGTATAGTATCACCATCTCCCGTTATGTGTAGATAGGAGGAATGGAGCATGCTTACACCCCAGGATATTAGAGACAGAAATTTTAAGCGCCGTATGCGTGGTTATGATGTGGACGAAGTAGAAGAATTCTTGCAGGATATTTGTGATGATTATGAAAAGCTGTATAAGGAAAATCTGACTGCGAGAGAACGGATAGGTATGCTCTCTGATGCTGTCAAACAGTATAAGTCCATGGAAGATACTCTGCAGAATGCCTTGAGTGTTGCTCAACGTAGCGGAGAGGATGTTAAGAAAAATGCTTACGGTAAGGCTGAAAATATAATTAAAGATGCGGAAAATCAGGCTGCTGAAATTATCAATCATGCTGCTGGAGATGTGGCGCGGGTGACTTATCAGTATGAACAAATGAAACGTAGTGTTGAGGTCTTTCGCGCAAAAGTGGTTTCTCTTTTAAATGCGCAGTTAGATATTATTAAGGATTATTCTGAGATACAGATTGATGAAGAAACCATACAGGAGGCGAAAGCGGTTTATGAAAAAAACCTGCGTTCTGCAGAGGATAAGCAGTCTGAACAGGATACCGATGAAATCCCGCTGGTAGAGAAAAACGAGGCGGGAGAATATGTGGCCCGTGAAAAATAAATAAAAGTTCGTCCACGGGACACTTTGTGTCCCTTTTTTTCGGATCAAAACAGCGGGCTTCGGAGGATGGATTATGGGATATATTGTGTTAAGTATTGCGGTTCTGATCATAGATATTATGACAAAACTCGTAGCAGAGCTGCATTTAAAAAGTGTTGATACGATTCCGTTGTGGAAAAATGTATTTCATTTAACCTACGTGGAAAATCAAGGCATTGCATTTGGCATGTTTTCTGATGCACGCTGGTTTTTTGTTATTGTGTCTGTTTTAGTGCTGGTGGTTCTTGCGATATTGTATAATAAAATTACATTTCGTACCCGTTGGATGAAAATTGGGACCGCTTTGGTCTATGGCGGTGCCATTGGAAATTTGGTGGAACGTCTTGCAAAGGGATATGTAGTCGATTTTTTTGATTTTCGCCTGATTCATTTTCCGGTTTTCAATGTTGCAGATATTGCTATCTGTGTCGGTGCAGTGATGCTGGTGATTCATTTCTTGATTAGTGACAGGGAAGAGGCAAAAGCAAAAGCGTTGGAAGAAGCTGAAAAGACAGCCGAACGGGAAGAACAGGAGGATGACTCCAGTGTGTAAGCATATTGCTTTCACAGTGAAGGCGGAAGATGATGGAATGCGAATTGACCGGTTTCTTGCAGGTCATATGCCGGAAATGACGCGATCACGGATCCAAAAATTGATTGAAGAAGGCTGTGTCTTATCAGATAATTCAGCCGTGAAAGCCAGCTATAAAGTGAAAGTAGACGGAAAAATTTCGGTTTCGGTACCGGAACTTAAAGAACCGCCCATTATGGCAGAGGACATTCCTCTTTCTATCGTCTATGAAGATGATGATATGCTGGTGGTCAACAAACCACAAGGGATGGTGGTGCATCCTGCGGCGGGAAATTATTCCGGGACGCTTGTGAATGCGTTGATGGCACATTGTGGTACTTCTCTTTCTGGTATCAACGGGGAAAAACGCCCTGGTATTTTACATCGCATTGATAAAGATACCAGCGGCCTTTTGTTGGTCGCTAAAAATGATGTAGCGCACCAAAGCCTTGCGGCGCAGATTAAAGCACACAGTTTGACACGTGCTTATCAGGCACTGGTACATGGCGGGTTTTCGGCAGATACGGGAACAGTAAACATGCCTATTGGTAGAAGCCCAGTAAACCGCAAAAAAATGGCGGTGACAATGCAGCATTCTCGTGAGGCGGTGACACATTACAGGGTGTTAGAACGTTTGGAAGCCTATACGTTGATTGAATGCGTCCTTGAAACTGGGCGTACCCACCAAATACGAGTGCATATGTCTAAAATCGGACATCCCATTGTGGGAGATCCTTTGTATGGTGTTAAAAAAGAGGCATTTTCCTTAAATGGACAGTTGCTTCATGCCTATAAAGTTGGATTTATCCATCCGCGAACTGCCGAATACATGGAATTCACTAGTCCGTTGCCGGATTATTTTCAAAAAATTTTGAAAAACTTGAGAAATTTGTAGACAAAGAAAATTTGCTGTTGTATAATAAAAGCACGAGTGTAAAAACTTGTGCTTTTTTGGTGTGCAAAAAAGGAGGGATAGATATGGCAGAACCAACAGTGAAATGTATTTTGACCGCAGAGGAAATTGAAAAGAAATTAAATCGAATTGCTACAGAGATTGCGGAACGAAATATGGGTGTAAAACAGCTTGCGCTGGTTGGAATTGTCCGACGCGGTGTTCCGCTGGCAGAGAGACTGGCAAAACGGGTACAAAAGTTGACTGATGCTGAATTGTTCACGGGCAGTTTAGATATCACACTGTATGGTGCGAACGATGACCTGATTGCCCGGTTTCCGGTTCTGAACGGGACTGATATCCCCTTCTCTATTGCGGGGATTCCGGTGATTTTGGTGGATGATATTTTATATACCGGGAAAACCATACATAGAGCCATAAATGCCTTGTTGGATATTGATGAACCGTCTGAAATTCAGCTTGCAGCTTTTTTAGACAGAGGCCGTCGGTGTTTTCCAATCAGTGCGGACTATGTTGGGGCACGTGTGCCAAGTTCCAGATTGGAGCGCGTGACCCTGCATCTTGAAGAGGTGGACGGGCTGGATGAAGTCGTAATTGAAAAGAGAGGTTATTAAAAGCATGAAAGATTTACTTGGGCTTAAAGATGTTTCCGGACAAGAGATACGGCGAATACTAGATGAGGCTTTTCGATTGAAAAAAGAGGTGCTTGAGGGCTCAAAAAAAGACAGCTGCCTCAGCGGAAAGAGCGTAATTACCCTCTTTTATGAGAATAGCACAAGAACCCGGCTTTCTTTTGAATTGGCTTCCAAATATCTCGGGGCGACAGCGGCCAACATTGCAGCTTCAGGAAGCAGTGTTGCAAAGGGAGAAACTTTAATTGATACTGCTAAAACCATTGATCGTATGGCGGCTGATATTGTGATTATCCGTCACAGTGCATCCGGTGCACCGCATTTGATTTCCCGGTATACAAAGGCCGCTGTTGTAAATGCAGGTGATGGGATGCATGAACATCCTACGCAGGCTCTGCTTGATTTGATGACGATGCAGGAAAAAAAAGGACGGATAGAGGGCCTGCGTGTTGCCATTGTTGGTGATGTCAAACACAGTCGTGTCGCAAGAAGTAATATTTATGGGCTTCATAAGATGGGTGCGGAGGTTGTGTTGGCCGGACCTTCTACGCTGATGCCAGCTGATTTGGAAGCGATGGGTGTGAAAACTTATTGTGATGTGGATCGGGCGGTCTATGGAGCGGATGTTGTCATGGGACTGAGAATCCAGCTGGAACGTCAGAAAAAGGGGTTATTCCCGACTGTACGGGAATATCATAAGTTTTTTGGAATTGATGAGCGCAGATTGAAATTGGCAGCGCCAGATGCTATTGTAATGCATCCGGGACCGGTCAACCGCGGGGTGGAACTTTCGGCGGATGTGATTGACGGTCCGCAGTCTGTGATTTGCGATCAGGTGACTAACGGCGTTTGCATCCGAATGGCTGTTTTGAAAATGCTGGCGGAACGATAAGAAAACAGAGCCTTTAGGAGGAGAATATATGAGTTTGTTGATAAAAAACGGTTTGGTGATTGACCCTCAGAATCATACCGAAGCCGTGATGGATTTGCTGATTGATGGCGGTGTGATAAAGAAAGCTGAGCCGGAAATTGTTGCTCCGGATGCAGAAGTATATGATGCTTCCGGAAAGGTCGTGGCACCGGGATTGGTGGATTTACATGTTCATTTCCGGGAACCTGGCTTGGAATATAAAGAGGATATTACATCGGGAAGTCACGCTGCGGCAAAAGGCGGTGTGACTACGGTGGTTTGTATGCCCAATACCAAGCCGGTAGTGGATAATGCGGCTTTGGTAAAGTATGTCATAAATCGGGGAAAAGAAGTTGGCTTGATTAATGTATTGACAGCAGGCTGTATTTCAAAAGGTCAGAAAGGTGCAGAGCTTTCTGAAATTGGAGAACTTGCTGCGGCGGGCGCAGTAGCGGTATCGGATGATGGAAGACCGGTCGTTTCCTCGTCATTAATGCGTAAGGCCCTGGAATATGCGAAAATGTTTGATATTCCTGTTTTTTCTCACAGTGAGGATTTAGAACTGGTGGACAACGGGAGTATGAATGAAGGATATATGTCTACCGTGTTGGGGCTTCGGGGTATTCCGAAAGCGGCAGAAAGCGTTGCGGTAAGCCGAGATGTTTTAATCGCCAAACAGGTAGGCGGCCGACTGCATGTCTGCCATGTCAGCACCCGTGATTCGATTGAAGCAATCAGGGCTGCAAAAAAATGTGGGGTGCATGTCACGGCGGAAACTGCACCGCATTATTTTACTCTGACAGATCGGGCATGTGACGGGTTTAATACCAATGCAAAAATGAATCCGCCGCTTCGTGATGAAGATGATATTGCCGCGGTGATCGAAGGACTTCAGGATGGTACCATTGATGCAATCGCTACAGATCATGCCCCGCATCACAGAGATGAAAAAGAATTGGAATTTGAACAAGCCAGCAACGGTATTGTAGGGTTAGAAACGTCCCTTGGCTTGGGTGTTACCTATTTGGTGAAGACCGGAAAGCTGACCTTGTGTCAGCTGATTGAAAAAATGAGTACCGTACCGGCACAGATAATTGGTTTTGACCGTGGTACATTGGGAATTGGTAAAATTGCGGATATTGTCGTTTTTGATCCGGATGCTACGTATACGGTAGATGTTTCCAAATTTGAATCTAAGGGGAAAAATTCGCCTTATGACGGTTTTCAGCTTTACGGAAGAGTAGACATGACGATAACAGGCGGAAAAATCGTGTACCGAAATACAGAATACTAAACGAACTGAGCGAAAGAGGAGGTAGCATCATTGATTGATATATTAATTGATAAAATTAAAGAAAAGAATAACCCTACGGTAGCTGGATTGGATCCTAAGCTTGATTATGTGCCGGAGGAGATGAAAAAGGCTGCGTTTGAGGAATACGGAGAAACCTTTTTAGGTGCCGCTCATGCTATTTTGAATTTTAATAAAACCTTGATTGACGCTTTGTGTGATATTGTTCCAGCCGTCAAACCTCAATGTGCGTATTATGAAATGTACGGTCTAGAGGGATTATGGTGTTTAAAAGAGACGATGGAATATGCAAAGAAAAATGGAATGTATGTGATTTTAGATGCAAAGCGTGGGGACATTGGTGCTACATCTCAGGCTTATGCAAAAGCCTATCTTGGAAAAACGGCTTTAGGTTCCGGAGAGGCAGCTGCTTTTTCTGCTGATTGTCTTACGGTAAATCCCTACCTTGGTACCGATGGAGTTAAGCCGTTTGCAGAGGAATGTGCCGCTAATAGAAAGGGAATTTTTGTTTTGGTTAAGACTTCCAATCAATCCTCCGGCGAACTGCAGGATTTGAAGTCTGGCGGTAAATTTATTTATGAACATGTGGCAGAGCTTGTAAAGGAATGGGGCGCAGATTTAATTGGTACGCATGGTTACAGTAGTGTAGGTGCGGTAGTTGGAGCAACATATCCAGAACAGGCCGAAGCGTTAAGAAAAATTATGCCTCACACTTATTTTCTTGTACCAGGATATGGCGCTCAGGGCGGCAAGGCTGCAGATGTTGCAAAGAGCTTTAACAAGGATGGCCTTGGTGCGATTGTGAATGCGTCTCGGTCAATTATGTGTGCTTATCAAAAACACGGTGGGACGCTGGGAGATGCAGCTCGGCAGGAAGCCATCCGGATGCGTGATGATATTTTGAGTGCACTGTAAACGGCAAGAAAGGAGAAGGAGGAGTATCAATGTTATGTGAGTTGGTCGGAAAGCGGAAACTGGCAGAAAAAATCTATGATTTTACGGTTCAATGTCCGGAGATGGCGAAAAACGCCAGGACGGGACAGTTTTTGCATATTCTGTGCGGCGGTGAAGCCTATTTGCGCAGACCTATCAGCATCTGTGATGTTGTTGATAAGCGTTATATCCGCTTTGTTTTTGAGGTAAAAGGAGTAGGTACGGATGCACTTGCAAAGTATGAATTGGGCAGCCGTCTGGATATTTTGGGCCCTTTGGGAAACGGATTCGAACTGCATCCGGAGGACAAAAATGCAGTTTTGTTGATTGGAGGCGGGATAGGTGTTTTTCCGCTTTTATTCTTGGCAAAGCAGATGAAGGGCAGAGCAACCGTTTTGCTGGGCTTTCGGAACAAGCAGTCAGTCATTATGGCTGATGAATTTGCGACGGTAAGCCGGAATGTTTTTTTGGCTACAGATGATGGAAGTTTTGGATATCATGGCTTTGTTACCGATGTTTTAAAAAATATTCTTTCTTCTAATCCGGTAAGTCGGATTTATACCTGCGGGCCGGCGCCAATGATGAAATTAGTCTGTCAGATTGCTGGGGAAAACGCGCTTCCAGTGCAGGCCTCCCTGGAAGAACGGATGGGCTGTGGAATTGGTGCGTGCGTTACCTGCACGTGTACGGTAGGCGGACAGCGCAAAAGGGTTTGTAAAGACGGCCCGGTATTTGATGGGGCGGAGGTGGAATGGAATGGCTGAGATGCGAGTGAATATTGCCGGTGTGGAATGGAAAAATCCGGTTACTACTGGTTCCGGGACCTTTGGATTTGGCCGGGAATACAGCGATTTTTTTGATTTGTCTGAATTGGGCGCTATATGTCTTAAAGCGTTGTCAGTAAAGCCAAGGCAAGGAAATCCTTCACCGCGAATTGCGGAAACCCCAAAGGGTATTTTAAATAGCGTAGGATTGCAGAATCCGGGCGCGGAAGCCTTTTTAAGTACGGAACTGCCATGGCTGAGGCAATTTGATACCAAATTGATAGCCAATTTGGCAGGTTCTACGATTGAGGATTATGTGCAGGTGGCAGAAATGCTGGGAGACAGCGTGGATATGTTTGAATTAAATATTTCCTGTCCCAATGTGAAAGAGGGGGGGATGGCGTTTGGAACCGATGCAAAAATGATAGAAAATGTGACCTCGCAGGTGAAACAGGTTTCAAAAGTGCCGTTGATCGTAAAGCTCTCTCCAAATGTGACGGATATTGCCGAAATGGCTCGGGCGGCAGAAGCCGGCGGTGCGGATGCGGTTTCCTTGATTAATACCTTGTTTGGGATGCGTATTGATGTAAAAACACGCCGGCCAGTGCTGCGAAACAATATGGGCGGTTTGTCCGGCCCAGCAGTAAAGCCGGTGGCGGTTAGAATGGTGTATCAGGTACGGCAGGCGGTGAAAATTCCAATTATTGGCATGGGTGGTATTACAACCGGTGAAGATGCTGTGGAATTTATGCTGGCTGGTGCAAATGCAGTTGCAGTTGGAACTGCTGGAATCGTGGATCCTTACGCCTGGATTCGGGTGCGTAACGGGATTGAACAGTATTTGAATGAAAATAATATTGCGGATGTCAATGAAATTGTCGGTGCAGTACAGATGAATGATTAGAAAGGATGATTGACTATGATGACAAAAGATGAAATTATTGCAATGCTGAAAGAGGCTGGGGTTTTGCTGGAGGGGCATTTTCTGCTTACCTCTGGGCGGCACAGTGATAAGTATATGCAGTGCGCAAAAATTTTTCAGGATGCGAAATACAGCGTTCCTCTTTGTGCTGAGTTGGTGGAACAGTATAAAAATGATGCCATCGACGTCGTAATCGGTCCGGCAATCGGAGCGATTTCCATGTCATATGAAGTAGGTAAGCAGCTTGGCGTCAGAAATATTTTTGCTGAGAGAGAAAATGGAGTGATGACACTTCGCCGCGGTTTTACCATTGAACCAGGACAGCGTGTTTTGATTGTAGAAGATGTTGTGACTACCGGTGGCAGTGTGAAAGAGGTCATGGAGCTTGTTGAAAAGTGCGGTGGTAAGATTGTAGGAATCGGGTCTATTGTGGATCGTACTGGCGGAAAAATCGATTTCGGAGTACCGTATCGGAGCGCTTTTTCTATGGATATTACTTCTTATGAAGCAGACAAATGCCCCATTTGCAAAACGGGAATGCCGCTTGTGAAGCCGGGGAGTCGTGCGGTGAAGTAATATGGCAGCAGAAGAACATGCGGGGCATAGAAAAAGACTGGATGAAAAGGCTGCTAGGCTTGGATTTGAATTTTTAGAAGAGCATGAGCAATTAGAGAAACTCTTGTTTGTAGCAGTCCCGCAGGGAAACACCAATCCTATGGCCCATAAGCTTTTGGAGCAATGCGGTTCTTTATATGGTGTTTTGACGGCAGACGTGGAAGAATTAATGAAGGTGTCTGGCGTAGGAAGAAGAACAGCACAGTTCCTGCATGATCTGTTTCCTCTGTTGGGGTGTGTTGAAAGGTGTATGATACTGGAGGGAAAGAAAAGGTATCCTTGCCTTCAGACAGTGGAAGAAATGGGGGATTATGTTAAAACACTATTTTACGGCAAGTTGGTGGAAACTTTTTTTATGATTAGTTTAAATCAACATTTTCAGGCATTTCGTGTGGATAAGATTACAGAAGGTAATGCCGAAGAAACGCCGATTTATGTAAAGGAAACGGTGAAACTTGCGCTCCGAACTTCTGCAAAATACGTCATTTTAGCACATAATCATCCTGGCGGAAGTTTGATTCCTTCCCGCGACGATATTGTGACAACAGGTGCACTGTATCGTGGTATGGAAACAGTCGGTATCACGTTGCTCGATCATATTATTGTAGCACACGGAGAATTTATTAGCTTGAAACAAATGGATGCGTTTTAAAAACCTCTGGAACTGAATCAATCGGTTCCAGAGGTTTTTTGACTTATTCTTTTATTTCCCGGCCGCCATCACCAATTTCAGTGATATAGAAAGAGGCTTCGTATCCTATCGTGTTCCGATATTTTTCTCCAATTTGGCTAATAAATTGGTCTACAGCGCTGTCTTTAACCAAGCTTACTGTACAGCCGCCAAAACCTGCGCCGGTCATTCTGGAACCTAAAACACCATCGATTTTCAGTGCTTCTGCTGCAAGAAGATCCAGTTCTGGGCAGGAAACTTCATACAAGTCACGCAGAGAACGGTGAGAGGCGCTCATCAACTGTCCAAAAGCATCCAGATCTCCTTTTTTTAAAACTTCAATAGAGCGTTTTACCCGGTCGTCTTCTTCAATGACGTGCTGTACTCGGCGGAGTACTGTTTCGTCCGTAATCACATCTTTGGCAGCTTCAAAATCTTTTAAAGAAACATCACCCAGGCAGGTAATATTTGGAAGCTTTTCTTTCAGTTGTTCCAGTCCTCTTTCGCATTCGCTCCTACGTTCGTTATATTTGGATGCTCCGAGGGAATGCTTTTTATTGGTGTTAGAAAGTACAAGTTTGTATCCGTCTAGCTGGATGGGAATCAGTTCATATTCCAATGATTTGCAGTCTAAGAAAATTGCGTGATCTTTTTGTCCCATAGCAGATGCAAACTGATCCATAATTCCGCATTTGACTCCCACATAGTTATGCTCTGCCATTTGACTGAGCTTAGCCATTTCAATATGATCAATCTTTGTTGCACCGCCCAAAGAAGCCATTGCAATGGCGCTGGAGACTTCAATGGCAGCAGAGGAAGAAAGGCCAGCTCCGTGGGGGGTAGTATCATGATAGAGTAAATCTGCACCGGTAAGCGTATAGCCGGCGTTTTGCAATTCGGCAAAAACACCGAATTGATAGTTGCCCCATTTCAGATCTTTAAATTGGTCAATGGTGCCGATACTACCTTCTACGATTTCAGGAAGGTCTGTTGCTTTCATACGGATTATGTCATCGTTGCGTTTCCGGGCAATTACTGTGGTACAGAAAGTAAGTGCGGCCGGAAAAACATAGCCGCCGTTATAGTCAGTATGTTCCCCAATAAGGTTAACTCTTCCCGGTGAGGCGAATACACGGAGTTCTTCTTCCGCACCGCCGAATGTGCGAATAAATTCTTTCTTTAATTCAGAAATTGTCATAGGATATCACCTTTCTGCTCACAAATTAACAATACGGGACGATAATTCCTAGCCGTAGAAGGAAAATCCTTATTGTGAGCGTATAAGGGTCCTTTTTTATGACAGTTTAGTCAGTATGTGCCATCTTTTTTAGAAAACGCTGGTGTGCTTCCCGAAGCTCTTGTGCTTTTTCTTCCGGAGCAGTGGGATTGCAGGCAGCCCATGCGCCTGTTTCACTAGAGGCGTTAAATTTCTGCTTGTCCGCAGCGCGCAGAGGCGGGAAAAATTCAATATGAAAATGAAAGTATTCCGAGCAGTCTTCGCTGTTAACTGGATCTTGATGCATACACATCATATAAGGGAAGGGGAAGCCAAATAAGCTGTCCAGTGTACCAGCTGTTTCCTTCAGAATTTTGGCCAGATTATCTTTTTGACGGTCATTAAACTGACTCAAGTTCTGAATGTGTTCTTTTGCGCCGATGTAAACGCCGTAAGGATAGTCAGTGAAAAATGGAAGGAAAGTAACAAAATCTTCGTTTTCAAAAATGATACGTTCTTTGTATTCCTTTTCATTTTTCAGAATATCACAGAAAAGGCAGCGGCCTTTTTCGGCCAGGTATTCCTTACTGGAAGCCAGTTCTACCTCAAGTTTTTTGGGAATATAGCTGTAGCCGTAAATCTGGCCATGTGGATGAGGCATAGTCACACCTACCACATCACCGCGGTTTTCAAAAATAAAGATGTATTTTATCTTTTTGTCTTTACGCAGTTCTTCAAACCGGGATGTCCAGAGATCTACAAGTTCGCGGATGTGGGCAACACTTAACTCCGGCAATGTAATGGTGTGATTGGGAGAATATAAAATAACCTCGCATTTTCCATATGCTTCCCGTGTTTGGTAAAGATCGGTGGCAACGTCATCGGGAACTGGCGGAGTTTGAGAAAGTGCCGGGAAATCGTTGTCATATTTATAAACAGTAAAATTTTCCGGGACTTTTCCGGAACCGGGACAAAACGGACACCAGTCCTTGGGCATCTGCGGCCGGTTCTGACGGTGGGATGCGATCATCACCCAGTCTTTTGTCAGTGGATTGTAACGTAATTCAGCCATAAGATAACCTCCTTGATTTTATTTCTTTACTCTTTAACTTTAGTGTATCATAAACTTTTCTTCCGTCAATATTAAATAATTGACGTTGACACCCCAAAATTCTAACCATATACTTGTTAAAAATTTTTCGAGTTATTGCCAAGAAAAAAAGAGTATGGTATACTATAAGCAATCGAGGAGGATATTGGGATGGAACAAAAAAGGATACGAAAGTATATGATTTTGAGTATTTTCTGTTTCGTACTTTTGTGTTGGCTGCCGGCTGAAAGTTTTGGACAGGATTATATTGTAAAATTGAAAGAAACGCCAGTAACTATATTGTCAGAAGCGGCCGGAGATGAAATACTGACCCCAATGGTTCCAGAATGGAATTTGTATCAGGTGCAGGAATCAGATATTGAAAAAGTAATGCAGATGCCTGGTGTGGTGTATGCAGAACCTGTGGTGGATGTGTATTTGGCTGAGGAGATGACTGTGCCAGTCATGCCGGATGATTTGAATTTTTCTCAGCAGTGGAACCTGGAAATGATAGGAATGCCGAAAGCATGGTATTGGGGTATTACCGGGGAAAACATCAGAATTGGTGTCATTGATTCAGGGATAGACGATTCTCACGAAGATTTGATCGGCAGGGTCGTTGCTGCTCAAAATTATGCCAATGATGATCATAATGATCATGATTTGTCCCATGTTGATCCTAGCAATACCGATGACACTGTGGGACACGGAACCAGAGTTGCGGGCATTGCTGCTGCGACGCAAAACAATCAGACGGGAATTGCCGGCATTAGTGAAGCGGAAATTGTATCCTTAAAGGTTGTGGGGAAATCTGGTCAAGGCAATACTCTGTTTATGCTGGATGCTATTAAGGATGCGGTAGATGTTTATCATTGTGATGTCATTAATATGAGCTTGGGGTTTGGCGTAGATGTACAATCAATTCGCGAGGCAGTGGAATATGCGCTGGAAAAAGGTGTGATTGTGGTGGCGGCGTCCGGAAATAAATCTTCCAGTAACCTTGAGGACACTGCGATTCGGTATCCTGCTGGATATGATGGTGTGATTGGTGTTGGCTCGGTGAATAAAAATAAAGAATATTATTTTACATCAGTTGACAACGAGACCGTAGATGTTTGTGCGCCTGGTGTAAGTGTTTTATCCACTTCGAGCAGTGGGGGATATAGTTTCGGAACCGGCACCTCTTTTGCTTCGCCGCATGTGGCAGCTGCCGCAGCGCTGGCAAAGGAACTTTGGCCTGAAATGGATGCGGATGCGTTTTTACAAATTCTTGAAAACACTTCTGCTGATTTAGGTGATTTGGGTAAGGATAACCAATATGGTTGGGGACTTTTGAATATTCCCGGTATTATGGAAAAAACGATGGAACACAGTGAGAAGAAAGTGATGGTTTCCCGGGTATTAAAAACGGATTCTGTGCTTTCAGTAGAATACCGGAATGTGTCAAATCAGCCTATAAAGGCTTTTCAGGCTTGGGGAATTTATGACAAAGAAACCGGGGCTTTGCTACGAGTTATTGAAAATCCAGTGGAAAGTATTGAGGCAAATGGAATTTTGAAGGCAGAAGTTGCAGGAGGGCTGGCAGAAAATGAAATAGCAAAATCTATATTTTGGGATCGATCTGATTGGATGCGGCCTTTATTGCCAGCGGTTGAATAAATTATCGGGTATATCTCCGCACCGCGCTTCATAAAATGTAAGCAGGAGAGCCGAATATTTGCGATAGGCCTCCGGAAAATGCCCCGGCGATAAATTTTTGCGCCATGTATTAAAATGCATTAAGGGCAAAATCCTTATCATTTTTTGCTGTGCGGATAAGTGATTTTATTATGAATTATGCCGGCGCACAGCGGCGGAATGGAGAGATTCATGTTTGTAATCCGTCTTCGCACCTTGGTGATTTATTTTACTGCGGCCATTTTGCTGATTACTGTTTTTACAGCTTTTATGGTAAAAAGTGATGATTTTTCAGTTCATGCTCAGGAGGAAAGCGGTGTTTTTTTGCCAATTCTTATGTATCATGCAGTAACGGAAGATCCTGCACGTATCGGTCAATTTGTGATTTCTTCTGATATGCTGGAGGCAGATTTAAAATATTTGCAGCAGGAAGGCTATCAAACTGTAACAATAGATGAATTAATTCAGTATGTAAAAGAGGACGGAACTTTGCCGGAAAAGCCGGTGATGCTGACTTTTGACGATGGTTATTTTAATAATTACTGCTATGCATACCCGCTTTTACAAAAATACCAGGCAAAGGCTGTTATTTCGCTAATTGGAAAATATACTGATTTATATACCAATACGCCAGACGAAAATCCAGGATATTCCCATATTACTTGGGATCAGGTAAATGAGATGATGCAGTCTGGGTTAGTAGAATTTCAGAATCATAGCTATGATCTTCACAGCAATACTAAAGGCCGGGATGGCGCGAAAAAGAAAAAAGGTGAAAGTGAGGAAGCTTATGCCCAGATGCTTTGGGCAGATGTGGGACGTTTGCAGGAGGAAATGAAAGTACATACCGGTTATATGCCGTCTGCCTTTACGTATCCTTTTGGTAGTGTCAGTGAAGCTTCTTATGAAATTCTAGAAAAAATGGGATTTGAAGCGACTTTGTCCTGCGAAGAAAAGCTGAATTGCATTGTAAAAGGTGATCCCAACTGCCTTTTTATGCTCAATCGATTTTTGCGATCCAATAAAAAAAGTGCGGAGAATATTTTGCGTGCTGCAATGAATTAACCATACCATTTTTTCCATATGAATATATGAAAGGGAGCTTCCGTCAGGAGGATCCCTTTCGTATATGATTTTAGGCGTTACTTCCGCTAAATGAATGAATCGTAATTTACTACGTATTGTTCTGTGGAGCTCTTTCATATTTCTTGATCATTTTTTAAATATTGGCCCCATATGAAATTTCAATTTTTAAAAAAGAATTGGATGATGGTACCTCATCAGTAAACCATAGTTTTTGATGTTTGCGCCCGTTTTTTCTGTATGAATTATTTTTAACGCAACGATCCCTAAGTTTGTTTTAGCTTGATTTTGATTGTTTTCTTTCAAGAGAATCTGTTGACAAAGTAGAAATAAATTTACTTTGCAAAAATTTTTGAAACTAAGGCTGATAAGGGAAAATATTATCAATAATAACGAATTTAAAAGTTCTATTTTAACTTTTGCTATATGCTTTAGATTTAAAGTCAGTATAAATAGAAAGCGCCCTTTGCGCGTGTGAAGCTCTTATTATCATTTGTGTGGGCCACAATGTACTTCTGCTCTAGATGATGCGTAGAAGTTTTGTTGCTTTGTAAGTCAACGTGCCGTATCTATCTATGTATCTTGATATAAAAAACCAGATAAAACGGGTTGAGATTGATTCGAAACAATTTCCGACCCATGGGTTAGTGTGGCAAATACTTATCATCATTGCAATTGCTGCATGATCCGAATATCCCAGGCTGATTTTTTATTCACAAACACATTAAAACACAAATAGTGCCCTTTCATACATATAATACCATCGTGTGTGTTACTTCTATCCTGTTACCTCTGAAAACACTTACTGGAATAAAAGGATTATCAATAACTATGCTTTTCCCTGTTATAAGTCCGTCTATGTACTCAATCATATAATGAAAAATCCTGAAAAAGCGTGTTATCATGAAATTTTCATTGCCAATTTTGGCTGAACAGTGAATGATAATGATATACCATATTGGGTTTCACTTCATTGATCAGCCGACTTTCGAATTTGATTCCGTATAGATCCAATCGTCACCATTTTATCAGTGTGACCAGGTTGATAGATTTCTGCCCTTTTGCCGAATAATAAGGAGCAGCCAGTTCATATATAAACACAAAATCTACATTTCTATTTATCTATTTTAATAAATGATTTTTCGGTATTCAATCGTTAATACATATAAAATATTTTAATTTGTCATCTCTATATGCGTAGTATAATTCTGAATTTTATTTATTTCCAGTTTCTTTTTCTCTATATGTTTGAGGGGTCATATTTTTGTACTTTTTAAAGATCGTAACAAAGTATGCTGAACTGTTAAAACCACACAAAGTTGCAATATCTCCTACACGTCGATTTGTTGTGGTAAGTAATTCACATGCTTTTTGAATTCTGTATTCTGTAAGATATTGCGAAAAAGTTTGATGAAATATTAGTCGGAATTTACGGCCAGCATATACTTTGTTTAGGTATAGTTTATCTGCAAGATAAGTTAGATCAAAACTTTGGTCGGCATAATTTTCTTCTGTTAGTTTTTCTACCATATTTGCAAATGCAGTATCAGCTAAATCTTCTTTTTTGTCATTAGCCGGAGGAAAAAGTATACTTTTAAAGCAATTAATGGATTCTTCCAATGTGTCACTGTTGATGATTTCTAGGAAATACTGATGGTCTATATATTTATTTTTTAAGTTTTTGGCATTATTGACGGTATTCATTACTAAAGTTAGAAGCCAATTTTCTGCAATTTGACGATTAAGAAATCTTGTTTTTTGCATAAATTGGTTTAATAAATTTTCCAACTGAATCGATTGTCCGGTATTAGTATTGAGTGTATGAATAATTTCTTCTTGCAGTTGCAGAGGATATTCCGAGTGGTTTTCTTCTTGCCGAGCCAAAATATCTTTTTCAAGTATAAGTGCATTTTCAGGGGCAGAATAAGTATAATTGATTAATTCATTTGTTACAGATGCATGTTGTATAAGTTGTTCAACCGTTGAAAGCGTTCTTGTAAACGCGAAGGAAAGAGAAATTCCCAAATGTTTATTGCAATTCTTATTAATTTCTAATGTGATTTGCTCAAGATGTGCGTCATTATTTAGTTGCGTAAGTAGAGCAATACTATCTTCCATTAGATCAATGGTTTTACATGTACCTTCTGTTGCAAAAAGTTCTTCTGTAATATTGCGAATAGCGTATTTTAACAGAACAATATCATTCGGCGAATACTCACTTATTATTTTTTTATATTTATCAATTTTAATTATTCCTGCACAGAACTTTTTTTCAGTAGCTTTCATTGTGGTATTGAGCATATTTTTTTCTTTTGTGTTAAGAGGTGCTGCATTAAATACTTTAAAAATGGTTTCTTCCAGCTTATCATTATTTGCACGGTATTCAATTGAAGCGAGCTGCGAAATATATTTACTAATAATATTTTTGAAATACTTTGATGTCATCATAAATAACAATATTAAAATGAGAATAAAACTTAAAGTAATAATCCAGATAAAGGAGGTAGTTTTTAACCCATCTATGATAATATTATTGTAATTTATTTTTGTGACAAAAGAGAGATTATTGAACTGATTGTGCACATAAAGAGCATGATCAGAAAGAAAATGATTTTTCTCTTCATTTATATTTTTCTTTATTTTTTCATTTGTTAAAACATCAAAAAAATTCCCTTCATTTTCATACAGGAGTGTGTTGTTGTAATAAATCCATGAATTAGAATAGCGAGATAAATTTGTCATAATTTCACTAAAGATTTCGTTGGATAAGTTAAATAATACTAAACGGCCAGAATTGTCATTAAAAATGTAAGTAATCATATTTTCTTGGGGGTCTGAAAAAAATGATTGTTTACTTTGTTCATAGTTTGAAAGTATTTGTTCATCCATAGGGTTCTGCAAATAATATTCATCAAGTGTTTGCGGGTTCATATTGGTATCCGTCCAAATTAGCCCTTCTGTTGGTTTAATAATGCGAATAGATTTTATGTTGGTTACAATTTTCATAGATGAAATGTAACGAATGGCCTTGTCAATATTTTCCAAATCGTTTGTTTGTTCCGAATAAAGCAGGGAAACAACATTATAATTGTTTAATATTTGAGCAGAAATATTTTTTAGTTGTGTTTCTAGATCTAATATTTTTTCAGCTGCACTATTTTGAGATGAATTTACATTGTCAATAAAAAAATTTTTAAAAACATTATTAAAATAAAGAGCAAAAATGCTTGCTGCAATGAGAATCATGGCAGCAAGCAGGGATATAGCTATAAGAATAATTTTGCTTTGTTTATACTTATTAATTAGGTATTGGTATTTTAATTTTATATTCACTATTATGTTTACCTCCCCGATATAAAAGGATCGCCCAAAGATGTGATTGATATTTATAGATAGTTTTGTTAGTAAAACGGTATCTGAGTCTAAATGATATATATAATAAAAAATCTATTCTCATGATGTACAACTCTAATTTGCAATATAGCATAAAAGATGAAATATGTCAAGATTAACAAATATAGATATATTTAAAATTTTAGTATATGTGTTGTGATATATTATAGTTGTAACACTACTACCAAAAAAGATATAATCTTAGAAGGAAAAGAGGATGTTACAAATGAAACACTATGAAACTGAATTCAAGAAGAAAATTGTTCGCCTTCATCTTGA